>QBMB01000079.1 GCA_003241965.1 Burkholderiales bacterium | reverse complement strand
CCCGTCCTTTGTCGATACGCAGCCGATGCAGCGCGACTGGGTGCAGCTCAAGGCCGAGATGGCGGTGCAACCGGTGTCTGACCTGAGCGTTGGGACTTGGGTGGACATGTGGCAGGAAGGCCAGGCTGTGCGCTGCCAGATCACCTGGGCCAGCCCGCACGGCACGCTGTTCCTGTTCTCTGGCGCAAACGGCCGCTCGCTGTCCATGACCCGCCGCGGCCTGGACCGGTTGATCGAGCAGGACAAGCTGCGCGTGGTGGCAGACCACGGCGTGGTCAATGAAGCGCTGGACAAGGTCACCCGCCAGGCCTGGCTGAACAGCATCAAGACCGAAGGAATCTGAGCCCCCACGCTGCCCCGCTGCGCGTGGTCCGCTGCCCCCCGAGGGGGCTGTTTTGCCTTGGGGCGGCCCGGCGGCAAAACGCAGCCCCCACGCTTCCCCGCTGCGCGATCAGACTTTTCTGAGCAGCTTCTTGCGCACCAGGTGGATGTTGTTGCGCAGCGCGTAGAGCTCGTCGGTGTACGACAGCGGCACCACCACTTTTTCCACCTTTGATTCCATTGCGTCGAGCTGTTCGACCAATTCGGGTGCCGTGTCGGGCGCGGTCTCGAAGCGTTGTTCCACATCGCGCAGTTCGGCGTACCAGCGGAACACGCGCTTGCGGATGCGGAAGGTGTAGAGCGGGGGCACGATGCGCGAGAGTGGCAGGGCGAGCGCCAGGATCAGGCCCATGGCGAGCCACATGCGCTCGATCAGGTTGGCCAACCAGAACGGCAGGTAACGCTGCAGGAAAGGCGCACCGTTCTTGATGGCGCGTGAGGCCTCCGGCGAGATCGGTACTTCGCTGTGTTCCAGACTGGGGTACTCGCGCGCCTTGCTGAACCAGCCCGAACCACCGTGCAGCACGGTGGCCGTCTGCGCGAAGAGTTGCAGGATGGCGGGGTGGGTGCCGGTGCTGCTGAGCAGGCTGGTGGTGGAGGCCACGAGCCGCACGTCTTTGGTGGGAATGTTTCGTGCCAGATCCACCACGCCCTGGGGCATCACCACCGGCGTGAGGTAACCAAAGCGCCGCGAATAGGCTTCGCTCTGTGCAAAGTCCAGCAGCCTCACGCCCGGCGTCTGCAGCAGCATTTGCACCATCAGCGACTCGGGGGCTGACGCAAACACCACGGCGTCGATCTGGCCATTGAGAAAGGCCACCGTGGCCGGGGTCTGCTCCAGTTCGCTCAACGTCATCTGTTTCGGATCCACGCGGTTCACGTCGAGCAGGGTGGAAAACAGCCGCGGCACGCCGCTGCCGGCAGTGCCCACATTCACCCGCCAACCCTGGAGCTCGGCCAGGTTGTTCACCGCGGGCGATTTGCGCAAGCGTCTGGCCGAGTCCTCGCGGTAGAAAAGCCACAGCGGTTCCACGAACAGGCTGCCCAGCGAGGTGATGCTGTCTTCCTCGTCGTAGCCGATATCGGCCGTGCCGCCCTGCACAAAGCCGAGATCGGCCTTGCCCTGGCGCAGCAGTTCGAGGTTGGCCGACGAACCTTCAGACGACAGCAACTCGACCGTGATGCCGTAGCGCTTCAGGGCTTCGGCGTAGCGCTTGCCGAACTCGGCGTAGGCGCTCTGGTCGGGGCCGGTGGCCAGCACCACCCGCTTCGGCGGTGTGGGGTTGAGCCACCAATAGGCCATGCCCAGCAGGGCGATGGTGAGCAGTGCAAAGGGACCGAATGACACCACCATCTCGCGCAGCGAGATGAGTGTGTAGCGAAGGGTTTTGGGCATGGCGCGACATTAGCACGGCACCCTGTAAAAACCTGTTGCTGCAGGCCTGAGCGTCGTGCTCAGGGCATGGGCTCGATGCTCATCACGGTGTAGGCGCCGTTGACCTGCATGGCGGTGAAGCGGACCTTGTCACCGGCCTTCACCTTGCCCAGCAGCGCCGGGTCGGCGACCTGGAACACCATGGTCATGGGCGGCATGTCCAGGTTCTTGATCTCGCCGTGTTTGAGGGAGACCTTGCCGGCGGCGGTGTCCACCTTGCGCACCTCGGCTTCCACCATGGGCAAGGCATCACCCGTGGTGGCGGTCCGCTTGAAACCGGCGGTGTTTCCAGCGTAGTGCTGATACACGCGGCCCGTGCCATCGGGCTGCACCAACACCACGTCGTAGGCGTCGCGGCGATCTCCGTACACGGCGCCGTCCATGCCGGGGCTGCCCACCGGCATGCCGGGCACGGCCAGGCCGATGGCCTTGGGTTTCTCGGCCAGCAGGCGGCGGATCTCGCGCGCGTTCACATGGCCTTCGATCGCGTAGCCCGCGATCAGACCGGTGTGGCAGGAGGCGAACTTCTCGGGCAAGCCCAGGCGCTTGCGCACGGCGGCGTTGCCGGTGTCGAACACCTGCACCTGAAAGCCGTCGGCCTGGAGGTGGCTCACCCAGTCCTGGCAGCAGCCGCAGTTGGGGTCTTTCCAGACCTGCAGCACGGGCAGAGCGGCAGGCGTTTGTGCCCAGACGGGCAGGGCTGTGGCGGCGGCGAAGGCGGCGGCTGCGCTGATGAGGGAACGTCGTTGCATGGTGGTCTCCTGGGGTTTCAAGCTTTGGGGTTGACGCGGATGGTGCCGCGCATACCGGCGGAAAAATGGCCGGCGATCAGGCAGGCGAATTCAAAGTCACCGGGACGGTTGAAGGTCCAGACGATCTCGCCTCGTTGGCCGGCAGCCACGTGCGCCATGTAGGGCTCTTCGTGCTGCATGTTGGGAAACTTCAACATCATCTCGGCGTGGGCCTTGAGCTCGTCACCGGTACCGATGACGATCTCGTGCAGCACCTTGCCCACATTGATGGCGCGGATGCGCAGCGTGTCGCCCTCGCGCACATCGAGGTGGTTGGGTGTCATTTTCATGTCGTCGCTCATGCGGATGTCGACCGTGCGCCGGGCCTTGGCGGGTTCGGCGGCAATGCCCCAGGGTTTCTGTTCTTTCACCACCGGCGCGTTGGCCTTGGTGTGCTGGTCGCCGTGGGCAAAGGCGCGTGGCAGGACCAGAACAAGTGGAAGGGCCAGCAGGGTGCGTCGTGTCTTCAAAGTCATGTGAGTTCTCCGTCGAAGGTTCAATGGTTGGCGTGGCCGCCGGCAGGTTTGCGCACGGTTGCGGCGGGTGGCGTCGATGCGTTGGGTGCTGCGGGCCGGGTGGCTGCGGGCGCGGTACCGGTGTCCACCAGCCGCGCCTGTGTGCCCGGCGGCATCTTGTAGGCGCCGGGGTCGCTGTAGTCGCCGGCTTTCTGGTCGGCACGCACCTTGAGCGTGGTGAACATGCCGCCCATCTCGATGGCGCCGTAAGGGCCGGTGCCCGTCATCATGGGGAAGGTGTTGGTGGGGATCTCCATCTGCATCTCGCCCATGTCGGCCATGCCGCGTTCGCCCATCACCATGTAGTCGGGCACGGCTCGCTGCAGGGGCGCCACCAGGCCGCGGTGGTCCACGCCGATCATGGTGGGCACGCCGTGGCCCATGGCGCCCATGGTGTGGTGGCTCTTGTGGCAGTGCATGGCCCAGTCGCCCGGTTCGTCGGCAATGAATTCGAGCTGGCGCATCTGACCCACCGCCACGTCGGTCGTCACCTCGGGCCAGCGTGAGCCTTTGGGGGTGGGGCCACCGTCGGTGCCGCTCACCTCGAACTCGATGCCGTGGATGTGGATCGGGTGGTTGGTCATGGTGAGGTTGCCCACGCGAACGCGCACCCTTTCGCCCAGACGAGCCACCAGCGGCGTGATGCCCGGGAACACGCGGCTGTTCCAGCTCCAGATGTTCTGGTCGAGCATGGTGTTGACCTGCGGGGTCATGCTGCCGGGCTCCACGTCGAAAGCGTTGAGCAGGAAACAGTAGTCGCGCTGCACGTCCTCGATCAGCGGGTGCTTCGCCCTCGGGTGCGTGATCCACATGCCCATCATTCCCATGGCCATCTGCGTCATTTCATCGGCGTGCGGGTGGTACATGAAGGTGCCGGGGCGGCGCGCGGTGAACTCGTAGACGAAGGTCTGCCCGGGCTTGATTTGCGGCTGGTTCAAACCACCCACGCCGTCCATGCCGTTGGGCAGGCGCTGGCCGTGCCAGTGGATGGTGGTGTGCTCGGGCAAGCGGTTGGTCACATAGATGCGCACCGCATCGCCCTCGACCACCTCGATGGTCGGGCCCGGGCTCTGGCCGTTGTAGCCCCACATGTTGACCATGAAACCCGGTGCCATTTCGCGCACCACCGGCTCGGCGACGAGGTGGAATTCCTTCACCCCGGCGTTCATGCGCCAGGGTGCTGTCCAGCCGTTGAGCGTGACCACCGGGTTGTAGGGCCGGCCCGCACCGGTCACGCCCGGTGGTGTCCACGGCGGCGCGGTGTTGGCCGAGGTCTGTTGCATGGGCTCGGGAATGGCGGCCAGCGCCACGCGGCTCACGCTGGTGGCCGCCACAGCGCCCACGGCAGCACCGGCGAGCCAGTTTCTTCGGTTCATCGTCTTGTTCATGTCAATGTCCTGCCGCAGCGTTGGCCGCGCTTGCGCCGGCATTGGATGGGGTATCGGGGCCGGCGTATTCAGCACCTGCGAGCAGGGCTTGTAGGTCTGCCTGGGCGCGCCAGTAGTCGCGCCGCGCCTGCAGGGCAACGTCGAGCGACTGCATGCGTTCGCGCGCGCTGGCCAGCAGCTCCCAGCTGCTTTGCAACATGCCGTTGTAGCGCAGCAGGGTTTCCTGCTCCAGTGCGGCTTGCAGCTGCGCCACCACGTTTTGGGCATGCACCGCGCCGGCGTGGCGTGTCTGGAGTTGTGCCCAGGCCTGGCGCGCCATGGAGCGGCGCTGGCTCGCTGCTCGCAGCAAGCTTGCCTCGGCCTCTGTGGCGCCCTCCAGCGAATGGTCGCGCAGCAATGACAGGTTGGCGATGTGCGGTGGGGTCGGTGTGGTGCCCGGTTCGGGCATGGCGGCCAACGCCGTTTCCAGCGCCGCGTTCCAGGCCTGCCGGCGGCTGGCGCTCACCGCGGCGAGTTCGCGCCGTGCCGCTGTCTGTTGCAGCGCCAGCAGTGGGTCGGCGCGCAGCACGGCAGCTTCCAGCGTGGCTTCGCTCAGGTCAGCGCCCGGCACTGCGCGCAGTGGCACCGGTGGCAGGCTGTCGGGCAAACGCTCGCTCAGCTGTGCGACGGCTTTCGCATCCCACAGGCCCAGCAGTTGCGCCAGCCGCTCCTGGGCCCCCAGGGCTTCGCCTTGTGCATTCACGCTGGCTTGCCAGGCACTGGCCTCTGTCAGCTGCTCGCGCATCAGTTTGGCCTGGCTCCAGTTGCCCGCCACCACCATGCGCCGGCCGAGCTCGCTCCCGGTTCGGGTGGCGTCCCACACTTCGTTCATGTGGCGCGAACTCTGGCGCGCGCTCACCGCATCGACCCAGGCGCGCTGCACCTCGCGCACATGCCGGGCGTATGCCACCTGCACGGCGCCCTTTTCCAACGCGTTCATGTCGGCGTGGGTGAACAGGTCGGGCCGCAGGCGCAGGGACTGTCGCAGCGCCTGCGCTGCATCCAGCAGTTCGGGCCTGGGGCTGGTGTCCGGGGCTGCTGGTGTGGGGTCACCCGGGTTCTTCGCCTCCCAGCGCAGGAGGTCGATGTGGCCTCGCGGGAACTCGGCCACGCGCTCGTTGGCGCGTTGCCAGATGTCGCGCGCTTGGGCGATGTCTGACGGGCGTTCTTGCGGTGCTGCCGAACCGCTGGCGGGCAGCGCCAGAGGCGCTGCCACGGTTGTGGGTGTCGCCGGGTCAGCGGCCAGAAGTGCACTGGAAGGCTGCGCCAGTGCTGGCCCCCAGGCCGCCGAGAGGCAGGCCAGGCTCAAGGCCGCTGCGCGACAACGGGTGTTCGTGAAAGGCGGTGAAAACCGCCGCAAATCCATCATGGGTATCTCCTGAGAACACGGAACGGCGCCCGCTGGCACGCCCTCATGGGGCCGCTGCGGACGCACCTGTGGCGTGGAACTCAGGAAATGGGTGGTTTGACGCCCTGCTGGGCCTCGCTGCTGGCGAAGCGCTCGGCGGGAACCACGCGCTGGCCATGCGCCGTGGGGGGCGTCTGGATCGCGGGTAGGGCCATGGCCAGAGCCGGCACGTTGCAGACGTCGCAGGCACTGTGCTGGTGGTCGCCGCTGTCGGCTGTGGCTGCTGCGTGTTCGTCGCAGGCGCAGTTGCCGTGACCCGTGCCCTGCTCGTCCATGGCCATGCCGGCGTGTGCGGGCTGGGTCAGCATCTCCACCGCCATGGCATCACCGACCCAGCCGCGCAGGGGCAGCAGGGCGATCATGAGGACGAGGAACCAGTGGCGCATGGATGGAGATGATACGGATCGGCCGCGAAAGGTTCCATCGCCAGGGGGCGATGCCGCCTTTTCAAGCGGGGCATTGCAGCACCAGCGCCTGTACCGGCTGGGTCAGCGCCGGGTTGGTCACCACGAAGGCCACGCGCTGCGTCGGGCCCGGGAGCAGTGTGAGCTGGGTGGTGCCCCCTTGTGCGGCGATCCAGGAGGGCACCGGCTGGTAACGGCTCACCACATGGTCGTGGCGCAGGTCTTCGCCCGCGTTCTCGCCACGCGTGACCTTGCTGACCAGGCCGTCCTGCAGCACGGCCCAGTAGCCGGCGAGTTCGGTGCCCGGGGCCGATGCGATCTGCGCGGTGATCACATCGCCTTGCCGGCTCAGGCGCAGGGCTGGCGCGGTGGCTGCGGGCAGGCCCGCCAGGCTGCTGGCGCTTTGACCGCTCCAGCTGCGGTGGTCGCGCCCATTGAGCACCACTTGCGGGGTGTAGACGTATTTGCCGCCCAGTGCCTCTTTCAAGCGGTACTGGCGCGCGGTGGTCTCCGGGGTGGCGAACGGGTCGCGCCAGCCCAGGTGGTTCCAGTAGTTCACGTGGAACGAGAGCGCCAGCACCTTGTCGCGGGCCTTGAGGGTGGAGAGCCAGCGATCGGCGGGTGGGCAGGAGCGGCAGCCCTCGGAGGTGTAGAGCTCCACCACCGCCAGTGGTTGGGGACCGGAGCGCACTTCGCAGGTCTGCGCTGCGGCTCCCATGGACAGCAAGGCGCTTGATAGGGCGGTGGTGCACTGCAGTGCGCGTGGGGTGTGGAACATGGCCATCTCCGGATGAAGGATGGCGGTTGGTCGGCCCAGCCATCGCGGGCTTACAGGCTGGCCGACGAAGGGTGCCGCGGTCGTCTGGCGACGGGCTTCAGCGCAGGTCGGGCGCCACGCCGAAGGGAACAGGCTCCGGTCTTTGCGCGGGCAGGGCGAGCCGGGCGGTGCTCGAGTTGGTGGCCACCACGGACGGTGGCAGCACCATGCCGCGTTCCTGCATCACGGTTCGCAAGCGGTCGGGGTAGTCGGTGATCAGCCCGTCCACGCCCCAGTCGATCAGGCGGGCCATGTCGCTGGTTTCATTGACCGTCCAGGGGATCACGCGCAGGTTGAGCGCACGGGCCCGCGTGAGCGTGGTCTGGCTCAGGTCGTTGAAGTGGGGCGACCACAGCTTGCCCCCGGCGGCGGCCACCATGGTGGGTGCGTCCGTGAAATCGGCGAGCTTCAGGCCCGAGGTCCATTCACCATCGGCCAGCGTGTTGAAGCGCGGGAGCTGGGCAGACAGGAAGGACAGCGGCATGCCGGGCGCCAGCGTCTGACCCGCCTTGAGCACACGCCAGTCAAAACTCTGCAGCGTCGTGCGCGAGCCCATGCCGTGGCTGTTGATGACGGCCATGACGGCGCGCACGAAAGCGTCGGGCTCGGGCGATTCGTTCAGGCGACGCGGATCCATCTTGAGTTCGATGTTGAACCTCACATGGCCGGCACCCAGCCGCTTGACCCGCTCAAACAAGGAGGCCAGCGTGGGAATGCGTTCACCATCTTGCGGCGCCTGGTTCTGAAAGTCCCGCGCGTAGCGGCTGGAGGGGTTGATGCGCCCCACATCCAGGCTGGCGATCTGCTCCAAGCTCAACTGGTTGAACGGCTTGCCGCGCGACTGCAGCCATTTGCCACTGGCGTCGCGCGTGATGTCGGGGTTGGGCGTGGTGTCGTGCGAGACCACCGGCACACCCTCGGCGCTGAGCACCACGTCGAACTCGAGGGTGGTCACGCCGATGGACAGTGCCTGTTCGATGCCCGCCAGCGTGTTCTCGGGGGCCAGGCCCCGAGCGCCCCGGTGGCCCTGTGCATCAAAGGCCAGCGCAGCACCCGCGCACCACACCGACAGGCCCAGCGCGGTGGTGCAACTCCAGCGCAGCCATGAGAGCCGTTGGACGGTGAACGGGGGTTGTGTGGTCATGTGGGCCTCCTTGAGAACCCGCGCATTGTGGCAGTGCCACATGACCCTCACAAGTCAAAAAACATGCACTGAAAAGAACCGTTACGAATCAATGTCCAAGGATCTTGGAGAGGAAGTCCCGGCTGCGTTCGTTCTGCGGATGGTTGAAGAATTCGGTGGGTGTGTTCTGCTCCACGATCTGCCCCTGGTCCATGAAGATCACGCGGTCGGCCACGGCCTTGGCAAAGCCCATTTCGTGGGTCACGCAGATCATGGTGATGCCCAGGTTGGCCAGCTCCACCATCACGTCGAGCACTTCCTTGATCATCTCCGGGTCGAGTGCCGAGGTGGGCTCGTCGAACAGCATGATCTTGGGCGTGAGGCACAGCGCGCGCGCAATCGCCACCCGCTGCTGCTGCCCACCCGAGAGCTGCAAGGGGTACTTGCCGGCCTGCTCGGCGATCTGCACGCGCTGCAGCTGGACCATGGCCCGCTCCTCGGCTTCCTTCTTGGGCATCTTGCCCACCCACATGGGCGAAAGCGTGAGGTTTTCCAGCACGGTCAGGTGCGGGAACAGGTTGAACTGCTGGAACACCATGCCCACGTTCTTGCGCACCTGGTCGATGGCCTTGATGTCGTCGGTGAGCTCGATACCGTCCACAAACAGATGGCCCTGCTGGTGCTCTTCAAGGCGGTTGATGCAGCGGATCAGCGTGGACTTGCCCGAGCCCGACGGCCCGCACACCACGATGCGCTCGCCCTTGGCCACATCGAGGTCGATGTCGCGCAGCACGTGGAAGTCGTTGCCGTACCACTTGTTGACCTTGTCGAATCGGATGATGGGTTCTGTCATGTTCGGGTTCCTTCAGCGGGCCTTGCTGGCGCTCAATTGTTTTTCAACCCACAGGCTGTAGCGCGACATCGCGAAGCAGACGGTGAAGTAGATGAGGGTGATGAAGAGGTAGGCCTCCAGCTTGAACGGGCGCCAGTTCACGTCGGCGTTGAGCGCCAGCGCCAGCGCACCGGTGAGCTCGTAGAGCGAAACGATGGTGACCAGCGAGGTGTCCTTGAACAGCGAGATGAAGGTGTTCATGATGCTGGGCACCACCATGGCCAGCGCCTGCGGCAGCACGATCTTGCGTTGCGTCTGCCAGTAGCTCAGGCCCAGGGTGTCGGCCGCTTCGAGCTGACCTTTGGGGATGGCCTGCAGGCCGCCGCGGATGATCTCGGCCATGTAGGCTGCGGCAAACAGCGTGATGCCGGCGATGACCCGCACCAGCACGTCCAGCGTCACGCCTTGCGGCATGAACAGCGGAAACATGAAGGAGGCCATGAACAGCACCGAGATCAGCGGCACACCGCGGATGAGCTCGATGTAGACGATGCAGGCGGTGCGGATCGCGGGCAGGCGCCCACGCCGTCCCAGTGCCACAACCACCGCCAGCGGAAAGGCAAAGAAGATGGACAGCGTGGCCAGCATCACGGTGAGTGGCAGACCGCCCCAGAGGTCGGTGCGCACATCGGACAGGCCGAACACGCCGCCACCCATGAGGATGAAGAACAGCGTGAGCACGCCCACCCACATGAGCGCCAGCCAGGGTTTCCAGAAGTAGCGCACACAACTCAGGATGAGGCCGCCCATCATCAGGGAGGTGGCCACCAGCGGGCGCCATTGTTCGTCAAACGGGTAACGGCCAAACAGGATGATGCGGTACTTCTCGGCCACCACGCCCCAGCAGGCGCCCACGCCGCGCGCGGCCTGGCAAGCTTCGGAGTCGGGCCGCATCACGGCGTCGATCAGCACCCAGCGGATGAAGCCGGGCAGCACCCAGGCCAGCAGGCCCAGCACGACCACGCTGACGGCGGTGCTGCGCCAGTCGGCGAACAGGTTGCGCCGGATCCAGGGCACAAAGCCCGAGGTCTTGACCGGGGACGGGCGGGGGGCGATGGGTGCGAAGGTGTTCGGCATGTTCATCGTTCCTTGATCGCCACGCGCTGGTTGTACCAATTCATCAGCAGCGACGTGCTGAGCGAGGTGGTCAGGTACACCAGCATGATGATGGCGATGCACTCCACCGCGCGACCGCTCTGGTTGATGGTGGTGTTGGCGATCGACACCACGTCGGGGTAACCGATGGCCACGGCCAGGGACGAGTTTTTGGTCAGGTTCAGGTACTGGTTGGTCAATGGCGGCACGATCACGCGCATGGCCTGCGGCAGCACCACCAGCTTCATCTTCTGGCGCGGATTGAGACCCAGCGCAGCCGCGGCTTCGTCCTGTCCACGGCTGACCGACTGGATGCCGCTGCGCACCACCTCGGCCACGAAAGCCGAGGTGTACATCACCAGCCCCACCAGGATGGTCAGGAACTCGGGTGTGGCGGCCACGCCGCCGTCCACCATGAAGGCCAGTTGTTCGGGCAGGTTCCACTGCATCGGAGCGCCCGAGACCAACCAGCCGCCCACAGCACAGGCCGCCACGATGACCAGCGGGGTCCAGAGCCGGTCGCCATCGCGCCCGGTGGCTTCAAAGCGCTTCTGCACATGGCGCAACCACAGCCAGACGCCCACCAGGCCCACGGCGGCGCCTGCGATGACGGGGCCCAGGCCGGCCGTGGGGTAGGGAAACGAGAAGCCGCCCTTGCTGAGGAAGAACAGGCCGGACAGGTTCCAGGCTTCGTTGGAGGGCGGCAGGATCTCGATGAACACCAGGTACCACATCAGCAACTGCAGCAGGATGGGCACGTTGCGAAAGGTCTCCACGTAGCCGTAGCAGATGCCGCGCACGAGCGCATTGCGCGAAAAACGGCCCACGCCCAGCAGCACGCCCAGGATGGTGGTGAACACGATGCCGAGCGCGGCCACCTTCAGCGTGTTGAGCACACCGACCCAGATGGCCTTGCCGTAGCTCTCGCTCGGGTCGTAGGCGATCATGGTTTCGCCGATGTCGAAGCCGGCGGCAGAGCCCAGGAAGTCAAAGCCGCTCTGGATGCCGCGCGCCTCCATGTTGCGTTGTGTGTTGTGCGCCAGGAACCAGATGCCCAGGGCGATGAGGACCAGTGCCACGAGCTGGAAGAGCAAGCCGCGCGTGGCCCGGCTGTTGAGCGACCACTGTCGCTTGGGTGTGGGAGGGGCTGGGGATTTCAAGACAACCTCGTGTGTGGGAGAACCAGGGTGAGGATGCAAAGAGGCACCGCAGCGAATGCTGCGGTGCCCTTGACTGTCATGCCGGCGCGCAGTGCGCCGGCTGGCCGACTCAGCGCACCGGTGGGGCGTACATGAGGCCGCCCTTGGTCCACAGGTTGTTCACGCCACGGGGCAGGCCGATGGAGGTCTTCGGTCCGACATGGCGTTCGAAAATCTCACCGTAGTTGCCGGTGGCCTTGATGGCGCGCAGGGCCCATTCCTTGTCCAGGCCCAGCAGCTTGCCGGTGTCTTCGGTGCCCGCGCCCAGCAGACGCATCACGCCGGGGTTGGCGCTGCCCGTCTTCATCTGGTCGGCGTTGGCCTGGGTCACTTCGTACTCTTCGGCTTCCAGCAGGGCAAAACCGACCCAGCGCACGATGGCCGCGAACTCATCATCACCACGGCGCACGGCCGGGCCGAGAGGTTCCTTGGAGATCAGCTCGGGCAGGATCATGTGGTCATCGGGCTTGGCCATGTCCTTGGCCCGGCTGGAGGCCAGACCGGAAGCGTCGGTGGTGTAGGCCTGGCACCGTCCGGAAGAATAGGCGGCCAGCGCGGCTTCGAGCTTTTCAAACACCACGGGTTTGATGTTGAGCTTGTTGGCGCGCGAGTAGTCGGTCAGGTTGAGCTCGGTCGTGGTGCCGGACTGCACGCACACCGTGGCGCCCTTGAGTTGCTTGGCGCTTTTCACGTTGAGCTTCTTGGGCACCATGAAACCCTGGCCGTCGTAGAAGTTCACGCCGGTGAAGGTCAGGCCCAGGGAGGCGTCGCGGGTGAGGGTCCAGGTGGTGTTGCGCGCCAGCATGTCGATCTCGCCGGACTGCAGGGCGGTGAAACGCTGTTGGGCGGTGAGGGGCACATAACGAACCTTGTCCGGGCTGCTCAGGATGGCCGCAGCCACCGAACGGCAGACGTCCACGTCCATGCCGCTCCACTTGCCCTGGCTGTCGGCCGCCGAGAACCCTGGCAATGCGGTGTTCACGCCGCAGATCAGCTCGCCTCGCTTCTTGATCGCGTCCAGGTCCTTGCCGGCGTGTGCGGGCATGCTGGCGAGGACGGCGGCGGCACTCAGGCCCAGGGTCGCCAGTTTCAGGGAAGTCATGTTCATCAGGTCTCTCCGTTGTGTATGAAAGGATGTCCGTCAAGGTGGTTGCGCACCTGTTGGGTGCGCAACGCGATCGCAACTCAATGTATGCCCAGCCTTTTGGACCAGGGATCGGGGTTTACGTGGGAAAGTCATGCAAATTGCACATGGCAGCAGCGCGATGAAGACACGCACACCCCCACGGGTTTTGGCACGCAGGTTCCGTGCCATTGCGGGGAGAGTCGACAGGGTCCCACCCGCGACAAGTCGGGTTTTCTTTCGGGGAAGGTGGCCCGTATCCTCGGCACAAACACAGAACAATGGAGACCAGCGCATGACCCACACCACCCCGGTTGAGGCGGGTTCTTCCGCGCCTCACCACCGCTTCTGGCCCCTGCGACTGCCCCACGAGCTGCACCCGCCGGCCACCTCGCTCTGGCACAACCTGGCGGTGAGCGCCTTGCGCTACCCCGACAAGACCGCCGTGGTGTTCTTCGACCAGGTGCTGACCTACCGGCAGCTGTTCGAGCAAGCCGAGCGGCTCGCCGCGCACCTGCGGATGCAGGGCGTGCAGGACGGTGACCGTGTGATCCTGCTGATGCAGAACTGCCCGCAGTGGATCGTGGCGCATTTCGCCATCCTGCGGGCCAACGCGGTGGTGGTACCGGTGAATCCGATGAACCGCTCGGACGAGTTGCAGCACTACATCACCGACCCCGACGCACGCGTGGCAATTGCCGCCGCCGACCTCGCTGGCGAGTTGATCAAGGCCAACGCCGAGGTGCCCGAGGCTGAGCGATTGCGACATCTGGTGGTGGCTCATTACAGCGACGCCATGGGCCCGGATGCCGAGATTCCACCGGCCTGGAGCGACTGGCTGGGCACGCACCACGCCTTGCCTGTGCTGCCCACAGGCACTGTGAGCGATTGGGCCGACGCGCTGGCCTGCGGCGTTGCGGCGCCTGCGCACAACCGCGGCCCGGATGACCTTGCCGTGCTGCCCTACACCAGTGGCACCACGGGCTTGCCCAAGGGCTGCATGCACCCGCACCGCACGCTCATGCACAACGCGGTGGCCGTGGGCCACTGGACCAGCAGCACCTCGGAGAACGTGGGCCTGCTGGTGGTGCCCATGTTCCACATCACCGGCATGGTGGTGGGGATGCATGCGTCGGTCTACAGCGGCGCCACCATGGTGGTCATGCCGCGCTGGGACCGCGAACTCGCTGGCCAGCTGATCTCGCGCTGGCGCGTGACGCACTGGACCAACATCCCCACCATGATCATCGACCTGCTGGCCAGCCCGCGCTTTGATCAGTACGACCTCTCCAGCCTGGTGCTGGTGGGCGGAGGCGGCGCGGCCATGCCGCAAGCGGTGGCGCAGCGTTTGCTGGAGCAGTACGGTCTGCGCTACTCCGAGGGCTATGGCCTCACTGAGACCGCCGCACCCTCGCACAACAACCCGCCCGACCATCCCAAGCAGCAATGCCTGGGCATTCCCTTCATGAGCACCGAGGCGCGTGTGGTCGACCCGATCACGCTGGAAGAAATGCCGCAGGGCGAAGCCGGCGAAATCATCATCTGCGGGCCCGAGGTGTTCGACGGTTACTGGAAACGCCCCGAGGCTACCGAGGCCGCCTTCATCACCGTCGAGGGCAAACGCTTCTTCCGCTCGGGCGACCTGGGCCGCATCGACGAAGACGGGTATTTTTTCATCACCGACCGGCTCAAGCGCATGATCAACGCCAGCGGCTTCAAGGTCTGGCCGGCCGAGGTGGAGGTGCTCATGTTCAAGCACCCGGCCATTGCCGAGGCCTGCGTGATCGCGACCACCGACGCCTACCGCGGTGAAAGCGTGAAGGCGGTGGTGGTGCTGCGCGAGTCGCACCGCGCCACCACCAGCGAGCAGGACATCCTGGACTGGTGCCGCGAGCACATGGCGGTCTACAAGTGCCCGCGCACCGTGGAGTTCATCGGTGCCTTGCCCAAGAGCGGCAGCGGCAAGGTGATGTGGCGTTTGTTGCAGGAGCAGGAAGCGCAAAAGGCCGCGCCCGCACAATGACGCCATGCATTCCCTCTCCCACATTTTTCACCGTCTCTGGCAACCCCGGCGCAGCCTGTTCTGGCTCATGCTGGGGTTCAACGCCCTCTCCAGTTTCATGATCGGCTTTCTGCAGCTGACCGATCCGCCCATGGGCATCCGCCTGGTGGTGAGCGTGTTCGCGCTCACCAATTCGCTCATCGGCTGGTGGTTGACCGTGCGCCTGTGGCGCGAGACCGACCCGAACCGGTCCGCCAGCGCTTCGTCTTCGGATTAGGGCGTGGGTCGCCGGGGCGGATTTCCACGGCATGTTACAAACCGGCACCGGGTTGTGGGAATAAACACCCTTTGAATGCGTTGTGTGGTCATTGGTTCCAACAAAAAGAGTCCTTTCCGATGCGCATCTTCACCACCATTCTGGACACCGTTGCCCAGCGCCTGATGAGCGAGCCGGTCCGTCATGATCCGGCCGCACTGTCCCGCATCCGCCGCGCCATGCTGGACCTGTTGCCCGGGGACACGGGCTGGGAAGACGAACGTTTGCGCCACCGCCTGATGGTGGCGGTGGATCCGAAAAGCCTGTGGTTCCTGCGGGTGGAGGTGCACCAGCGGCTGTGCCGTTCCATGGGTGAGCAGGCGGCACTGGACAGCGTGCAGGCGCTGTGGCCTCTGTTCGAGGACAGCATCGAGCCTTCATTGCTGGGCAAGCGGCCCGGACGGCGCGGCAGCAGCTTGCGCGGCGACACCCCCCCCGGGCGCTGAGCGTTCAGGCAGCCGGGTCGCTCACCGTGCCCCGGTAAGCGTGCCAGGAGGCATGCCCCACCACCGGTCCGACCACCAGCAGGCCCAGAAACAGCGGCAGCATCGCCAGCCCCACCAGCAACGTGATGAGCGCACCCCACTGCAGCATCACGCCCGGGTTCTGCAGGCAGGCGCGGATGCTGGTGAGACCTGCCGAGATCGCGTCGACCTGGCGGTCCAGGATCATCGGAATCGAGATCACGCTGGTGACGAAGATCAGCCCGGCGAACACGCCCCCGACCAGCGTGTAGGTGATCAGGAACGCCACGTTCTCAGGGTTCAGCAGCTGGGCCAGCAGGTTGGCCGTGGAGGGCATGGTGTTGAAGGTCACGGCAAACACCACGAGTGAGGCGCGGCCCCACAACATTTCCAGGATCAACAGCACGCCCGCAAAGATGGCCATGGTGCCCTGGGTCGGTCGCCAGGCCACCAGCGAAGCCCGCAGCGAAGGACGCCGCCCGTTCTGCAGGGCGCGGCTGGCATCGAACAGGCCCAGACAAAGGAACGGACCCATCAGCAGGAAGCCCGCGCTCAACGCCAGCACATACGCAGGTGCGGCGCGAAACACCGCCAGCAGCGCATGGCCCATGGCGAAAAAGCACAGGCCGTAAAACAGCCCGATGCGCGGGCAGCGCTTGAAGTCGGACCAGCCCAGGCGCAGCCAGCGAATGGGATCACCCGCGTGCAGGTGGGCCACGGTCAGGTCGAACACCGACGGTGGGCGCGGGGGTTCGGGCGCTCTCTGGGCAACAGGCGTGTCCTCGCTCATGGCGTTCTCCTCTGTGGCTGTCGATGGACCCGTCGCCTCAGGCGGGTGCCGTGCGCGACGCATTCACGCGGCGCATGTGCAAGGCCAGGGCCGCATCCAGCGATTGTGTGTGCCGGCTGAACCACGCGCCGAGCTCGGCCGCCATCTGGCGCGCCGGTGCGCAGTCACCGGCCTGTGCCTGGCACAGGCCTTCGCGCAACAGGTTCAGCACCACGCGGTGTTCGAGGGTGTGCTGTTGGGCGGTGGCAAAGCCCTCCTGGTGCATCCATGCGTCCTCGGTCCCGAAATGCACGGATGCGTGGTTCACCAAGGCCTGCCATGTCTGCACCAGCGCAGCGTCCGGGGCCGCTTGTGCGTCGCCGAGGTGGTCCATGAATTCGCGGTTCATGGCATCCATGGGTTCAAAGCCCAGCCACAGTTGTGGGGTCCATTGGGATGTTTGCATGTGTGCCTCCTGCTCCGGGATGCCCCGGTGTGCACCGAGCTTGCGCGTGGTGGCATGCCAGCGCCTTGATCCAGCGCATGAAACGGGTCTGGGGCGCGCAGGACCACCGGAGGCCGCCGGTAAACTGGTGCTCCATGACCAGCGAATTTCAGCCCCCTTACGTGTCCCTCCATCAGCTCGATGGAGCCCTCAAAACCACCGGATTCGCACTGCTCGGCGCCGACAGCGTGGCCCAATGGCTGCCCGCCAGCACGGCCGAACTGCATGCGCTGCACGAAGGCTGGGACAACCTGCCGGCCGATGCCTACCTCAAGGACGGCGGCCACTACCGCAGCCGGCGCCACAGCTGTTTTGTGGTGCACGGTGGGCAGGTGCAGCACTCGCCACACCGCGCGCACTGGCAGCCGCTGGAATACAACGCCCTGCACGGCGGCATGCAACGCTGGTTCGAGCCCATGGAGCCGGCGGTGCTCGCGCAGCCGGTCTGGAGCCGCCTGCTCCAGCGCCTGGGCGAAACGGCCAGCGCACTGCGTGGCGAGCAGCCCTGGTTTGTCGAGGCGCACCCGTTTCGCATCGACACCACCGACGGCATTGGCCGGCCCACACCTGAAGGCGCACACCGCGACGGTGTGGACCTTGTGGCTGTGTTCATGGTGGGGCGCCACGGTATCAAGGGCGGTGAGAGCCGCGTGTTCGAGGCCAATGGCCCTGGTGGTCAGCGCTTCACGCTGCGCGAGCCGTGGTCGCTGCTGCTGCTCGACGATGCGCGTGTGATCCACGAAAGCACGCCGATCCAGCCGCTGGAAGGCGACACCCTGGGCTGGCGCGACACCCTGGTCGTGACCTGCCGCTCGGGCGGCTTCCAGGGCGACTGACATCTCTGATCAAGGACCTCGCTATAGGTTTCATTGGGAAAAATGCATTGATCGATTGGTGTGCAGACCCTAGAGTCAACGAGGTCGCCAACCACACACAACAGGAGCCAACCTTGTCGAACGATGCCCAATGTCCCTTCTCGGCCGCCGCGCCGAAAAACGCCGTGGCCTCAGCCACCACCAACGCCAACTGGTGGCCCAACCAGCTCAACGTCAAGCTGCTGAACCAGCATTCGCCCCTGAACGATCCGATGGGCGAGGATTTCAACTACGCCGAGGCTTTCAAGAGCCTGGACCTGCATGCTGTGGTCAAGGACCTGCATGCGCTGATGACCGACTCGCAGGATTGGTGGCCGGCCGACTACGGCCACTACGGCCCGTTTTTCATCCGCATGGCCTGGCACAGCGCCGGCACCTACCGCATTGCCGACGGGCGCGGCGGTGCAGGTTCCGGCACGCAGCGGTTCGCGCCGCTCAACAGCTGGCCCGACAACGGCAACCTCGACAAGGCGCGCCGCCTGCTCTGGCCGATCAAGCAAAAGTACGGCAACAAGCTCTCGTGGGCCGATCTGATGATCCTGACCGGCAACGTCGCGCTGGACTCGATGGGCTTCAAGACCTTCGGCTTCGCCGGTGGTCGCCCGGATGTGTGGGAACCGGAAGAAATCTACTGGGGTCTCGAGGCCGAATGGCTGGCCACCAGCGACAAGCCCAACAGCCGCTACAGCGGCGACCGTGTGCTGGAAAACCCGCTGGGTGCCGTGCAGATGGGCCTGATCTATGTGAACCCCGAGGGCCCGGACGGCAAACCCGACCCGCTGGGCTCCGCGCGCGACATCCGCGAAACCTTCGCCCGCATGGCGATGGACGATGAAGAGACCGTGGCACTGACCGCCGGCGGCCACACCTTCGGCAAGTCCCACGGCGCGGCCGATCCAGGCCAGTACGTGGGTGCCGAGCCCGAAGGCGCCGGCATTGAAGAGCAGGGCCTGGGCTGGAAGAACAGCTTCGGCACCGGCAAGGGCGCGCACGCCGTCACCAGCGGGATCGAAGGCCCCTGGACCCCCACCCCCACCACCTGGGACAACAGCTATTTCGAAACCCTGTTCGGCAACGAGTGGGAGCTGACCAAGAGCCCGGCCGGCGCGCACCAGTGGAGAGCCAAAAATCCCGACGCGGCGACTGCACCCGATGCTCACGACCCGAACAAGCGACAGGCCACCACCATGACCACGGCCGACATGGCCATGCGCATGGACCCGGCCTACGAAAAGATCTCTCGCGACTTCATGGCCAACCCGCAGAAGCTGGCCGATGCCTTTGCCCGCGCCTGGTACAAGCTGACCCACCGCGACATGGGCCCCATCGCCCGCTATCTCGGCCCGCTGGTTCCCAAGGAAGAACTGATCTGGCAGGACCCGGTGCCGGCTGTGGACCACCCGCTGGTGGACGCGCAGGACGTGGCCGTCTTGAAGGAAAAGATCCTCGCCTCGGGCCTGACGGTTGGCCAGCTGGTGTCCACCGCCTGGGCCTCGGCCTCCACATTCCGCGGCTCCGACAAGCGCGGTGGTGCCAACGGTGCGCGCATCCGCCTGGCGCCGCAGAAAGACTGGGCCGTGAACCAGCCGGCGCAGCTCGCGCAGGTGCTGCAGGCGCTGCAAGCCGTGCAGACGAGCTTCAACGGCGCGCAGGCTGGCGGCAAGAAAATCTCGTTGGCCGACCTGATCGTGCTGGGTGGTTGTGCTGCGGTGGAAGCAGCGGCGAAAAAAGCCGGTACCGATGTGAAGGTACCCTTCGCGCCCGGTCGCACCGATGCGTCGCAGGAGCAGACCGATGTGGAAGCCTTCGCCGTGCTGGAACCCGTCGCAGATGGTTTTCGCAACCACGTGCGTTCGGGCGACGAGGCCTCGTCGCCTGCGCAACTGCTGGACCGCGCCAACCTGCTGACGCTCACCGCACCGGAGATGACAGTGCTGATCGGTGGCCTGCGCGTGCTCAACGCCAATGTGGGACAGACCGCTCACGGTGTGTTCACCAAGCGGCCCGAGGCGCTGACCAATGACTTCTTCGTGCACCTGCTCGACATGGGCACAACGTGGCAGAAGTCGGCCAGTGCCGAGGGCGTGCTGGAAGGCCGCGACCGCGCCACCGGTGGCATCCAATGGACCGGCACGCTGGTTGATCTGGTGTTCGGCTCCAACTCCCAGCTGCGCGCCATTGCAGAGGTGTATGCCTGCAGCGATTCGCAACCGAAGTTCGTGCGCGACTTCGTGGCCGCCTGGGTCAAGGTGATGAACCTGGACCGCTTCGACCTGAAGTGACCGCGCGGCGGGGCTGGCAGGCCCCGTCAACCCGACCACGAAAATGAAAAAGGCCCGGCCCCGGTGCAAACCGGGGCCGGGCCTTCGTGTTTCAGGGCCTCAGGGCGCTGGGCGAGCTTCCAGCAGCGCGACCTGGGCGCCCAGGCGGTCCAGCAACCGCAGGCGCTGGCCCTCCATGGTCCATTGTTCGGTGGTGGCCAGAGCAAACAGGAAGGCGCGTTCGCGCTCCATGTCCTGTGCGCACACCTGGAGTTGACGGCGCGGGCCGCGCAGCATCTCCAGGGCCTGGCCATTGAGCCGGTAGGTGCCGACGAGTTCGTTGCAGCCACCGAAGACGGTCACGCGCAAACCGCTGGTGTTGAGCGTGAAGTGCGGCATGTCGCCCGGTGTGGGGGGCAGGGGCTGCCCATCCAGCGAGACCAGCACCCAGCGCACGTTCTCGATCTTCTGGCTGACAGCGGCGGCGCGCGTGTCCACCGGGCGCAGCACCACGTCGGCGGTGGACGTGCCCGAGTGGCCCAGCACCAGGTAGGCGCGGTCGGTGACGAACAAGGTCTTGCCCTCCACCAGCACCTCGGCGCGCACCGAATAGCTGCCGCGTTCCTGGACCTGCCGGCCATCGACCGGCAGCGAGAAGCGCAGCGGTTGAGGACCGCTGGCCGGAGCCATCGAGCGGGCCAGCGGGAAGGCGTGCCCATCGGCGCGCGACACGTCCACAACGCTCACCTCGAGCATCGCGTTCGGAGGCAGGGCGGTTGCAGCTTCGAAACTGGCGCTGCCCGTGACGGTGAGCGCAGGCGCCCTGGAAGGTGCGGCGCAGGCGCCGAGCAGCAGCGCGGCGCCCAGGGCGCACAGCCAGGCCAGAGGGTGTCGTGTGGGGATGTGGGTGTTCATGTTTCCTCCTGAGAAGTGCCCATTGTCAGCGCACTTCGTGGCCGGTTTGCGCAGTGTGTGCC
>QBMB01000078.1:15616-21312 GCA_003241965.1 Burkholderiales bacterium | reverse complement strand
GTGAAGAAAGGCTCGAAGATGCGGTTGCGCACGGCCTCGACCATGCCGCTGCCGTTGTCGCTCACACGCAGGCGCACCGCGCCCACACCGAGCTGCACACAGGCCTGAGCAAGTTCGCCGGGCAGCAGCGGGGAGGTGTTGGGCAAGGCATCGACACGGCACTCGATGCGCCCGGGCTGACCATCCAGCGCGTGGATCGCATTGGTGCACAGGTTGATGAGCACCTGCCCGATCTGGGTCGCGTCGGCTTCGATGGACAGGGTGCTGGGCTCACACGATGGCACCAGCTCCACCTGGGGCGGCAAGGCCCCGCGCAACAAGGTGCACGACTCGGCCAGAACGGCGCAGATGTTCACGCGCGTGCGCTCCACCGGCTGCTGTCGGCTGAACGCGAGGATCTGGCGCACCAGCTCACGCCCACGCCGCGCCGCCGTGCTGATCTCGTGCAGGCTCTCGCGCGAAGCGGCGTCGGGTGGCAAGTCCTGGCGCGCCAGGTCGGCGTTGCCCAGGATGGCGGCCAGGATGTTGTTGAAATCGTGCGCCACACCGCCGGCCAGCGTGCCCAGCGCCTCCATCTTCTGCGACTGCGCCAGCTGCGCCTGCAGGTGCTTTTGCTGGGCCTGTGCGTTCTTGAGCGAGGTGATGTCGATGAAGGTCAGCACCACATGGCGCAGCCCGCCCTGCGTGTTGTTCTCGGGGTATGCGTTGCACAGCGCCCAGTGCACGGCCACTTCCGCGTCCTGCGGCATGCCGATCACCACGCTGCGCACCGGCTGGCCGGTGGCCAGCACGCGCTCGAACGGCATCTCGTGCCGGCGCATGGGAAGCCCGTCTTCGCGCAGCATCTGCCAACCTTCCACGGACGGTTCGGGCAAAGCCGGATTCGCACCACCTTCGCTCCAGCCCAGGAAACGCCGGGCGGCGGCATTGACGCTGGACAAAGTGTGGTCGGGCCGGAACACCATCACGCCGGCGCTGAGGTTGTTGATCAGGGCGCGCGAATCGGCCTCGCGCAGTTGCAGGCCCTGGCGGGCCTTGTCGCCCTCCAGCCGCAAACGGTAAGACACCAGGGCGCCGTAGAGCACCACCCGCAGCAGTTTGGTGAGCAGGAAGAAGAAGACGAAAGGCGGCGTGACGGCCTCCTGCGACAGACCGAACACCTGCAAGCTGGCGGCAAAGCCCACCATGCCGCAGAGCTCGATGGCCGTGAGCAGTTTGAGCGCCTGCATCTCGGGCACCCGTCCCTGCGGGTCGGCGCGCCGCACTTCGAGGTATGACGCCGCCGCGATTGCGATGATCGACGCGGTGAACACCCCTTGCCGAACGCCCAGCAGGTCCCACTCGACAAGAAAGAACAGCGTCACACAGAAAAACGCGAGGCTGGCCGTCAGGACGGGCAGCAGCGGACGGGACGCACCGATGTAGCTGCGAAAGCCCAGCCAGGCGCACAGCGCGCTGACCATCAGCGCGGTGTTGCCCACCGGAAAGGTCACGGCA
Source organism: Burkholderiales bacterium (assembly GCA_003241965.1). Classification (GTDB taxonomy): domain Bacteria; phylum Pseudomonadota; class Gammaproteobacteria; order Burkholderiales; family Burkholderiaceae_C; genus Hydrogenophaga. The sequence continues at coordinate 19,815 of QBMB01000078.1, read as the reverse complement.
TCGGGCCAGGCACCGCGCGACCACAGCATCACCGAACCCAGAATGCCCAACACGGAGGACAGCGACCACCAGCCCGGGCCACCGATGGCGGCATAGCGCCGCATCTGGGCCCAGAAGGCCAACGCGATCAGGAAGTCGACGCCCACCCGCACGGCCAGCAGGGTCGGTAGATCAAAGAGCATGGGTGGTGAACATGACCAACATAGCGGTTCATTGAAGCACAGCCGACCCGCTGCGACGCCCGGAAAAGGGCCCGAAAGGCAGCGGAGTTCGGTTCAACGCACCGCGGCTTCAGAGCACCTGCCCCAACACAAAGACGCCTCTGCGACTCCGGGTCGCTCTGCAGTCGCTGCGGGGACAAAGTGGGACCGCGGCGCGGACCCAGAATCCTGCTCATGGGAACGCTCTACCTTGTGCGCCACGGCCAGGCCTCGTTTGGTGCAGACGACTACGACCAGCTCAGCGAGATGGGCCAGCGCCAGAGCCGACGGCTGGGCGAGTACTGGGCCGAACGCGGTGTGGCGTTCGACGCCGTCATCACCGGCACGCTCAAGCGCCACGCCCAGACCTGGGCCGGCATCAAAGAGGGTGCGAAGCTGAGCCACGAGCCGCTGGCCTGGCCCGGGCTCAACGAGTACGACAGCGAGGCCGTGATCCGCGCGATCCACCCGCATGCGCTGGAAAAACCGCGCTCGGCCGAAGAAGCACCCGAGCTCTACCGCCACCACTTTCGCCTGCTGCGCGACGGCCTGACGCAATGGATGGCCGGCACTGTGAGTCCGCAGGGCATGCCGAGTTACACCGAGTTCGTGCACGGCGTCGCCAGCGCTCTGGACCATGTGCGCGCGAAGCACCATGGACAGAACGTGTTGCTGGTCTCCAGCGGTGGACCGATCTCCACCGCCGTGGGTCAGGTGCTGGGCCTGAGCCCGGAGGCCACGATCGAGCTGAACCTGCGCATACGCAACAGCGCGGTGACCGAGTTCCAGTTCAACCCCAAGCGGCACACGCTGCTGACCTACAACACGCTGCCGCATCTCGATCATCAGGACTACAAGTCCTGGATCACCTATGCATGACCCGGCATCTCAGGTTTTCGGGTTGAACGCCGTCTGGTTCGTCAGCGTGTCTTGCGGCAGCTGATCGATCTCGCTCAACAAGCGCGCCAGCGCCCGGCCTGCAGCGTCCAGCAACGCACGGCCCTTGTCAGCCGTGGCCGCTGCAGCATTGCCCACCGCGCCGCACGCGTTGTAGTCCTGCATTTGCCAGCCCAGCTTGGCGCTCTTGCCGTTGCCCAGGATGCTGAACTGGCCCGCGCGACCCTGTGACTTGGACGCGAAGTGCGCTGCGTGCTCCATGCGGACGCGTTCGGGGGCGATCGCCAGCATGAGCGAGGTCTCGATCTCGCCCCCGTGGATGCCGAAGCGGTGTTCCTCGGTGCTGAACATCGCGTTCAAGTCGCTGCCGTTCTCGTCCAGCAGCGGCAGGTTGAACCAGTTCACGCTGTAGACCAGCAGGCCCAGGCGCGCGCGCAGGTCGCGCGCAACCACGTCCATCAAACCCACCTGGCCACCATGCGCGTTGAACAGCACCAGCTTCTTCACGCCGCTGGCCGCCACGCATTCACCGAGTTCGGTCCACAAGCGCAGCACCGTTTCGGCCTTGAGCGTGAGCGTGCCGGCAAAGCGTGTGTGCTCGGGTGAAAAGCCCACGGTCTGCGTGGGCAGAAAGAGAGCCAGCAGATCCGGCGCGATGTGGGGGATGCTGGCGGCGACCACGCCGTTGGCGATGTCGGTGTCCACCGACAGCGGCAGGTGCGGGCCGTGCTGCTCGGTGGCCGCCACAGGCAGCACAGCGATCGTGCGGGCCAGGTCCAGCGAGGCGAAGTCGGCGGTGGTGAGGTCGGACCAGAAGCGGGTGGGGCTTGTCATGTGCCGATCTTACGGTCGGCATACATCCAGTGGCGCGACCAGGGCAAGCCGGTGGCACTCTGCCCGGCCGCGCGGCACAACACCTGGTAGATCGCCACTTCATCGTGATCGAAGGCCCAGGCGCAACCGGCGAGGTAAATGCGCCAGATGCGCCAGCGCTTCTCATCCACCAGCGGTTTGATCTGCGCGGTGTTCGCCTCGAACGCATCGCTCCAGAGTTGCGTGGTGCGCATGTAGTGGCGGCGCAGGTTTTCCAGGTCGAGTGCCTCCAGCCCGCCTTCCTGCAGGGTGCGCAAGACGGTGCTGATGTGCGGTACTTCGCCTTGCGGAAACACATAGCGGTCGATGAAGTGCCCCCCGCCGTGGCGCGTCTCGCCGTCGTACGCGTCGGTGCTGGTGATGCCGTGGTTCAAGGCCCAGCCATCGGGCTTGAGCAGCGAGCGGACGTGGGTGAAATAGGTCACCAGGTGGTCCAGGCCCACGTGCTCGAACATGCCCACGCTGGTGATGCGGTCGAACGGTCCGTCGCTCACATCGCGGTAGTCCTGCAGGCGGATGTCGATGCGGTCCTGCAAGCCCGCTGCCCGCACCCGTTCGCGCGCCAGATCGCACTGGTTCTGCGACAGCGTCACACCCACGCACTGCGCGCCGAACGTCTCGGCCGCGCGCAGCACCAGCGCGCCCCAGCCGCAGCCGATGTCCAGCAGGCGCTGCCCCGGCTGCAGGCGGATCTTGTTCAGGATGTGGTCGATCTTCTTGATCTGCGCCTCATCCAGCGTCTCATCGCCCTGCTCGAAATAGCCACAGGAATACACCATGCCCTCGCCCAGCCACTGGGCGTAGAAGTCGTTGGACACGTCGTAGTGGTACTGGATGGCTTCGCTGTCGCTCTGGCGCGTGTGGCCAAAGCGCCGGCGCAGGCGCCCGAGCAGCCCGCCCTCGGGTTGCGCGTTGGCGGCAAGCCCGTGCGCCACGGCCAGAATGTCGGGCACCGAACCCTCCACATCGATCAGCCCTTCCACATAGGCCTGGCCGAGTGTGTCCAGCCCGGGATCGATCAACAGCGGCAGGGCCGAGACGTCGCGCACGCGGATCTCCACCTGCGGCTGCTCGAAGTCGCCCAGCGCCAGCGAGGAAGCACCAGGCTCGCCCCAGCTCAGGCGAACCGGCAGGTTCACCCGGGTCTTCATGCGCTGCGCCCACGGCAGCAGGGCGCGCTCCACGATCGATCCCATGCACACCTCCATGTGGGTCTGAACGGCTCCCCAAGTTGGGTTGTACCCAATCGCGGGGTTTGTGTGAAGGGTGTGTGACAGCGCCGCTGCCGCAAGACAGAAGAACAGCGGTGACTTATATTCAAAAGGCCTTGGGCACCACCGCCCATGGAACTTGGGCGCGCCGGGCCGCTCACACCTCTCGCCTCTCTTTGTTCCCACTTGATTCCCATGCAGATCCCCACCGAATTCCGTGTCTCAGCTGCCCTCCGCCTGCTCGGCGTGTGGCTGCTCGCTGCCGCCCTGCCCCTGGGCGCGGCCGCACAGGGTCTGCTCGGTGGCACGGCCGCCAGCGTGACCGTGGTGCAGAGCGACCAGGCGCGCGCCGAGCTGGTGGCGCACGCGCCGCAAGGCGCCGGGCCGGGCCAGAAGGTCTGGGTCGGCCTGCAGCTCACCCACGCGCCCGAGTGGCACACCTATTGGAAAAACGCAGGCGACTCCGGCCTGCCCACCGAACTGCGCTGGACCCTGCCGCCCGGTGTGAGTGCCGGTGACATCGCCTGGCCCACACCGCGCAAGTTCCCCATCGGCAACCTGGCCAACTACGGCTATGACGGCAACGTGGTGCTGCCGGTGCCGCTGACCGTGAGCCCCGATTTCAAAGGCGACGCCATCGACGTGCAGCTCTACGCCGCCTGGCTGGTCTGCCGCAAGGAGTGCATTCCGGAAGAAGGCAACTTCACGCTGCGCATTCCGGTGCAGGGCTCCACCGGCTCCAACGGCGCCGCGTTTGACGCCAGCTTCCAGGCCGCGCCCAAGGACCAGCCCGCTGCGGGCAGCCAGTTGCAGCCCGAACAGGGCTTCGTCAACGTCTCACTGACCAACCTGCCCGCCGCCTGGCGCGGCAAGACCCTGGAGTTCTACCCCGAAACCACCGGCCTGATCGAACCCGGCGCCCCCTGGACCCAGGCCTGGGACGGCGCGCGCTGGACCGCCCGCGTGCCGCTCTCGCCGCACCGCAGCGACAGCCCCGCACAGCTCGCACTGGTGGTGG
>QBMB01000078.1:0-15606 GCA_003241965.1 Burkholderiales bacterium | reverse complement strand
GGTGGTGGCCGAGGCCAACCCACCCGGCCAGGGGCCAGGCTTGGCCGGTGCACGGCTCGACGTGCCGGTGCAAGGCGCCTGGCCCGCCCCGGCGCCGCTGCCCGTGGCCGTGCCCGACGCGCTGCAGGCCGCGCTGGACGCCAACGCCGCTCGCGCAGCCGCACCGGCCACCAGCGCCACCTCGCTCACGCTGGGCGCCGCCTTGCTGGGCGCGCTGCTGGGCGGTCTGATCCTCAACCTCATGCCCTGCGTGTTCCCGGTGCTGGCCATCAAGGTCATGGCGTTTGCGAAACACGCCAACGACCGCCATGCCCACCGCGCCAACGGCCTCGCCTACACGGCGGGCGTGGTGCTTTCGTTCACCGCGCTCGGCGCCCTGCTGCTGGGCCTGCGCGCGGCCGGGGAACAACTCGGCTGGGGCTTCCAGTTGCAGAGCCCCACGGTGGTGGCCGGCTTGGCCGTGCTGTTCACCCTGATCGGCCTGAACCTGGCCGGCCTGTTCGAGTTCGGCAACGTGCTGCCCAGCCGCCTGGCCAGCCTGCAGGCCAAGAACCCGACGGTGGACGCTTTCCTCACCGGGGTGCTGGCCACGGCCATCGCCTCGCCCTGCACCGCGCCTTTCATGGGCGCCTCGCTCGGCCTGGCGATCGGCTTGCCTGCCGCGCAGGCACTGGCCGTGTTTGCGGTGCTGGGCCTGGGCATGGCTCTGCCGTATCTCGCCGCCAGCTGGATCCCCGCCGTGGCGCGCGCCCTGCCCCGCCCCGGCCCCTGGATGGACACCTTGCGCCGCGGCATGGCCTTCCCGATGTTCGCCACCGTGGTCTGGCTCTTGTGGGTGCTCGGCCAACAAAGCGGCATCGACGGCGCGGCCGGGCTGCTCATGCTGCTGGTGGTGCTGGCGCTGCTGGTCTGGTCGCTCGGTCTGCGGGGCAAAAGCCGCACGGCCTTGTCTGTCTTGTCGCTCGCCGGCCTGGTCTGGCTGGGCTGGACGCTCGGCCCCAACGTGACGCGCCTGCAAGACGCCACACCCGGTCAGGCCGTGGCCACGTCACAAATCGGTGTGAGCTGGCAGCCCTGGAGCCCTGAAACCCAGACCCGCCTGGTGGCCGAAGGTCGCCCGGTGTTTGTGGACTTCACCGCCGCCTGGTGCGTGACCTGCCAGTACAACAAGCGCACCACGCTGGCCGATCCCGCCGTGCTGGCCGACATGGCTGGCAAGAACGTGGCTCTGCTGCGCGCCGACTGGACGCGCCGCGACCCGGCCGTGACCACCGCGCTGGCCACACTGGGGCGCAACGGCGTGCCGGTGTATGCGATCTACAAGAACGGTCAAACACCGCAGGTGTTGTCCGAAGTGTTGAGTGTGGAGGAGGTCCGCGCGGCGTTGTCCAGGCTCTGAGCCTGCGCTGCCGCCTTCATTGTTCCGCCATCAGGAGTCATCACCATGCAACGCCGACCCATCATCGCCATCGCAGCACTCTCACCTTTCGCCACCCTGCTGCCCCCCGCCACTGCCCGGGCCGCCAGCGTGGGCCAGGCCGCCCCCGACTTCACCCTGATGGACACCGCCGGCCAGCCGGTGAAGCTGTCCCAGTTCAAAGGCAAGCCGGTGGTGATGGAGTGGAACAACCCGGGCTGCCCGTTCGTGAGAAAACACTACCAGGGCAACATGCAGGCCCTGCAGAAAGAGGTGGCCGCGCAGGGCGGCGTCTGGCTGGCCATCAACTCCACGCGCGACGACAGCGCCGACTATCTGGCGCCCGCCCAGCTCGGGCGCTGGATGGCCGAGCAGAAGGCCAGCCCCACCGCCACCCTGATGGACGAAGACGGCAAGGTCGGCCAGGCATACGCGGCTCGCGTCACGCCGCACATGTACATCGTGAGCGCGCAGGGCGTGCTGGTGTACGCCGGCGGCATCGACAGCATCGCCTCGGCCCGGGTGGAGGACATCCCCAAGGCCACCAACTACGTGCGCCAGGCCATGGCAGAGATCAAGGCCGGCAAGCCGGTGAGCGTGGCGAACAGCCGCGCCTACGGTTGCAGCGTGAAATATCAAGCGGCGTGAACGCCGCACCCCCCGCGTCGCCTTCGGCGCCACCCCCCTGAGAGGGGGGCGACAACTGGGGCCGGCAAAGCCGGACCCGCGTTGTATCTGGTATCGCGCTGCCGCTTTCGTGACGGCTCGCGCTCCGGGGACATGCTGCGCGGGTTAATCTCTGTCACCTCTTCCGTCATCTCCACGCCCGCCCATGCCATTTCCTCAGCTCCAGAACGACACCTTCATCCGCGCCTGCTTGCGCCAATCGACCGACCACACGCCCGTGTGGCTCATGCGCCAGGCGGGTCGCTATTTGCCCGAGTACTGCGCCACGCGCGCCAAGGCCGGCAGCTTCATGGGGCTGGCCACCAACGTGGACTACGCCACCGAGGTGACCCTGCAGCCGCTGGAGCGCTATGCGCTGGACGCGGCCATCCTGTTCAGCGACATCCTCACCGTGCCCGACGCCATGGGCCTGGGCCTGTCGTTCGCGCTGGGTGAAGGCCCCAAGTTCGCCAAGACCGTGCGCACCGAGGCCGACGTGGACATGCTCGCCGTGCCCGACATGGAGAAGCTGCGCTACGTGTTCGACGCCGTCACCTCGATCCGCAAGGCCTTGAACGGCCGCGTGCCCCTGATCGGCTTCTCCGGCAGCCCCTGGACGCTGGCCTGCTACATGGTCGAGGGCGGTGGCTCGGACGACTACCGCGCGGTCAAGACCCTCATGTACAGCCGCCCGGACCTGATGCACCGCATCCTGGCCATCAACGCCGATGCGGTGGCGGCCTACCTGAACGCCCAGATCGACGCCGGCGCGCAGGCGGTGATGGTGTTCGACAGCTGGGGGGGCGTGCTGGCCGACGGCAACTTTCAGGACTTCAGCCTGACCTACACCAAGCGCGTGCTGGCCCAGCTCAAGCGCGAACACGACGGCGTGGTGATCCCGCGCATCGTCTTCACCAAGGGCGGCGGCCTGTGGCTGGACGACATGAAGGCGCTGGACTGCCACGCGCTGGGCCTGGACTGGACCGTGAACCTGGCCAAGGCCCGCGCGCAGGTGGGCGAAGGCGAAAACGGGAAGGCCTTGCAGGGCAACATCGACCCCAACGTGCTGTTTGCGCAGCCCGGGCAGATCGACGCCGAGGTGGCGCGCGTGCTGGCGAGCTTCGGCCAACCCCACCAAGGCCCGGGCCTGGGCGCCACCCACATCTTCAATCTGGGCCACGGCATCAGCCAGTACACGCCGCCCGAACACGTGTCTGCGCTGGTGAATGCGGTGCACACACATTCGAAGCGCATGCGCGCCGCCTGAGGCGGTTCAGCGGGCGCAACACGCTCCCGTTTTTGCAGCTTCACCCGCAACCTGGACGCGGGATGCAGCAAACCATCCCAGGGGTTTCGGTAGGCAGAAAGGCGTCATGAAACCGTCATATCCTGGGCACTGCAAAGGCCTTTAACACAAAAATTGGCGAAAAAGGCGCTTGACAAGCTTCACTTATGCACAAAATTTGTGCTGCGGTGCGCCATGAACCCCCAGCCCCCGTGCGAGCAATACACCCCGCTTGATTTCTCGATAAGCTGTTGATTCATATAGGTTTTGCAATCTGCTTTTTTTGAAGGCAGTTTAAAGAAAGCGTTGATTCTCAAGGGCTGCGGCACCAGAAAATCAATCTATCAACAAAGTTATCCACAGAAAATCTGGATATGTCCCGATGCTGAGCCAAATCAACGACTTACACCGCATTCCGACAGTTCAACTGAGGAAGAACCGCTAAGCATGGCTTTCTGGCCCAGCGTCGTGGTGGCCACCCCGGCCCACAGTGGTGTGGGTGTGAGCCTGACCTACACAAGTGAGTTGTTGCTCGCGCCTGGCACGCTGGTTCGGGTGCCGCTGGGCGCGCGCGAAGTGCTGGGCGTGGTGTGGGACTGCCCGGGCAACCCACCGGAGGGACTGACCGAAGCACAGACCAAAGCCGTGGCCGGAGTGCTCGAAGGCCTGCCCCCCCTCAACGAACGCTGGCGCCAGTTGGTGAAGTTCGCCGCCCAGTATTACCAGCGCAGCCTGGGCGAGGTGGCCCTGGCCGCGCTGCCGCCGCAACTGCGCGACCTGAGCAACCAGCAACTGGCGCGCCGGCTCAAGCGCCGCGCCAAGGCCAGCATGGACGAGCATCCACCGGTGGGCGATGTGGCGGGTGGCCACGACCTCAGCGACGAACAGCGCCAGGCGCTGGACGCGCTGGCGCTCGCAGGGGCGCCCGTGCTGCTGTTCGGCGCCACCGGCAGCGGCAAGACCGAGGTGTACCTGCAGGCCACCCAGCGTGCCTTGGCCGAACGGGCCGATGCGCAGGTGCTGGTGATGGTGCCGGAGATCAACCTCACGCCGCAGCTGGAAGCCCGCTTTCGCGAACGCTTCGAGCCGCTGTGTGGCGCGGGTGCCGTGGTGTGTCTGCACAGCGGCATGACGCCGGCGCAGCGCCTCTCCAGCTGGCTCTCGGCGCACACGGGGCAGGCGCGCATCGTGCTGGGCACCCGCATGGCCGTGCTGGCCAGCCTGCCGGGGTTGCGCCTGATCGTGGTCGACGAGGAGCACGACCCCAGCTACAAGAGCCAGGAAGGCGCGCGGTATTCGGCGCGCGATCTGGCGGTGTACCGGGGCAAGGTGGAGACGGAGGCGTGGGCTCAGGGTGAGCGTTGCCTGGTGGTGCTGGGCTCGGCAACGCCTTCTCTGGAGAGCTGGCACGCGGCCGACCAGGGCCGCTACCTGCGTCTGGTGATGCCCGCGCGCATCGGCGGCGGCGCGCTGCCACGTCTGCGCCTCGTCGACATGAACCACCAGCCCAAGGGCGCGGTGCTCGCGCCCCCACTGATCGCTGCGATGGCAGAGCGCATCGAGCGCGGCGAGCAGTGCCTGGTGCTGCTCAACCGGCGCGGCTACGCACCGGTGCTGGCCTGCCACGACTGCGGCTGGAAAAGCCAGTGCGCGCACTGCAGCGCGTTTCGCGTGTTCCACAAACTAGACCGCACGCTGCGCTGCCACCACTGCGGGTTCACCGAGCGCGTGCCGCGCGCCTGTCCCGACTGCGGCAACCTCGACATCGCCCCCGTGGGCCGCGGCACCGAGCAGGTGGAAGAGCAGTTGGCCGCTTTGCTGGCCGACGTGAAACGCCCCGACGGCGGGCCGGCGCGGGTCGCGCGCATGGACGCGGACTCCACCCGCCTCAAAGGGAGTCTGGAGCTGCAGCTGGCCACCATGCACAGCGGCGAGGTCGATGTGCTGGTGGGCACGCAGATGATCGCCAAGGGACACGACTTCCGCCGCATCACGCTGGTGGCCAGCATCAACGCCGATTCGGGCCTGTTCGCCAGCGACTACCGGGCGCCCGAGCGCCTGTTCGCGCTGCTCATGCAGGCGGCCGGGCGGGCCGGGCGCGACGCAGCCCAAAGTGCTGCAAGCGAGATGTGGGTGCAGACCTGGTACCCGCAGCACCCCTTGTTCGCTTCGCTCAAGCAGCACGACTTCCCCGCGTTTGCCACCACCCAGCTGACCGAGCGCCTGAGCGCCGGCATGCCGCCCTACGGCCACCAGGCGCTGCTGCGCGCCGATGCGCGCACCCAGCAGGCGGCACAGGCCTGGCTGAACGCGGCGGCGCACGCGGCCGCCGGCCTGCCGCACGGTGAAGACGTGACCCTGTACCCGGCGGTGCCGCTCACCATCCAGCGTGTGGCCAACGTGGAGCGTGCGCAGCTGCTGGTGGAAGCCGCCTCGCGCGGTGCGCTGCAGCGTTTTCTGTCGGCCTGGCAGCCGGTGCTGCTGCAGACCCGCAGCCTGCCCGAGGCGCGCGGCCTGATCCGCTTTGCGGTGGACGTGGATCCACTGGTGATCTGACCTCCGCGGTGCGCCCCGTGTGATGACTCAGGTCATCAACGCCACGGCGCCCGAGAACGTGATGAAGGCGGCCACCGTCGTCACCAGGATGATGCGGGCAATGCGCCCGTTGTCCGCGCCGAAGCGCTCGGCCAGCAACGACACGTTGCTGGCGCTGGGCAAGGCCGCCACCAGCACCATGACGGTCAGCGCCGTGGGCGAGAGCGGCGCGCCCAGATGGATCGCAGCCGACCCCACGGCCAGCACCAGCAGCGGGTGCAGCACCAGCTTCATCAACACCAGCGGCAAATAGTCCGACAAGGGCATGGGGTGGCTGGACGTCATCTGCGCGCGCGCCAGCACCGCGCCGATGGTGAACAGCGCCACCGGCGAGGCCGCATCGGCGAGCAACCACACGGTCTGTTCAACCGGTTTGGGCAATGTGAACCCATGGGCAGAAGCCACCGCCCCCAGGACGATGGCCCAGGGCATGGGGTTGGCCACCACGCCGCGCAAGGCTTTTTTGCCTGCGTCCAGCATGGCCCGAGCGCCGTGGCCTTCGGTTTCGTCCAGCCGCGAGAGCGCGATGCACAGCGAACTGGTGACCACCATGTCCACCAGGATCGTCACGATCGCCGTGCCCGCCACCTGCGGGCCCAGCAAGGCCGCCAGCAGCGGCACGCCCATGAAACCGGTGTTGGGGAAAGCCGCCACCAGTGCGCCCAGAGAAGCGTCGTTCCACCGGATGCGCGGGTTCAGCGTCATGGCCACGGCAAACGCCACCATCACCACGGCGCACAGCGCGTACACCCCCACCACCGAGGCGTCCAGCAGACTGGCAATGGGCGTGGTGGAGCCGAACCGGTACAGCAGGCAGGGCAGCGCAAAGTACAGCACGAAGCCGTTGAGCCCCGGGATCGCCTCCAGCGGCAGCATGCTGCGCCGGGCAGCCACAAAACCCGCCAGCACGAGCGCGAAAAATGGAAAGGTGACGAGCAGGATATTGAGCACGGGCGCCATTGTGTCAGGCGGTGTGCACCGGGTCGCGTCCACCCCTGCCGGTATCATCCAACGCTCTATTGCCGATGCGACCACTGCGCCCCTTTCTTCCATGTCCAACGGCCTCAATCTCGCTCAGCTCGAAGCCGTGAACCACCTGGGTGGGCCGTGTCTGGTGCTGGCCGGCGCCGGCTCGGGCAAGACGCGCGTGATCACCCACAAGATCGGCCGGCTCATCCAGGCGGGCCTCGCACCGGAACGCATCGCCGCCATCACCTTCACCAACAAGGCCGCCGCCGAAATGCGAGAGCGCGCGAAACAGCTGGTGGGACGCGATGCGAAGAAGGTGCTGATCTGCACCTTTCACTCGCTGGGCGTGCGCCTGCTGCGCGAAGACGGCACAGCGCTGGGCCTGAAGAAACAGTTCTCCATCCTGGACACCGACGACATCACCAGCTTGCTCAAAGACTGCGGCGGCACCACCGACGCGGCCACCGCGCGCGGTTGGCAATGGGCCATCAGCGCGCTGAAGAGCGCCGGTCTGAATTCGGCGCAAGCGCTGGCGCAAGCGAAAGACGAGAACGAACGCGTCACGGCCACCATCATGGGCCGCTACGAAGAGCGCCTCACCGCCTACCAGAGCGTGGACTTCGACGACCTGATTTCACTCCCCCTCAAGCTGCTGAGCGAACACCTCGATGTGCGCGAGCGCTGGCAGAAAAAGATGGGCCATGTGCTGGTGGACGAATACCAGGACACCAACGCCACGCAGTACGAACTGCTCAAGCTGCTGGTGGGCGAACGCGCGCGCTTCACCGCGGTGGGCGACGACGACCAGTCCATCTACGGCTGGCGCGGCGCCACGCTGGACAACTTGAAGCGCCTGCCGCAGGATTTTCCCGAACTCAAGGTCATCAAGCTGGAGCAGAACTACCGCTCCACCAGCGCCATCCTGCGCGCAGCCAACAACGTGATCGGGCCCAACCCCAAGTTGTTTCCCAAGACGCTGTGGAGCGACCTGGGCGAAGGCGAACCGGTGCGCGTGGTGGACGCCGACAACGAAGACCACGAGGCCGAGCGGGCCGTGGCCCGCATCCAGAGCCTGCGCTCGAATTCGCAGCACAAGGAATGGCGCGACTTCGCCATCCTGTACCGCGCCAACCACATGGCGCGCCCGTTCGAACAGGCGCTGCGCCGCGCGCAGATTCCCTACAAGGTCTCGGGCGGGCAGAGCTTCTTCGACAAGGCCGAGATCCGCGACCTTTGCGCCTGGCTGCGCCTGCTGGTGAACAACGACGACGATCCGGCGTTCTTGCGCTCGGCCACCACACCCAAGCGCGGCATCGGCCACACCACGCTGCAGGCGCTGGGCACCTTCGCCACCCAGTACAAACTGAGCCTGTTCGAGGCGCTGTTCGCCAACTCGCTGGGTACCGCCCTGCCCGCTCGCGCCGTGGCCACGTTGCACGAATTCGGCCGGGCGGTGAACGAACTGGAATACCGCTCGAAGAGCACGGTGGGTCACGAGGCTGCACGCGCGTTCCTCACCGAATGGCTCACGGACATCGCGTACGAGAAACACCTGTATGACAGCGAAGACAACGAGAAGGTGGCCGCCGCACGCTGGACCAACGTGGTGGACTTCTGCGACTGGGTCGCCGGGCGCTGCGGCGGAAAGATCGAAGACGAGGCGGGTGTGCAAGTGGAGAGTGAGCGCAAGACCCTCATGGAGGTGGTGCAGACCATCGCCTTGTTGTCCACGCTGTCAGAACGCGAGAAAGACGAGAACATGGTGACGCTCTCCACGCTGCACGCGTCCAAAGGCCTGGAGTGGCCCCACGTGACGCTGGTCGGCGTGAACGAAGGCCTGCTGCCCTTCAAGATGGAGGAGGAACCCGGCCAGAGCGACGCGGCTGTTGAGAACATGGCGCAGCGCCTGCAGGAAGAGCGCCGCCTCATGTACGTGGGCATCACGCGCGCGCAGCGCACCCTCGCCGTGAGCTGGCTCAAGCGGCGCAAAAAGGGCCGCGAGAGCATCCCCGGCCAGGCCAGCCGCTTCATCAAGGAAATGGCGCTCGACCAGGCCACCACCAAGGAAGACCCGCGCGAAAAACTGCGTGCCCTGCGCGCCGAGTTTGCCCAGCGCGCCACCGACCAGGCCGCGCAGAAAGCGGCCGACACCGCACCATGAAGACACGTCGATTCCTCTGGCCTGCAACGGCCGCACTGGCCCTTGCCATCAGCCTGTCCGCCAGGGCGCAGGCGCCCGCCGCACACTGCGCCGCACCGGTGGACATGGCGCCCGCCCAGCTCTACGGCCTGTGGCAGCTCGTCCTGTGGCCACAGGACGGCGGCAACGAAGCCGCACCGGCGTCCACCGGCGCGCTTCTGTTCGAACGCCACCCCGAGTACCCGGGCAGCGTGCGCGGCAACCTCAAACGCTCCACACCCGGCAACGACCGGCAGGCCCTGGTCTCGGGCGATGTCACCAGCGGTGAATTCAACCTCGACGAGTCGGCCGATGGCGTGACCATGGACGCGGTGTGGGAAGGCAACGTGACCGCCAGCGGCTGCGGCCAGGAACTGCGCGGCATCCGCCGCCCCGCCGAGGGCCGGCCCGCCGGCGAACCGACGATGAACTTCGTGCTGAAAAAAGCGCCAGGCTGGCGCTGATCGTTCAGCGGGTGGCTTGATCCACTTGGTCGGCGCGTTGCTGGCTTTGGTCCAGCGACTGCTGCAGTTGTTGCTGCACCTGCTGCTGCACCACACGGCCCTGCTCGATTTCGTTCTTCTTGATCGCACCGGCTGTGGCTGCCGTGCCCGCGGTTTCCATGCCGCAGGCAGCGAGCATGGGCAGTGCCAGCACCGCCAGCGTGGCGCCGAATGTGTTGCAACGTTTCATGAGTGGATCTCCCTCGGTGTGCACGTCCCCCTGGCGTGCGCAGTAGGCCTCATTCTGGCGCGCCGACCTGGGCCGTCAAACGGCTTGGGCTGCGGGCACGGCACACCGGTCGAACCACTCGCACAACAGCCCACTCAAGTGGTCGGCGACATCGTTGTCAAAGCTCATGAGGGCGTCGGTCGGCTGCGCTGCACCAGCGCCTTGCAGCACGCTCGCCACGCTCTGCGCTTGCGCCTCGCTGAGCGGTCCGGCCAGGCGGGCCTCGACCGCTGCAAGCACCGCGTCGCGCGTGCGGGCCGCACCAAGCACATGCCACGCGTAGTCGATCTCGTAACGCTCCACCGCGTCCTTCAGGCTCTCTCCATCGAGCCGCGCCTCTTCAGCCACATGGCGCAGGGTTCGGGTGCTGAGCATCTGCGTGAACCGGGCCAGCAAGTCGCCGTGCCCGCTCAGGGTTGTCGCGTCGGTCATGGGAACTCCAATCGGCAGGAGGGGCACAGGCCCCGGGATCGATCACGAGGTCGACCCGAAAACGAAAAAGCCCATCGCGGTGGATGGGCTTTTCCGAGAGATTTGGTGGCCTGGGACGGAATCGAACCATCGACACGCGGATTTTCAATCCGCTGCTCTACCAACTGAGCTACCGGGCCTTCGGGAGAAGCGAGATTGTAGCAGCTTCCAGCACCCCGATTGAGGCCTGCAGCGGTTCAAAGACCGCCGCGTTTGCTGCGCGCCAGGTCGACGCCGAGCTGCTTGAGTTTGCGGTAGAGGTGGGTGCGCTCCAGACCGGTCTTCTCGGCCACGCGGGTCATGGAGCCGGACTCTTTGGCGAGGTGGTATTCGAAGTAGGCCTTCTCGAATTCGTCGCGGGTTTCGCGCAGTGGCCCTTCGAGGTTGAAAGACTGCGAGGACTGCGGGCCCACGTCCATCACCGGCTCGGGCAGCGTGCTGCCCGTCATGGCGGCTTCCACCGTGAGCTCCATCGCCAGCCCTGTGCCCATGCGCGTGGGAACGGCCATGGCGCTGGTCTTGGGCGGGGTCTTGTTCAGTCCCTGGTCCACCGCCTTGAGCAGCTTGGCCATGGTGATGGGCTTTTCCAGAAAGGCCGTGGCGCCGATGCGCGTGGCTTCCACTGCGGTGTCGATGGTGGCGTGGCCACTCATCATGATCACCGGCATGGTCAGGAGGCCGCTGCTGGCCCATTCCTTGAGCAAGGTCACACCGTCGGTGTCGGGCATCCAGATGTCGAGCAACACCAGATCGGGGCGCAACTGGGCGCGTACCGATCGCGCCTGGGCTGCGTTTTCCGCCAGTTCGACCGTGTGGCCTTCGTCGTTCAGGATTTCTGAGAGCAAGTCCCGGATGCCCAGTTCATCATCTACAACCAGAATTGTTGCCATGGCGCGGTGTGTATCCCTCGGTACTTGTTGTCAATTTGCAACCGCGAATGATAACGACACTTGCGCACCGATCACCTTGCCATCGGTCACACGGTTGCTGAGGTCCACACGCCCGCCGTGCTCATCCATGATTTTTTTCACCACGGCCAGGCCCAGTCCGGTTCCTTTGACTTTGGTGGTGACGTAGGGCTCGAAGGCGCGCTTGAGGATGTGCTCGGCAAAACCCGGGCCCTGATCGAGCACGGACAGGCGCACCCATTGGCCGGAGTCCGAGCGGCGCGTGCGCAGCACAACCACCGCATCCAGCTGCCCTGCCATGGCGTCCTGGGCGTTCTGCACCAGGTTGTGCAGGATCTGGCGCACCTGCTGCGGGTCGGCCTGGGCCATGGGCAGGTCGTCAACCGCTTCCAGGCGCACGGGCACGGCGGCATTGTCGTAAAGCGAGAGGATGTCGCGCGCCAATGCGTTGAGGTCAACTGGCTGAAGTTGTGCAGCAGGCAGGCGAGCGTAGTCCCGGAACTCGTTCACCAGCCGCTTCATGGCATCGACCTGTTCGACGATGGTGCGAACCGATTTGTTCAGGATGGCCTGCTCGGCCGGCGGCACCTTGCCGTCCAGCTTCATGGCCAGGCGCTCGGCCGAAAGCTGGATCGGGGTGAGCGGGTTCTTGATTTCGTGCGCCAGGCGGCGGGCCACTTCGCCCCAGGCTTTTGCGCGCTGGGCCGAGACCATCTCGGACACGTCGTCGAACACGAGCAGGCGCTCGTTGTTGGGCAGCAGCGCACCGCGCGCAATCAGTGTGATGCCTTCGTCAAACGGTGTGGTGCCGTTGGCGCTGAGTTCGAAGGACTGCTGCCAGTAGCCACCTTCGTGCGGCGTCTGGTCGGAGAGGAAGCGCTCGAACTGTTGCAACACGCCGGTGGAGAATTCTTCCAGCCCGGGCACCGCGGCCAACTGTGCGCCCATGTGCAGGGCCAGCGGCGTGCGCAGGATGCGCGCGGCGCCCGGGTTGACGCTTTGCAGGCGACCCTGGCTGTCGAGCACCACCACCCCGGCCGTGAGGTTGTCCAGGATGGTCTGCAGGTTGTCGCGCGCGGCGTCCACCTGCTCCATACTTTTTTGCACCGCGGTGCGCGCGTCCGAGAGGTCCTGCGTCATGTGGGCAAAGGTGCGGGTGAGGCCGGCGAGTTCATCCCGTGAGGTCAGCGACGCCTTGGGCGAGAGGTCGCCAGCGGCCACCTCCCGCATGCCTTCGGCCAGCACCAGCAGTGGACGGATCAGCTGGTTGCCCAGCAGCACGGCCAGCAGCACGGCGCCGAACACTGCCAGAAACAGGGCCAGCGTGAGCGTGCCGATGTACATGCGGCGCAAGCCCTCGCGGGCCAGCGCACGCTCCTGGTATTCGCGGTTGGCGACCTGCACGGCCAGCGCATCGGCCACGAGCGCGGCGGGCAGGGGTGCGACCACCTGCAGGAAACGCGGCTCGGCGTCGAAGCCGAAGCTGGGTGGACTCACCAGCGCCAGCACCTTGATGCGCGCCTGCCCGGCGGCCAGCGCTGCCTGCAGCTCGCCGTCCGAGCTTTCGTCCAGGCCCTCGATCTGCGCCACCACACGCGAGCTGCGCACACTGCGCAACTGCGTGGCGCTGGGGCGTTCGGGACTGAGGTCGAAGCGCGACAGACCCGAACTGCCCAGCGCCTGGCCGGAGGCGCTCCAGAGAATGAGATCGGTCACGCCGAGTTGTTCGCGCAGCCGCTCCAGCGCCAGCACGGCGGACGAGTTGGGCGTGCGGCCCAGGCTCTCGGCGGCCACGCGGGTCTTGTTGCTGAGGTCGGCCGAGAGCGTATCCAGCGTGGTTCGTCCGAGGTTGAGGCCCGCACTCAGCGCCGACTCCACCCGCACGTCGAACCAGCTTTCGATGGAGCGCGACACGAACTGGTAGGACACGGTGTAGATCAGCAGACCGGGCAGCACACCCACCAACCCGATGATGGCGGCGAGCTTGATGAGCAGGCGGCTGCCGAACTTGCCGCGCCGAAACCGCATGGCCAGCCGCACGCCCAGCCATACGATGGCCAGCGCGAGGAAGCCCGCCACCGCCACGTTGATGCTCACCAGCCAGCCGAAGTTCTGCTCGTACAGCGCGCGGTTGCGGGTCGCCAGCGTGAGCAGGAACAGCAGCACCATGCCCACGCCCGTCATGAAAACCAGCGCCGCACCCACGGCCCAGCGCACGGCACCGGGCCGTGGGCGCGCGCTGGGACTGGCGGTCTCGGGGTTCACGGTGTTGGAGTGGGTTGGCGCGCCGGCGCTCCAGGGCATCAGCGGGTGGGCGCCAAGGCAGGAGCTGCCGCTTCCGCGTCAGCCGTGGCGCTGGCGCTGGCGCTGGCCGGCAGTTCCACGGCGTCCACGCCGGTGGTGGGCGGCGCCCGTTCGGGCTCGATCCGGGTGGGCACCTTGATCCGGTCCCTGACCTCGATGTTCCACTCCCGCTGGTTGCCCACACCGATCTGGAACGGTCGCGGCAGCAAGGTGAGATCGAGCCGGAAGGCAAACTCGACGTGGTGGATTTCGTCAACGGGCAAGCGGGCGGCGTCGCTGATTTTCCAGCGCGTGACCCGCGCAACCCCCGCCAGGGCGTCGGCCAGCGAATCGTAGTTCTGGTGCAGGGCGTACTGCAAGCCGGCACCGCCTGCGTTCACACCCGCGTCGTTGGACAGGCTCACCCGCCAGCGGCGTGTGAGGGGCTGGTAGGCCAGGCGCAGGGTGCGGGTGACGCTGGTGATGCGCCGGTCGGTCCAGTACCAGCGCTCTCGGTACACGTCGGCCTGCCACACGAAATACAGCGGGACCGATTTGAGCAACGCCTCCTCCACCACCTGTTCGGGCGAGAGTTCCATGCGTCCCGACAGGTACAGGGCCTCGGGCGTGCGCTGCAGGCTGAGCTGGAACGCAGGCGGTTTCTGGGCCTGGGCTCTGGCCTGGAGGCAGAGCGTGAGCAGCAGCAGACCCGCAAAACAGGTCATCCAACGGAGCATCTCCAGGCGGCTCATGCCTCCCACCCACCGCGTCTGGCGCGGCGACCCGTCAAGGCGCTGCCTTGTCGATGCGGGTGTAAAAAAATCCGTCATATCCACCCAACGGATTGTCGTTGAACTCACCCGCCGGGGCGTCCGATGCGGGCAGCAAATGGCCCGGAGAAGGCCGGTGCACCGCATTGGTGTGGCGCTCAAGGAACGCTTGCACCTGTTCGGCGCCCTCTGCGCGAAAAACAGAGCAGGTCACATACAGCAAACGGCCGCCGGGTTTGAGCAACGGCCAGAGCGCCTCCAGCATGCCGCGCTGCACGGCCACCAGCTGCGCGACGTCGGTGGGTCGGCGCAGCCAGCGCACATCGGGGTGGCGGCGCACGATGCCCGAGGCGGTGCAGGGCGCGTCGAGCAGGATGGCATCAAACGGCTGGCCATCCCACCAAGTGGCGGGCTTGGCCGCATCGGCGCAACGCACTTCGGCCTGCAGGGGGGCGCCCAGGCGCAGGCGTTTCAAGGTGTCGTCCACACGTTCGCAGCGGCGCGCGTCCACGTCCAGGGCCAGCAGGCGCACGTCGGCGCGCTCCAGCAGGTGCGCGGTTTTGCCACCGGGCGCGGCGCAGGCGTCCAGCACACGGTCGGTCGGGCTCCAGTCACGCCCTTCCAGCAGCAGGCTGGCGGCCAGCTGGGCGGCTGCGTCCTGCACCGAACAGTGCCCTTGCGCAAAGCCGGGCAGGCGTTCCACCGGTTGCGGTGCGTCCAGCACCAGGCCGTCGTCCCCCACCGGGGTGGAGGCCACGCCCATGGCCTGCAGCGCCTGCTGGTACGCGCTGCGCTCGACCAGGCGGCGGTTCACACGCAGGGTCATGGGGCCGGGCTGGTTGTTGGCGGTCAGGATGCCCTGCCAATGCTCGGGGTGGTCGCGCTGCAGGCGTTCGATCCACCACAACGGGTGGTTCCAGCGTGCAGCGGGTTGGCGCATCGCGTGGGCGAGCAGCGCCGGTCGTTCGCGCAGGTAGCGGCGCAGACAGGCGTTGATGAACGCGGCCTGACGCGCGGTGCTGCGGTCTTGCCGCGCCGCATCCACCGCCTGGTTGACCACCGTGTGGGCGGCGTAGTGCAGGCCACTCGACGTGCCAGCTTCATCATCTTCCAGCATCAGGCTCAGGGCGGTGCACAACAACGCACCCACGGTGGCGTCGGGTTGGCGCTGCACCAGTTGGTCCACCAGCGCGCGGGCCATGCCCAGATGGCGCAGCACGTGGAAGGTGAGCGCCTGAACGCCCGGGCGCAGCTCGCTGGCCACTTGCGGCAGCACATCGCTGAGCGAATGGCCCTGCTCGACCGCGCGCACGCAGCGCGCCGTGTGGTGC
>QBMB01000077.1 GCA_003241965.1 Burkholderiales bacterium | reverse complement strand
GAAGAAGAGGGCCGCGTCATCGCCTTCCTGGGTGAGGGCGCGCAGCAGCAGCCGCGTGTGGTGCGCCAGGGCGACCTGCTGCCGAACTACCGCGTGGACGAGATCACCCCGATGGGCATGCGCCTGACCTACCTGCCCCTGAACGAAACACAGCGCCTGCTGTTTGGAAGCACCCCTTGAATCCCTTGTTCATCTCCAGCCGCATGGCGGCCCTGCTGATCCTGTGCGTCTTCGCGGGCTGCGCCACCCACCCGGCCATTCGCGAAAGCCAGGCGCTGATGGACGCGGGCCGGATCGATGAAAGTGTGCAGCGCCTGGAAGCAGGCGTGCGCGAATCGGCCAACGACACCGAGCTGCGCGCCCTGTATTTCCGCCAGCGCGACCGGGTTTCGGCCCAGCTCGTGGCGCTGGCCGAGACCGAGCGCCTGCAGGGCCGCCTGGACGAAGCGCAGGAGCTCTACCAACGCGCCACGCGCCTGGACGCCACCAGCCCGCGCGTGCGCGACGGCATGATCGCGCTGGAGAACGAGCGCCGTGTCGCCGCCCGCATGACCCAGGCGCGCGGCCTGCTCGCCAAGGGCGACAGCGCGGGGGCCGAACGTGTGCTGCGCGATGTGCTGTCGGTGGCGCCCACCCAGGCCGAAGCGCGCCGCCTGCTGGCCCGCCTGCGCGCCGACGCGCCGCGCCCCGACGCACCGCCCACGGCCCTGACCGCCGCCCTGTCCAAGCCGATCACGCTGGACTTTCGCGAAGTGCAGATCAAGTCGGTGTTCGACGTGATCGCCCGCACCTCGGGCGTGAACTTTGTGTTCGACAAGGACGTGCGCTCCGACACCCGCGTGACCATCTACGTTCGCGATGCCAGCGTGGAAGAAGTCATCGAGCTGGTGCTCACCACCAACCAGCTCGAGCGCAAGCTGCTCAACGACAACACCTTGATGATCTATCCCAACACGCCGGCCAAGGCGCGGGAATACAAGGAACTGGTCACGCGCAGCTTCTTCCTGGCCAACGCCGATGTGAAGCAAGCGCAGACGATGATCCGCACGCTCGTGAAGACGCGCGACATCTTCATCGACGAAAAGCTCAACCTGGTGATCATCAAGGACACCGCCGACGCGGTGCGCCTGGCCGAGAAGCTCATGGAGTCGCTCGACATGGCCGAGCCCGAGGTGATGCTGGACGTGGAAGTGCTGGAAATCACCCGCAGCCGTTTGCAGGAACTCGGCGTGCGCTTCCCCGACCAGATCGGTTATGGCCGGCTGCAGCCCGACCTCAACACCACCATCGTCAACAACGGCGTGACGCAGAGCAACACCACGCTGGGCGGCACGCTGGCCCAGGGTTTTGTGGACCTGCGCAACCGCAACGGCCTCACCTCGTTCGTCTCCAACCCGGCGCTCACGTTGAACTTGCGCAACGAGGCGGGCGACGGCAACACCCTGGCCAACCCGCGCATCCGGGTGAAGAACCGCGAGAAGGCCAAGATCCACATCGGCGACAAGCTGCCGGTGTTCACCACCACCTCCACCGCCAACGTGGGCGTGTCGGCCTCGGTGTCTTACCTGGACGTGGGCCTCAAGCTCGACGTGGAGCCCAATGTGTACCTGGACGATGAAGTCGGCATCAAGGTGCAGATGGAAGTGAGTTCGGTGACCCGCGAAGTCACCGGCCCGGCGGGTTCGCTGGCCTACCAGATCGGCACGCGCAGCGCGGCCACCGTGCTGCGCCTGCGCGACGGTGAAACGCAGGTGCTGGCCGGTTTGATCAGCGACGAGGAGCGCAGCAGCGCCAACCGCCTGCCCGGTCTGGGCGACATCCCCACACTGGGGCGGCTGTTCTCCAGCACCCGCGACAACAACAGCAAGACCGAGATCGTGCTGCTGATCACGCCACGCATCGTGCGCAACGTGGCCCGGCCCGACGCCAACGCCTTCAACGAACCCGCCGGCTCCGAAGCGGCTGTGGGCTCACCACCGGTTCAACTCAAGCGCTCGGCACCACGCACGCTGTCGTTGTCCAGCGGTGCTGCGGGTGCCCGGCCTCCGCTGCGCCCGCCCGGTGCACTGCCCGCAGCCCGCACCCCCGACAACACCGACGGTCCCGACGCCACCACACCCGGCGCCGACGGTGCTGCCGCAGCACAGGGCGGCGCCGGCACGGCCACCGATGCGGCTGCCGCTCCCGCCGCTGCGCCACCCACCGCGCCGGTGGCGCCAGCGGTGGACGCCGCCGCGCCTTCGTCGGTGACGCTCACGCCGGTTGCACCGCTGGTGCCTGCACGCCCCACTGGACAGTCTCCATGAAACACACGGCTCGCGGCTTCACGCTCATTGAACTGGTGGTCACCGTGGCCATCGTGGCCATACTGGCCTCGGTCGCGGTGCCACTGGTGGAGCTGAATGTGCAGCGGGCCCGAGAGCATGAACTGCGCACCGCGCTGCGCCAGATACGCGGCGCGCTCGATGCGCACAAGCGCGCCACCGACGAGGGCAGGGTGCTGGCGCGCACCGGAGGCAGCGGCTACCCGCGCACCTTGAACGAACTGGTGGACGGGGTGAGCGACGCCAAGAGCCCCACCACCGCACGCATTTACTTTCTGCGCCGCCTGCCGCGCGACCCCTTCAACCCCGACCGCAGCCTCAGCGCCGCCGAAACCTGGGGACTGCGCGCCTACAGCAGCCCGCCCGACACGCCCGCCGAAGGGGAGGACGTGTACGACGTGTATTCGAAGTCGAACCGCACCGGTCTCAACGGTCAGCGGTACCGGGAGTGGTGAGCATGAACAAGCCCCGTGGTTTCACCCTCATCGAGCTCATGGTGGTCATGGCCATCGTGGCCACGCTGCTGACCATCGTCACGCCGCGCTACTTTGCGCACCTGGACCGTGCGAAGGAAACCGCGCTGCGTGAAACGCTGGCCGTGACGCGCGACGCCATCGACAAATTCCTCGCCGACAACGACCGCTACCCCGCCACGCTCGACGAGCTGGTGGACAAGCGCTACCTGCGTGGGCTTCCCACCGACCCCATCACCGACCGCAACGACACCTGGACCCTGCTGCCGCCACCCAGCAGCCTGCAGGGCGAAGCGGCCGAACTCACCAGCGGCGTGTGGGACCTGCGCAGCGGCGCCGTGGAAGAGGGCAAGACCTATGACCAGTGGTGAGAGCCGCCGCGTCGGTGCCCCAGGCCGCCAGCGCGGCTTTGGGTACCTCATGGTTCTGTTTGCCATCGCAGCCATGGGCATCACGCTGGCCGGGGCGGGCGAGGTGTGGCGCACCGCCGCGCTGCGCGAGAAAGAAGCGCAGCTGCTGTTCGTGGGCCACCAGTTCCGCCTGGCGCTGGCTTAGTACCGCGACCGCAGCCCGGTGGGGGCCCCCAACCCCCCCGCCACGCTGGACGATCTGCTGCAGGACAAACGTTTCCCCACGCCCGTGCCCCACCTGCGCCGCCTCTGGCGCGACCCCATGACCAACAGCACCGACTGGGTGCTGGTCAAACCTGGTGGGCTCATTACCGGCATCCACACCCGCCACACCGGCGAGCCCCTGCGCAACGCGCACGAGCCGCGCGACGCCACCCTGAGTGGCACCACCGCCTACAGCCAGTGGGTGTTCGAAGCCGAACCCGCCACCGCACCCCCCAACGCACCAGCCGCGGCCACACCGGCCGACAACAACAACGCCATTCCCGGAGGAGCCTCATGAGAACGAACCCATCGTTTGTCCGCTTGAACGCCAGCGATCTTGAACACCTACTCATGACCATGGAGCGCGCGCTGGAGGTGCAGACCCGAGCGCAGTTCTTTTTGTGGGCGCAAGGCGCCTTGCAGGGTTTCATCGCACACGAATCGCTCTGGTGCGCGCACGGCGACATCGAACGCATGCAGCTGCGGGTGGAATGTTTCTCCAACGGCGTCACCAGCGAACGCGTGGAAGCCCAGGTGACCGACCGCACCGACGGCCTGCTGCCCCGCCTGGTGGACGACTGGATCCGCGGCGGGCGCATTCCCCGCCTGCTCAGCAGCGAAGGCGGCGACCAGGTGGGCCGGCGCCAGCTCATCAGCGACCTCAAACACTGCGGCTTCGACCACGTGGCCGTGCACGGCGTGCGCGAAATGCAGGGCAGCTTCGGCAGCTTCTTTGTGTTCGCCGGCATGGACCACCTGCCCAGCGAGCGCGACGCCTACCTGCTGGAGCTGCTCATGCCCCACATGCACCTGGCGCTGCACCGCATGCGCATGCGCGAAGCCGCCGGCAGTGCCGTGGATGTGACGCCGGTGACCTTGTTGTCCAAGCGTGAGATCCAGGTGTTGCACTGGGTGAAGAACGGCAAGACCAACATGGAGATCGGCCAGATCCTGGGCATCAGCCCACCCACGGTGAAGAACCACCTGCAGAAGGTGATGCGCAAGCTCAACGTGAACAACCGCGCCCAGGCCGTGGGCAAGTGCGCCACGCTGCGGCTGATGGCGCACAGCGATCTGAACTGAAACGGGGTGTGAGAGGGAAGAAGGAAGAAGGAAGAGGGCAGGTGAAGCCCGGTGTGTGACGGATTTCACTACCTGAACGGACTACGCGGACCCGGGAACTGCACTGACGCGGTGCAACGTTGGATTTCTACAGTTCCTCCTGTGCAGCCGATCGCTTGGAGCTGCAACCAGCGAAAAGTTCCCTTCCTTGTTTCTTCACTTCTTTTTCTGATTGGAATCTCACATGAAACTCAAACTTATCGCAGCGGCTGCCTTGCTGGCTGCCACTGGTGCTGCGAATGCAGCGATCAACAACGGTACTTCCGGAGCTGGTGATGGTGACCTGTTCTTCACTGCTTGGGACGATCAAAACTCATACACACGCGACCTCGGTTACTCCATCTCTTCGTTCGAAGCTGGCGTTGCCGCCGTTGGCAACTTCATGAGCGTGGTGGCTGCTGACAGTGTGTTTTCGACGTTTTTGTCGACCGCCAGCACCTCCGGCTTGAAGTGGGCCATCTCGGCCGTGGATTCTCTTGGCGCGGTACGGATGATCGAGACGTTTTCCGCGTTTCCCTCTTTGGTGGACCAGAAGGCTAACAACGTTACGCGTACCGCGGCATCGAACGTTTCCAGCTTTGTGACCGACCTGAATGGCAAGCTGACCAGCGCCGACTCCGCCACCTACGCATTCGGCTCGGTTGGATACGCAGACGTGGCCAAGTACGGTTCGACCACCAATACCCAGATCGGCTTCAGCCGCTCGGGCTCGGCTGCCAACGATTCTTATGCTTCCGGTCTTGGAATTCTCCGGATCAACGCTCTCGCTACCGGAACGGCAAAGTCTATCCACACGTCTTATGTTGACGAAGGCTATGACGTGCGTGCGTATCTCGATCTGGACGCTTCTTCTTCGTCCTACGGTCAGTTGACCATCGCTGCAGTACCTGAACCTGAAACCTATGCCCTGATGCTCGCCGGTCTTGGCCTGATGGGTGCCATCGCTCGCCGCCGCCGCAACCAGGCGTGATCTCAACCGCTGCTCACATCCATTTGTTCAACACATCGACATCATGAAACTCAATCAACTCTCCATCCTGTGCGCCCTCGCTTGCGCCGGTTTTGTGGGTCAAGCCTCTGCCCAAGTGGCCGGCTCCGCCGCTGAAGCCATCATCAACGACGCGAACTCCAATGGTCGCGTGCTCTACATCTCTGGCGCTTCTGCCGTGCAAGGCGGCCTGGGCCAGATCGCTGGCTCGCTGTTCACCGGCACCAACTACTTCTTCACGCCTTCCGGCACCAGCGGCCGCTCCAACAGCGACTACCGCGCCTACGCCGGCAAGCTGGCCACCTCCGCTGGCGGCTGGGCGGCTGGCACCAACGTCATCATCATCAACCGCGCTCGCGGTGGCTCGGTGCAGGGTGTGAACCCCGTCGCCCGTGGCACGTCGATCGAATCGTTGGCTGTGACCACCGCATCGTGCACCACAGGCACTGGTGCTGGCAATGATCCATTCCGCTGCAACACGCTCGACAGTCGCGTTCCAGACGCCGGTGTTTCCGACGTGGCTCCTCGCCTGTTCGACGGCTCGTACAACACGGAAGGTGAGCCTGCCGAAGCCGCATTGAACGCAACGGAGTTGGCTTCTTTGGCCGCCACGCCCATCTACGGTTTGGCCTTCGGTGTACCAATCACGAAGAACCTGCCCTCAGTCAGTCTCAACAAGACAGCAGTGTCGGCAATCATGACGGGCAACGTGGGTACCTGGAATCAGGTCAATGCGACGCTGCCTGCAGACGATATCTTGCTATGCCGCCGTGTCAACGGCTCGGGCACGCAAGCCGTCAACAACCTCTACTTCGGCAACTACCCCTGCTCAGCGTCGTTCAACGTGCCAGCCGATCGCAATGCTGGCGCGGCCTGGAACGGCGTGAACGAATTCATTGTTGAAGGCAACACGGGCGCGTTGAACGTGGTGGAGAACTCTAGCTCTGGCAACGTGCGCACGTGCCTGGACACGGCGGCCACTGCTGCTGCCGCCGCCTTCAATGCTGCCGCCAACCCCACCACCGGTGTGGGCTACACCTCCTACACCACGGCCGACCGTGCTGGCAATCCAGTGACGGTTCGCATGCGAAACGGCCGCCCGCACAAGGCAATCGGTGTGCTGTCGATGGACAGCCTGAACGCATCCACCACCACCAGTGCATGGACTTTCCGTTCGCTGGACGGTGCAGGTGAAATCACCTGGAACGGTGCTATCGGCACCGCTCCAGTGACCACCGGTACCGGCAAGTTCCCCACACTGGCCAGCTTTGTGGACGGTACCTGGGACCAGCAGGGTTGGATCTCCTTCAACCTGCCTTCGACGACCACCGGCAACAAGGCCGCCCTGGCCGCCGACTTCGTGACGCAAGCCCGTTCGCCCGCCATCCTGCAAGGGCTTGCCAGCTTGCGCTGGGTCGCTGCCGGCATTCCAGGTGTCACCGACAACTCGCCTCTGGGTGGCCAGGTGCTGCGCGCCGGTTACCTCAACGGCGACCAGTGCGGACCGCTGAACCGCGATTTCTGATCGAGGACTGTGTCATGCCCGGGTCATGAGGCCCGGGTCTCCTGGCGAAACGCGGGCAACCGCGTTTCGCCTGTTTTTCTGAAAGACCGTGCGCTCTCAAGGGCACGGCCCCATTTCGCCCCGCTGGCTGGCCACCGGGGCTTGCGCACAAGATGAAACTGCTTCGCCAAAGTCTGTGGTTCCTGTGTTTCTGCGTGTCGGCTGCCCACGCCCAAGAAGCCCGCTTCAACATCTTCGAATACCGCGTCGAAGGCACCACGCTCATCCCCGCCCTCGCCGTGGAAAAGGCGGTGTACCCGCACATGGGCGAGCAGAAGACGCTGGACGATGTGGAGAAGGCGCGCGAGGCGCTGGAGAAGGCGTACCACGGCGTGGGCTATCTCACGGTGTTGGTGACGATTCCGCAGCAGCGGGTGAACGAAGGCGTGGTGCGCTTGGCCGTGACCGAAGCGCCGGTGGACCGGCTGCGCGTGGTGGAGTCGCGCTACTTTGACCAGGGCGCCATTCGCGCCGGCGTGCCCGAGCTGGCCGAGGGCAATGTGCCCAATTTCCAGGACATGCAGACCGAGCTGACCGCGCTCAACCGCAACGCCGACCGGCGCGTCACACCGGTGCTGCGCCCGGGCAAGACGCCCGGCACGGTGGAGGTGGACCTGAAGGTGCAGGACAAGCTGCCGCTGCACGGCAGCGTGGAGCTCAACGATCGCTACAGCCCCGACACATCGCGCACCCGGCTCAACGCCAGCGTGCGTTACGACAACCTTTGGGGCAAGCAGCACAGCATCGGCCTGAGCATGCAGACGGCACCCAGCAATACCAGCGAAAGCCAGGTGTTCTCGGCCAACTACACCCTGCCGCTCAACGGCGGTGATTTCCTCGCCTTCTACGGCGTCAAGTCCGACTCCGACGTGTCGGCCGTGGGCACGCTCAACGTGGTGGGTCGCGGCACCATCCTCGGCACGCGCTACATCAAGTCCCTGCCGGGCAGCGATTCGTTCTTTCACAGCGCTTCGTTCGGCGTGGACATCAAGGACTTCGACCAGTCGGTCAACCTGATCGGCAGCGGTGGTTTCAACACTCCCATCAAATACACGCCATTCACCATTGGGTGGGACGGCACCTGGCTGGCCGAGCAGCGCATCACGCGCGCGGGCTTGTCGTTCAACTTCAACGTGCAGGGCTTGGGCAGCAGCGAGCAGGAGTTCGCCGACAAGCGTTTCAAGGGTCGCCCGTCCTACGCGTACCTGCGTGGCAACGCTTTGCAAGAACGAACGCTGGCCAGCAACTTCGGCGTGGCCGTGCGCACCACCTGGCAGGTGGCGGGGCAGCCGCTCATTTCCAACGAGCAGTTCGCCATTGGCGGCGTGGACACGGTGCGGGGCTATCTGGAGTCGGCCGCTCTGGGCGAGACCGGTCTGGCCGTGTCGCTGGAAGGCAAGTCGCCCAACTTCAAGGGCCGTTTCCCATCACTGGGCGACGCTGTGACGGAGCTGCACGCCATTGCCTTCGTGGACGCCGGCACCGTGCGCGTGCTGGAACCCATCACCGCCACCAGCCGCTTCACCCTGGCCAGCCTGGGCATGGGCTTGCGCCTCAAGGGCTTCAACGGTCTGGACGCCGCCCTGCAATGGGCCTACCCGCTCAAAGCCGTGGGCAACACCGCCCGTGGCGACCACCGATTCCATTTCAGCGTCGCCTACGAGTGGTGATGCAGCGCAGGAGAACACCATGAACCGTCAACGCCACCGCCTCGTCTTCAGCCAGAGCCTCGGGGGTCTGGTGCCCGCTGCCGAGAGCACACGGGGCCGCGGCAAAGCGGCCAGTGGTGCCGGCAGTGCGCGCGGCGCCACCGTCATGCTGGGCGCCTTGCTGCTGGCCGCGCCCGTGCTGGGCCAGGTGCCTGAGCCACGAGCATCGAACTTCGTGACCGCGGGCCAGGCGGGCTACCGCGTCAATGGCAACCAGGCGTTCGTCAACCAGGTGGGCAACAAGGCCATCCTGAATTGGCAGCAGTTCAACGTGGGCGCGGGCAAGACGGTGCAGTTCGGTCAGGTAAACGACCTGGTCAACAACCAGCTGGTGCAAGGCGCCAGCTTCACCACGCTCAACCGCATCTGGGACATGAATCCCAGCGTGATCGCAGGCAGCATCACACAGGCGCCCGGGCAGAAGGCCAACGTGATTCTGGTGAACAGCAACGGCATCGCGTTCATGGGTGGCTCGCAGGTGAACCTGGCCAGCTTCACGGCCAGCACGCTCAACATGGCGGACAAGTACATCCTCAATGGCCTGCTGGGTGACAACCTCAACCCACAGTTCGAGAAGGCCCTCGACGGCACCGAAGCCCGTGGCTTCATCCAGGTGTTTGAAGGCGCCAAGATCAGTGCCGGCAGCCAGGGCCGTGTGATGTTGATCGCACCCACCGTGGTCAATGCCGGCACCATCGACGCGCCTGATGGCCAGGTGATCCTGGCCGCGGGAACCCGCGCCTTTTTGCGATCCGACGACAGCGCCGACCTCAACGTGCGCGGCTTGCTGGTGGAGGTGGACAGCAGCGCCGAAACCAGCAAACTGGGCCACGCCACCAACACCGGCGCCATCACCTCGGCGCGCGGCAACGTGACCATGGTGGGCTATGCGGTGAACCAGATGGGTCTTGCCAGGGCCACCAGCTCGGTGGTGGCCAACGGCTCGGTGTACCTGATGGCCAAGGACAGCAGTGCCTTGCAGGGCAGCACACGCGCCTCCACCCGCGGCGGCCAAGTGGTGCTGGCGGCGGGCAGCCTTACCGAGGTGCAGCCCGAGCTGGGCGATGCTTCAACCAGCGTGGATGGAAACTCGGGCCAGGGGCTCAGCGAACAGTCCCAGATCCGGGTCATCGGTCAACGTGTCTTCGTGGCTGGAGGAGCCACCATCGCGGCGCCTTCTGGCGACGTCAGCCTGGTCGCTGTGGACAACCCTGCCACCTTGATCGCCGGCACCTCGCTTGACGGTGTGGGTGCGACCCCTTCGTCCACGGCGCGCGTGCATGTGGCCAGCGGCGCGCGCATCGATGTGGCGGGCTTGAACGGCGTTCAGGTCTCGGCGGCGCGCAACTCGGTCGAGGTGGAACTGCGTGGCGATGAGCTCAAGGACTCTCCAATCAACCAGACCGGCGTTCTGCGCGGGGAAAAGGCCTATGTCGACATCGAGCAGGCGCTGGCCAACACCGACTCGTTGATCGCGCGCGACAGCTTGCTGGCCTACCAGGCTCGACTGGAACGCGGCGCTGCCGAGCGCTCCACCGTCGGGGGCACGGTGACCTTGCGATCTGAAGGCGAGACCATCGTGGAAAGTGGTGCCACCTTCGATCTGTCCGGTGGCAGTGTGAACTTCAGCGAAGCTATCGCCAAGACCACGGTGCTCAGCGCCCGAGGAAAACTGGTGGATCTGGCCGACGCCAGCGCCGGGACACGCTATGACGGCATCGTGAGCCGCTACACCATCGACTATGGCCGCTGGAACCAGAAAGAAGTGATCGAACTGCCCAGTGCCTCGCGGTTTGTACAGGGGTACACCGAGGGCAAGGACGCAGGGAGCCTGAACGTGCAGAGCATGGGCGCGGCCTATCTGCAGGGCAGCATCGTGGGTCGCACGGTGAGTGGCGAACGCCAGGTCGCCAGCGGGCAGTCGCCACGAGGTGCAAGGCTGAACATCGGCACAGAGGCCATTGGTACCGATCTCAAGGACCACAAGCTCAACCAGACCGTTGTGATCGACCGAAGCCGCATTGCATTGCCGCAGGGGTTCGCCATGGACAGCACCTTGTCCGACGTGCTCAAGCAAACGTTGGCCCTGGACGCCGATCTGCTGGGCGAGGGCCGGGTGGCCGAGCTCGGTGTGTTCACCAACCAGGCGGCCGAGGTGCGTGCAGCCTTGCGTGCGCCACTTGGCGGCAGCGTGCGCATTGCAGCGCGCGATCTCACGGTGAAGTCCGATATCTATACCGGCGCAGGCCGGATATCCCTCGCGTCGCGCAACAACGCCAACCAGCCACTCAAGAACACCACCTTGCGCGTGGACGACGGTGTGCGGCTTGGCGCGCAGGGCACCTTTGTGAACCGGTTGCAGGGCGCACCGGACGGCGACGGCAGCCTTCCTCGGTTGGACGGCGGCCAGATCGAGTTGTCGGCAGAGGGCGTGGCGGGAGGCGGCATCGTGCTGGCGCGTGGTGTGGTCTCTCTGGGGCAGGGCGTGACCATGGATGTCAGCGGCGGTGCGCTGCTGGACCAGCAAGGTGAACTCACCGAGGGTCGGGGCGGCTCCATCGGTGTGGCCGGCTATGCGGTCGAAGGGTTGGCGGGAGCCACCCTCTCGGCTTATGGCTTGAAGGAAGGTGGTGAACTTCGCCTGACCAGCGAGCAAGTGACCATCGGCAGCGCGGGTGGTGCGGTGCCCGGCGTGCTGGCGCTGGATCCGCTGTTCTTCACCCAGGGTGGTTTTGCGAACTACACCGTCACAGGCCTTCGTGACCTGGAGGTCGCCGACAACACCAACGTCGAGGTGCGCACGACGAACCGCGAGCTGGTGAGCGATTTCCTCACCCGCTCCACAGGGACCGCGATGGCTGCGCTGACCTCGCTTCAGGTGCTGCCAGACAATGTGCGGCAGGCGGCTTCGATCTCTCTGGCAGCGAAACAGAGTGGCGCCGGTACCGGCTCGTTGCGCATCGGCCAGGGTGCGCGCGTGGCGGTGGAACCCGGTGGTGATATTGCGCTGGAAGCGCGCAACACGCTCGATATACAGGGTACGTTGCAGGCACGGGGTGGCGCCATCAAGGCCACGCTGGACCGCAGCACCGGTTTTGTGGGGGGCTCGCCGGACACCAACAGCCTGTGGCTCGGCAACAGCGCGGTGCTGGATGCCAGTGGGGTGGCGCAAACCTATGCCGACGCCCGCAGGTTGACTCAGGGCACGGTACGCGACGGTGGTTCAGTGACCTTGCAGGCGACCACCGGCTACGTGGTGGCCGAGGCCGGGGCACGAATCAACGTGTCGGGTGCAGCGCCTGTGCGCCTCGACGAGCGCAATGAGAGCGGCGGCATCGGGCGCGACGTCGCGAGTGATGCGGGCCGCGTGAAGGTGTTTGCCGAGGAAGGGTTGCTGTTTGACGCCACGCTGACGGCTCGCGGAGGTGCGCCAGGGCGGCGTGGTGGTTCGCTGGACATCGAACTGGCCAAAAATGCTCGACTGGAGGGTCAGGCGGGCTTTGACAGCCAGGCCCGAACCCTGGTGCTGGCCAACAGTGTGGCGCCGCAGACCGCAGGCCTTGTACCCGGCGGGGCCATTCCCCTCACAGGCGAGGTGCGCGCGACCCTCGGCACCGATGCGCTGGAGAGCGCGGGCTTTGATCGCATGCGTTTTGCCAGCCGCGACGGGATTGCGCTGCAGGACGGTCTGACCCTCGGGGACGGGCATACCTTGCCGATGCGCGAGTTGCAGCTGGACGCCGCGCGGATCGAGACGCTGGGAAGCGCCACGCTGAGCGCGGACGCACTGCGCCTGGGCAACTACGACACCAACAACCGCACAGGCACGGCTGGCACCACCACAGGTGCCGGTGTGCTGAGCGCGCAGGGCCGACTGCTTGAGCTGGCGGGCAACCTTCGCCTGCAAGGCATGGCACGCAGCGAGCTCACCGGCACCGAGCAGGTGCAGCTCAGCGGCGTCACGCGCGACAAACTGCTGCCATCGGGTGCGCTGGCCGGCTCCTTCGAACACACAGCAAACATCGAGACCAGCGCAGACCTGACCTTGCACGCCGGGGTGGTCAACCCGGGCAGCTTCGCGCAAGTGTCGGTGAAGGCAGCCGGGCGTGACGTGCGTCTGGAGAGCGTGGGCAGCAACCCGATTGCGCCACTGGCAGCGCTCGGCAGCGTGCGCATCGAGGCACAGAACATCACCCAGGCTGGCCGTCTGGTGGCTCCCATGGGGCAGATCGAGCTGGTGGCGCAGGGCGACCTGGTGCTGGCGCCGGGCAGCATCACTTCCGTGTCCGCTGCACCCGGCCAGGTGCTTCCCTTGGGTCAGGTGCGCAACGGCACCGACTGGGTGGTCAATCTCAATCCGAAAAACGTGCTGGATGGCCAGATCAAACTCGAAACCCTGCCCGACAAGTCGGTGCGCCTGTCCGGCGGTTCGGTGCGCCTGCAGTCGAATGCGCAGGTGAACATCTCGGGTGGCGGCGATCTGCAGGCATACGAATTCTCTGTCGGTCCAGGCGGCTCGCGCGACATCCTGGGCGACGCCAACACGTATGCCGTCATCCCGGGCTATCGCAGTGGATTCGCGCCGTCCGATCCGCAGGAGTCCACTGGCCGCGCTTTGGGCGAGGCGGTGTATCTCACGGGTGTGAATGGCCTGGCTGATGGCACCTACACGCTGTTGCCGTCCCACTATGCGCTGCTGCCCGGGGCCATAGCAGTGCGTCTGAGCAATGCTGTTGCGGTGTTGCCCGGCCAGGGCTACACGCGCCAGGACGGCATCCAGGTGGTGGCAGGCGTCCTCACCGACTCCCGTACCGGCGCGCCGCGTGACGCCAGCTGGCGTGCGGTGGAGGTGCTCACGAGTGACCAGGTGCGGGCACGCTCCGAATTTACGCTGAGTGCTGCATCACAGTTCTTCAGCGGTGAACGGGTTCGCCCGCAGGATGCCGGTCTTCTGTCCGTCGTCACGCAGGGAATGCTGGAACTCGATGCACGGCTGGTGAGCTCGGCTGGGGCCAACGGCCGCGGCGCCTCGGTGGACATCAGTGCTCCGAACCTGGTCGTTGCGGGTGCCAACGCGAGTGGGATCGACCCCACGGCCACGCGCGTGGATGTGGCCCAACTCAACGCCCTCGGAGCGGAGAGCCTTCTGCTGGGCGCAACACGCACCCGCACGGGTGACGGCACGACTACGCTGGAGGTCGGCAGCAACGCGTTGACGCTGGCCAACGACGCGCAGAGCGCGTTGAGTGCACCCGAGGTGATGCTCGCCGCGCGCGAGACGCTCACCCTGCGGACCGGCAGTGTGATCGACGCCCAAGGCGCCGCTGGTGACGCGGGCACGTACAGCACGGTGGGCAATGGCGCCTTCGTGCGTGCAGCATCCACATCGGCCAACTTCGAGCGAACCGGCACACCTGACCGCAGCGCAGGCACCTTGTTGGGCGGCGCGGGCAGCGTGGTGCGGGCCGCCCGGTCCATCACGCTGGACGCCACGCGCGACAACCGTTTTGAAGGTCAAGCCCTGTTTCGCAAGGGTGGGGTCGACGTGGCTGGCGAACTGGCGGTGGGTGCCTCTCGTGTGAGCCTGGGCACGCCCACCGCTCCAGTCGATGGCGTCACCTACAGCCAGGCCGAACTCGATACGCTGCTGGGGCTGGATGCCCTGACACTGACCAGCTACAGCAGCTTTGACCTGTATGGCAACGTCCAGGTGGGTGGTGTGGGCACCAACGGTCGCCCCACGCTCAAGAACCTCACGCTGCAAGGCGCCGGCCTTGCTGGATTGGCCAACACGGGCGCCACGGCACAGGTGCGCGCGCAACGGCTCACGCTGGCCAATACCGCAGGTGCAAGCTTCACGCCCGCATTCACACCGGGCACCGGGAATCTGGAGGTGCTGGCCGACACGCTGGTGCTGGGTCAGGGTGACAAAAAGGTGGATGGGTTTGGACAGCTGAACATCACCGCCAACGAGGTGATCGCTGCCGGCACCGGTAAGACAGATGCGCTTGGACAGACCACCATGGCCACGGCTCGACTGGGCGGCGAAAGCGGTGCTCACCAGACACTGAATTCGGGCAACGGCACACTCGCCGTCATTCAGGCAGTACCCAGCCAGCCGTTGGCTGCGAGCACTGCGCTGGGCGCAGGCTGGACGCTGAACGCGCAGGCGGTCACCTTCGACACCCGGGCCGATCTGGCCAGTGGGCAACTGACGCTCAACGCCAGTGGGGGTGATGTGACGCTGGGCGAGAACGCAGCAATCAATGTGGCCGGACGTGATGTGGCCTTCTTCAACACCACACGCGGCACTTGGGGCGGTACGGTGGTGCTGAGCAGCACCACGGGCGACGTGAACGCGGCGGCCGGCAGCTGCATCGATGTTTCCAGCGGCGCCGGGGCCGATGCAGGAACCCTTGTGCTCAATGCCGCGCGCGGCCGCGTGACTCTGCACGACAACAACGTGCTGGGCCACGCCCGTGCCGATGCCGACGGACAGCGCGGCCAAGGGTCCCGCGTTCGCGTGGACGCCGGTACCTTGGCAAACGCATCGGTGATCAACCGTGCGCTGAACACAGGAGGGTTCGACGGCGAGCGTACGTTGCGCGCGCGCGGCGGAGATCTGAATGTGGCTGCGGGCGACACAGTGAGTGCAAAGCGCGTCACGCTCAGCGCCGACGCCGGCTCCATCCAGGTGGCGGGAACGGTCTCTGCCAGTGGCGCCGAAGGCGGGCAGGTTGGCCTCTATGCGGGGCAGTCGGTGGTGCTAGCCAACGGCGGCCGACTCGAGGCTGCGGCCACGGCTGCCGGCGGCGATGGCGGCCAGGTGGAGATCGGTGCCGTGAATGGCGGCGTCGACCTGCGTGCGGGATCGCAGATCGACCTCGCTGCAGGTGCGGGCGGTGAGGGCGGAACGCTGCACCTGCGTGCGCAGCGCATCGGCAACGACGTGGCTGTGACGGCGCTTGACAGCGCGGTCTCTGGCGCACGCAGCATCACGCTTGAAGCGGTGCGCGCCTACAACAACATCAACACCCTGAATGCCACCGGAGCCAGCAACGGCACCACGCTGAGCCTGGCCACGGTCAACGCCAATGACACTGCGTACGCGGCCAACCACAGCGCTATCAAGGCACGGCTGGGCAAGACCGGTGATCCGGACTTCCGTGTGGTGTCCGGTGTCGAAGTGCGTTCGGGTGGCGACCTGACACTTGCTCAGGACTGGAACCTTGCGAACAGCGCTGCGGGTGGTGAGGCGGGGGTGCTCACACTGCTGGCACAAGGCCATCTGAACATCAACAACAACCTGTCTGACGGCTTCAGCAGTGCCACGCCCTACAGCAGCGGCACCACGCCCGCTACGTTGCTGCCCGACAGCGTGCGTGGCGGGCGTTCCTGGGCTTACCGCCTGGTGGCCGGTGCCGACGCTGGCGCCGCCAATCCCATGGCCACGGGCCACTCGGGCGACCTGACTGTGGCCGCAGGCAAGCTGGTGCGCACAGGTAACGGAGATATTCGCATGGCGGCAGGGCAGGACATCAAGCTTGCCTCCAACGCATCCGCGGTCTACACCGCCGGGAAACTCTCAGGCCCCCTGACCGGTTTCGTTGAACCTCTTGCGACGCAGCGCGCGTATTTCACGCAAGGCGGAGGCAATGTCGAGATGAGCGCCGGACGCGATGTCGCAGGAGCCGCCTCGGCGCAGATCTATTCCGACTGGTTGTTCCGACAGGGCCGACTCGACGCGGATGGTGTGAGCTACCCGGCAGCCCAGGGAAACCCCGCGTGGTGGGTGCGCTTCGATCAGTTTCGACAGGGGGTGGGCGCCCTGGGTGGTGGGGACGTCACCGTTCGTGCAGGTGGCAATGTCATCAACCTCTCGGCC
Source organism: Burkholderiales bacterium (assembly GCA_003241965.1). Classification (GTDB taxonomy): domain Bacteria; phylum Pseudomonadota; class Gammaproteobacteria; order Burkholderiales; family Burkholderiaceae_C; genus Hydrogenophaga. The sequence continues at coordinate 4,688 of QBMB01000077.1, read as the reverse complement.
AGTGCACCGACGCAAGGCCGAATGGCTTCCAGCGTGCCGGATGCACTGGCCTTGGTTAAGACCGGCGGCGGCAACGTGGTGGTGGAAGCTGGTACCGATGTGATGGGCGGGCAGTTCTACGCAGACAACGGGGATGTGCGTGTGACTGCGGGCGGCCAGCTGGGCAGTGGGCAGACCGTGCTGGGCGGTGCGGTGTTCCCGATCTTCGCAGTGGGAGATGGACAGGTCCGCGTGCGGGCCAATGGCAATCTCAATGTGCACACCGTGCTCAACCCGACCCTGTTGGTTCAGTCCTATGGCGCCACCGACATCTTCAACATCGGTGCACCAGCGCAGCGCGCACAACGGCGCGCCCTGTTCTCCACCTATACCGAAGACACGGCAGCACACCTGACCAGCCTGAACGGGAACGTGGTCCTGCACAACGCTGCGGGCGCTGATGGTGTGGCCAACCTGAGCTCGGTGTACCCGGCGGTGCTGAACTCCTTCGAGGCCAACAATGGTGGGGGGTACCGCGATCTTCTGGCCTATTTGCCGCCCAGCCTGTCCATGACGGCGTTCGCAGGCGATGTCAAGTTGCACGAGAGCGCAGGGGGCGGTCGTGTGACGTTGCTGCCCGCGGCACGCGGTCAGCTCGAACTGCTGGCGCAAGGATCGGTGCACCTCAATGCCAGCCTTGTCCAGAGCGACAACAACCCGGAAACAGTGGCCAGCGTGCTGCGTCCAACCGTCGATCCGACCCTGGTGCTTGCCCCCGATGCCAATGTGGTTCACGCCGCGGTGCCTGTGCATGCCGGTGACCGCACTACGGCCAAGGTGTACGCGGTGACCGGTGATGTGAAGGGTGTGTCGCAGGCACTTGAGTTTGGCAGCCGTCGAACCGAACTCAACCTGGCCAAGGCGGTTGAGGTGCGGGCCGGGCGCGACGTGCAGGATGTCAACCTGGTGATCCAGCACGCCAACGCGGGTGATCGCAGTGTCATCGAAGCAGGCCGGGACATCGGGTTTGCGCCTGGGGGGCAACGCACCGACGAAGACGGCGTGCGCATTGCAGGACCAGGGCGCCTGCAGGTGTCCGCACAGCGTGACATCGACCTGGGCACATCGGGCGGCATTGTCAGTCGGGGTGATCTGGACAACGCCAATCTCGATCCGGTGGGGGCCAATATCGAGGTGCTGGCTGGCACCAGCCCGGCCGGGCTGGACGCTTTGGGTGCGCTGCAGCGCTTGTCGCAGCGGCTGGCCACAGGGTCCGCCAGCGACACCGACCTCTGGCTCGCGCGCTGGCTCACCGGCAACAACAACCTGGAAGCTGGCAGCGCCCCTGGGGCGGTGGCTGCAGTGGCTGCGCTCACGCCTGAAATGCAGCGCGACAGGGTGCGCGATTTTGTGTTCACTGCACTGCGTGAGACCGGGCGGGACGCCAACCGCGCCGGCAGTGGGTACGTGGGCAGCTTCGACCGCGGTTACGCAGCACTTGACCTCGTGTTCCCCGGCATCGCGGAGAAAGACGCCAGTGGCAACTTCTCCAAGTACAACGGCGGCATCAATCTGTTCGCCAGTCGCATCAAGACCGAGCGCGGTGGAAACATCGACATTCTGGTACCCGGAGGTGGGATGGTGGTCGGTTTGCCCAACACGCCGAACGACCTTATCAACGTGGGCAACAACGTCTTGGGTGTGGTGGTTGCAGCCGCTGGCGATATCAAGGTCTTTACGCGAGACGACATGTTGGTCAACCAGTCGCGCATTCTCACCGTGGGTGGCGGCGATGTGCTGCTGTGGTCGAGCGAGGGTGACATCGATGCCGGCAAGGGCAAGAAGACTGCTTCTGCAGTGCCACCGCCCATCATCAAGGTTGATGCTCAGGGTAATGTCACCCAAGAGCTGCAAGGGGCGGCGTCTGGCTCCGGCATTGGCGCCTTGTCCACCGCGGGCGTCACCGCCGGCGACGTCGACCTCATCGCCCCCAAAGGCACGGTCAACGCCGGCGACGCAGGCATCCGCGCCGGCAACCTCAACATCGCTGCCCTGGTGGTTCTGGGTGCCGACAACATCTCGGTGTCGGGCACCAGCGCCGGCACGCCGGTGGCCGACACCAGCGCTGTCTCTGCTGCGTCGTCGGGCGCCACCTCGGGCGGTGACGACACTGGCAAGGTGGTGGCAGCGCTCAACGAGGCCGCGGCCGAGTCGGCCAAGGCCGCGCAAGAGCTGGCGGCTTCGCTTCGCCCCTCGGTGGTGCGGGTCGACGTGCTCGGCTTCGGCGAATAGTCCGAACGGATGGTCTTCCCACTTTTGTAACGCCAGCGCCATCGTTCCTTCGTACCTTTCGTGCATGTCCCGCGCCGCGGGCGGCACGCCATTTTTTCTGCATTCCCATGAAACGCTTCTTTGCCCTCGCCCTCTGCGTGTTGATGCTTCCGCTGTCTGCCCATGCCTGGTGGGACGAAGGCTGGACGATCCGCAAGAAGATCACCCTGGACACACAGGCCGCCGGCATCACCGCCGAGGCCACCGGCGTGCCGGTGCTGGTGCGTTTGTCCACCGGCAATTTCGACTTTCTCGCCGCCCATCCCGAGGGCGCCGACCTGCGTTTCGTGGCCGAGGACGACAAGACGGTGCTCGCGCACCACGTCGAGCGTTTTGACAGCACCAACGAACTCGCCTTTGTGTGGGTGCAGATGCCGCGCATCGCGGGCAGCAACGCGCTGCAGCATGTGTGGCTGTACTACGGCAACGAGAAGGCACAGCCGGTGCCTGCCGCGGGTCTTTACGACGCCGCGCAGTGGGCCGTGTACCACCTCAGCGACGCCAGCGGCCTGCCGCAAGACACCACCGCAGCCGGCCACCACGTGGCGGGCGGCACAGCTGCGTTTGTGCCCGCCGGCCTGATCGCCGGGTCGGCCCGGCTCAATGCCGACGGCGGTTTGCAGATCGGCGATGCCTCGTTGCAGGCGGCCACTGGTTTCACCTTCTCCGCCTGGATCAAGCCCGAGCGTATCGACGGTGAACTGCTGGCCTTTGGCGGCCTCACCTTGAACTTGCAAGGGGGCGTGCCCGTGCTCAGCGCGGGTGGCACGGTCGCCCAGGGCGGCGCACCGCTGGCCCTCAACGCATGGCGCCATGTGGCGGTGAGCTTCGGCACCAACGCGGTGCTGTATGTGGACGGCAAGGCGGTGGCCAATGTGCCCACCGCGTTTGCGCCGGCCGGCGCGCTGCGCGTGGGCGCGGGTCTGGTGGGCGAGATCGACGAGGTGCAGATCTCTACCGCGCAGCGCTCGGCGGCATGGATCGCTGTGCAGGCCGACAGCCAGGGACAGGCCGGCACGCTGGTGCGCATGAGCGGCGAAGAGACCACGGAGCAGGGCGCGCAAACGGGCTACTTCATGGCCACGATGAAGAACCTGACCGTTGACGGCTGGGTGGTGGTGGTGATCTGCGTCTTCATGTTCTTCATTGCCATTTACGTGATGTGGGCCAAGGCCCTGCTGCTCACCCGCCAGGACCGCGTCAACCCCCGCTTCACCGAAGCGTTCGACCAACTCACCACGCGCCTGCGCACGCTCAGCGGTGGCCCCACGTCACACGCCAGTCAGCTCGATCAACTCGCCCAGCAGGCCGACCAGTACAAGGACTCGCCGCTGCACCGCATCTTCCAGGTCGGTGCGCGTGAACTCAAGTCGCGCTTTCACACCGACGGCTCGCCCGGCGCCACGGTGGAACACGACGGTGTAGTGGCGCCCTCGATCAGCGAACGCGCCATGCTGGCCGTGCGCTCCAGCCTGGACGCGCAACTCACGCGCGAGCGCCAGCGCCTGGACAAGAACATGGTGCTGCTGACCATCGCCATCTCGGGCGGTCCTTTCCTGGGCCTGCTCGGAACGGTGGTGGGCGTGATGATCACCTTCGCCGCCATTGCCGCGGCGGGCGACGTGAACGTGAACGCGATTGCCCCCGGCATTGCTGCTGCGCTGGTGGCGACAGTGGCCGGTCTGGGCGTGGCCATTCCGGCGCTGTTTGGCTACAACTACCTGCAGACACGTATCAAGTCGATCTCCAACGACATGAACGTGTTCGTGGACGAGTTCGTGACCAAGATGGCCGAAACCTACGGCGACTGAGGAGCACACACATGTCCAAAGCCCAGGAAGACGGCGCGATTTACGACGACATCAACATCACCCCGATGCTGGACCTGTCGTATGTGCTGCTTGTCATTTTCATTCTCATGACAACGGCCTCGGTGCAGGGCATCAAGGTGAACCTGCCCAAAGCGAGCAACACACCCAGCCTGGCCAAGCCGGCCACGCGTGCGATCACCATTACCGAGACCGGCGCGCTGTACCTGGACGCTTACCCCATGGCCACACTGGCCGATCTGGAAGCGCGTCTCTTGCAGTTCAAGGCCGGCACACCCGAGTTCCCCATCGTGGTCAAGGGCGACTCCGCCGTGCAGTACGAGAAGGTGGTCGAGGTGCTGGACCTGCTCGGACGCCTCGAACTCAACCAGATCGGTCTCGTCACGCAGCGGCTGGTCAAGTGAAGCCAGAAGATTCGTTCATGCGGCGCCATGGCCGCGCAGTGGCGCTCGTGCTGCTGGTGCTTCTGTTGATCGCGGGTGCCGTGTGGCTGTACGGCGTGATGTCCCAACCCACCGAGCCGACGAAGAAGCGCACGGTGCAGGAGAT
>QBMB01000076.1:20777-21524 GCA_003241965.1 Burkholderiales bacterium | reverse complement strand
GGCGGGGGGTCGGTGGCCAAAGGGTCGGCCACCAGAAAAAGGTCGGATTCGGGCGCATCGGGCTCGGATGCGCCGGGCTGCAGGCTGTTGGCCAGCGATTCAAAGTCCAGGCGGTCCAGCGCGGACTCCTGCACCTCGCTGCCGTCCAGCGGCGGCAACTGGTCCAGCGAAGCCAGCCCGAGGTCGTCGAGGAACTGGCGTGTGGTGGCGAACAAGGCCGGACGGCCCACCGTTTCGCGGTGGCCGATGACTTCGATCCAACCCCGGTCTTCGAGCTGCTTGATGATCAGGGAGTTGATCGTGACACCGCGGATGTCTTCCATGTCGCCGCGCGTGACCGGCTGGCGGTAGGCAATGATGGCCAGCGTTTCCATGGCTGCGCGGCTGTAGCGCGGCGGTTTTTCGGGATGCAGGCGGTCCAGGTAAGGCCGCAACTCGGGCCGGCTCTGGAAGCGCCAGCCCGTGGCCACCTGCACCAGCTCCACGCCGCGCCCGGTCCACTCCAGCTGCAGATCGGCCAGCAAGGTCTTGAGCGTGTCGGCCGACACTTCCATGTCGAACAGCGTGCCGAGATCGCGCACCGACAGCGGCTGGGGCGCGCAGATCAATGCCGTCTCGAGGACACGCTTGGCATCCGTTGTGTTCATGGTGTCTGTCAGTCAAAAACCGGTTGGTGGCCGGGACGGTGTGCGAAAGGCAAACGGTGCGAGGAAAACCCGGGCCATGGGGCATGCGGGGCGCGACCGT
>QBMB01000076.1:8122-20767 GCA_003241965.1 Burkholderiales bacterium | reverse complement strand
GCGCAAACCATCCGCGTCGGATGGTGCGGCTTCAGGCCACCGATTCGCTGTCCCAGCTCTCGGCATTGTAATGGAGCCCACTGGATTCGAGCGCCAGCAGCATGTCGGCAGGCGGAGAGGAGCGAAACAACAACGGCTGACCCGTGGTGGGGTGCTTGAGTTCGAGACGCGCCGCATGAAGCGACTGCCGCCCCATGCCCCACAACGGTCGACCACCGTAAAGCGTGTCGCCCACAAGCGGATGCCCGAGCCAGGACATGTGCACCCGGATCTGGTGGGTGCGCCCGGTGTGCAGCTTGCAGGCCACCAGACTGGCCTGGTCGCAGGTGTCAAGCAGGCGGAACGTGGTCTGGGCGGTCTTGCTGCTGCCGCCCTCCACCCGCACCACCGCCATGCGCAGGCGGTTCTTGACGTCACGACCAATGGGCTGGTCCACACGCTGGTCCTCCAATCCCTTCCAGCGGCCATGGGCCACAGCCAGGTATTGGCGGCTCACCTCGCGCGCGGCGATGGCGCGCACCAGGGCCTCCGCAGACTGGCGCGTCTTGCCCACCAGCATCAGGCCCGAGGTGTCCTTGTCGAGCCGGTGCACGATGCCTGCGCGCGGCAGGCTGGCGGCGCCCTTGTGGTGGGCCAGCAGTCCGTTGAGCAAGGTGCCGCTCCAGTTGCCAGCGGCGGGATGCACCACCAATCCGGCGGGCTTGTGGATCACCAGCAGGTCGGCGTCTTCGAACACCACCTCCAGCGCCATCGCTTCGGGCACGAACGCCTGGGCCTGCTGGGTGGGGCGCAGTTCCACGTGCAACCGGTCGCCCGCGGCAATGCGTGCGGACGGTTTGGCCTGGGCGGAACCGCGCAGTTGCACCGCGCCATCCGCCATGAGCTGCTGCAGGTAGGAGCGGGAAAACTCGGGAATCAGCTGGGCCAGCGCCCGATCGATCCGCCAGCCGTGCATGCCGACCGGCACGGCACAAACGCGTGTTTCAACCTCCAGCACCCATTCGTCAGCGCTCGCCGCCGCATCAAGGCCCATGTCTGCTGCCAGACCGTCCGCCTCACCCCCCGTCGATATACTTTGCGCTTTCAATCCGTAGTTCCGTTGTGAAGGTGAGTTCGTTATGTTGACGTTCAGATTATCGGCTCTGACCGCTTGTGCACTGGGCGCTGCACTTCTGCTGAGCGCTTGCGGCAGCACCAAGCCGGTGGACGAAACCGTGAACTGGAGCCCCAACCGCATTTACAGCGAGGCCACCGACGAGCGTTCGGCCGGCAATTTCGAACGCTCCGTGACCCTGCTGGAAAAGCTCGAAGGCCGCGCGGCCGGCACGCCACTGGCCCAGCAGGCCCAACTCGACAAGGCCTACACCCAGTACAAAGCGAGTGAGGCGCCCCAGGCACTGGCCACGATCGATCGCTTCCAGAAGCTCCACCCGGCCAGCCCGGCCATGGACTACGCCCTTTACCTCAAGGGCCTGGTGAACTTCAACGACAACCTCGGTTTGTTCGGCGCCATCGCAAGGCAAGACCTGTCCGAGCGCGACCAGAAGGCGGCCAAGGAGTCGTTCGAAGCCTTTCGCGAGCTGAGCACCCGCTTCCCCGACTCACGCTACACGCCCGATGCGCGTCTGCGCATGACCTACATCGTCAATTCGCTGGCGCAGTACGAAGTGCATGTGGCCCGCTACTACCTGAGCCGGGGTGCTCACGTGGCGGCCATCAACCGTGCCCAAACCGCGCTGAACGAGTACACCGATGCGCCCGCCTTGGAAGAGGCGCTTTTCATCATGGTGCGTTCTTACGACGCCCTGGGCTTGACCCAGCTGCGCGACGACGCGCGCCGTGTCATGCAGACCAACTACCCGCGAAGCGAGTACCTGAGCCAGGGCTTCAAGACGGTGAACGATCCGTGGTGGAAGATCTGGTGAGCACCAGCGCGTCCAGCGCAGTGTTCATGTCGGCCTCGTCCATCAGCCGGCGCATGGGTGGCAGGCTGTTCAGCAACGGGTTGCCGTAGCTTCTCGTCAGCAAGCGCCGGTCGCCGATCACCAACACCCCCCGATCGGTCTCGGTCCGGATCAAACGCCCGGCTCCCTGCTTCAGGGCCATGGCGGCTTCGGGCAGGTATCCATCGTTGAATGCCCTCAAGCCCTGAGCCACCAGCCGCTCGGAGCGCGCGGCGGTCAAGGGATCGTCGGGCGAGGGAAACGGCAGCTTGTCGATCACCAGCAGTTCAAGCGTGTTGCCGGCCAGGTCCACCCCCTCCCAGAACGAAGCCGAGGCCACCAGAATGGCGCCGTGGGGCGATGATGCGGCCGCCCGAAACCGGGCCAGCAGCGCGGCGCGCGACAGCTGCCCCTGGGCCAGCACGGCCATCGGCGCACACCGCCCTTGCAGCACCTGCTCGTTCAAGGCCTCGGCCATGCGCGCCACCGCACGCAGTGTGGTGGTCAGCACCAAGGTGCGCCCGCCCAGCCGGCCGGCCCACTGCGCCACCCGCACCGCCAGTTCGGGCGTGTGCGCAGCTTCCGAAGGCTCGGGCAGATCGTGCGGCACGTACAGCGCGGCCTGACCGCCATGATCAAACGGGCTGGCCACCCGCAGCGTGCGTACGGAGGCATGACCGGCCAATCCCAGACCTCGGGTGAACCAGCTCAGTGCGTCGTCATGACCCAGCGTGGCCGACGCAAAGATCCAGCTTCGCGCACTGGGCACGTCGTCCTTCACAAGGCGGCTGAAGCGCTCCGCGCTGTCCAACGGCGCGCGCACCATGCGCCACGAGCGCTCGGCACCCCACTCCATCCAGCGCACGCTGGCGGCATCCGGTGGGCTCGATCCACCCGGTGCCAGCCGGCTCCACGTGGCTTGCAGCGCCTTGATTCGATCGAGCAGGCGCGTGAGCTCGGCGGCGCTCTGGGCGGTGGCTGAAACCGCCTCCAGTGCGGCCGTCAAGGCGACATCGAGGCCCGACACCGCCAGAAGCCAGGCTGAAGGGTCCAGGCCTTCGGGTGTGGCGTCTGTCCAGCGGCTGCGGCCTTGGGTGCCCGCTTCGCGGGCCAGGGAACCGACCGCGCGGCAGGCCTGCTCAAGACTCAGCGCCAGGTGAGCCCAGGGCCTGAGTCCACGGGCCCAGGCGTTGCCCTGCAGGCCGAGCTCGCGTGCAAGGTCGCGCAGGTTGTCGGAGCCGATGGACTGGGACAGCAACTGCACGCCGGTGTCGTTGAGCCGGTGCGCTTCGTCCAGCACCACCACGCCGGTCTCGGGCAACCAGTCCACCGCTTCGGCTTCGCGGATGACCTGATCGGCAAAAAAGAGGTGGTGGTTGATCACCACCCAATCGGCTTCGCGTGCCTGGCGGCGCGCCAGATCGACATGGCACAACGCGGCCTGCGGGCAGCTCGATCCCACGCAGTTGTGGTGGGTGGACGTGATCAATGGGCGCAGCGGAGAGCGCTCGTCCAGCATGGCCAGCTCGCCCACATCACCACTGCGTGTGACCCGCGCCCAGCGCTGCACCTGCTCCAGACCCGCCGCCACGGCGGGATCGCGTTGCGCAAACGACCCGACGGTTCTGGCCAGCTCCAAGCGGTGCAGACACAGGTAGCTGGAGCGCCCCTTGAGCAAGGCCGCGCGCACCGGCAGGCCCAGCGCGCGCGAGACCGCCGGAATGTCGCGCGTGAACAGTTGGTCTTGCAAGGCTTGTGTTGCGGTCGACAGCAGCGCGCGTTGCCCGCTCAGCAGCACTGGCACGAGGTAGGCAAACGTCTTGCCCACGCCGGTGCCGGCTTCCACCGCCAGGTGCTCGCCGGCCTGCAGTGCCTGCGCCACTGCCAGCGCCATCTGCAATTGGCCGGGTCTGGGGCGAAGACCGGGCCGTTCCACCGCCAGAGGGCCTTGCGCGGCGAAGGCGGCCGCCACGCTGCGGGCCAGATCAATCACACCAGCGGCGTGCGAAGACGCACGGGCGGTGGGGCACCGCGGGAACATAACTGGATACCATTGCACGCATCGAACGGCATCCGAACAACGATTGATTCATATGTCCAAAGGCTACCGCATCCAGGCATCCACCGGCATCCACCGGGGTGACCGCGACTACCAGCAGGACCAGGTGTGTCTGCTGAACCATCCGCGCCATGGCAGTTGCATGCTGGCCGTGCTCGCCGACGGCATGGGCGGGCGCAGCGGAGGCCGCAAGGCGTCTGACCAGGTGATGCTCACGGCGCGCCAATTGTTTGAACGCTACGACCCGGACACCGACGATGCGTCCGCCCTGCTCCGGCAAATTGTTGAAGAGTCGCACCTGGTGATCAAGCTCACCGCTGTGTCGGCCGAGCAAGAGCCGCACAGCACGATTGCAGCCTTTCTGCTCGACCCCGACGGGGAGTGCCACTGGGTGCACGCTGGCGATTCGCGGATCTACCACTTTCGCAATGGCCGGATGGTGTTTCGCACCATGGACCACTCCTACGTGCAGACCCTGGTGAACCAGGGCGAGCTCAGCGAACAGGACGCCCTCGACCACCCGCACGCCAACATCCTGATGGGCTGCCTGGGCACGGAAAACGACCCTCCGGTGGACCTGCATGTGGTGCCCCAGCTCAATCCGGGAGAAGCGCTGATGGCGTGCAGCGACGGCGTGTGGCACTACTTCACGCCCGAAGAACTGGCCAGCACCATCGCCATGCTGTCGCCGCGCGAAGCCTGCGAGTTCCTGCTCCAGAAGGCCCGCACCCGGGCCAAGGGCACGGGCGACAACCTGTCGATCGTGATCGTGAAGCTCGAACCCCTGAGCTGAAGAACTCAGGTCAGCCCGGTGTCCACCAACCGGTGCTCCAGCGCCAGAAATTCCTCCGACTGCATCTCGCTCAGCCGTGAAACCGTGCGCGGGAATTCGTGCGACATCGGGCCTTCGATGTAGAGCGCTTCCGGCTGCACCGCTGCCGACATCACCAGCTTGACACGGCGGTCGTACAGCACGTCGATCAGCCAGGTGAAGCGCCGCGCCTCCGAGGCCTGCCTCACCTGCATCTGCGGCACGTTGGAGAGCATCACGGTGTGGAACTGGGTGGCGATTTCCAGGTAGTCGTTCTGTGAACGCGGCCCACCGCACAGCGTGCGGAAATCGAACCAGATCACACCCCCGGCGCGGCGCACCGCCTTGATCTGGCGCGACTCGATCTGCATCACCGCGTCCTGGTCACCCGCCTCGGCCAGTTCGTTGAAGGTGGCCTCCATCGCCGCATCGGCCTGCGGTCCCAGCGGGCAGTGGTAGAGCTCGATGTGGTTGAGTGTGCGCTGGCGGTAGTCGGTGCCGTTGTCCACGCTGAGCACCTCCAGACGGCTCTTGAGCAACTCGATGGCGGGCAGGATACGGTCGCGGTGCAGGCCGTCGGGGTACAGGCCGTCTGGATGGAAGTTGGAGGTGGTGACGAAGCCCACGCCGGCCTTGAACAGCGCATCCAGCAGGCGGTGCAGGATCATCGCGTCGGTCACATCGGCCACGTGGAATTCGTCGAAACAGATCAGCTTGTAGCGCTTGGCGATGCGCAGGCCGAGCTCGTCCAGCGGGTTCACCGTGCCCTGCAAATCGCGCAGTTCGCGGTGCACTTCGCGCATGAACTCGTGAAAGTGCAGCCGTGTCTTGCGCTTCAGGGGTACGGCATTGAAGAAGCAATCCATCAGGAAGCTCTTGCCGCGGCCCACGCCGCCGAACATGTACACGCCGCGCGGAATCTCCGGCTTGATGAACAGCTTCTTCAGCGAATTGGAGCGGCGCTGTTTGTAGGCCGCCCATTCGGAGGCACACCGCTCCAGTGCGTCAATGGCACGCTGCTGGGCGGGGTCGGTGGTGTAGCCGCGCTCGATGAGTGCGGCTTCGTAGGTGCTGCGAACGCTCAAAGCCGACGACCTTGAGCCATCAGAAGTTCAGCGTGCGCTTGTCCACCGCCAGCGCTGCCTCTTTCATGGCCTCCGACAGCGAGGGGTGCGCGTGGCAGATGCGGGCGATGTCTTCCGAGCTCGCCTTGAACTCCATGGCCACCACGGCCTCGGCGATCAGTTCGCTGGCCTGAGGGCCGACGATGTGCACGCCCAGGATCTCGTCGGTGGCAGCATCGGCCAGGAACTTGACCATGCCGGTGGTGTCGCCCAGCGCGCGTGCGCGGCCGTTGGCGAGAAACGGGAAGGTGCCGGCTTTGTACGCAGCGCCGCGCGCTTTGAGTTGTTGCTCGGTCTCGCCCACCCAAGCGATCTCGGGGCTGGTGTAGATCACCCAAGGGATGGTGTTGAAGTTCACGTGCCCATGCTGACCCGCAATGCGCTCGGCCACCGCCACGCCCTCTTCTTCTGCCTTGTGCGCCAGCATGGGGCCACGCACCACGTCGCCCACCGCCCACACGCCCTTGAGGCTGGTGCGGCATTCGGCGTCGACCACGATGGCGCCGCGTTCGTCGAGCTGCAGGCCCACGGCCTCGGCGTTCAGGCCGATCGTGTTGGGCACGCGGCCGATGGAGACGATGAGCTTGTCGGCATCCAGCGACTGGGCCTCGCCCTTGGCGTTGGTGTAAGCCACGCTCACACCTTTTTTGGTGGTCTTGATCTCGCCGACCTTCACGCCGAGTTCGATCTTGAGACCCTGTTTGTCAAACGCCTTCTTGGCTTCCTTGGCGATCTGCTCGTCCACGGCACCGAGGAAGGTGGGCAGGCCTTCGAGGATGGTCACGTCCGACCCGAGCCGGCGCCAGACAGAACCCATTTCCAGGCCGATCACGCCGGAGCCGATCAGCACCATCTTCTTGGGCACGGCGCCCAGACGCAGTGCGCCGTCGTTGGAAAGCACCGTCTCTTCGTCGAACGGCGTGCCCGGCAAGGCGCGTGCGTTGGAGCCGGTGGCCACGATGATCTGGCGTGCCGTCAGCAACTCCTCTGTCGCACCGGTCACCTGGATCTCGTAACCGGCGTCCACCGCCTTGGCGAACGAGCCCCGGCCGTGGAAGAACGAAATCTTGTTCTTCTTGAACAGGTACAGGATGCCGTCGTTGTTCTGCTTCACCACGGTGTCTTTGCGGCCGATCATCTTGGCGATGTCGATCTTGACGTTCGTGGCGCTGATGCCGTGGTGGGCGAAGTGGTGGTTGGCGTGGTCGAAGTGCTCTGAGGACTGCAGCAGCGCCTTGGACGGGATGCAACCGACGTTGGTGCAGGTGCCGCCAGGCGCGGGGCCGCCAGCGGCGTTTTTCCATTCGTCGATGCAGGCGACCTTGAAACCGAGTTGGGCAGCGCGGATGGCAGCGATGTAGCCACCGGGGCCGCCGCCAATGACGACGACGTCAAATGTTTGGGACATGTTGGATTCCTGAATTCAAAAGGCCAACGCCCCTGTCGGGGCGTTGGCGAGCGGGGTTGCCGATCAGATGTCGAAGAGCAGGCGGGCTGGGTCTTCCAGCGCCTCTTTCATGGCCACCAGACCCAGCACGGCTTCGCGGCCGTCGATGATGCGGTGGTCGTAGGACATGGCGAAGTAGTTCATCGGGCGCACGACCACCTGGCCGTTTTCCACCATCGCGCGGTCCTTGGTGGCGTGCACGCCCAGGATCGCCGACTGGGGCGGGTTGATGATGGGGGTGGACATCATGGAGCCGAAGGTGCCGCCGTTGGAAATGGAGAAGGTGCCCCCGGTCATCTCATCGATGCCGAGCTTGCCGTCCTTGGCCTTCTGACCGTACTCGGCGATCTTTTTCTCGATGTCGGCGAAGCTCATCTGGTCGGCGTTGCGCAAGATGGGCACCACCAGACCGCGCGGCGAACCCACGGCAATGCCGATGTCGAAATAGCCGTGGTAGACGATGTCGTTGCCGTCCACCGAAGCGTTGATGATCGGGTACTTCTTGAGCGCGTGCACCGCGGCCTTGACGAAGAAGCTCATGAAGCCGAGCTTCACGCCGTGTTCCTTCTCGAACTTCTCCTGGAACTTCTTGCGCATCTCCATGACCGGGGCCATGTTGATTTCGTTGAAGGTGGTCAGGATGGCGTTGGTCGACTGCGACTGCAGCAGGCGCTCGGCCACACGGGCGCGCAGGCGGGTCATGGGCACACGCTCTTCAGGGCGGTCGCCCAGATCGGGCGCGACCACGGGCACCTGTGGCAACACTTTGGCGGGTGCGCCCGTGGAGATGGCCACGGGCGCAGCCACTGCGGCAGGCTTGGGAGCCGCCACGGCCGACAACACGTCGCCCTTGGTCACGCGACCGTCCTTGCCGGTGCCGGGCACCGAGCCCGAGGCCAGGCTGTTGTCGGCCATCAGCTTGGCTGCAGCGGGCATGGCCACGCCAGCTTTGCTGGTGGACGCAACGGCGGCAGCCGCTGCAGCAGGGGCTGGAGCTGCAGCAGGGGCTGGAGCAGCAGCAGCGGGCGCTGCGGCGGCGGCGGGCGCAGGGGCGCCAGCCACGGCCGATGTATCGATGCGCGCGATCAGCTGCTCGGCCATCACCGTGGCGCCGTCGCCCTGAAGCACTTCCACCAACACGCCGGCCGAGGGGGCCGGCACTTCCAGCACGACCTTGTCGGTCTCGATCTCGATCAGGATTTCGTCGACCGCAACAGCGTCGCCGACCTTCTTCTTCCACTGCAGCATGGTGGCTTCGGCCACCGATTCGGAGAGCTGCGGGACTTTGACTTCTACGATTGCCATGTTTCTTCTACCTGGGTTGTTTCAGAGTGCGCTGTGCCACCCGGCCCTGGATGACACATCCGTGGGCCGGGCCGCAGGAGCGACTACTTGGTGAGGATGTAGCCCTTGAGCTTGCCGAAGGCGGCTTCGATCAGGTTCTTCTGCTGCTCCTGGTGCAGGTGGGAATAACCCACCGCCGGGGAGGCCGACGCCGCGCGCCCGGCGTAGCCGAGTTTCTGGCCGTCGAGCATGTTCTCGTGGATGTAGTGCTGCACGAAGAACCAGGCGCCCTGGTTTTGCGGCTCATCCTGGCACCACACGATGTCGGTGGCGTTGGGGTATTTGCGCAGCTCGGCGCCAAACACCTTGTGCGGGAACGGGTAGAGCTGCTCGACGCGCAGGATCGCCACATCGTCGGACCCGCGCTCCTCGCGCTTCTTCACCAGGTCGTAGTACACCTTGCCCGAGCAGCAGATGACGCGCTTGACCTTTTCGGCCTTCTTCGCCACGTCAGCGCTCTGGTCGGGAATCACGGTCTGGAAACCGCCCTTGGTGAACTCGGACAGCGGCGAGGTCGCGTCCTTGTTGCGCAGCAGCGACTTGGGCGTGAAGATGATCAGCGGCTTGCGCAGCCCGCGGATCATCTGGCGGCGCAGCACATGGAAGATCTGGCTGGCCGTGGTCGGCTGCACGATCTGCATGTTGGTGTCGGCGGCCATCTGCATGAAGCGCTCCAGGCGTGCCGAGCTGTGCTCGGGGCCCTGGCCTTCATAGCCATGCGGCAGCATCAGCGTGATGCCGTTGACGCGGCCCCACTTCACTTCGCCGGAAGCGATGAACTGGTCGATCACGACCTGCGCGCCGTTGACGAAGTCGCCGAACTGGGCTTCCCAGATCACCAGCGTGTTCGGGTCGTTCGAGGCGTAGCCGTACTCGAAGGCCAGCACCGCTTCTTCGGACAGGATCGAATCGATCACCACGAACGGCGCCTGGTTGTCGGCCACGTTCTGCAGCGGCACGTAGGTGCCCACGTCGAACTTCTCGCGGTTCTGGTCGTGAATCACGGCGTGACGGTGCGTGAAGGTGCCGCGGCCGCAGTCTTCGCCCGACAGGCGCACCGGGAAACCACTGGCCACCAGCGAGGCAAACGCCATGTGTTCACCCATGCCCCAGTCCACCGGGATTTCGCCGCGGCCCATGGCTGCGCGGTCGGCGTACACCTTCTTCACCAGCTGGTGCGGCGTGACGCCTTCGGGAATCGTGGTGAGACGCTCAGACAAGCGTTTCCATTCGGCCATGGGAATGGCCGAGTCGGAGCTGTCCGTCCACTTCTTGTTGAGGTAAGGACTCCAGTCGACAGCAAACTTGCTCTTGAAGTTCGTGAGCACCGGGTCCACCGTGTGGCGGCCGTCGTCCAGCGCGGCACGGTAGGCCTTGGCCATGTCTTCGCCGAGCGTTTCTCCCAGGCCTTGTGCGGCGAGCTTGTCGGCGTACAGCTTGCGCGTGCCGGGGTGGATCGCGATCTTCTTGTACATCAGCGGCTGGGTCAGGCTCGGGGTGTCCTGCTCGTTGTGACCGAGCTTGCGGAAACACACGATGTCGACCACCACGTCCTTCTGGAAGGCCATGCGGAATTCAAGCGCAAGCTGGGTGGCGTACACCACGGCTTCGGGGTCGTCACCGTTCACGTGCAGCACCGGCGACTCGATCATCTTGACCACGTCGGAGCAGTACAGCGTGGAGCGGCTGTCGCGTGGGTCTGAGGTGGTGAAACCGATCTGGTTGTTGATCACCAGATGCACCGTGCCACCGGTGGAGTAACCCCGGGTTTCGGCCAGCGCCAGCGTTTCCATCACCACACCTTGGCCGGCAAAAGCCGCGTCGCCGTGCACCAGCACGGGCAGCACCTGCTTGCCCAGCGGATCGCCACGGCGGTCCATGCGGGCACGCACCGAGCCTTCAACCACGGGGTTGACGATCTCCAGGTGCGATGGGTTGAACGCCAGCGAGAGGTGGACCGGGCCACCAGGGGTGGTCACGTCGGAGCTGAAGCCCTGGTGGTACTTCACGTCGCCGGAAGGAAGGTCTTCAGGCGCCGTGTGGTCGAACTCGGCGAACAGGTCCTTGGGCATCTTGCCCAGGGTGTTCACCAGCACGTTCAGGCGGCCGCGGTGGGCCATGCCGATCACGATTTCCTGAATGCCGATCTGGCCCGCCTGGCGGATCAGTTCGTCCATGGACGCAATGAAGCTCTCGCCACCTTCGAGCGAAAAGCGCTTCTGGCCCACGTACTTCGTGTGCAGGAAACGCTCCAGGCCTTCGGCCGCGGTCAGGCGGTCGAGGATGTGCTTCTTTTTCTCGGCGTTGTAGGCCGGCTTGGAGCGGGTGCTCTCCAGGCGCTCCTGCCACCAGCGCTTCTGGCTCTGGTCGGTGATGTACATGTACTCGGCGCCGATGGAGCCGCAGTAGGTTTCACGCAGGGCGTTGAGCAACTCGCGCAGGGACATCGTCTCCTTGCCGAAGAAAGTGTTGCTCGTGTTGAAGATGATTTCGAGATCGGCGTCGGCAAAGCCGTAGAACGACAGATCGAGTTCGGGGATGTTGTCGCGTTCGGCCCGCTTGAGCGGGTCGAGATCGGCCCAGCGGGCACCCACGTTGCGGTAGGCGGCGATCAGCTGCTGGACGGCGACGCGTTTGCGACCGAGGTCAGAGTCGGCGCCCGTGGCGATGACGACCTTGGTGCCGCCCTGTTTGGCGCGGTCGGCAAAGGCGTTGATGACGGGTTGGTGCGGAACGTCGCGGGCGTCAGACCCATCGCCGGCGGGAACGTTCTGGAGTGCGTCGAAGTAGCCTCGCCAGTTGTCAGGCACGCTGCCCGGGTTGGCCAGGTAGTTCTCGTACATCTCTTCCACGTACGGCGCGTTGCCGCCGAAGAGGTACGAGTTGGTCTTGTAGGCAACATAGACGTTGCCCCCGTTCGATTGGGAATCGCTCATAAATCCGCTGACCTCCGTTTCCCTGCAGGAAACATTAGCTGGTTAGAAAAACCTTCCGCTGCACGGCTTGACCGTTATGCGGATGCGACAGTGACTGTGGAAGGACCTGGCTGCAATCGACGATTGTGCCACCTTGGTGGTGGCAGCAGTAAAAAGATCGGCGCTCGACGTGTGTCGTCAGGATGTCACGCGGGGCGAGAGCCGCTCCGACGCCGGCACGGCGCTGGGCTCGTCGATCTCGATCGCGATCTGGGTGCACACGGTGCGGCACAACATCACCGCCTTTTCGCTTTGCACCCGGTAAATGACCTGCGTGCCTTCCTTGCGCTTGGCCAACACGCCCGAGCGGTACAGCAGGTTCAGGTGCTGCGACAGGTTGGGCTGGGTGGTGTCGATCTCCTGCAGCAGCTGAGAGACCGACTTTTCACGGTCGCACAAGGCGCTGAGGATGCGCAGGCGCATGGGCGTGGCCAGCACACCGAAGAGTTCGGCGGCGAGTTCAAAAACCCGGACCCGTTCAACCTGCCCGTCAGACGCGATCATCTTGTCCATGGTGCCCGTCGCTTGAGTGAATATAAGCATGAATCATACTTAGAAAGCACTTCGCCGACCATGTGCTCAGCCCGATGGCGATGCGGGCTCCGCCTTGTCAGGCCAGCAGATCCTTGATCTGTTGCAGGGCTGCCGGGTCGTCCATGGTGGTCAGGTCGCCGGGATCACGGCCTTCACACACCGCCTGGATGGCACGGCGCAGCAGCTTGCCGCTGCGGGTCTTGGGCAACACAGAGACAAAGCGCACCCGCGCCGGGCGCGCTACTGCGCCGAGCTGTTCATCCACCACCTTCATCACCTCGCCTTCCAGCTTCAGGCGCGAGGCATCGTCGGTCAGCGTCGAAGCGTCCTTGACCACGACAAACGCCATCGCCACCTGGCCCTTGAGCTGGTCGGCCACGCCCACCACCGCCACCTCGGCCACGCGCG
>QBMB01000076.1:0-8093 GCA_003241965.1 Burkholderiales bacterium | reverse complement strand
GGGCGTGACCCGCCACGTTGATCACGTCATCGGTGCGACCCAGGATGAAAAAATAACCGTCTTCGTCCTTGATGCCCCAGTCGAAGGTGCTGTAGACCATCGTGCCAGGCACGCTGGACCAGTAGGTCTTCACGAAGCGCTCGTCGTCTTGCCACACGGTCTGCATGCAACCGGGCGGCAGCGGGCCTTCGATGGCGACCACACCTTTTTGTCCGGGCTCGGTGAGTTCGGCACCGGTCTGGTCGTCAAGCAGCTTGACGTTGTAGCCGTACACCGCGCGCCCAGGGGAGCCGAACTTGCTTTTCGCCGGCTCGACGCCGTTGCACAAGGACAGGATGGGCCAGCCCGTTTCGGTCTGCCAGTAGTTGTCGATGATGGGTTTGCCCAAGGCTTCGGCAATCCACTGTGCTGTGGGCTCGTCCAGCGGCTCACCCGCGAGAAACAGCGCCTTGAGGCTGGAGAGATCGTGGTTCTTGATGAACGAGGCGTCGTATTTCTTGAGCACGCGCACGGCGGTGGGTGCGCTGAACATGACGCTGACCTTGTACTTCTCGACCAGGTGCCACCAGATGCCGGCGTCCGGGCGGATCGGCAGGCCCTCGTACATGATGGTGGCCATGCCGGCGATCAAAGGGCCATAGACGATGTAGCTGTGGCCCACCACCCAGCCGATGTCGCTGGTGGAGAAGTAGGTCTCGCCGGGTTCGCCCATGAACACGTGCTTCATGCTCGAAGCCAATGCCACGGCGTAGCCGCCGGTGTCGCGCTGCACGCCCTTGGGTTTGCCGGTGGTGCCGCTGGTGTAGAGCGTGTAGCTCGGGTGGGTGGAATCCACCCATTCGCAGGGCACCACAGTGTCCAGATGCTGTTCGCGCGCGCTGGCGTAGTCCACGTCGCGCCCGGCGGTGAGCTTCATCGGCGCCAGGCCACGGTTGACCATCACCACGCTGGCCGGCTTGTGGGCCGAGAGGCGGATCGCTTCGTCCAGCAGCGGCTTGTATTCGACCACCTTGCCACCGCGCGAGCCAGCGTCGGCACTCACGATGGCCACGGGCGTGGCGTCCTCGATGCGGCTGGCCAGCGAATGGCTGGCGAAGCCACCGAAAACCACCGAGTGAATGGCACCGATGCGCGCGCAGGCCAGCATGGCGAAGGCCGCCTCCGGGATCATCGGCATGTAGATCAGCACGCGCTCGCCCTTCTTCACCCCCAGGCTGAGCAGCACAGCGGCCATGCGCTGCACCTCGGCATGCAGTTCGCGAAAGCTGTAGGTACGCTCCACGTCGGTTTCGGTGGAGACGAAGATCAGCGCGTTCTGATCAGGCCGGTCCTTCAGATGCCGGTCCACCGCGTTGTGGCAGAGGTTCGTGAGCCCGCCTTCAAACCAGCGGGCAAACGGCGGGTTGTCGTGATTGCAGACCCGGTCAAACGGCCGCTTCCAGTCCACCAGGGCGGCCTGTTCGGTCCAGAAGGCGTCGCGGTCTTCGATGGAACGGCGGTAAAACTCGGCGTAACCCTGGGCTTGGCTCATGATCGTCTCCTGCTGTGGTGGTGCCGGTTGGCCGCACTCAAACTGAATTCATAATTATGGTCAGCCGGCTTTCGACAGGCTGACATGCGCCCGGGGAAGAACCCCTGCGCATGCCCAGCCTGCTCTATTTGATGAGCGCCTGCACATCCCGAAACAGCGGGTGGTCGGCGGTCCGAAGCCACTCGAAGGCCACCATCTCGGTCGTCACCAGCTCGGCGCCGGCGCCGGCGAGGCGGTCGAACGCCGCGTCGCGGTTGCGCTCGGTGCGGGAGCCACAGGCGTCGGTCACCACCCACACGTCGAACTCCTGCTCGATCAGTTCCAGCGCGGTCTGCATCAGGCACACATGGGCTTCACACCCCGCCACCACGATGGTCTGGCGCTCGGCGGCCGGCGCTGCGGCGGGCTTTTGCAGGTGCTTCGGCAAACTGCGGGCATTGCCGCCGCCCTGGGCCGGGCGCGCCGGCGGGCGCAGCCAGTCACCCAGCCCATCGGACACCGCGCCAAAGTGCATCTTGGCCAGCGTCTTGCGGCACAGCTCGCGCAGCTCGGGTGGGTTGGGCCCCAGCTTCTCGGGGTTCTGTTCGGTGCCCCAGGCCGGTACCTCCAACAGCTGGGCCATGCGGGCCAAGCGCACGGCATTCGCCAGAACCTGCGGGCCTTCAAAAATGGCGGGCATCAGGCGGGACTGGTAGTCCACCAGCACCAGTTGGGAGTCGTCAGCGTCCAGCAGCATGCGTGTCTTTCGTGTTTCGTTCAGAGGGTTCGGATAGGCGATTTTCGCAGCGCCGTCTGCGCCAGCGGCTGATACCGATCAAAGGCCGAACAAATCCGGCTGGTCCACCGCCCGCGATGCCACCGGTGCACCGGGACTCAACCGGGCCACGAGCTGCTCCACATAGGCCTCAAACAGCAACTCGGCCGACTGGCCGAACAGCCGGATGCGCCCGGTGTGTTGCAGCAACAGCAAGCCCACACCGTGCGCAAACAGGGCGGTGTTTTCGCGCAAGGCGGATTCGGGTGACAGGCCCATGGACTGCAGCGCCACCTCGCAAGGGCGCAGCGCGTCCTGCAGGCGGCCGTTGAGTTGCTGGTTGAGTTCGCCAGTCAGGCCCCGCGGCGCCAGGCCCTGCACCAGGTAGAAGCCCAGGTCCAGGTCGCGCGGGTTGCGGGCGTAAAAGCCGAACCAGGCCTGCGCCTTGGCCGCCAGCGTCAGTTGCGGCTGCAGCTTGAACGCGCGGGCCGCCGCCACCTCGGCGTTGAGCCGCTCCAGCGATTCGGCCAACAACGCGGCATAGATCGCCTCCTTGCTGTCGAAGTAGCTGTAGATCGCCCCCGGGGTGTAGCCGGCCCGGCGCGCGATCTCGCGGATGCTGGCGCCCTCCACGCCTTTTTCGGCAAACACGCTGCGCGCCGCGTCCAGCACCAAGGCACGGCGGGTGTCGGACATGGCCAGTTGTCTCTGCTGGCGCTGCTGCTGCTGGCGCTCTGCAGCCTCTTGATCGGCTGCCGACAAGACCGGTGTGAGTTCGTGCAACTGGACTTCCATGGCGGCAGTTTAGCTCCCTCTCTCTCGATGCGTTGAATATTTGAACGGTTGCTTATAAATTTGAACGGTGTTCAAATAATTATCCAAAGCTCAATTGATCCATCAACCATCGATTCATTTGTCCAGGCCCAAAAACATGAACACCCCAGACCACACCCCCTTGCTCATGAGCGCCCAGGACTACCGCGACTCCTTGCGCCGATACAAACCCAGGGTGTTTGTGGACGGCCGCCAGGTCGACAGCGTGGCCGATGAGCGTGCGTTCCAGCCGGGCATCAATGCCGTGGCCTTGACCTACGACTTTGCTTTGCAAGCCCGGTACGCCCCGCTGATGACGGCGGTGCAGCACACCAGTGGGCGCACGGTCAACCGGCTGAGCCACTTGAACACCAGCAGCGGCGACCTGCTCAACAAGCTCGAAGCGGTGCGCCTGATCTGCCAGGAGACGGGTTGCGCCCAGCGCTACCTCACCCACGACGCGGTCAACGCGATCGCACAGGTCAGCGCGCGCATCGACGACGCGCGCGGCACCACCGAGCACACCGAGCGTTTCCACCACTACCTGCACCGCATCCAGGACCAGGACCTGACCCTGGGCGTGGCCATGACCGACGCCAAGGGCGACCGCAGCCGCCGCCCGCACGAGCAGGCCAACCTGGACAGCTACGTTCACGTGGTCGAGCGCAATGCCCGGGGGATCGTCATCAGCGGCACCAAGGCCATCGTCACCGGCGCGCCCTACATGCACGAATTGCTGGTGATGCCCTGCCGCAACATGGGCATGGAAGACGCCGACTTCGCAGTTTGCTGTGCGGTGCCCATCGACGCACCCGGTCTGACCATCGTGGCCCGCCCCGCCGGGCGGCCCGGTGAAAAACTCGAACACGGCGACGCGCTGTTCAGCCGCAAGTACGGACAGAGCACCGGCGTCTGCATGTTCGACCGCGTCTTCGTGCCCTGGGACAGCGTGTTCTTCGCCGGCGAGTGGGAGCACTCCGGCCACCTCACCTACAGCTACGCCACCCACCACCGCCAGACCTGCATCGCCGCCCGCGCGGGCTTTGGCGACCTGCTCATCGGCGCCGGCGCGCTCATGTGTGAAGCCAACGGCTTCGATCCCGGAGCAGAAAGCCACCTGCGCGAACAGATGGTGGAGCTGATCACCATCACCGAGGGCTTCTACGCCTGCGGCGTGGCGGCCAGCGTGTACGGCAAGGCGGACGAGCACAGCCAGACCTTCATGCCTGACCCGGTGTTTGCCAACATCGGCAAACTGCTCCTGGCCACCAAGATTTACGACATGCACCGCATCGCGCATTACGTCAGTGGCGGCCTCATCGTCACCCTGCCCGGCCCGGACGAAGACCACAACCCCGAGACCGGCGCCAAGCTCAGCGAGGTGCTGCGCGCCAACCCCGACATACCCTACGAGCAGCGCATCGAGACCGCGCGCTTCATTGAGGACCTCACCGCTGGTTACCAAGGTGGCTGGTACAGCGTGATCAGCCTGCATGGCGGCGGCTCCCCGGCGGCCATGAAGCAGGAGATCTGGCGCAACTATCCGGTGGGCAACAAGGTCGAGCTGGTCGAGCGTTTGCTTGAGCGCGGTATCGCCGCCGATGGCGCGCCCGCTGCGGCCCCGCACGACCCGGCTCGCGCCATCACCAAGAACCGCCAACCCGGCAAGTGTTGCGACACCGGGTGCACCACACCTGGCCAACCGGTCATGGTGGATCTGCCCGCGGTGATGGACACCCTGCCCTCGCGCCAGAGGATCTGACGGTCGCCTCCAGAGATGAACGGTACAAAAGCCAACAAAATCAATGGCTTGAAGGGCATTTCTCGCTTGACTTCACCGGGTATCGCCGATACCCTGCACGCCATGCGTCGAATCCTCCCTGTACTCATGCTCAGCCTCGCGGCCGCGGCCCATGCCGCACCGCCTGACGCCGCCTTTGAAGACATGGACGCCTTGCTGGCCGAGAAGGGCTTGATGTCCCGGCTGGGCAGCCAGTTCCAGCAAGCCCGAGACACCGTGGGTGAGCAGGCATCAAGCCTTGTCATCAATGCCATGGCCTTCCTGGGGGTGCCCTACCGGTACGGCGGCAACACGGTGGACACCGGTTTCGATTGCAGCGGCTTCGTGCGGGCCGTGTACGAACAATCGGTCGGCAAGATCCTCCCTCGCCGATCCGACGAGCAGGCTGCAGTCACCCAAGAGATCGATCGCAGCGAACTCAAACCCGGCGACCTGGTGTTCTTCAACACCATGCGCCGTGCCTTCAGCCATGTGGGCATCTACGTGGGCGACGGCAAGTTCATCCACTCGCCCCGCTCAGGCTCTCACGTTCGCCTGGAAGACATGCGCATGGCGTACTGGAACACCCGCTTCAATGGCGCGCGCCGCGTGCCCATGGCCAGCTCGCCGAACCCTGCCCCTGCACAGAAGTGACGCACCCGGGCACGGGATCCTTCTCGGCTCCCTGTGGCGTTGAACACGACAAGGCCTTTGAAGCGGTGACAAATCACCGCTTTTGACATCCGGATCCGTTCCTGAACACCCGGCCCACGCCATAGTAGGAAGCCTGCAGGCTATCGGGCCGGCGGGCAACTGATCTTCCAATGGCAGCATGTCCATGCAACTTCATGTCCACAACGGTTCGATCGGAACGGTTGAAACCGCAGCGAAACGGGTCAACAGGCTCGCGCCCCCCAGCTTGAACGGCACGGCCGCGCACCGGGCCGCCATGGACCGGCGGCTGGCCCTGCTGAACAAGGCCATGGGTAACGAAGCCTCGCCCCAACGGCCTGCCCCCAACGTCCCCGGACACGGGGTACCCCTGAAGGCAGCGTCCCCGGCAGCGTCGCTGCAAACCGCCTTCCTCATGGGCACGGCGTGCCTCATCGCCGTCGCGGGGGTGTTGTGGCTGCTGCTGCAAGGCAGCCGCTCCGGGACCGTCGTCACCCCGGTGGCCTACACCGCCACGGTGCCCGTCGATGCGGTTGTCGCGCCTCCCGCGCCCACGCCTGCACCGCCATCGCCGGCCCGTACCGACGAGGACGAAGTCCGGGCACTGGTCGAAACCTGGCGCCAGGCCTGGTCCCGAAGCGACGTCAACGCCTACCTTGGTCAATACAGTGCGCAATTCGTCCCGGTCAACGGCCAGACGCAGGCGCAATGGGCCGCGAGTCGCAGAAAGATCATTTCCGGTCGCACCGACATCCGGGTCGGTGTCCGGGACCTGCGCATCCAGCGTACGGATGACGGTTCGATGAGTGTTGCGTTCCTGCAGGACTATGCCGCCGGCAACTACCGCGAGACTGCACAACCCAAGACCCTGCGCATCCAGCGCGAAGACAGCGGCTGGCGCATCGTTTCCGAACAAATATCGAGCATCGGCCCGGCTTCGGCGCCCTAGCTGCGGCTGGCGACCACCCACAAAAAAGCCCGCCGGGTGTGCACCCAGGCGGGCTTTGTGCTCTCTGGCCCGGGCTCTACTTGCGGGCCGGTGGCACGTCGGTGCAACTGCCATGGGCGATCTCAGCGGCCATGCCGATGCTCTCGCCCAGCGTGGGGTGCGGATGGATGGTCTTGCCAATGTCCACCGCGTCTGCGCCCATCTCGATGGCGAGTGCAATCTCGCCGATCATGTCGCCCGCGTGCGTGCCGACCATGCCGCCGCCCAGAATCTTGCCGTGACCATGGGCCTCGGGTGAATCGTCGAACAGCAGCTTGGTCACGCCCTCGTCGCGCCCGTTGGCAATCGCGCGGCCTGACGCTGTCCAAGGGAACAGGCCCTTCTTGACCTTGATGCCCTGCGCCTTGGCCTGGTCTTCGGTGAGGCCCACCCAAGCCACTTCGGGGTCGGTATAGGCCACGCTGGGGATCACGCGCGCATTGAACGCTGCCGCCGCAAGCTCCTTGTTGCCTTGCAGTTCACCGGCAACCACCTCGGCCGCCACGTGTGCCTCGTGCACCGCCTTGTGCGCCAGCATGGGCTGGCCCACGATGTCGCCGATGGCGAAGATGTGCGGCACGTTGGTGCGCATCTGGATGTCGACGTTGATGAAGCCCCGGTCCGTCACGGCCACGCCGGCCTTCTCGGCTGCGATCTTCTTGCCATTGGGCGTGCGGCCCACCGCCTGCAGCACCAGGTCGTAGACCTGTGGCGCAGGCGCGGTGCCCCCCTCTTCGGCGGCGGCAAACGTCACCTCGATGCCCTCGGGCGTGGCCTTGGCGCCCACCGTCTTGGTCTTGAGCATGATGTTGTCGAAGCGCTTGGCATTCATCTTCTGCCAGATCTTCACGAGATCCCGGTCGGCGCCCTGCATCAGGCCGTCGAGCATCTCCACCACGTCCAGGCGCGCGCCCAGCGTGCTGTAGACCGTGCCCATCTCCAGGCCGATGATGCCGCCGCCCAGGATCAGCATGCGCTTGGGCACCTCTTTGAGCGCCAGCGCACCGGTGCTGTCGACCACGCGCGGGTCTTCGGGCATGAAGGGCAGGCGCACGGCCTGCGAGCCGGCCGCGATGATGGCCATCTTGAAGGCGATCACCTGCTTCTTGCCGGTCTTTTCCTGGGCCGTACCGCTGGTTTCTTCCACTTCCAGATGGTTGGCACCCACGAAGGCGCCGTAGCCGCGCACGGTCGTGACCTTGCGCATCTTGGCCATGGCCGCCAGGCCACCGGTGAGCTTGCCGATCACCTTCTCTTTGTGGCCGCGCAGCTTGTCGATGTTGAGCACCGGCTGGCCGTAGTCCACGCCGAGATCGGCCATGTGGCTCACCTCGTCCATCACTGCGGCCACATGCAGCAGCGCCTTGGAAGGAATGCAGCCCACGTTCAGGCAGACACCACCCAGAGCGGCGTAACGCTCGACCAGGATGACTTTGAGGCCGAGGTCGGCGGCGCGGAAAGCCGCGCTGTAGCCACCGGGGCCGCCACCGAGCACGAGCAGGTCGCAATCGAGGTCGGCGGAGCCGGCGAAGGAGGCAGCGGCAGGAGCGGGGAC
>QBMB01000075.1:21113-21549 GCA_003241965.1 Burkholderiales bacterium | reverse complement strand
GTTTGCGCCAGCGCGCGTTTCAGTTCTGCCGCCAGGGCAGCGCGTGGTGGCGCCAGCCACCTTGTTGACCACGGTGCGCGTGGGCATCCGGGTCGCCCTCGAAACCTTCGAGGATGTTGTAGGCCTCCAGGCCGAGTTCGGTGGCGCGTTTGGCCGCTGCGATCGAACGCACCCCGCTGCGGCACAGCAGCACGAGCTTCTTGTCGCCCGCCGCCAGGCGCACCTGGGTGTCGAAGTCCGGGTTCATGGCCATGCCGGGCCATTGTTTCCAGGCCACCGGCACGGCGCCCGGCACGAAGCCGACCCATTCGCGCTCGGCATCGGTTCGCACGTCCACCAGCACCGCCACACCGGCCTGCGTCAGGCCCGCACGCGGGCAGCTACGCGGGGGATGTGACACCCCAACTGGCCTGGCAATGGGTGCAGGCCGGGGTGG
>QBMB01000075.1:16742-21103 GCA_003241965.1 Burkholderiales bacterium | reverse complement strand
TCATGGAGCCCCGGCCTGCACCCATTGCCAGGCCAGTTGGGGTGTCACATCACCCGCGTAGCTGCCCGCGTGCGGGCCTGACGCAGGCCGGGGCTCCATGAAGAGCACGCCGCCGGCGTCCTGGCGCTGCCCCGACATCTGGTTGGCCGGCACGGCCTCGTCCATGCGCCGGGGTTTGGGCAGGTTGAGCGAGTCCATCAAGGCGATGAACTCGGCCTCGCTCTTGCCGGCCACGCGCTCGTTGTGCTTCTTCTCGGCGCCGATGGTGGAGTGGTGGCGGCCGTGGTAGTCGTGTCCTGGCCAGACGGTGGTGTCGTCCGGCAGGTCGAACAGCACCTGGGTGATGCTGCGGTACAGGTCTTTGGCGCTGCCCGACTGGAAGTCGGTGCGGCCGCAGCCGCCGATGAGCAGCGTGTCGCCCGTGAACACGTGGTGGCGCCAGACCAGGCTCATGCTGCCCGCCGTGTGGCCGGGGGTGTGCAGGGCGCGCAGAACTTCACCACCAAAGCTCAGCGTGTCACCGTGCGCCAGCTGCACACCGGCGGTGCCGATGCCGCAGCCCAGGGGTGCTGCCGTTTTGGCGCCCGCCAGCTCGGCCAGCTTGCCGGCGCTGGTGATGTGGTCGGCGTGCGCGTGGGTCTCCACCGTCCACGCCAGTTTCAGGCCGTACTCGCGCATCACCGCGAGATCGCGCTCGATCTGCTCGTCCACCGGATCGATGATGAGTGCGTCGCGCGTGATCTGGTCGAACAGCACGTAGGTGAAGGTGCTGGAGGCGGCGTCAAAGAGTTGAATCGGTTTCATGGTTCACAGCATGCCACCGGCGGAGCGCGCCTGCTGAATTCGCTTCCATGCACTCTGCAAGAAAAAATCAACCTTGCACCGGACTTACAGCCCATCGGCCGTTCGGCCCATTGCGTCGCTAAACGCTCAGACAGTTAGCATGCAAACCCTTAGGCGAGCGGCTTTTTGTACGCGATTTGGCCGATGAGAACGTCGCAAAGTAATGCGAACGAATAGTGGTCGGTGAAAACCCTCTCGAACGGATCGCTCCATGGGCCGCATGATGCAAAACCCTCAACCCAGACTGGAGACAAACCCATGTCAGACAAGAAAACCGTGACGTCACGCCGCGGAATGCTCAAGGGCGCGGCCGTTGCGGCAGGCGCCATGTCGGTGCCGATGATTGCCACCGCACAAACCACGTCGCTGCGCTTCCAGAGCACCTGGCCATCCAAAGACATCTTTCACGAGTACGCCCAGGACTTCGCCAAGAAGGTCAACGACATGGCCGGCGGCAAGCTCAAGATCGAAGTGCTGCCCTCAGGCTCGGTCGTGCCCGCATTCCAGCTGCTCGAAGCTGTGGCCAAAGGCACGCTGGACGGCGGCCATGGTGTGGTGGCTTACCACTACGGCAAAAACTCGGCCTTGGCCCTGTGGGGTTCCGGCCCTGCGTATGGCATGGACCCCAACATGGTCCTGGCCTGGCACAACTACGGCGGCGGCAAGGCCCTGCTGGAAGAGATCTACACCAGCCTGAACCTGGACGTGACCTCCTTCCTGTACGGCCCCATGCCCACGCAGCCCCTGGGCTGGTTCAAGAAGCCCGTGGCCAAAGTGGCCGACATGAAAGGCCTGAAGTTCCGCACCGTGGGTCTGGCTGTTGACGTGTTCACCGAAATGGGCACCGCCGTGAACCCACTGCCAGGCGGCGAGATCGTGCCCGCACTGGACCGCGGTCTGATCGACGCAGCCGAGTTCAACAACGCATCGAGCGACCGCTTGCTGGGCTTCCCCGACGTGGTGAAAAACTGCATGTTGCAGAGCTTCCACCAGAGCGGTGAGCAGTTCGAGATCCTGTTCAACAAGACCAAGCTCAACGCCCTGCCGGCCGAGCTGAAGTCCATCGTCGACTACGCCGTGCAAGCGGCCAGCGCCGACATGAGCTGGAAAGCCATCCAGCGCAACTCGCAGGACTACATCGAGCTGAAGAAACAAGGCGTGAAGTTCTACAAGACCCCGGACGCGATCCTGCGCGCGCAGCTCGAAGCCTGGGACAAGACCATCGCCAAGAAGGCCACGGACAACCCGATCTTCCAGAAGGTGCTGGACTCGCAAAAGGCATTTGCCCAGCGCGCCGGCCAATGGCAGAACGACTACCTGGTCGATTTCAAGATGGCCTACAACCACTACTTTGCCAAGGGTGCCAAGAAGTCCTGATCGGTCTTCATTGAGCTTGGGGCGCCTGTGGGCGCCCCTTTCTGTTTCTGGAAATTCACATGCAAAAACTATTACTGGCCGTTGACAGCCTGTCGACCTGGTTCGGCAAGGCCTGCGCCTGGACGGTCGTCGGGCTCACCCTGTTGATCACCTGGGAGGTGTACTCCCGCTACGTGCTCAACACCCCCCACGCCTGGGTGCTCGACGCCCAGATCATGTTGTACGGCGTGCTGTTCATGAGCGCTGGCGCCTACACGCTGGCCAAAGCCGGCCATGTGCGCGGTGATGTGCTCTACGGTTTCTTCAGCCCGCGCACGCAAGCCGGGTGGGACCTGCTCCTCTACATCCTCTTTTTCCTGCCCGGCATCATTGCCTTGACCTGGGCCGGCTGGACCTTCGCCAACGAGTCGCTCGCCATCCGCGAGCAGACCTTCAACGCCGACCCGCTGCCGGTGTACCCGTTCAAGTTCGTGGTGCCGATCGCCGGCGCCTTCCTGCTGCTGCAGGGCATCGTGGAAATCATCCGCTGCGTGATGTGCCTGCAGACCGGCCAGTGGCCCAAGCGCGAGGACGACGTGGAAGAGGTGGACGTGGACAAACTCAAAGAAATGGTGAACGTGAAAGATGCCGACATTGACGCGCTGGACTCCATCGTGGTGAAGCAAGGAGCCAAGCCATGAAGATTCGCAAGGAACTCTGGTTCGGCTTCGCGCTGATGGCGCTCATCGGCTCGGCCGCGCTCACCATGGTCTTCAGTGTGGAGACCATGACCAACGGCCACTACGGCCTGCTCATGCTCTCGCTGGTGGTCGTGGCCATCATGCTGGGCTTCCCGACGGCCTTCACCCTCATGGGCATGGGCATGATGTTCGCGTTTTTCGCCTACCACTCCGGCACACAGACCGCTGGCGGCGCCATGCAGCAGACGCTGGACCTGATGGTGCAGCGCGCGTTCTCGGTGATGGGCAACGACGTGCTGATCTCGATCCCGTTGTTCGTGTTCATGGGTTATCTCGTGGAACGCGCCAACCTGATCGACAAGCTGTTCCGCAGCCTGCATCTGGCCCTGGCCCGCGTGCCGGGCTCGCTGGGCGTGGCCACGCTGGTGACCTGCGCGGTGTTCGCCACCGCCACCGGCATCGTGGGCGCGGTCGTCACGCTCATGGGCTTGCTGGCCTTGCCCCAGATGCTGCGCGCCGGTTACGACGTGCGCCTCTCCGCAGGTGTCATCACCGCCGGCGGCTGCCTGGGCATCCTGATCCCGCCGTCGGTGCTGTTGATCGTGTACGGCGCCACCGCCGGTGTGTCGGTGGTGCAGCTGTACGCCGGTGCGTTTTTCCCCGGCATCATGCTGGCCGGTCTGTACATCCTGTACGTGATCATCATGGCCAAGATCAAGCCCGACTGGGCACCCCCGCTCACGGAGGCTCAGCGTTTCGTGCCGCTGCCGGCTCCGCTGATGGCCATCGGTGCCACCGGCAACGGCTGGGCCGTGTCCAACCTGTTCAAGGCCCTCAACGGCAAGCGCAACCAGGACGTGCCCACCAAGTACATCCTGGGCCAGCTCGGCATTGCGCTGCTCCCCGCCATCCTGTTCGCCGCCGTCGCCATCACCAGCTACCAGAGCGCCACCACCGTGGTTCCGGTGGAGACCTACGATGAACTGACACCCATGGGCGGCGGAGCCCGCGTGGACGAAAACGACTACCAGGGCAGCTTGGCAGACCCGCCATCCCAAGACGGTGGTCTGGCCGAACCTCCGTCCGATGGCGCCGTGGCCGAGCCGCCCGGCGCGCAGGAAGACGCGCTCGCCGCGCCACCCGGTGCCGAAGAAGACGCTCCCGCAGAAGCCCCGGCTGCCAATGCCGATGCCGTGGCCGAGCCCGGTGCTGCGGCAGCAGCCGCCGGCGAGCCCACAGAGCCCGTTGCCACCACCAAGCCCGCGTCCATGAGCTTCTGGATCGGACTGGCCGTGGGCCTGCTGGCCATGGTGGTTTTCTACGCCATCCTGAGCTTCACGCGGCTGGAAGTCTTCAAGATGCTGCTCTCCAGCTTCTTCCCGCTGCTGGTGCTCATCATGTCGGTGCTGGGCTCGATCGTCTTCGGTCTGGCCACGCCCACGGAAGCGGCGGCGGTCGGTG
>QBMB01000075.1:0-16732 GCA_003241965.1 Burkholderiales bacterium | reverse complement strand
GCGGCGTACCGGCAACTCACCTTCAACGTGGTGAAGGAGAGCGTGTTCCTCACGGCCAAGACCAGCGCCATGGTGTGCTGGCTGTTCGTGGGCTCGGCCATCTTCTCGGCGGCGTTCGCGCTGCTGGGCGGGCAGGAGTTGGTCGAGACCTGGGTGCTGAGCATGAACCTGTCCAAGACCGAGTTCCTGATCCTCTCGCAGGTGCTCATCTTCATCCTGGGCTGGCCGCTGGAGTGGACCGAGATCATCGTGATCTTCATGCCCATCTTCATTCCGCTGCTGGACAACTTCGGTGTCGATCCGTTGTTCTTCGGCCTGCTGGTGGCGCTGAACCTGCAGACCGCCTTCCTGAGCCCACCCGTGGCCATGGCGGCCTTCTACCTGAAGGGTGTGTCGCCCAAGCACGTGACGCTGAACCAGATCTTTGCCGGCATGCTGCCGTTCATGGGCATCCAGATCCTGGCCATCGTGCTGCTGTACCAGTTCCCGGCCATCGGCATGTGGCTGCCACAGGTGCTCTACCGCTGATCCAGCGGCTGACAACCCAGGACTCCCAGGGGCGCTTCGGCGCCCCTTTTTGTCTTCAAACGCGTTAACATTACGTTGACGTAAACGTCAATCAAACGGGCTTGAGCCGCCGCCACCTCGCCCACCAAGGAGACCCTTGCATGTCCAGCACGAACGACGTTGCCCTGCCCTTCCCTGCCCGGGCCATTCTGGCCAGCAAAGGCAGCCCCTGGCAGGACTGGCAGGTGGCCCCCGGCAACGGCGGCAAAAAAACGAAGGGCGTTTCGCTCAAGTCGTTCAAGCCCGACGCCAAGCCTTTTTCCAGCGGCAGCAAATCCACCGACCTGGCCGCCGTGGCCAGCCTTGCCGAAGAGCTCGACGCGCTGCAAAACCTCTTCTACGCCGATGGACGCTACAAGCTGCTGGTGGTGCTGCAAGGCACCGACACCTCGGGCAAAGACGGTACGGTGCGGGGCGTGTTCGCGCGCACCAGCCCTCTGGGCGTGCACACGGTGGGCTGGAAAGCACCCACCGAACCCGAGCTCGATCATGACTACCTCTGGCGCATCCACCAGCAGATGCCGGGTGCCGGCGAGATGATGATCTTCAACCGCAGCCACTACGAAGACGTGCTGGTGCCGGCGGTCAACGGCTGGATCACACCCCAGCAGACGCTGCAGCGCTACGAACACATCAAGGACTTCGAGCGCCTGCTGGCCGAGACCGGCACGGTGATCCTCAAGTTCATGCTGCACATCGGCAAGGACGAGCAGCGCCAGCGTTTGCAGGAGCGCGTGGACGACCCCGAGAAGCACTGGAAGTTCAGCCTTGGCGACATCGAAGTGCGCAAACAATGGGACGACTACCAGAGCGCCTACGAAGCCTTCCTGAACGCCACCAGCACCCCCTGGGCACCCTGGACCGTGGTGCCGGCCGACTCCAAGACCCACCGCAACCTGATGATCGCCACCATCGTGCGCGACACGCTCAAGGCGCTGGAGCTGCGCTTTCCACCCGAAGACCCGAAGCTGACCGGTCTGAAGATCGCCTGACCCCATTCGTTACCGACCAAGAGACACACCATGAGCAACCTTGCCGCCGAATACCAGGCCCTGGCCAACTACCGCCCCACGCACAAGGTGCGCTTTGTCACCGCCGCCAGCCTGTTCGACGGCCACGACGCAGCCATCAACATCATGCGGCGCATCTTGCAGGGCATGGGTGCCGAGGTGATCCACCTGGGCCACAACCGCTCGGTCGACGAGGTGGTGACGGCCGCGCTGCAGGAAGACGCGCAGGGCATCGCGATCAGCTCCTACCAGGGCGGCCACGTGGAGTACTTCAAGTACATGGTCGACCTGCTCAAGAGCCGCGGCGGCGAACACATCCAGGTGTTTGGCGGTGGCGGCGGCGTGATCGTGCCGAGCGAAATCCGCGAGCTGCAAGACTACGGCGTGACGCGCATCTACAGCCCTGAAGACGGGCAGAAGATGGGCCTGGCCGGGATGATCGGCGAGATGGTGATGCGCTGCGACCGCGACCTCAGCCCCTTCGCGCCGACGTCGCTGGCGGCCATCGAAGGCCAGGGCGAGATGAACTGGCGCGCGCTGGCACAGCTCATCACCGTGCTGGAAAACGGCAACGCCGACGCAGCCATCGTGTCGGCCCTGCGCGAACAAGCCGCATCGAAAAAGGTCCCTGTGCTCGGCATCACCGGCACCGGCGGCGCAGGCAAGTCCTCGCTCACCGACGAACTCATCCGCCGCCTGCGGCTGGACCAGGACGACAGCCTGCGCGTGGCCGTGATCTCCATCGACCCGTCACGCCGCAAGAGCGGTGGAGCGCTGCTGGGTGACCGCATCCGCATGAACGCCATCAACCCGTGGCAACAAGGCCAGCGCGTCTACATGCGCAGCCTGGCCACGCGCGATTTCGGCAGCGAGATCAGCGCGGCCCTGCCCGACGTGATCGCCGCCTGCAAGTGCGCCGGCTTCGACCTGATCGTGGTCGAGACCTCGGGCATCGGCCAGGGCGACGCGGCCATCGTGCCGCACGTGGATGTGCCCATGTACGTGATGACGCCCGAGTTCGGCGCGGCCAGCCAGCTGGAGAAGATCGACATGCTCGACTTCGCCGCTTTCGTGGCCATCAACAAGTTCGACCGCAAGGGCTCGCTGGATGCCCTGCGCGACGTGTCCAAGCAGGTGCAGCGCAACCAGGAAGCCTGGAGCACCCCGCCCGACCAGATGCCGGTGTTCGGCACCATGGCCGCTCGCTTCAACGACGACGGCGTGACCGCGCTGTACCAGGGCATCAAGGCGCGCCTGGGCGAACTCGGCCTGCCGCTGAAAGACGGCCGTCTGCCGATCGTGAAGGTGCGTCACAGCACCAACCAGACGCCCATCGTGCCGCCCGCGCGCACGCGTTACCTGGCCGAGATCAGCGACACCGTGCGCGGCTACAAAAAGAAGGCGCTGGACCAGGCGAAGCTGGCGCGCGAGATCCAGCAACTGTCCGAGTCCGCACGCATGCTGCGGGTGGAAAAACCCGAACGCTCACGCGCCGCCGAAGCGGTGATCGACCTGGCCCAGCTGCGCGAACTCGACCAGGACCCGGCCGCGCGCAAACTGCTGACCCAATGGCCCGACATGCAGAAGGCCTACGCGGGCGACGAGTACGTGGTGAAGATCCGCGACAAGGAAATCCGCACCGCGCTCACCACCAAGAGCCTCTCGGGCACGGTCATCCGCAAGGTGGCCCTGCCCAAATACGAGGACCACGGCGAGATATTGAAGTGGCTGATGCTGGACAACGTGCCGGGCAGCTTCCCCTACACCGCCGGCACCTTCGCCTTCAAGCGCGAGGGCGAGGACCCCACCCGCATGTTCGCCGGCGAAGGTGATGCCTTTCGCACCAACACCCGCTTCAAGCTGCTCTCGGCCGGCACACCGGCCAAGCGCCTGTCCACCGCGTTCGACTCGGTCACGCTCTACGGCAACGACCCCGACCCGCGCCCCGACATCTATGGCAAGGTCGGCAACTCGGGCGTCTCCATCGCCACGCTGGACGACATGAAGGTGCTCTACGGCGGCTTCGACCTCTGCCACCCGGCCACCTCGGTGTCGATGACCATCAACGGCCCGGCGCCCAGCATCCTGGCGATGTTCATGAACACTGCCATCGACCAGAACCTGGAGAAGTTCGCGGCCGAGAACGGCCGCGAACCCACCGACACCGAAGCCGCCAAGATCCGCGAATGGGTGCTGGCCAATGTGCGCGGCACGGTGCAGGCCGACATCCTGAAAGAAGACCAGGGCCAGAACACCTGCATCTTCTCCACCGAGTTTTCGCTCAAGGTCATGGGCGACATCGCCGAGTTCTTTGTTCACCACGACGTGCGCAACTTCTACTCGGTGTCCATCAGCGGTTATCACATTGCCGAAGCCGGCGCCAACCCGATCAGCCAGCTTGCGTTCACGCTCTCCAACGGCTTCACGTTTGTGGAAGCGTATCTGGCGCGCGGCATGCACATCGACGACTTTGCGCCCAACCTGAGTTTCTTCTTCAGCAACGGCATGGACCCGGAATACACGGTGCTGGGCCGTGTGGCGCGGCGCATCTGGGCCGTGGCCCTGCGCGACCGCTATGGCGCCAACGAGCGCAGCCAGAAGCTGAAGTACCACGTGCAGACCAGCGGGCGCAGCCTGCACGCGCAGGAGATCCAGTTCAACGACATCCGCACCACGCTGCAGGCGCTGATTGCCATCTACGACAACTGCAACAGCCTGCACACCAATGCCTTCGACGAGGCCATCACCACGCCCACCGAAGAGTCGGTGCGCCGGGCCATGGCGATCCAGCTCATCATCAACCGCGAGTGGGGCCTGGCGAAAAACGAAAACCCCAACCAGGGCGCCTTCATCATCGACGAGCTCACCGAGATGGTCGAAGAGGCCGTGCTGCAGGAGTTCGAGAAAATCGCCGAGCGTGGTGGTGTGCTGGGCGCCATGGAAACCGGCTACCAGCGCGGCAAGATCCAGGACGAGTCGATGCACTACGAGATGCTCAAGCACACCGGTGAGCTTCCGATCGTGGGCGTGAACACCTTCCGCAATCCGCACGGCGACGCCACGCCCGACACGCTGGAGCTCGCCCGCTCCACCGACGAAGAAAAGCAGAACCAGCTCAAACGCCTGGCCGAGTTCCACACGCTGCACGCCGCCGAGTCGCCCGCCATGCTGCAGCGCCTCCAACGGGCCGTGATCGAGAACGGCAACGTGTTCGAGGTGCT
This sequence comes from Burkholderiales bacterium, assembly GCA_003241965.1. Classification (GTDB taxonomy): domain Bacteria; phylum Pseudomonadota; class Gammaproteobacteria; order Burkholderiales; family Burkholderiaceae_C; genus Hydrogenophaga. The sequence goes on along the minus strand of QBMB01000075.1, from coordinate 11,934 downwards.
GATGCAGGCGGTGCGCGTGTGCTCGCTCGGCCAGATCACCTCGGCCCTGTTCGAGGTGGGCGGCCAGTACCGCCGCAACATGTGAACACCCTGTGAGCCATCCGTGAGCGTGGGCCTGCAGCGATGCGTGCTGCTCAACCCGCACGCCCGGGGCGGGCGGGCGGCCGCCTTGCTGCCCACGCTGCAGGCCGCCCTGCCACCCGACGCGGTGCTGCACGCGCCGCGCGATGTGGTCGATGCGCTGGCCCTGCTCGAAGGCCTGCCCGAAGGCAGCCGGGTGGTGGCGGTGGGTGGCGACGGCACGCTCAACCGCTGGCTGCCCGCGCTGCTGAGCCGCCGGCATGAACTCGGTGTGGTGCCCATGGGCAGTGGCAACGACGTGGCACGCTCGCTGGGCTTGCACCACCGCAAACCGCTGGCGGCGCTGGTGCACGCGCTCAACGCAGACACGCGCCCGATGGATGTGGGCTGTGCCGAATGGCGCGACCCGATGGGCCGGGAATTCCGTGCCGTGTTCCTCTCCAGCTTCACCGCAGGCTTCGACTCCGCCGTGGTGCTGCGCACCCTCACCGGGCCGCGCTGGCTCAGCGGACTGCCGCGCTACCTGTGGGCCACGCTGGCCGAGCTGACCCACCTGCAGACCTGGACGCTGGATGTCACCGCCAATGGCCGCCACCTGCACAGCGGCCCGGCCCTGTTCGCCTCCAGCCTGAACACGCCCACCTTCGGCAGCGGCATGCTGGCCGCCCCGGCGGCACGCACCAACGACGGTCTGCTCAACCTGCTGCTGGCCGGGCGCTTCGGCCGGCTGGGCGCGCTGGCCATGTTGCCGCGCCTGCTCACCGGCACCCACCTGGGCCACAGCCGCATCAGCACCCGGGCTTTCGAGACACTCACCGTGATCAGCGACACCGACCTTCCCCTGGCCGCCGACGGCGAGTTTCTGGGGTACGCCCGCCACTTGCGCCTGAGCGTGCTGCCGGGCGCACTGCAGGTGGCCAGCGCGTTGCGCTGAGGCGCATGGCCGCCGTGCCGCCCCGTGCTCAGATCGGGTGCTTGCGGTAGGTGTCCCGGGTCGCGATCACGCCAGCGTTGCCCACGATGAGCCAGCCGCCGCCCGGCCCCTTGCTCACCTTCACACGCCGGTAGCCCGGCACACCGAGGTCCATGCCGTCGGTGATCGGTTGTTTGTCCAGCAGCAGCCGGGCCACCCGGTTCATGGCCATCCCGGCGTCCCTGGGGTCCCAGAATCCGATGCCCTTGACCGCCCCAGACGCCAGCAGCTGATGCGTGCGGCTGGGCAGGCCGGTGCCGAACACACACGTTTTGCCCTGCAGCCCAGCCTCTTCGATGGCTCGCCCAATGCCGATGACGTCGCTGGAGGCCGCACCCTGAAAGCCCTTGATGTCGGGGTACTTCTTCAGGATGGCACGGGCCTGTGTGTAGGCGGTGTCTGCGTCGTCGTTGGACTCGGTCATGGGCTCCACCAGCACCATGCGCGGGTGGCGGCGCGCGTTTGCAGCACCCCCGTCGGCCCACTGCTGATGGGTGCGGCTGCCACGCGTGCCCACGAACGACGTCCATTGCCCGGCACGGCCCATGCAGCGGGCCATGCGCTCGTTGAGCGCAGCGCCAAAGGTGGCGTTGTCAACGGCCTCGATGTTGGCGTGGGTGTGGCGCAGGTTGTCGGCCTCGTGCGTCACCACCACGATGCCCTGGGCCATGGCACGCGCAGCCACGTCCTCGATGCTGCCGGGATCGGTGGGCACGATGGCCAGCGCATCGATCTTCTGGGTGAGCAGTCCTTCGAGCAGCTGCACCTGCGCCGCCGGATCGGCCTGGGCCGGGCCGACTTGCCGGGTGGTGGTGCCCGGCGCCGACACAGCGAAGGCCTTCACGCCGTCCTCCATGCGGTTGAACCACGGCAGACCGGCGATCTTGACGACGGTCACGATGGTCTGGCTGGCCTGCGCAAAAGCAGGGGGCAACGAAACCAGGCAAAGCGCAGCGACCGCTGCGCCGAAGGTTGGGCGAAACATGGACATCTCCAGAAGGGTTGGACAGGATTGCGTCTTGGCCAAGACCTTCGGGATGCGGCCCCAGCGCGACGTGACGCGCGGGAATGATACGAACCTTTTATCTATTTATTGAACGACATCCAGATTTTTGATACGTCCAATGAACTCTTTCACGCCATCGCATTGGCCAGTGGCAGGTTGAGCAGCAGGTTCTGCGGTTTGAGCTTGAGCAAACCCTCGGCGTTCATGGCCAGGCCCAGATACACCGGCTTGCCGCGCACGTCGGCCTGCATGTCCAGCGGCTCATCAAAGTTCAGGCGAAACAGGCTGATCAGGCGCTGCTGGCGTTCGGGCTCCACCTCGTGACCCAGGTACAGGTCGTTGAGCAAGGCGGTGGATTCGGCGTCCAGCCCCAGGTGCCAGCGCCACGCCTCATCGGTCACCCGGGCCTCGGGCTGCACCTGCACCGACACACCGTGGAAATGCCGCACCCACTTCTGCAGCACCACCGCCAGCGCTTTCAGCCCCGACTGCGAGCGGTTCATGGTGAGCGTGAGACCGTGCGAGAGCTCGCGCTGGATCTCGTGCGTGAGGTCGAGCACAAAGTTGAAGCGCCCGGCGCCCGCGCGGCTCTTCAAGTAACGCCCGGCGTTGTCATCGCCGAGCACCTCGATCTGCACCTCGGGAATGGTGGCACCGCTCTGCATGAGCAGGCGGCCCATGGCACCCAGGCCACCGGTCTCGTTGAGCATGTCCAGCACCTCGCTGTCGCCGCTGAGCACGCGCCCGTCCTGCACGCGCACGCGCTGGCGGCGAAACATCATCTCGGCCGCGCGCCACTGCCAGGCGTCGTCCTCGCCGTCGAGCAGGTTGCACACCAGCGCCTGCACCACCAGGTCGAGAAACAGCGGCGGGATCTGGATGGCACCGGCCTTGAAGAAGCCCGCGTAAGCCGCCTCCAGCGAACCGGCTGCAATCACCGCGTCGCGAAAGCCCAGGAACAGGCGGTGGTTGGCGCGCGCGTCGGCGTCTTCAAAGGCGTCGAGTTCGTGCGGTGACACGGTGCGTGTGGGCGAGTCCATGAGGGCTGCGTGCAGCGCCTGTTCGGCCGCGCACGACTCCTCCACCAGCGCCAGCTCGGGCCGCTGCAACCACAGGCGCCAGTAACCGTCGGTGGGCACGAGCCAGCCGCGCGGGTTGCGCGTCAGGTGGTCAAAGCCGCAAGAGATCCAGAAAGGGGAAGCGTGGGCAGGCATGAAGGCAACCCGCGCGGCAGCGGCGGGACTCGTGAAAACTCAGGGGCCTGCATTGTCGTTCACGGTGCCGACTGCAAGGCCCCCGCCTTGCGGGCGCCACTGATGCTGCGCAGCTGGTAGGGACGCGGCGCATCCAGCACATAGCTGGTGTCGAGCACGCTGCCCACATCGAGCGAGGACTGAAGGGTGGCGTCGGGCCAGAAGTTGGGGCTGGCGATGTTGTCCGCGCCCGGGATGTTGCTGGCCAGCGCCAGCACGTTGCCGGTCTGCGTGGCGCTGCCGCTGGCATAGCTGCCGGTGAGCACCGCCTGGTTGCCCGTGCCAGCCCACAGGTTGGCCTTGAGGGTGACCGACTGGGTGCCGGCGACAACCGCCGCGAAAGCCCCGCCCGAGCGGGTGATGGCCACCGTGTTGTGCGTGAGTTCCAGCGTGTTGGTGGCGTGCGCCAAGCCCTCGGCCCCGAGGGAAATGGCGCTCGGGTTCTGCGCGTTCGGGCCCTTGTGCAGCAGGTTGCCCCGCATCACCACGCGCCCGCCGTTGGGAAAGTCGGCCAGGTAGCTGGCGGTGCCGGTGGGTCCGTCCATGAGGTAGCTGTTTTCAATGAGGGACTCGCGCGCGCGGCTCTTGAGGTTGTGCCCCACCCGCGCCTCGTGGAAGTAACTGCCCGACACCGTGAGCTGGTCGATCTGACCCACATAGAGGTTGTGCGTGAAGCCGTCACCCCGGCCGTTGCGCGCGAACTCGGAGGCTTCGATGACGAGGCGGGTGGCGCCCGAATTCGTCAGGATGCCGTTTTCGTTGTCGTAGAAACCGCTGTTGCGCACGCGCAGCCAGCCCCCGTGTTCGGCGCGGATGCCCGCCCCGTTGAGGTCGGGCACGGCCGCGTTGCGGAACTCGATGCTGTCGATGGTGATGTTGGTGCCCGACACCACCCAGATGGCCTTGCCGCCAGCGCTGAGACCATCGGCAAACAGGCGGGCGCGGCCACCCACGCCGCAGATGGTGAGGTTGTTGCGGCTCCAGGTGGCCACGTCGCCGCGGTAGTCGGCCGCGGCGATGCGGATCACGTCACCGTCCTGGGCCACAGCTGCGGCCGCACTGGGGGTGCTGAGGGTCTGGCCCGGGCCCACGTTCAACACCCGGCCACCGGCCGTGTCGCAAGCCAGGCCACCCACCGGCACGGACGGCAAGGTGCCCGAACCAGCGGGTGGAATGACGGGGCCGGCTGTGCCGTCCGATCCACCGCCGCCACAGGCGCTCAGGCCCAAGGCGGCCACCACCAGACAGGTTCGAAGCAAGGGAATTTTCATCGGTTGGCGTGTCCCCGGGCGGGACGGGCAAAGGGCGCAGTGTCGCAGGTGCGCCGGGTGCACCCTGCGCAGAACGTGCACCAATGTAAGTGGCACCCACCCGCGCGCAGGGCGCAGCGCGGTCCGGCCCGGCGCATCCCGTCACAGGCCATACCAACGGATACACCCCGGCTGCGGTGCAAGCACTTCTCGGGGACAATCGCCGCATGCAAAAAGACCTCAGCCTCATTGGCGTCCCCACCGACATCGGCGCTGGCGCGCGCGGCGCCTCCATGGGCCCCGAAGCCATGCGCGTGGCCAACCTGGCCAGCGTGCTGGAAGGCCACGGCCTGAACGTGATCGACCGCGGCAACCTGAGTGGTCCGCCCAACCCCTGGCTGCCGCCGGTGGACGGTTACCGCCACCTGCACGAAGTGGCCGCGTGGAACGAAACCCTGCACCACGCGGTGCACGCCGAACTCGCGCTGGGCCGCCTGCCCATCGTGCTGGGCGGCGACCACTGCCTGGGCGTGGGCTCCATCAGCGCGGTGGCGCGGCACTGCCGCGAAACCGGCAAGCAGCTGCGGGTGCTGTGGCTGGACGCACACGCCGACTTCAACACCGCGTCCCTCACGCCCAGCGGCAACATCCACGGCATGCCGGTGGCACTGCTGTGCGGCCACGGCCCGGCGTTGCTCACCGGCATCGGCGGCACCACGCCGGCCATTCACGCGAGCGTGGTGCGCCAGATCGGCATCCGCAGCGTGGACGCGGGCGAGAAGCGCCTGGTGCACCAGGAAGGGCTGGAGGTGTTCGACATGCGCTACATCGACGAGATGGGCATGCGCCACACCATGCAGCAGGCGCTCGCCGGCATGGACGACAACACCCACCTGCACGTGAGTTTCGACGTCGATTTCCTCGAACCCGACATCGCACCCGGCGTGGGCACCACGGTGCCCGGCGGCCCCACCTACCGCGAAGCGCAGCTGTGCATGGAAATGATCGCCGACACCGGGCGGCTGGCGTCCATGGACGTGATGGAACTCAACCCGGCGCTGGACGTGCGCAACCGCACGGCGGAACTGGCGGTGGACCTGATCGAAAGCCTGTTCGGCAAATCCACGTTGATGAGAAAGGGCTGATCAGCTCTTGCCCACCAGTTCGAGGTGCTCGACCACCGGGGGTTGCGCGAAGAACGGGCCGACGATGGCACGCCACTGGGGGAACAGGTCGGAGCCCCTGAAGCCCACGGTGTGGTCTTCGAGCGTGTCCCAATAAATCATCAGCAGGTAGCGCCCCGGCGTCTCGATGCTGCGGTTGACCTTGTAGCCTTTGAAGCCTTTGGCGTGCGCAATGACGGTCGTCACGCCGCGCAGGATGGCCTCTTCAAACGCCGAGCTCTTGAGGGGATCGATGCGGATGTCCGCGTGTTCGAGAATCATCGTGTTGTTCCTGAAGTGATGGAGCGGTTGCTCGGTCCGCACGCATCATATCGACGGCCTTCTCGGCCATCATGACCACCGGCGCGTTGGTGTTGCCACCGACCACGCTGGGCATCACCGACGCATCGACGACCCGCAATCCCGCCACGCCATGCACCCGCAGGCGCGCGTCCACCACGTCCATCGGTCCAGGGCCCATCCGGCAGGTGCCCACCGGGTGGTAGATGGTGTCGGCGTGGTTGCGCACGAACTGTTCAATCTGCGGTTCGCTCTGCACCAGCGCAGACGTGGCCGACTCGGTGCCGCCATGTCGTGCAAAGGCACTCTGCTGCAACAGCCGGCGCATCACCTGGAAGCCGCGCACCAGGCGAGCGGTGTCGTCGGGCTCTTGCAGGAACGCCGGGTCGATGAGGGGCGCCGCCTGCGGATCGGCACTGGCCAGGCGCACGCTGCCCCGGCTCTTCGGGCGCAGCAAGCAGACGTGACACGAATAGCCATGGCCCAGCACCGACTTGCGGCCGTGGTCCAGCAGTTTTCCCACGACGAAGTGCAACTGCAGATCGGGGATGGGCTCCTGCTGCGAGCTCTTGATGAAACCACCGGCCTCGGCGAAATTGGTGGTGAGCATGCCGCTGCGCTGGCGCCGCCACTCGAAGATACCGAGAACCGCCTTCCACAAGCCGCCCGGCGTGAGGCCCAACAAATCCTTCACCTTGGGCGCGTTGACCACGATCACCACGTCCACATGGTCGTGCAGGTGCGCGCCCACGCCGGGCAGGTCCAGCACGGGTGTGATGCCGTGTTCTTGCAGATGCTGCACCGGGCCCACGCCAGAGAGCATGAGCAGCTGCGGTGAGCCGAACGCGCCAGCGCTGAGCACCACCTCGCCACCAGCCTTCAGGCGCAGGGTCTGCACCGGTCCACGACCACCATCACCTCGGTACTCCACACCCACCGCGCGCGGCGGATCCGCTTCGGTGTCCATGACCACACGGGTGGTCAACGCGTTGATGACCACCTGCAGATTGGGCCGTGCCAGATGCGGCGTGAGGTAGGCCTTGGCGGCACTGAAGCGCTCACCGTTCTTGTGTGTGACCTGGTAGGCGCCCACACCCTCTTGCTCAGACCCGTTGAAGTCGGTGTTGTGCCGGTAACCCGCCTGTTGACCAGCTTCGATGAACGAGGCCAGAAACGGGTTGGGGCTGCGCAGATCCATCACGTTGAGCGGGCCGCCCTGGCCGTGCAAGGCGTCGGCGCCGCGTTCGTTGTGCTCGGCGCGCTTGAAGTACGGCAACACATCGGCGTACGACCAGCCCGGGTTGCCGGCGGCGGCCCAGCCGTCGTAGTCGCTGGCGTGGCCACGCGCGTAGATCATGGCGTTGATCGAGCTGGAGCCGCCCAGCACCCTGCCGCGCGGTTGGTAACCCCGCCGCCCGTTCAGGCCAGGCTGTGGTGTGGTCTGGTAGCCCCAGTTGGCCTGGCCGCTCTTCGCCATGAGCGCGAGGCCGGCCGGGCAGTGGATCAGCACGCTGCTGTCGCTGGTGCCGGCTTCCAGCAGGGCCACGCGCACGGCGGGGTCTTCGCTCAGGCGGCCGGCCAGCACGCTGCCGGCCGATCCGCCGCCAACGATGATGTAGTCGAACATGGGGTGTCTCCGTCGTGTGTGGCGCACGCCAAACCGTGCGCGACAATCCAGCAGCAAGTTAGCACAGGGGTATTGCCCCGGGTAGGCAGTGGCGCCTAAGAATCCCGCTCTGGCGACACCCCGGCGACGCAGGGAAAACCCCCGATTCCGCATTCCACATCCGCAGGAGAAACCATTTCATGAGCAGCATTCAAACCGTCGGCATCATCGGCTCGGGCACCATGGGCAACGGCATCGCGCAGGCCTGCGCCACCAGCGGCATCCGCGTGGTGCTGGTCGACATCGCACAAGCCGCGGTCGACAAGGGCTTGGCCACCGTGGCCGGCAGCCTGGACCGGCTGATCAAGAAAGAGAAGATCACCGCTGCCGACAAGGACAAGGCGCTGTCACTCATCACCGGCTCCACGAACTACGACGACCTCAAGGGCGCACAGCTCGTCATCGAAGCGGCCACCGAGAGCGAAGGCCTGAAGATCAAGATCCTTCAGCAGCTCGACGGCTTGCTCGCCGCCGACGTGATCGTGGCGACCAACACGAGTTCGATCAGCATCACCAAGCTGGCCGCCGCCACGAAGCGCCCCGACCGTTTCATCGGCATGCACTTCTTCAACCCGGTGCCCATGATGGCGCTGGTGGAAATCATTCGCGGCCTGCAGACCAGCGACGCCACGCACGACGCGGTGAAAGCCCTGGCCGTGGCCTTGGGCAAGACGCCCATCACCGTGAAGAACGCGCCCGGCTTCGTGGTCAACCGCATCCTGGTGCCCATGATCAACGAGGCCTTCTTCGTGCTCGCCGAAGGCCTGGCCACGCCGGAAGACATCGACGCCGGCATGAAGCTGGGCACCAACCAGCCCATCGGCCCGCTCGCACTGGCCGACATGATCGGCCTGGACGTGTGCCTGGCGGTGATGAATGTTTATGTGGCCGAGTACAACGACAGCAAGTACCGCCCCGCGCCCCTGCTCAAGGAAATGGTGGCCGCCGGCTGGCTGGGCCGCAAGACGGGCAAGGGCGTCTACACGTACTGATCACTACCAGGGGATGGCCAGTCCCTTGTGATCGAAGAACTGCCCGCTGCTGCCAGCGGGCAGCGCGTCGATGACGGCAAGCAAATCGCTCGCGGCTTCCCCAGCGGGCCGAACCTGCAGTCCTGTCTTGGCAAACGGCTGCGACAACGCCGTGTCCACCGTGCCCGGGTGCAGCACCACACACAGCGCCTCCTTGTTGCGCCGCGCCAGCTCGATGGCTGACGTGTGCACCAGCTGGTTGAGCGCCGCCTTGGAAGCGCGGTAGGCGTACCAGCCACCCAGCGCGTTGTCGCCAATGCTGCCCACGCGCGCCGAGAGAAACGCCGCCACGCAGCGCCCCTGCTTCGGCAACAGCGGCAGAAAGTGCCGCATCACCAGCGCGGGACCGATGGCGTTGATCAGGAAGTTGTGTTGCAGGGCGGCGGCATTCAGGTGTTGCCACGAGCGCTCCGGTTCGGCCTGCTGACCACTCAAGGTCTCACCATGGAGGAAGCCAGTGGCCACGATCAGGCGCTGCAAGGGCAGGCCGATTTGCGCCAGACGATCGGCAACCTGTAGGGCACACGCCGCCACGGTGGGCTCATCGGCGTAATCCAGCGCGGGCTCTGTGCGACGACCCAAAGCCAGCACCTCGAAACCCTGGGCCTGCAGCCCCGCCACCAGCGCCGCGCCGATGCCGCCGGTGCCGCCGATCACCACCGCCAGACCAGGGATGTTGTTGGAGCGGTCGGGCGGTGGTATGGGGGTCATTGCCGCATTATCGGGATGGCCAATACCCCATGTTGGCGAGGTGTGGCGAGCGCTCGGCCGAACCCCAGCGCAGGGGCAGGCCGCCCTGCACGCGCAGGGCCTGGGTGATGTCCAGCCGCAGCAGGCGCTGGGCGCCATCGAAGGCCGCGAGTTCGGCGCCGTCCCACACCACGCTGGCGCGTGCTGCGAGGTAGAGCCGGTCGCCGCGCTCGAAGTCCATGAACAGCAGGCCCGCCAGCGGATGCACCGCGATGTTGCCCAGCGTGTTGAAGAACTGGTTGCCCGCAAAGTCGGGCACGGTCAGCCGCTCACCCTCCACCTTCACGAAACCCGGCGCGCCGCCACGGTGCGACACATCCACGCCGTGGCGCGGCTCGTGCACTGCGACGGCTTCGGGGTGCGCCGTGGCGATGAAGAAGGTGTCGGCGGCGCGAATCAGCGCGCGCGAGGCCTCGTCCAGCCCCGGCCCCTGGTGCGCTGCAAGCCCACCGGCAACGTCGGGCGTCCACACCGGCTCGCGCGCCTGGATGTACTTGGGGCAGTTGCCGAAGCTCTGCCCCACCTCGACCACCAGACCCCCGTCGCTCAGGTGCGCCGTCCCGTTCAGGCGGTTGCGCCGGCGCGTGTGCGGCTGCATGCCGAGCAGGCCCAGCGCCGCGCCGTCGTGCAGCGTGGTGTTCAGCGGGTCGTGCGGCAGCGGTCGGGCACGGATCTGCAGGCGTGTCGGATCGGGCGAGTGCATGAAACCTGGCTCGCCCGCGAGCACGCTGGCCCAGGGCTGACCGTGGGTGTCCACGCTGCCCACCACCACGAAAGGCAGCAGGCCGAAGAATTCGCGGTGCTGCTCGGGCATGTGGTCGCGCATCACGCGTGGGCCGATCTGCGCCATCTGCGCCTGCACGCCCACACGCGCCTGCAGGGCCTGTTCGCCGGCGTGAAAGGCGGGCCCCGCATTCATGCCGCCAACCCCACCGGCGTCTTCACCATGGGTACAAAACCCGGCAGCGCCTCGATGCGCGCCAGCCAGGCACGGATGGCCGGCCAGGGTTGCAGTGACACGCCACCTTCGGGCGCGCGCGCCACGTAGGCGTAGTGCGCCACGTCCGCCAACGTGGGACTCTCACCCACGAGAAAGGCCGATGAAGCCAGCGTCGCTTCCATCAGTTGAAACAGGCCATTGGCGCGCACAGCATGGTTGCTGTCGGCCGGCAACTGGAACAGGTTCGCCACACGCGCTGCAGCCGGGCCATAGGCCAGCGGACCCGCAGCCAGAGACAGCCAGCGCTGCACGCGCGCGGCGCCCGCCGGGTCGCGCGGCAACCACTGGCCCGGCGCATGGCGCGCCTCCAGGTAAACCAGGATGGCGTTGGAATCGGCCAACGTCAGATTTCCATCGCGCAGCACCGGGATCTGACCCAACGGGTTCATGGCAAGAAAGTCGGCCGATTTGTGCTGCTTCTGCGCGAGATCGACATCAATGCTTTCGAACGGCAGGCCGAGCAGCGAGAGAAACAGCTCAACGCGGTGGCAGTGGCCGGAGATGGCGTTGCGGTACAGCTGGAGGGTTGGCTTCATGGGGGTTCCTGGGTGGTGAGGCCGCCATCTTCTTTGCTGCAGCTCAAATCACAAATACCCATTCATGCACATCACTGCTCCACAAATCGGTTTAATGCGGCATGGACAAGTTCCGCGCCATGAGCACCTTCGTACAGATCGCCGACGCCGGCAGCCTCACCGCTGCGGCCTGGGCCATGGGTGCCTCGTTGCCTGCGGTGGTGCGCTCGCTGGCAGCCTATGAAGCCGAACTCGGTGTGCGGCTGTTCAACCGCACCACACGCCGCATCTCGCTCACCGAAGAAGGCCGCCGGCATCTGGAGAGTTGCCGCCTGCTGCTCACCGCAGTGGACGACGCCGAGGCCGCGCTGAAGAACGACGCCGCCGAACCCAGCGGCCACCTCACCATCACCGCTCCGGTGTTGTTCGGCCAGATGCACGTGGCGCCCATCGTCACGCGCTTTGTGCAGCAGCACAGCCAGATGCACTGCCGCGTGATGCTGATGGACCGGGTGGTGAACCTGCTTGAAGAAGGCATCGATGTCGGGATCCGCATCGGCCACCTCGAAGACTCCAGCCTCGTGGCACTGCCCCTGGGTGGCATGCGGCGGGTGGTGGTGGCCAGTCCCGCATGTCTGCGCGAGCACGGGCGACCGGTGCATCCGAACGATCTGCTCAAGGCCAACTGTGTGCGCGTGGCCGACCACACGCCCACCTGGGGCCTCTTTCGCGACGGGAACAAAACCCTCAAGCTCAGCGTCAGCGGCAACCTCGAGTTCAATCACATTGCCCCGGCTGTACAGGCCTGTGCAGCGGGCGCGGGCTTCGGCCAGTTCCTCTGGTACCAGGTGGCCCCGCTGCTCAAGACCGGAGAATTGCAGACCGTGCTGGAAGCCTTCGAAGACACGCCCCGCCCCATCCATGTGGTGTACCCCCACGCCCGACT
>QBMB01000074.1:3252-21593 GCA_003241965.1 Burkholderiales bacterium | reverse complement strand
GTGGAGCAGTACAAGGAAACGCTGGACCTGTTTTCGCACGACGGTGTGCCGCTGCGCGCGGGCATCAACCTCACGCTGTCCAGCGATGCGCCCAATTTCGAGAGCGCGAGCGCGCCGCAATCGGCGGCCGATCGCGCGGGCGCCGCGCCCATGGAAGTGCCTGGCGGGGCCGGCCCCTCGGGCGTGGCTGCGGCCGGTGGTGATCCGCGCGCCGCGCGTGCCGTGGCCAGCGCCAACGCGTCGGCGAGTCTGCGGTTCGGCGGCAGCGCCTCGCTGCTGGTCGACGCGAAGGTGTCGCTGGGCGCGCCGGCGGCGTTTGCATCGGGATCGCTCTCGTTGGGCGCAAGCGCTGGTGCAGGCATCGGTGCAGGTGCCGGTGTCGGTGCGGGCATCGGGGCCACCGCCGGTGCTGCGTTTGCCGGCCTGCGCACCAGTGCCGGGGCTGGCGCATCGCTGCCCAACGCCCAGGCCCTCCTGCCCTCGGCGCAGGCGCGCGCAGGAGCCACCGGCTTTGCGCCGGGCGGCATGGCGCGCGGTGCCGGTGCCGGCAGCCTGGGCACCGACGTGGGTGCCGCCGCCGACCTGCAGGCCCGCATCGCCTTCGACTGAACACATCGAGGAGACACCCATGCCCATCACCTTCGAAGAAGTCACCGCCGAGGTGCCCGCCGAGCGGCCCAACCCGCCCGCCACCGAGGCCAGCGCCGCCGCACCGCCCGACGACCCGCGCGCGATGGAGGCGATGCAGCAGGCACTGGCGTTGCGCGCCGAGCGCGACTGGCGCCTGCACACCGATTGACCGTCAACAGCAACACCCGCCATGACTGAGACCGCCCTCAGCAGACAAGCCCTTTACAGCGCGCGCCCCACGCTGCGGCTGGCCGGGCAGGCCGATGTGCGGCTGTCCAATTTGTTGATCGCCATGCGCATGGACGAAAGCGAAGGCGGCATGAGCCGGCTGGAGCTGCGCCTGTCCAACTGGGTGGGCACCACGGCGGGCGGCACCGAGCAGGCCTTTGGCGCACAGTCCGACCTGAAACTGGGCGCCGAGCTGGCGGTGTACGCCGGCGACGTGCAGGCCCCGGTGGAGGTGTTTCGCGGCAAGGTCAGCGCCATCGAGTTGTTGTTCAGCATGGGTGGTGCACCCGAGATCACGGTGCTGGCCGAAGACGCGCTGCAGGCCGCGCGCATGGCCCGGCGCAGCAAGACCTACAGCGACATGTCGCCCGCCGATGTGGTGCGCGAGGTGGCCGGTGCGCTCAACCTGCGCCCCACCGTCACCGGCCTCGCCGGTCCGGTGGACACATGGGCCCAGATCAACGAGAGCGACCTGGCCTTTCTGCGCCGCCTGCTCGCGCGCTTTGACGCCGACCTGCAAATCGTCGGCGACGAACTGCAGGTGGCGCCGCGTGGCGACGTGGCGCGGGGCGAAGTGGAGCTCGCGCTGTTCGGCCAGCTCATGCGCGCCCGTGTGATCGCCGATCTGTCGCAGCAGGTCACTGCCACCAGCGCGGCCGGCTGGAATGCTGTGGACGGCAGCGCGGTGAGCCATGAGGCCACGCAGATCACACACAGCGGGCCGGGCAGCGGACGCAGCGGGCTGTCGTGGCTCGATGAAGCCTTCGGGTCGCGCCATGAGCACATCGGCCATCTCGCGGTGAGCACCGACGCTGAAGCTCAAGCGCTGGCCCAGGCCGCGCTGGACCAGCGCGCGCGCCGCTTCGTGCGCATCGAGGGTCTGAGCGAAGGCAACCCGGCCATCCGCGTGGGCACCACGGTGGCGGTCACCGGCCTGTCGCCGCAGTTCGACAACCGCTACTTCGTGTGCGCTGCTTCGCACGTGTACGACCAGACGGCGGGCTACCGCACCGAGTTCAGCGGCGAGTGCGCGTTCCTCGGGGAGGGCGCATGAAACGTGATGCCTTGCTGGAGCGCCCAGCCGGCTGGCTGCAGGCCGGTGCGCTGGCGCAGGTGGTGTCTCTGGACGACCCCGCAGGCCGTAACCGTGTGCAGGTGCGCTTGCTGGCGCACGACGGCGTGACCGACCAAGACGCGCCGCTGTGGGCGCGTGTGGTGGCGCCCTTCGCCGGCAACGACCGGGGCTTCTTTTTCCTGCCCGATGTGGACGACGAGGTGCTGGTGATCTTCATGAACGGCGATGTGCGCCATCCGCTGATCATCGGCGGCCTTTGGAACGGCAATTCACCTTCGCCCGCCGATCTGGCCAGCGGCCAGCACCGCACCAAACGGCTCAAGTCGAAGAACGGCGTGGCCATCACCATCCTCGACGAAGACGGTCAGGAGACGCTGACGCTGGAGACTCCCGGCGGGCAGACCGTGACGCTCAAGGACGGGCCGGGCACCATCACGCTGGAAGACGCCAACGGCAACCAGGTGGTGATGGAGGCGGCGGGCATCAGCATCACGGCGTCGGCCAAGGTGAAGGTGACGGCCGCGCAGGTGGAGGTGAGCGCGGGCATGGTCAAGGTGGACGCGGCGATGTCCAACTTCTCGGGCATCGTGAAGTGCGACGTGCTGCAGACCAACGCCGTCATTTCCACCAGCTACACCCCGGGCGCCGGGAACGTGTGGTGACGCCATGGCCCGCACCCTGACACCACAACTTCCGCACGACGTGGCCCTGGGCGCGCCGCGCGGCGTGGCCTCGGGCAGCGCGCCGCTGTTGCTGCAACGCTCCGACGGCGACTTCATCGACGCGGTGCTCGACGAAATCACCACCACCGAGGGCCGCGCGAAACTGCAGGCCACGCGCGCCGCAGCGCGCACGCAGCGCCAGGTGCTCAAGCTGTTCCAGCCCATCCAGCGCCAGCACCACCTGGCGGTGCTCGAAGCCTGGTGCGACACACCCGGCACGCCGCGCGTGGACCCGGCCCGGGTGGAGTCGGCCGGGCTGGTGGTGCGCCGGGTGCGCCGTGCGGGCGGCGCGGCAGAAGAGGGCTGGATGCGTTCGCGCGGGCGCCTGCGTGGCTGGCTGCCGGTGGAGCGCATCGGTGGCGCCGCACGCGACCCGGCGAGCCAGCTGCGGCTGCACAGCGGCCAGACCGGTGTGGCCGACATCGACCACGAGCTGGTGCAGCTGGCGCTGCAGCGCGAGGACACCCTGCTGAACGAACACGTCATACCCATGTTCGTGGCTCCGCCCGAGGTCTGCAAGGCCGCAGGCAAGACGGTGTATTACGGCCTGGTGCCCACGGTGAGCAGCGAGCTGGCCGAGACCGCACCGGTGTTTGACGAAGCCAACACCTTCGGGCCGGAGAGCGATGATTTCCGCAACCACCTGGTGCAGGCCCTGCGCGGCGAGGCGATGGACTTTCCCCTCGATGGTGAAACCCTCAACCCGGCCTGGACCGAGGCCGCCGAAATGGCCACCACCGTGCGGCCCACGGGCGTGTCCATCGACCACTGGAACCTGCTGCGCCCGGGTGGCGGCGCGCGCACCGGCCTGCAGCGTTTGCTTCGCCTGCTGCGCCAGCTTGATGGGGAGTTCAACGCCTTTGCCGGCACCTCAGCCGCCAGCCAGGCGCTGCGCCAGCAGCTCGCAGCCATCGCTCTGCCACTGAAGCTGCGCAGCAGTGAAACGGTGGCGCGCACGGTGAACGCCGAGACCTTCCTGCGCCAGGCGGTGCAGATGCTGGTGCAGCGCGACGAGCAGGCGGCAAGGCCCGAGATGCCCGCGCGCTGGCCCGCGCTGTCTACTCAGCAGGCACAGGCCCTGCGGCTGGCGCTCTCACGCGCAGTGGCTGAGCGTTTTGTGCAGCTCAACCCGGCGCCTGGCCGTTTTGACGACGCGGGCGCGCAGTACGTGGTGCGCGCCTTCGTGCGCCTCAAGCCCGAGTGCGGTTGCCCGGCGCGCATCGTCTGGAGCGAAGCCACCGAGCCCTTCGTGATCGCGCCGTGGTTCGAAGGCTCGGGTGCGCCGCCGGTGCGCATCAACTTGCCCGACATCACCGAGCCCGGCCTGCTGCGCTCGCTCAAACCCAATGTGTCGTTTGCGGTGCCGGCCGCGTTGCAGAACCTGCTGAGTGGCAACCCCAAGGACCTGATGGAGGGCAAGAAGCCACCTGACGGCGGCATCACCATCGGCTGGATCTGCAGCTTCAGTCTGCCCGCCATCACGATCTGCGCCTTCATCGTGCTGAGCATCTTCCTCGGCCTGCTCAACCTCATCTTCGGCTGGCTGGCCTTCATCAAGATCTGCATCCCGTATCCGAAGAAGGGCGACTGATGAACCGGACTTCTGCGCCCATCGGCTTCCCCTTGCTCGGCCTGCCCGACGAGCACGGCCAGCTCGGCTGGCCCCTGCTTGAGAAGAGCGTGCGCGACGGCATCCGCACGGTGCTGAGCACGCGCCCTGGCGAGCAGCTCATGCGCCCCGAATTCGGCGGCGGACTCGACCGCCTGCTGCACGAGCCCAACACCCTGGCCACGCGCCGGCGCATCCGCGATCTGGTGCAGAACTCGCTGGCGCGCTGGGAGCCGCGCATCCTGCTCGACGCGGTGGAGGTGTGGGATGTGCCCGATGCGCCGAGCCACCTGCGGGTGGAGATCCAGTACCGGCTGGCGCGCACGGGTGCGCCGGGTCGCATGAACGTCAACGTCGCGTTGGAGAACTAGATGCCCATCGTTCCACCGAGCCTGGACGACCGCCGCTTCGACGACCTCGTTGAAGACCTGATCGCACGCATTCCCGCGCACACGCCGGAGTGGACCAACCCGCGCCAGGGCGACCCCGGGCGCACGCTGATCGAACTCTTCGCCTGGCTGGGTGATGCGCTGCTTTACCGGGCCAACCTGATTCCCGAGCGTCAGCGCCTGGTGTTCTTGAAGCTGCTCGGTCAGGGCTTGCGCGCAGCACTGCCGGCGCGCGGCATCGTCGGTCTTTCGCATGCGCAGCCGCTGGCCGATCTGCGCGCCAGTTCGCTGCGGCCCGGCGCACTGCTCAAGGGTGCCCAGCCGTTCGAGACCCTGGGTGAGACCACCGTGCTGCCGGTCACGGGTGAGGCCTACATCAAGCGCCGCCTGAGCGATGCCGAGTCGGTCCGCATGGCCGACGTGATCGGGGGTCTCTCGCGTGTGCACCGCATCACCGGCGCGGTGCAAGGCTACGAGACGCTGGCCGTGTTTGCCGAAGGCCGCGCCGAGCCCGGCGGCTTCGATGTGTTTGAACGTTCGACCGACCGCGCGCTGTGGATCGCCTTGCTCGCACCCGCTGCGCCCGGCCCGCAGGAGCAAGCCGCTGTGAACGACAGCGTGCGCGCTGCGCTGGGTGGCGGCGACACCGGCGTGCCGTCGCTGCTCTCGCTGGGCATCGTGCCGGCGCTGCCCCTGCCTGCGTTGTTTGAAGAGGTGGGCCCGCTGGCCGAGGTGCCGGTGATCTGGGAGATGGTCACGCGCAAATCGGGCACACCGACCGGCTCGCAGGCGCTGGACTACCTCACCCTGGAGCCACTGCCCGGCAGCGACACCTCGCGCGGCTTCACGCGCCCAGGCACGCTGCGCTTGCCGCTGCCCGGCCAGGACGACATCTGGGTGCCTTCCAACCAGGTGGGTGTGAACCCGCTGGCCGGCGTGGGCGATGCACCACCCCGGCTGGACGACGCGGCCCGCGCCGCGCGCTTGGTGGGCTGGCTGCGCGTGCGCCCGCGCCCGGGCAGCCAGGTGCAGCGCCTGCCCTTGACGTGGCTGGGCATCAACGCCGCCGAGGTGGACCAGCGCGTGACGCTGCAGGGCCAGGTGCTCGGCACCAGCAGCGGTGCGGCCGATCAGACGTTTGCCTTGCCCGCCGGCTCGGTGGACGGCGAGACGCTGGTGATCGAGGTGGAAGAACCCGGTGGGCGTGGCTACCAGCCGTGGCAGCGTGTGGACGACCTCGCTGCGATAAGCGCCAACGCGCTCACCGCACGTGAGGCCGGTGCGTATGAGCTCGATGCCGAAGCGGGCACCGTGCGGTTTGGTGATGGCGTGCGCGGGCGCATCCCCGAGCGACTGATGCGCGTTCGCCTGGCGCGTGGGCGCTTCGGCGGCGGGCGCGCCGGCAACCTCGCGCCCGGCAGCCTGAGCGAGATCGCCGCCAACCTCATCAACGGCCCCCGTGCGCCCGCCATGAAGGTGCACCAGCCCTTGGCCATGGACGGTGGCGAAGACCCCGAGACCTTGCCCCAGGCCGAGCGGCGCATACCGTCCACCTTGCGCCACCAGCAGCGCGCAGTGACTGCCGACGATTTCAAGCGCCTCGCGCGGGAAACGCCTGCGGCCGATGTGGGCCGGGTCGAGGTGATGCCGCGCTTCAAGCCGCGCGACCGGCGCTTTGATGTGCCCGGTGTGGTCAGCGTGGTGGTGCTGCCCAGCGCCGCGCTGGCGCCCGCACCCAACCCACGGCCCGACCGGCCCTTCATCGAGCGCGTGCACGCCCACCTCTCGGCGCGCGTGCCGCTGGCCACCGAGCTGTACGTGATCGGCTGCGAATACGTGCCGCTGGGTTTGTCGGTGGCGCTGCGCCTGCGCGAGGGTTTTGCGCGCGACAAGCTGCTGTACGAGGTGCGCGAAGCCCTGCGCCGCCTGCTCTGGCCACTGGCCCCCGGTGGGCTCGACGGCGAAGGCTGGGCGCTCGGGCGCCCAGTGCGCGAGCGCGAACTTGAGGTGGAGGTGTCACGGGTGGCCGGCGTGGCCGAGGTCACCGGCCTGCAGCTGTTTGCGCGCCAGGGCGCCACCGGTCAGGGAGATTGGGCGCTGCTGCCGCGCAACCAGGCCGGGGCCCCGCAAACGCTTAGCCTGCAGCCCTGGCAGTTGCCGGAGTTGTTGTCCATCGTGGTGGTGGAAGGCGCGCAGGCGCCGACGAATCTGCGCGCCTTGCCCAACCCGTTTGCGCAAGCGAATGCGGTCGCGGTCCCGGTGGTGCCGGAGCTCTGCTGATGGACGCCAACGGTTCCCGCTTCTGGTCGCTGCAGGCAGCGGCCCATTGGCCCACGCTGGGGCAGGGCGGTGACCATGTGCGCTGGAACGCGGCCTGCGGTGCGCTGTGCCTGGCGTCCGAGCGCGAGCTGGAAGCGCCTGCAGATGCCGCGGCCAGCCGCAGCGCGGCACTGCTGGCGCTGAACGAGGTGCCGCGCGCGCTCGATGCGCAAGGCGTGGTGTGCAGCTGGCACGCACCCAGCCAGGCCATCGTGGTGCGCAGCGCGCATTTGCCCGAGGCCGCGATCGCGCTCCCTCTGGATGCCGTGCCCACCGACCTGTGCGTGGCCAGTGACGGCGTGCTCTACGTGGCCTTGCCCGGGCGCGTGCTCATGCACGACCTGCGCCGGCGCTGGACTGGGGTCAGCGTGACCGAGCCCGGCTTTGCGCCCTGGCGGCTGGCCGCGCACCCCGAGGGCGGTGTGTGGGTGCTGGAGCGCGGCAGCGGGCGGCTGGCGCGTTTGAAGGGCTACCCGCTGCCCAGCCAGACACCCGCCACCGACAGCTACGCGCCCGGCGTCTTCCGCCCCGACCCGGAGAACTGCCGCACGCCCGCGATGGCGCTGGTCAACACCGGCTGGAGCGGTGTGGCCGAACCACTCGCCCTGACCTGCCACGCCGCAGGCGGCTTGCTGCTCATGGGCTGGAACACCGCAGGCCAGGCCTGGGTGCGGCGCTGGCATGAGGCCACGCGCACGCCTGGGCCCCTGCGGCTGCTGCGCGGTGCACTGCATGCGTACGCGTTGACCTGGATCGGCGAGGACCGCATCGCGCTGCGCATGCCCGGCCGGGTCGATGCGCCTGCGTTCGCCATCGACGACACCTCGGAGGGCGAGCTGCCCGCGCTCGGTGAGGTGTTCCCGCTGGCCAGCGACCAGCGCGAGGCGCCGTTTGTGCACCGCCCCGAGGGTGTGGCGCACTACCCCGTGCGCGAAGACGCCGCCGAGCCGCTGTGGCCGCTGGCGCTGCCCAACCTAGCGCGCAGTGGCACGGCGGCCAGCTTCACCACCGAGGGTGGGCGCCTGCGCGCGCATCTCATCGACAGCGGCACGCCCGCCACCACCTGGCACCGCGTTTTCATGGAGGCCAGCATTCCCCCGGCCTGCGGTGTGGTGGTGTGGCTGGCCGCCACCAACGACCCGCAGCCGCCGGCGCCCGATCGGCTCGACGCCTGGCACCCGCACGCCTTCGGCCGCGATGTGCGCGCCATCGACCCCGCCGCGTCCCGGCCGCATGTGCCGCAGGCGGTGTGGGAGCGCGCGCCTTCCGAGTTGCCGGCGCACCCGGGGCTGGCACCGTGGACGCCGCAGCGTGGTCTGCGCGGTCTGTTCTCGGTGCTGGTGCAAAACGCGCGCACCGCCGTGCGCTCGATCAGTGGCCGCTATTTGTGGGTGCGCCTGGGCCTGCACGGTGACGGCCGCGCCGGCCCCGAGGTGGTGGCCCTGCGTGCCTGGGCCAGCCGCTTCAACTACGCCGAGCAGTACCTGCCGCGCATCTACCGCGAAACCCTGTTTGGCGAAGCGGCGCAGCTGCCCGGCGAGCGGCTGGACAGCATCGACGAAGGCCATGCCGCAGGTCTTGATCTGGGAGGCGAACCCGAGGTGGCGCTGCTGCTGCGCCTGGCCACCGGCGGCATCGATGTGAGCGATGGCGCGCAGGTGGTGGTGGAACACGCCGGGCGCAGCTGGCTGTTGCGCGACGGTGGCAGCGCACGCTGCTGGCGTCTGCTGCTCGATGGGCACGCCATTGGCGTGTACCGCCCGCAGGCCTCACCCGCCGATTTTCTGGCGCGCAGCCTGGCCAACATGGAAGGTGTGCTCACGCAGCTCGAAGACCGGGTGGCCCACGCGCACCTGCTGACCGACCCGGCCAGCAGCCCCGCCGAACACCTGGACTGGCTCGCCAACTGGGTCGGGCTGGCTTTTGACGCGGCCCTGCCCGAAGCGCGCCGCCGCACCTGGCTGCAGGCCGCGCCCGAGCTGGCGCGCTGGCACGGCACGCGCCGTGGCTTGGCGCTCGCGCTCGATGTGGCCACCGGCGGCGGGGTGCGCGGTGGCGAGGTGGTGGTGATTGAAGATTTCCGCCTGCGACGCCTGCTCGCCACGCTGCTGGGCGTGGACCTGGCCGATGAAGACGACCCGCTGCTGCCAGGCCTTCAGGTCAGCGGCAACTCGGTGGTGGGCGACACGCTGGTGCTGGGTGACCAGGCGCGTGCCGAACTCATGGCGCTGTACCGCGAAGAGGCCACCAGCGCGACGGAGGACCAGGACATCGCCGACTTCTACGGCCGCCTCGCCCACCGCGCCACCGTGCTCGTGCACCGCGAGGTGGACGAGGTGGACCTGGGCCTGATCCGGCGCATCGTGGCCATGGAGGCGCCTGCCCACGTGCAGGTGCGCGTGACCACCGCGAGCTGGCCCTTCATGGTGGGTGTGGCCAGCCTGGTGGGGGTGGACACGTACCTGGCCCGCGCCGTGCCGCTGCGCCCGGTGCGGGTGCAGCGCTCGGTGCTGGGCGGGGGCGATTTTGTGCTCGGCCCGACCACGCTGGACCCGCGCCTGCGCGGTGAGGCCGCACCGCCGCCCGTGGTCACGCCCGCGCCGCTCTCCACACCCATCTCGGCCCCCCGCAAAAAACCACGAGCCCGCAAGGAGTGACCCATGACCTCCACCGCCACCACCTTCAGCACCGTCGACCCGCTCACGCGCCAGCCGCTGGGCGAGCGCCCGGTGTATGCCACCGGCATGCTGCTGGACGCGCAGGATTTTCTGGACGAGCAGACCTACCACCGCAGCCGTCTCGCGCGTGCACTCGGCACGGTCGCCGGCAATGGCACGCTGGCCGGGCTGCTGGTGCAGCACCGGCCCGAGGTGGCCACCGGGCCCGGCGCGGGGCCGGAGGAAATCCAGGTCAACGCCGGTCTCGCCGTGGACGGGTTGGGCCGCTTGATCGAGCTGCCACGCCCGGCCTGCCTGCGCCTTCAGCGCTGGTGGGACGCCGAGATCGCACGCGACGGTCTGCTGCAGGCCGACTACACAGCGCCTGAGCGCTTCATTTCGGCGCGCGCGCAGGCCGCTGGCGCCTTGCCCACGCGTGCTGTGGTGGCCGATGTGTTCCTGCGTTTTGTGGCCTGCCCGCGCGGCCTCACACCGGCCTTTGCCAGCGGCCCGTTCGATGCGCTGAACGCGGTGAGCGTGTCGCGCCTGCGCGATGCTTATGAGTTGATGCTCGTGCCGCGCCAGAACCTCACCGACACCGGGCTTGGCCTGCCGCTGCGCCCCGGCGCCTTCACCCTGCCGGTGGACCAGGAAACCGCGGCCGAGGCGCTGGCGCGCGAAGCCGCCATGGACGACCCGACAGCCGATCCGGCGGTGCGCCGCGCCGCGCTGCAGGACGCCGTGCTGCACGGCTACAGCCGCTCGGCCGATGAGTTGCCGCGCGGTCCCGAGCACCCGCCGCAGGTCGACGCCAGCGCCGTGTTCATTGCGCGCGTGCTGATTCCGGTGGAACCCACCGACCCGACGACACGCCAGGGCAATGCGGTGCTGGTGGACAACCACAGCCGCCGCTTTTTGCCAGGCTTGGGCGTGCTCGCGCGCTGGTCAGGCCTGTGACCCTCCCCCTTTTTTGCCTTCACCGGAGCAAGCCATGAACCCCAACACAGGCACCGCACGCGAACCCATTGCCTCCGAGCAGGTGCAGACATTGCGCGACGCCGGCGTGTTGATCGAAGACCACCGGCGCGACCGGCCGCGTTACTTCGACGGCCGCTTTCTCGCCGCGCGCGACCTGATCCGCGACCAGCAATATTTTCTGACCCGCGAGGCCGACCTGGGCCAGGCTGCGGGCAGTGGCGTGGCCACAGGGCTCTTCGTGCAGGAGGGTGGCCAGCCCCAGACGCTGGTGGTCTCCAGCGGGCACGGCGTTACGCCCTCGGGCGAACTGGTGCTCTTGCCGCGCAACATCGACGTGCAGCTGGCGAACCTGCCGGTGGCCGAGCAGCTGTCGGCGCGTTTTGGCCTGTCGCGTCTGCCGCAACCGCCGCTGCGCAGCCGCACCGGTTTGTTCGTGCTGGCGCTGCGTCCGGTGGAGTTCACCGCCAACCCCATCGGCGCCTACCCGACCTCCATCACCGGCCAGCGCACGGTGGAAGACGGTGATGTGATCGAGGCCACTGCCGTGGTGCTGGTGCCCTGGCAGGACGACGGCGCGGCCGATGCGCTGGACGCGCGGCGCGGCCGTGCGGCGCGCGCCATTTTCACGCAGGGCACCTCGGCCGGCGTGTCGGCCAACGTGTTGCCTCTGGCCATGATCGCGCTGCAGAACAACACCGTGGTGTGGATCGACGAAGCGCTGGTGCGCCGCGAACTCGGCGCTGATCGCGGTGACTTGCCCGGCCTGGGCTTTGCACCGCGCGGCCTGCGCCTGGCCCATCTCATGCAGTACCAGGCGCACCTGGCCGATGTGGCGTCAACCAGCGGCGGGCGCGGCTTCCCGGCCATCACGCATTTCCCCGCGCTGCCCCCGGCCGGCCCCTTGCCGGCGGGTGTGATCAACGCAGTGGATTTCACGCAGAACTACTTTCCCGCCGAGGTCGATGTGGACTTCACCATCATCCCGGAGGACGAACTGCCCGCGCTGATCGAAGAGGCACTGGCGCTGCAACCCATCGACCTCACCGCGTCTTCCGAATCGCTGGACTCCACCGCCGTGATGATCCTGGCGCCGGTGCCGCGCGTGGAGTGGCGCGCGGTGGCTGCGCGCGTGGGGCAGGGCGCCACGCTGGCCCAGCGGGTGGTGAAGCCCGCCGCGCCCAACCTGATCGCGCAGCGCCGCCCGTTCGAGGTGTTGCAGAAGCTGCGGCTGCCGCGCGAGGCACTGCTGAGCAAGGCGCTGGGCCCGGCCGATGCGGAATGGCAGCGCCTGGCGCGGCTGAACAACCTGTGGTTCGTGCGCCGCCGCCACCTGGCCTACAGAGACGACCTGGCGGGCAGCTACCGCGAGATCACCGGTAACGACGAACGCGTGATCGAGCTCGACCTCAACACACGCATCACCAAGCTGGGCCTCACGCCGCGCTACGACGGGGTGCTGAAGGTCGCCACGCCGGCGGCGGCCAGCACCGTCATCGGCCTGCTCGCGGGCAAGCGTTACCTGGAGTCGCCGGTGCTCACCGCCGCTGCGCTGGGCCTGCTCACCGACGCCATCGCCACCAGCGAACAGCTGGGTGGAAAACCTTCGCTGGACAAGACGCAGGTGCTGGGGGTGGCCGCCGTGCTGGGCGAACCCGAGAGGAACGAAGCGCTGTGGGCGCTCATCCAGCGCGAGAGCAAGACACCGATACCGGCGGCTGAACTGCTGAGCATCGCCAGCGGCGCGGCCTGGAACACGCCGCCGGTGGACGAGGGCGCACAGGAAGAGCGGGTCACCAAGCGCATGGACAGCCTGGGCCTGGTGGAGGTGTGGGCCGAGGTGTTCAAGAACTCCTCGGGCAAGGCCATGGCGGTGCAGGTGCAGCTGCTCTCCAGCAAGCGCTTTGATGCTTCACCGGTGCTCACAGCCGCCGCGCTGGGCCTGCTGCTGGAGCTGGTGCAGCGCAACGGATCCATCAAGGACCCGGCCCAGGTGACCGAGGTGGCCAACAGCCTGCTGGAGCCGATTGCCAGCGACGTGCTCAAAAAATACCTGGACGCCGAGCGCAGACGGCCGGTGGACGCCGACACGCTGCGTGGGTTGGTGAAGTCGGTGGACGAGTGGCGGCCCCAGACCGGCACCATCACGCGCCCCACGCGCAGCGTTGCGGCTGGCAAGACCGCTTCGGCAGCCGCGGGCAAGAAGTCTCCGGCTCGCAAGAAGTCTTGAGCCCACAACCTCATCTGGGAGACCCGACGTGAGCATCGAACGCATTGACCAACCGCTGCAGGGTGAGCGCGTGGTGGCCCTGTCGCCGGAAGACGCCAGCCGCGCCGCGACCGACTGGCGCCGCCGGCCCAACCTGTTCGCCGGGCGCACGCTCACCGAGGCCACCTTGCAAGGCCGCCAGGCCTGGCAGGCCGGGCGTTTGAACCACCGCGCGCAGGCACTCACTGCAGGCGTGGTGCGCGGGCTGGAGGTGTTTTCGCTGCCTGCTGTGGGTGGGGCGCGCTTGCTGATCGAACCCGGCCAGGGGCTGGCGGTGGACGGTGAAGACGTGGTGCTGGTGCGCCGTGTGGAATGCGCTCTGGACGACCTGCCGGTGGTGGCGCCGCCGGCCTGGCTGCAGGTGCAGGCGGGCGGGGCGGGGGAGGCCCTGGAAGCCGATGGCCTGGGGCTGGTGAACCCGCGCGGTGTGCCCGACGGCATCACCCTGGCCGATCTGCGATCGAGCGCTGGTGCACGTTTTCCCCGCGTGGGTGTGTTGGTGCTGCAGCCGGTGACGGTGGACACGTCCGGATTCGATCCGAACGACCCGTGCGACCGGTGCCCCTGTGGCGAAGGCGAGAGCACCGACAGCAACGTCCAGGCGTACGAGGACTGGCGCATCACCGACGGTGCGCGCCTGCTCTGGTACCCCTGGCCGGTGGAGTGGCGTGCGCTGCCGCTGACCACACTGCGCCTGCGCAATGCGCTGGCGCACACCGTGTTCGATGCCGAGGCCGCGCTGCGCCACGGCGAGGCACTGCCCTGGGAAGCCTGGGGCGTGCCGCTGGCCCTGGTGGGTTTGAGCGAGACCGGCGCAGTGCAGTGGGTGGACCGCGCTTCGGTGGTGCGCCAGGGTGGGCGTGCGAAAGAGGCACGCCTGCAGCGTTTGACAGGCGCTTTGGCAGGTGGCGCGCTCGGTGCCAACAGCCGCCTGCCCGCGCTGTGGCAGGCCCGCATCGAGCAGTTCGCGCAGCAGATGGCCGAAACCCCCGAGCCCCTGCCCGCGCCCAGCGTGCTGGCCGATCCCTACCTGCGCTTGCCGCCGTGCGGCCTCATGCCCAAGAGTGCACTCGACCTCTCCACGGTGCTCACCCAGCCGCTGCTCAACAGTCCGTTTTTCCCGCCCGGCTTCGAGCTGGACGCGGTGCCCGTGCCGATCGAACAGCTCGATCTCGCCATGCGCGAAGCCGCACCGCTGGCCAGCTTCGACCTGTCGGCACCCGAGCGGCTGCGCCTGCTGGTACCGGTGACGCAGGCCTCGTGGGAGCCGCGCCTGCTGCACGCCGAGGTGGTGGACCCGGCGTTTGCGCAAGCGCTGAGCGAGTTCTCCGAGCGCCGCGCGCGCGAACTCGGTGGACGCCAGGGCCTGCGCGAGGAACAGGCCCACCTGGTGCGCGCCCTCACCGGGCGGCCGCAGGCGGTGCCCGCGTTGGACGACGACCCGCAGGCGCTGGACGAAGAAAGCCTGGCGCCCTGGGGCCCGCCACCCACCGGTGGTGGCCATGTGAGTACGCTGCAGGCCGGGGCGCACGCCCACCTGTTCGACGGCGCGTTGCAGCCTTTCACAGCCACCTTGGCCGAGACCCTGTACGCGTGGGTGTGCCTGGACCCGGACAACCCGCCGCGTTGCCTGATGCTGCAGTGGCGCGACGACACCGGCTGGTTGCACCGCGCCTACTGGGGCGAGCCGCTGCTGACCTGGGGCCGCCCGGCCACCGGCGCGCACCCGTTCAAGGTGCCGGGGCATTACCACGTGGGTGATCTGCCGCCGGCGGGCCGCTGGGCGCGGCTGTCGGTGGCCAGCAGCCTGGTGGGCCTGGCCGGTGTGCCAGTCAACGGCGTGTCGTTTGATTTGTTCGACGGGCGTGCTGCGTTTGGCCCAACAGGGGCGCAGCCACCGGTGCCCATTGGGCAACCGCCGAGTACCGGCGAGCGCCCGTGGTTCGGCCACGTGTTGCCCCCCGGCGCGCGGCAAGACGGCAACGAGCCGTGGCTGCTGCTCTCGCACAACGACCTGTGGGCACCGTTCGAGTTGAACGAAGGCCTGCAACCCACGCAGCCCACGCTGGTGCCGAGCGGTGGTGGCCATGTGGAAGCCGCGCAGCCCGGCATCCACCAGCACTACCTCGAAGGCGCCACGGCCACACTGAGCGCGATTGCGTCCAACGACAACCTGTTCGTCTGGGTTTACCTCGATGCAACCCGCCCGCCGCGCGAGGTGATGATCCAGTGGAAGGTGGGACCCAACTGGAACGCCGACGGCCGCCGCGCTTACTGGGGCGAAGACCTGATTGCCTGGGGCACGAACAACACCCCCACGCGCAAGCCCAAGGGCGCCTTGCCCCGGCTGGGCGAGTGGGTGCGCCTGGAGGTGCCCGCCAGCGAACTTGCCATCGGCACGGCTGCCATCAACGGCATCGCTTTCACCCTGTTCGACGGCTGCGCGGCGTTTGGTGCCTGCGGCAAGATCGCCCAGGCCACCACCAGCCCACCCGGCATCCGCGCCGAGACGGTGTGGTTCTCGGGTGCTGCGCCCACCGGTGCCGGCCTGGCAGGCACCTGGACGTGGCTGCAACCGCTGGAAATGATCGAGCCCACGCCGGCGGCGCGCGTGGGACAGGCCAGCGCCATTGCCAGCCTGGTGGCCGAGCCGGTGATCACGGCCTTGTCGGAACGCGAGCAGGCGCAGTTGCCGTTGCGGGGGCTGGAGGGTTTCATGGCGTTTCTGCGCGCGCGCATCGACCGCGCCGACGACATCACCGACTTCGGTTTCACCCACATGCAGGTGGACATGCACCGCATCCGCCAGATGATGATGACCACGTCGGACGCCGCGCGTCTGTCTACCTCACCCGCGCTGGCGGCCATTGCCAAGTCCGACAGCGCGGTCAATGTGCAGACGCAGATCAAGGAGTTCATCGGGCGCATCAAGCAGCCGCTGCTCACGCCGCTGAAGGCCCCCGAGCCGGTGCCGGTGGCGCGCAACCTCAGCATGACGGCCGTGGCCGCGCCTGTGAAGTTCCTGTCCTCGGTGAGCAACGTTCAGATGGTGCAGCAGAAGAGCCAGATCGCGCTGTTCAAGGCGCCGAGTGCGCCCATCAACATCGTCTATGCCAACCCGGTCGTGGGACTCTCGCCGGTGCGCACCGTGGCCGTGGCCGACCGGCTCAAGCAGCCCCCGTCCACCGAAGCCCGCGACTTTGCGCTGGCCAACCGCCAGCGCACGGTGCTTGAGGTGTTGAAACTGCTGGAGACATTCACCGCGGAAGATGGAGGTACCCCGCCCTCGATGCTGAAAGACTTCAAGGTTCGTGGTCTGTTCGAAGACCCGTTTCTGGAAGGTAAAACCGGAGAGCGCGCGCTGGCCGACTTTCTGGACGAGCCCAACCTCAGCAAGGCGGCCCTCAGAGCGATGCTCTTGTCTCCACCGCCCACCAAAAAACCGGCGAGTGGCGGTGCGCTCGATCCGGCCGAGCCCGATGAAGCGCTGCTGTTCACCCAGACCGTGGCGTTGTCTGAAAACACCATCGCCATCCTGCGCGATCTGGAAGGGCGACTGACCGGCTACCGCAACGCACTCACCCGTTGCGAGCAGGCCTTGAGCGCCTTGCAGGCGCACGTCGACGCGGCGGGGCTGCGGGTGCGCCAGGCCGACGACCGGCTGGCCGAAGCGCGGCACGACGTGGGTGTGGCACGCGCGCTGCTCGAAGAAGAAAAGGCCCGCGTGCTGGCGGTCAACGAGCGGCGCAGCCGCGTGCTCGCTGAAGAAGTGCAGTACCTCGCCTTCGTGCGCCCACGCGAGACCAGCAACCTGCTGGCCGCGCCCCGGCGCGTGCTCGACCCGGGCCTGCTCGAAGCCCCGGTGCCCGCCTGCCTGCGCGACCACGACGATGTGCCCGACGAGCTCGACGAAATGCTCAAGGTGCTGCGCGAAGCCCCGGCCACGCACTTCGTCGGCGCGCCCGCCATCCTGCAGAAGATCGACCGGCCTGAGGTGCTGCTGCGCACCCTCAGAAGCGCGCAGTTGCGCAGCACCGTGATCACGCAACGTGTCATGCCCAGCTTCACCGCGTCCACCGGCAAGCTGGGGGTGCACATTGGCCAGATGCTGGTGCGCCAGACGCAGGCCATCACCGTGCGCGCCGAAGCGGTGCAGCGGCTGGACCTGCAACGCCTGTCGGCCAACTCGTGGCAGACGGTGCAGCGCGAAGCACAGGCCGTGATCTCGTTGGGCGACATCATCGACGGCGACCACGGCAAGGGCGAGGTGGCGCGCCGAGCCAGCGAGCTGTTCGAACGCATCGCCGGCGTGTGCGCCTGCCTGCACGCCGAGTTCTCGGGCGTGCTGCCGGCGGTGCGCCTGGAGTGGGCCGAGGTCATGTCGCAGTTCGACGAAGCGCCCAACCTGCGCAACCTGGGCGGCCTGCCGCGCTGGAGCAGCATCGGCTACGTGGACCGCCGCCAGATGCAGGCCTACACCGACTTCCTGTTCGACCAGGTGCCACCCAACAACGAGGCGGCGGTGGCGCTCATCAACGACGTGGTGCGCATGGCGCTGCTGCTGGCCAGCCACGCACCGGTGGGCCGCATCGTGGCCGGGCGCATGCCCAGGCCGGTCACGGCGGTGCGCGTGGGCAGCCGCATCCCGCTGACCGCGCTGGACAACAGCCGCCTGCGCGTGGGCATGCAGGCCATGATCTACAAGGGCAACACCCTGATGGCACGCGCCACGGTGGAAGACGTGGGGCAGGGCGAGGTGTCGGCCCGGCTGGTGCATACCAGCAGCGTGCAGATCGACCTGGACACCGACGTGCGCGTGCACTTCGACCAGGCCCGGGTGCTCAGCAGCGCACCGTTGCGCAAGGCCAGCCTGTTCAAGGTCTGAACGCGAGCCCGAGCTGCCATGGGCGCCGCCGACCGCACCGTTCAACGCCTGCACCTTCGCGCACCCAGCGCACAGGCTGCCGTGCGCGCGGTGCATCGTCTGGAAGACGCACTGCGCTGCGCCAGCCTGCCCGATGTGGGCGAGCGTGTGTTGCTGGTGCGCCGGCTGCACCTGGGGCGCCTGCCTGAGGGTTTGTCGTCGCAGAGCCTGAGCTTGTTGATCGAGCAGCGTGTGGCGGCCATCGGGGGCGAGTGGGTGCACGGCGGCGAAGCGCGCGCTGCGCAAGCCGACGCGGTGTTCTTTGCGAGCCACTTGCAGGCCGCGCAGGCGGCGCTGCACCGGCGCGCCATGGACCTCCCGCTGGATGCGTGGTACTGGCCGCTGGCCCTGCCGGGCGTGGCGGTGCAGGCCGCACCTGCGGCGTTTCTGGAGCAGGTGGTGAACGGCTTGTGCGAACGCCCGGACGCCCCAGCCACGCTGCCCGCATGGGTGGCCGATGCGGTGGCTCGGGGGCATGTCGAGTGGCTCGTGCGCCATCTGCCTGCCCTTGCCGTGCACCGCTTGCTGGGCGCTTCTGCGGTGC
>QBMB01000074.1:0-3242 GCA_003241965.1 Burkholderiales bacterium | reverse complement strand
ACCCGCCGCCCCCGCCGGGTCTCCCACGGCGTGGGGGACGCCCAGCGGACTCACTGTGCGTCTGCCTGCGCACACGCCGCGCTGGTTGCACACCGTGCTGGGGGCGGCGCAATGGCGGCCTGCAGCTGCGCGGGGGCTCGCGAGCACTGCTGCTTGGTCCGAAGCCGTCAACCGCTTGCCCATCAATGGGCCGACCCAACCCATGGCCGGGACCTCAGCCAGTCCTGTGTCCGAGCCCACAGCGGTGTTGGCCACACATCGTCCGGTGGCCAATGCCGCCGCGCACCCATCCAGCCAACGGGCAGTGGGGCGCAGCGGATCGACAGCGGAGATCGCTACCGGGGAGGCCACGCAGCTCTCCATCAAAGACCCGCTGGTTGCTTCAGATGCGGCCGCATGGGCAGCACTGCCCACGCGTTGCGGTGGACTGCTGTTCGTGCTGCCGGTGCTGCAGCGCCTGGGCTTTGCCGGGTGGCAGGCGGCCCACCCCGATGAGCCCCTGTGCGCTGCGGTGTTGCACCAACTCCTGCACCGCCTCGCGCTGCCGCCCGACGACCCCGCCTGGGCCCTGGTGGCGAGCCTGCCGGTGCCCATGGATGGCGCACCAGCGCCTGCGGTGGAACATTGGGTCACGGCGGTGCGCAGCCATCTGCGCCGCCAGGCACGCATCGGGTTGGCATCGCTCTGCCTGCGCCCCGCGCACCTGCGCTGGAGCCCCAGCCACCTCGACGTGCACTTTGCGCTGGCCAGTGCCGATCTGCGGGTGCGCCGGCTGGGGCTGGACGTGGACCCAGGCTGGTTGCCCTGGCTGCAGCGCGTGGTGGCGTTTCATTTCGTGCGCGAGGGCGAAGGTCCATGAACGCGCCGCTGCCGCTGCAAGCCGCAACGCAGGTGGCGCTGCACGACCTGCTGCTGGGTTTTCTGGCCGCGCCGGGCCTTGAGGTCGGCAGTGCCGAGGCCGACTGGTTGCACCAGCGCCGCCCGGGCACCGACCCGGTGGCGGCTTTGTCCGGTTGGTTGAAGCAGCCACCCGCCAGCGCGCTGCCACTGCTCGGGCTGGTGGCCCATCTGCAACTGGGGCTGGCCGAGCTGGTGGCTGTGGCGCTGGCAAGCGCGGTGGAAACGGACGCAATGGCCAGCCGCGTGGTGGCCTGGCTGCAAGCCCCGCTGCCGGGTTCCCGGCCCACGGTGGGGCTGGTCACGCGCATCGCGGAGCAGCTGCACATCGAGCACGCCGCCGCGCAGCTGGCGCAGGGTGCTGCCGGCCGCAGCCGTGTGCTGCAGTGGGCGGACACCGGGCGCCCGTTCACCGAAACCGCGCTGCAGGTGCCGCTGCCCATCGTGCTGGCCCTGCAAGGGCAGGGTGGGCACTGGCCGGGGCTGTCCACCACGGAGCCCGACCTGGCGCTGCTCACGCCGGCCAGCCTGCAGGCCGCCGAGCGGCATGCGAAGGCGCTCGCCAGCGAGGCCGATGCCGGTACGCTGGTGGTGCGCGCGGCCCACCCGGCCGAGGCCCGGGCCGCGTGCGCCGCCGTGGCGAACGCGCTGGGCCGCCGGCCGGTGTTTGTGGAGGGCACCGTGCCCGACGGGCTGGGCGCCTGGGCCTGGATGGTGCAGGCCATGCCGGTGATCGTGGCAGAGGCCGCACCGGGTGAGCACACCGTGTTGCCCGAGCTCGACGGATGTGGTGGCCCGGTGCTGGTAGCCACCGGGTTTGATGGCACGTTCACCCGGCACGGATCGAGCCCGAGCCCATGGACCCTGCCCATGCCCGGGCCGGTCGAGCGGGGCCTGCTGTGGCAGCGCCACCTGAACGACGCGGCGCTGGCAGACCGCATGGGACACAGCCAGCGCTGTGGTGCCGCGCACATCGAACAGATCGCACGCGCGGCGGCGCACCAGGCACGGCTGGAAGGCGTCAGCGAGGTGGCACAGGCGCATGTGGTCGGCGCCATCCGCGACGGTGCCGCACCTGCACTGGGCACCCTGGCCGAGCGTGTGCCTGAGACCATCGACGACGACGCGCTGGTGGTGCCCGTTGCGCTGGGCGCCGAGCTGGAAGGTTTGCGCCAGCGCTGCTGCCTGCGCGAGACCCTCACCGATGCGCTGGGGCCGGCCGCGCGCACCCGCTACCGGCCGGGCGTGCGCGCCTTGCTGGTGGGGCCTTCGGGCACCGGCAAGACCCTGGCCGCCGGCTGGCTGGCCTCGCGCCTGGGTTTGCCGCTCTACCGCATCGACGCGGCGTCGGTGAGCAGCAAGTACATCGGTGAGACCGAAAAGAACCTGTCGCAGCTGTTCGCGCGCGCCGAACACAGCGACGTGGTGCTGCTGTTTGATGAAGCCGACTCGCTGTTTGGCAAACGCACCGATGTGAAGGAGTCCAACGACCGTTTTGCCAACGCGCAGACCAACTACCTGCTGCAGCGCATGGAGTCGTTTGAAGGCATAGCGATCCTCACCAGCAACAGCCGCGCTCGCTTCGATGCCGCGTTCACGCGCCGGCTCGACGCGATCCTGGAGTTTCCCGCGCCGGGTCCGCAGGAGCGGCGCCGGCTCTGGCTCAACCACCTGGGCACGGGCCACGCGCTGAGCACCGCGCAGATCAACCAACTGGCGGCGGTGTGTGACCTGGCCGGGGGCCATGTGCGTAATGCCACGCTGATGGCCTCGGTGTCGGCGCTGCAAGAGCGCCGCGCCATCGGGTTTGCCGATGTGCTGATGGGCGTGGCGGCCGAGTACCGCAAGCTGGGCCGCCAGCTGCCGTCGGGCTTGCAGGCGGCCAGCGGGGCCGCGCCATGACGCGCACGCTGCAGCCGCGCACCTCGGCGCGCGACGAGCAAAGCCGCCGCGCCCAGGCCCGCCGCCAGCTGCTGGCCCCGGGCCCAGGAAACCCGGCTGAGCGGGCAGGGCGACAGGACGCAGCGGCCTTGCAGCTGGACGCACAGGTGGGTGTGCCGCGCTTTCTGTCGGTGCAGAGCGGCATGGTGCAGGACCCTCTGGCCCGTGGCCAGGTCGAGCGTGCGCCTGGCGGCGCGGGCGGTGCGGTGCCCTCCGTGCAGGTGGTGGCGGCCGATCAGGTGGGTCAGTCCACCCCAGCCGGCACGACCCCTGCTGCACCTGCGCCTCCCGCCGTGCCCACCACCGCGCAGGAACCCGCCATCAGCCCTGCGCCAGCGTCGCAGACCCCTGCGGTGGATGCGGCAGCGGTCGGTGCACCTGCGGTGACCACTGGCGTGCAAGGG
>QBMB01000073.1:18268-23626 GCA_003241965.1 Burkholderiales bacterium | reverse complement strand
GGCGGGCGTGAGGTCCGTCATCGAAGGGCGTTGCACGCGAGGGCAACACCGGTGTATTCGTGGTTGTTTCAGGGCAGCGTGCTATAACCCCGCATCCCGTGGAGACACCTGTCAACTGTCGCATAAAAAAGCCGCTGCGACCCGCTCAGCCCCTCTCTGCTGAAGCCACCCGGCGCTCAAAATCATCGCCATGAAGCGCGGCTTCTACACCATCATGACGGCGCAGTTCTTCAGTTCGCTGGCGGACAACGCGCTGTTCGTGGCCGCCATCGAACTGCTGCGCACGCGCGGTGCGCCCGAGTGGCAAAGTGCGGCCCTCGTTCCCATGTTTGCGCTGTTCTACGTGGTGCTCGCGCCCTTCGTGGGAGCGTTCGCGGATGCGAGACCCAAAGGCCAGGTCATGTTCATCAGCAACGCCATCAAGGTGGTGGGCTGTCTGCTCATGCTCACCGGCGTGCACCCGCTGCTGGCCTACACGCTGGTGGGGCTGGGCGCGGCGGCTTACTCACCGGCCAAGTACGGCATCCTCACCGAGCTGCTGCCGCCGTCACAACTCGTCAAGGCCAACGGCTGGATCGAAGGCCTGACCATTGCCTCCATCATTCTGGGTGTGCTGCTTGGCGGGCAGCTGGTGAGCCCGTGGGTGTCGGCGCACTTGCTGGCGGTCGACATTCCAGGTTTTCACACCGGCATTCACCATCCCGCGCAGGCCGCCGTGGCCGCGCTGATGTTCGTCTACATGCTGGCGGCGTGGTTCAACACCCGCATCCCGCTCACTGGTGTCACCGCGCGCCCCATGCCGGCCAACCCGTGGGCCTTGCTGCCCGATTTCTGGCGCTGCAACAGCCGACTGTGGCGCGACCGGCTGGGGCAGATCTCGCTGGCCACCACCACCTTGTTCTGGGGCGTCTCGGGCAACCTGCGCTACATCGTGCTGGCCTGGGCCGGTGCGGCGCTGGGCTACAGCACCACGCAGGCGTCCGCGCTGGTGGGTGTGGTGGCGCTGGGCACGGCGGTGGGCGCGGTGGTGGCCTCCATGCGCATGCGCCTGGACCAGGCCACGCGCTTGATGCCGCTGGGCATTGCCATGGGGGTGCTGGTCCTCCTGATGAACTTCATCGACAACGTGTGGGTGGCCGCACCTTTCCTGGTGCTGCTCGGCGGCCTGGGCGGCTTCCTGGTGGTGCCGATGAACGCCTTGCTGCAGCACCGCGGCCACAACCTCATGGGCGCGGGCCGCTCGATCGCCGTGCAGAACTTCAACGAGCAGGCCTGCATCCTCACGCTGGGCGCGCTCTACAGTTTCTCCACCGGCATGGGCTGGTCGGCCTTCGCGGCGATCACCGCGTTCGGGGTGCTGGTGACGGGCTTCATGGCGGTGATCGCGCTGTGGCACCGCCACAACCAGCGCGCGCACCCGCACGAGCTCGAACGCCTTCTAGAGATCGCGCGTCGCGACGATCTTCACGGCTAAAAGCCCACGTTCGTGGGTGCGAAACCGTCGAGGCTGACCAATCGGTGCTGCGCCAGCACCTTGTAGAGGTCCCCCTCGCTCACCGAGCGGGAAAGGTACGCGTCGCTGCCAGCCAGGCCCGCCTTCATGCGGTCCATGCTGCCGGCGGTGGGGGCGAACATGATCACCACCGGCGCGCCTTTGGGCCCCTTGGCCTGCTTGGCCGAGCGGCAGATCTGGTTGGCGTCGGGCTCACCCTTGAGGCGGTCGATCACCACCAGACGGTAGGGATTGGCCTTGAGCATCACGAGCGCCTGCGCCGCTTCGCGCGACCAGTCGATGGTCAGGCCATAGCGTTTGAAACGCTTGAGCAGGATGCGGCCCTCCACCAGGCTCTCGGCCACCAACAGCATGTCGCCGCGCGCCGCCTCGGGCACGGCTGTCTTGTCGTTGCTGATCCTGGAGCGGGGCGAGCGGGTGGACTTCGGGGCGGGCGTCGGGGGTGAAGGCAGATCGTCCAGACCACCGAAATCGGTCAGCCGCATCGTGCCCTCGCGGCTGGACGGGGTGGGGCGTCTGGCCGGCACTTCCATCGCACGCAGCTCGTCGCGCTCCATGGGGCGCGTGGGCGGGAACTCGGTGTCGGTGGCACGCCGCCGGCGCGCACCCACGGCCGGGGCCATCGGCCGCGGCTCTTCTTCGGGTGGTTGCGTGGCGGAAAAACCGCGATCGGCACCCGACCGGGCCGCCACCGGCGGCAAGTGGTCGGGCGCGGCGAGGCGCCCGCTGGCCAGCCGCATGCTGGCGTCCAGCCCCTGCAGCTGGGAACTCTGGAAGGGCTGAGTGGCCATGAAGCCGTTGGCCTGTGCCGGCTTTGCTGCGGAGGCCGAGGGACGCACACCGACAATGACGTCCAGCGCGTTGAGCACCGACACCAGCTTGACCGGCTTGAGCTGCAGCGGCCAACCGGTGCCGCCGTCGGACTGCCCCACCAGCAGGATCCTGCCCGGCAACTCGGCGTAGCGCACCAGATGCAGCGCCTGCGTGTTGTCGGCATTGACGATCAGGATCTGCGCGTCCATCACCTCGTCCTGCACCGTGTAGCTGGGCGGGCGGCGCGCGGCCATGCGGAAGAAGGACTCGAAAGTGGCCGACTCGGCTTGCGTGAAGCCCACCAGCGCCACCGAATATGCTGCCACCATCGATTTGCCCCGCCCGCTGAATTTTTGGTTGATGCCCGAAGACCCTTGATGAGTATGCCTTTTTTGTAACGAAGTACGCTGTCACTTGCACGCACTTCGCACCAAATGAGACACGATCCCTGCGGCAGAGATCACACATGACGCCAGGCCGCCAAGGCCAACCACCCCCCAAGGAGACCCCATGTCCAGCATCCACGACTTTGAAGCCCTGTCCATCGATGGCAAGCCCGTGTCACTCGCACAGTTCAAAGGCAAGCCGCTGTTGATCGTCAACACCGCCAGCGCCTGCGGCTTCACGCCGCAATTCGGTGGATTGGAGAAGCTGCACAAAGCCTACGGCGAACGCGGTCTGGTGGTGCTGGGCTTTCCGTGCAACCAGTTCGGCAGCCAGGACCCGGGCAGCAACGACGAGATCGCCAGCTTCTGCCAGCTCAACTTCGGCGTGACCTTCCCCATGATGGAGAAGATCGACGTCAACGGCACCGATGCCCACCCGCTGTACCAGTGGCTCACGGCCGAGGCGCCCGGCCTGCTGGGCAGCAAGGCCATCAAGTGGAACTTCACCAAGTTCCTGGTGGGCAAGGACGGGCGGGTGATCAAGCGCTACGCGCCGCAGGATGCGCCGGAAAAGCTCGCGGCCGACATCGAGGCTGCGCTGAGCTAGAACCGTCGCCGGGCCGCCCCAAGCCGGATCAGCCCCCTCGGGGGGCAGCGACCCGCGCAGCGGCGGAGCGTGGGGGCAAGTCTCATACCCATTTCAGCAGCAGCCCAGCCACCAGCGGCAGCGCCACCGCGCTGAACAGTGCCGACAGGCCCATGGCCAGACCGGCGAAGGCGCCCATTTCTTCGCTCACCTGAAAAGCCCGCGCGGTGCCGATGCCGTGCGCGGCGGTGCCCAACGCGAAGCCGCGAACGATCGGGTCTTTGATGCGCAAGGCGTCGAACAGGAAGCGCGCGCTGGCCGCGCCGATGATGCCGGTGGCGGCCACCAGCACCGCAGTGAGCGATGGAATGCCGCCGATCTTCTCGGCAATGCCCATGGCCACCGGACTCGTGACCGACTTGGGTGCCAGCGATGCCAGCGTGGCCTTGGAAGCCCCCAGCGCCCAGCCCACGCCGATGGCGGTGACCGTGGCCGCCAGCGTGCCGACCACCAGCGCGCCCACGATGGGCAGCCACAGACGCTTGAGCCGGGGAAGCTGCTCGAACAAGGGAATGGACAAGGCCACTGTGGCTGGCCCGAGCAGGAAGTGCACGAACTGCGCGCCCTCGAAATAGGTGGCGTAGGGCGTGCCCGTGGCCCAGAGCAGCGTGGCCAGCACCGCGATGGAGATGGCCACCGGGTTGGCCAGCGGATTGAAGCCGCTGCGCTGGTACAGCAGGAAAGCGCCGTGGTAGACCAGCAGCGTGAGCGTGAGGCCCAGCAACGGCGTGGCCGACAGATAAACCCAGATGTCGGCCAGCGCGCCGGGCAGGGGCAGCGGGGTACTCATCGCTGCATGCGCTTCATCAGCCAGGCCATGGTGAGCGCCGCGCTGGCCAGCCCCACCAGGGTGCTCACGACCAGCGCCACCCCGATGGCCAGGGCCTCGTCGCCCAGACGCTGCAGGTGCAGCATGACGCCGACGCCGGCCGGCACGAACAACAAGGACAGGTGCTGCAGCAGCGTCTGCGCGGTGGGCTTGATGGCGCCCAGCACCGAAGGCCGCAAGACCAGCGTGAAGAGCAGCAAGGCCAGGCCGACCACGGGGCCGGGCATGGGCACCCCGGTGGCGAGCACGAGCGCTTCGCCCAACAACTGGAACACGAGCAAGGTGGCCAGTGCGGGGATCATGGCGCGGGGTGTTTCAAGTGGACAGCGCGTCGTCCAGCACTTCGATCCAGTGGCGCACCGGTGTGGTGGTCCCGCTCTGCAGGTGCGTGATGCAGCCGATGTTGGCGCTGGTGATCACGCTGGGCTGCAGCTCGCCCAGGTGGCCGAGCTTGCGGTCGCGCAGGGCGTAGGCGAGTTCCGGGTTGAGCACCGAGTAGGTGCCGGCCGAACCGCAGCACAAATGCGCCTCGTTCTTTGCCACCTGCACCGTGAAGCCGAGCGAGGCCAGGTGCTGCTCCACACCGCCCTTGAGCTTCTGGCCGTGTTGCAGGGTGCAAGGTGGGTGGAAGGCGATCACGCGCGACGCGTCGGGCTGGTGCTTCAGCAAAGGGCGCAGCGCGGGCACGAGCGCAGGCAGCAGTTCGCTCAGGTCTTGCGTGAGTTCGCTGATGCGCGCGGCCTTCGCAGCATAGGCCGGGTCGTCCTTCAGGATGTGGCCGTACTCCTTCACCGTCACACCGCAGCCCGAGGCGTTCATCACGATGGCCTCCACCGCTTGCGGGCCATCGACCAGTGGCCACCAGGCGTCGATATTGGCGCGCATCTGGGCCATGCCCCCGTCCTGGTCGTTGAGGTGGAACTTCACCGCACCACAGCAACCGGCAGCCGGTGCCAGCACGCCTTGAATGCCGGCGGCGTCCAGCACACGCGCGGTGGCGCTGTGGATGCTCGGCATCATGGCCGGCTGCACGCAGCCCGCGAGCAGCAACACGCGGCGCGCGTGCGTACGGGTGGGCAAGCGGCCGGCGGCGCGGGGTGCGGGCACCTTGTTCCTCAGCGAAGCCGGCAGCAGCGGGCGCACCAGCTGCCCGAGCTTCATGGCGGGGGCG
>QBMB01000073.1:0-18258 GCA_003241965.1 Burkholderiales bacterium | reverse complement strand
TCCTTGAGCAGCCAACGCACGGTTTTCTCGGCAGCCGGGCGCGGCACTTTTTCGTCCACCAACTTGCGGCCGATGTCGATCAGGTGGCCGTAGTCCACGCCGCTGGGGCAGGTGGTTTCGCAGTTGCGGCAGGTGAGGCAACGGTCCAGGTGCATCTGGGTCTTGCGCGTGGGCTCGGCGCCTTCGAGCACCTGCTTCATGAGGTAGATACGTCCGCGCGGGCCGTCCAGCTCGTCGCCGAGCAACTGGTAGGTGGGGCAGGTGGCGGTGCAGAAGCCGCAGTGCACGCACTTGCGCAGGATGGCCTCGGCCGCACGGCCATCGGCGCGGGCCTTGTATTCGGGGGAGAGTTGCGTTTGCATGTGAGGTCAGTGAAATGAAACCAGGCGCCGGGCCGCCCCAAGCCAGGTTTGCGCCCCCTCGGGGGGCAGCGACCCGCGCAGCGGCGGAGCGTGGGGGCTCATGTCGCTCGACCTGGATTGAAAATGCCGGCGGGATCGAAGGACTCGAGCAAGCGGGCCTGAATGCTTTGCAGCGCGGCGCTCTGGCTCTGGAAGCGCGGCACGCCGGGCGCGCCATCGAACCCCGCGCGGAACACAGTGGCGTGTCCATTCACCGCACTCGCCGCCGCACGCAGCTCGGCAGCCGCCGAGGTCGGCGCCCACAGCCAACGCTGCGCGCCCTGCCACTCGACGAACTGTGCGTACGGCAATGCGAGCACCGGCGCGGTCTGCGGCACCGACAGGCGCCACAGGCACATCGCCGGCGAAGGCGCGGTGAAAAACGGCAGGCGCTGGTCGCGGCAGGCGTCCCAGTCGGGGCGGGCTTGCGCGTTGTCCATGCGGGTGCCGCCCGCCTCGCGGGCCATGCGCTCACAGGCCGCCTCCACCGCCGCCACCGCGCCGCGCAGGCGCACGAACAGCAGCTCTGGCGCCTCTGTTTGCGAATCGTCTTTCACCCAGCAACTGGCGTTGATCGGCAGCGGCTGGCCGCCCCAGCGGTGCAGCTGCTCCAGCGCGTCGTGCTGGCCGAGCGGGAACACCAGCGTGGCCTCTGCCAGCGCCACCGGCAGCACCTTGAGACTCACTTCACTGATGACCCCCAGCGTGCCCATGGACCCGGCCATGACGCGGCTGACGTCGTAGCCCGCCACGTTCTTCATCACCTGACCGCCGAAGGTGAGGAGCTCGCCACGTCCGTTGATGAAGCGCGCGCCCAGCACGAAGTCGCGCACCGAGCCTGCACTGGCGCGCGCCGGGCCCGCCAGGCCTGCAGCGACCATGCCGCCCACGGTGCCGTCTGGTCCGAAGCGTGGCGGCTCGAATGGAAAACACTGACCTTGCTCGGCCAACAGCAACTCCACCTCGGCCAGCGGCGTGCCCGAACGCACCGTGATCACGAGCTCGGTGGGCTCGTAGCTGACGATGCCGGACCAGTCGGCGGTGCTGAGCACATCGCCTGGCGTCGGCGCGCCGTAAAACTGTTTGGTGTTGCCGCCGACGACGCGCAAGGGCTGGCGGGCGGCAGAGGCTTCAGTGATCTGGTCGATCAGGTGGCTGGGGTGTTCGGTGGTGCTGGCTTGCATCCAATCGATGGTAGTCGCCGGGGCTTCGCCCGACTTTGATTTTTTTGCACGGTGCGATGCAAACGAACCGGCCTATTTTGTGTAGCCCAGGCACATGCCGGCGTTCGCCCGACCCTTGCACTCGCGCTTGAGGCGCTTCTCCCGCGCTGCGGGGCTTTCCTCCGATGGAGCTTTGTGAAACGTCACCGACGTGGGTTTGCGCGAGGCACCGGCCTGGGTCGGCTCGGCGGCATAGGCACAGAGCGCAAGGGCGGCGCACAAGGCCAACAGGGTGTGGGACAAAGATGCTCGGGTCATGGGTTCCTCCTGATTGCTGCATTTAAAAACGCAGTAACTATAAAGAACTCAACCGGCACAAAAAAACCCGCGTGCCGGGTGGCAACGCGGGTTCAACATTCCCAGGAGATTCTCAACAACGGCGCGGTGGGGGCCTTTCGTGAAGAACGGACCGCACCGCGCGGCGAGCCCTGCAGGGCTCAGCGGTTGTAGGCTGCTTCGCCGTGGGAAGAAATGTCCAGACCTTCGCGTTCCTGCTCTTCGGTCACGCGCAGGCCCACGGTCAGGTCAACCACCTTGAAGGCGATGAAGGACACCACGCCCGACCACACCACAGTGATCAGCACAGCCTTGGCCTGCGTCCACACCTGGCCAGCAATGTTGTAGGCCTCAGGGGCAACCATGGCCACGGTGGTCCAGTCGGCCACCAGGCTCGGGCCACCCAGGCTGGGCGAGTTGAACACGCCGGTCAGCAGGGCACCCACGATGCCGCCCACGCCGTGCACGCCGAAAACGTCGAGCGAGTCGTCCGCACCCAGCAGCTTCTTGAGGCCATTGACACCCCACAGGCAAGCAAAACCAGCGATCAGGCCGATGACCAGCGCGCCACCCACACCGACGTTGCCGGCAGCGGGGGTGATGGCAACCAGACCTGCCACGGCACCCGATGCGGCACCCAGCATGGAGGCCTTCCCTTTGCCCAGCGACTCACCCACACACCATGCCAGCACGGCAGCAGCGGTGGCGGCCAGCGTGTTGATGAAGGCCAGGGCGGCGAAGCCGTTGGCTTCCAGGGCGGAACCAGCGTTGAAACCGAACCAGCCCACCCACAGCATGGCGGCACCGACCATAGTCAACGTCAGGCTGTGAGGCGCCATCGATTCCTTGCCGTAGCCGATGCGCTTGCCCACCATGTAGGCACCCACGAGACCGGCGACGGCCGCGTTGATGTGCACCACGGTGCCGCCAGCGAAGTCCAGCGCGCCCATCTGCCAGATGTAGCCGGCCTTGCTGTTCATCGAGTCCACCACTTCGGCAGCGGTGTAGGCGTCAGGACCCATCCAGAACCACACCATGTGGGCCATGGGGGCGTAGCTGAAGGTGAACCAGAGTGCGCTGAAGAGCAGCACGGCCGAGAACTTCATGCGCTCGGCAAAGGCGCCCACGATCAGCGCGCAGGTGATGCCGGCAAACGTGGCCTGGAAGGCGGCAAACACGATCTCCGGAATCACGACGCCCTTGCTGAAGGTCGCGGCGTTGGCAAAGGTGCCTGCCACGTTGTCCCAGGTGCCCGCGAGGAACAACCGGTCAAATCCTCCGATGAAGGCATTGCCCTCGGTGAAAGCGAGGCTGTAGCCGTAAACGACCCACAGCACCACGATCAGCGAGAAGACGACCATCACCTGCATCAGGACCGACAACATGTTCTTGCTGCGGACCAGGCCGCCGTAGAACAAGGCCAGGCCCGGCACCGTCATGAAGACGACCAGCAGGGTGGAGACCATCATCCAGGCGGTGTCGCCCTTGTTGGGGGTGGGAGCTGCTGCGGGAGCGGCTTCTGCGGCAGCAGGCGCCTCGGCAGCGGCGGGCGCTGTGGCCGGAGCGGGAGCCTCGGCAGCGGGCGCTGCTACGGCGGGAGCGGTGGCCGCGGGCGGCGCCTCGGTGGTGGTCTGCGCGGTGGCGTTCAGGCCGGCAAAGGCCAGGCCCACACCCAGCAGCAGGGTTGCAATCAGTTTTTTCATGTCCGTGATCTTTCTTGTTCAGTGGCGATGATCAGAGCGCTTCTTTGCCGGTTTCGCCGGTGCGGATGCGAACCACCTGTTCGAGCGAGGTGACGAAGATCTTGCCGTCGCCGATCTTGCCGGTGCGGGCAGCGCCTTCGATGGCTTCGATCACACGATCAACGAGGTCGTCGGAGACGGCCGCTTCGATCTTGACCTTGGGCAGAAAGTCGACCACGTATTCCGCGCCGCGGTACAGCTCGGTGTGGCCCTTCTGTCGACCAAAGCCTTTGACTTCGGTCACGGTGATGCCTTGCACGCCCATGCCGGACAGTGCTTCACGCACTTCGTCCAGCTTGAACGGCTTGATGATGGCTGAAACCATTTTCATGCTGCTATTCCTCTTCTTGAACAGGAAGGTGATGAGACCGGATGGCCGACACCGTGGGGGGAAACGAGTTCGGCATGCCCGGGAGCAAACCAATCGCGGTGGGCTGACTGCCGCATGGAAGACCACGCTTCGAATCAATCGCTTACAAGACCTAGCATGGAATATGCCAACTCCTCCCACCCATACCCGGTGGAGTTGAGGGGCCGTGCGCCCACTAGAGTGGCCAACGGGGTGCCTACAGGCAGACGTCAGCGTTCAGGAGATCGGCAAAACCCGTTCAGGGCGCATGGCCAAGCCCGCACCCTCCAAGTGCGCACCAAGCAGGTGCAACCTTCACAGCACCGGTGTCCCGGGCGAAAACGCCCCGTCATGCACCGAAACAGGGAATGAATCACCATGAGTCTGTCTTTGGTGCGCAGCCGCGCCTTGCTCGGCCTGGACGCCCGACCCGTGCAGGTCGAGGTCCATCTGGCCAATGGGTTGCCCAGTTTCACCTTGGTGGGCCTGGCCGACACCGAGGTGAAGGAGGCGCGCGAGCGGGTGCGCTCGGCGATCGCCAACGCCGGGCTTGAATTCCCGTCCAACAAACGCATCACCGTGAACCTGGCGCCGGCCGATCTGCCCAAGGACTCCGGGCGCTTCGACCTGCCGATAGCGCTGGGCATCCTGGCCGCCAGCGGACAGATCAGCGGAGCGCGCCTGGCCGACTGGGAGTTTGCCGGCGAACTCTCGCTCGGTGGCGAGCTGCGCCCGGTGCGCGGCGCGCTCGCCATGAGCCTGGCGCTGCACCGCGACGCCGGCCCGCAAACCGCCAACGCCCGCCTTGTTCTGCCGCCGGGCAGCGCCGAAGAAGCCGCGTTGGTGCCGCAAGCCCAGGTCTATCGGGCGCGCCACCTGCTGGATGTGATCGCCCGTTTCCTGCCCGAGAGCGCCGCTGCTTCAGAGCCCCCCGATGACGGCGGGTGGGCCCGCTTGAGCGCCCAGGCCATCACCCACACCGAGCACCCCACCGATCTGGCCGACGTGAAAGGCCAGGCCGCTGCCCGGCGTGCGCTGGAGATTGCCGCCGCTGGAGGGCACAGCCTGCTGATGCTGGGGCCGCCCGGCTCGGGCAAGTCCATGCTGGCGCACCGCTTCGCGGGTCTGTTGCCGCCCATGAGCACGCTCGAAGCGCTGGAGTCCGCAGCCGTGGCGTCCCTGGCCGGGCGCTTTGAGCTGGATCGCTGGGGCCAGCGCCCCACCTGCGCGCCGCACCACAGCGCCAGCGCGGTGGCCCTGGTGGGGGGCGGCTCGCCGCCCCGGCCGGGCGAGATTTCGCTCGCGCACCACGGCGTGCTGTTCCTCGATGAGCTGCCCGAATTCCCCCGCGCCGCACTGGAAGCGCTGCGCGAGCCGCTGGAGAGTGGCCACATCCGCATCTCGCGCGCAGCCATGCAGACCGAGTTCCCGGCGCGCTTTCAGCTGGTGGCCGCCATGAACCCCTGCCCCTGCGGTTTTCTGGGTCACCCCACCCAGGCCTGCCGCTGCACGCCCGACCAGGTGCTGCGCTACCAAGGCAAGCTCAGCGGCCCGCTGCTGGACCGCATCGACCTGCATGTGGAGGTGCCCGCTTTGCCGCCCGAGCACCTGCTGACCCACCGGGAAGGCGAATCCAGCGCAGCGGTGCGCGAGCGCGTGGTGGCCGCGCGCGACCGTGCACAGGCCCGGCAAGGCGTGGCGAACCAGGCGCTGG
This sequence comes from Burkholderiales bacterium, assembly GCA_003241965.1. Lineage (GTDB taxonomy): Bacteria > Pseudomonadota > Gammaproteobacteria > Burkholderiales > Burkholderiaceae_C > Hydrogenophaga. Next base: position 12,553 of record QBMB01000073.1, on the reverse strand, counting down.
TGGGTCAGGCGCTGGACCAGCACGCCCTGGCCGAGCCCGCAGCGCTCAAGTTCCTGCACACCACCGCAGCGCGCCTGGGCTGGAGCGCGCGCGGCACGCACCGCGCGCTGCGCGTGGCGCGCACCATCGCCGACCTGGCGGGGAGCGACTCGGTGGGCGCAGTGCACATCGCCGAAGCGGTGCAGTACCGGCGGGTGGTGAATCAGGTGGGTTGAGGCAGTTTGTGCGCAGCAACAAGTTAGTACATTTGGGCTATTTTCCGCCTCACTGGGCGTTCCTAGAATCGCCGCTTTCAGGGGGGCGGTATGCAAAGCAACACGAATACACAAGGGATCTGCATGTTCCGCGAATGGGCATGGCTGGCCACGCGCGGCATGAGGTCGCTTCGACGACGATGCAGCGCGGTTGTTGCGGCCACTTTCCTGACATTGTCGACCGCATACGCCGTCCCCAGCACCTACTGCCATGAGTTCGGTGACACGGGAGACCCCTTTCCTGACCTGGGGCAGGGCATGACCACAAACGCGGTTCTGGACGTCATCAAGATTTATGTGCAATCCCCCAACGCCGAGTCGTATCCCGATCTTTACAGCGTCATCGGCCCGTCCCCACAACGCTATGAAAACCATCCCCTACCGGGATGGACCACGACCGTCACGCTCGAAACAACCCCTTTTCAGACATCCGACCCGATGTTCCTGGACGGCCATGTATGGATTGTGGACTTCCACAACAGGAAGGAAGTCGTGACCATCTGCCAACCCTCAGGAAGTTGCTCGAGCAGCACCACGGAGACGATCGTGCGTGACCTCGGCCCCAACGGGTTCGAAGTGCGCTGGCTTCTGTACTGCGCCCACAGGGATCCGCGTCCCTTGCACATCACGCTGCAGGGCGATCGAAGGTCCGTCTCGCTGAAAAACCCACAGCCGGTTCGGCTCACCGCCCGGACAAGCTTCAATGGTGCAATCCTGCCGTACAAGCCCGTCACATTGCGCCTGGAAACCACACCGGCCACCGCCACGCCGGGCTGGCTCGCATGCGGCCAGGCAGCTTGCTCTTCAAGCATCAGGCGAACCGACAGCAACGGCGAATTCCATTTCACCTACTACCCCGGATCGGGCAATCAACCCCGAACCGATACAGTCATCGCGGAATGCGAGGATTGCAGTGAACCGGCCCGCTGGGACATCGACGTGCGGCACGAGGTGGTGATCGGGTTTTTCAATGGGGTGGCAAATACCGATGCAGCCGCACAAAAAAGCGTGAAGCGCCTCGAGGACGAATTCGGCCCCCAACACAAAGATTCATCACTTGAGTACGACTGGTTCTACAACCAGACCGCGTGTGGCAAAGGCGCGCTGGGCAAGCTGTCGTGCCTGGAAGATGTTGCCGAGGTATTCGAGCAGCGCAGCCGTGAGCTCGGCGGCGTGTTCGCAAACCGCTGGGAGACATTCTGGGACATCCTCGCCGGACGGCACCAGCAGGACACCTCTTTCACGGGTCGCCTGATCGGCCTGCTCGGCGACGGCGGCAAAGCCCTTCTGATGTGGGTGGACGGGGCCGCCAGCGCCATGCTCAACCAGCTCACCAGCGGTTTCCTCAAGCTGTTGACCCTGTTCATCGACTCACCCACCTACGAAAACCAGGCCGCCCACCTGGGGCGGCTCACGCGCTACGCCGACGAAGGTAGCGGCCTGCTCCTCGTGGCGCATTCGCAAGGCAACCTCTTCGTGAACAGCGCCGTTGATGCGCTGAAAGCCGCCAAGCCCGATGCTCAGGTACAGGTGGTGCACGTGGCCCCCGCGTCGCCCACCCTGCGGGGCGACTATGTGCTGGCCGATATCGACCTCGTCATCAACGGGCTGCGCCTCACCGGCCTCAACAGCGTGCCGGACATCAACATCAACCTGCCCCTGAGCAAGATCGACCCCACCGGCCATAGCTTCGAACCCACCTACCTCGACAAGGCCCGTGCGGCCTACAGCCGCACCATCGGCACGATCACCACCAGCCTGGCCGCGCTCACCCAATGAAAGGATTTCTCATGCCCCTCAGCCAAACGTCTGTTGCCCTGGCCGCCATCGTCTTCAGCCTCACAGCGTGTGGCGGGGGCGGTATCAAGTCCGAGCCGTCGGAGTCTTTGACGCTGGCCCAACAAATCGACATGCTGGAGAAGACCGGGCAGTTGCCCATGCTCGACCGTTCCAACGACATCAAAGGCCCGGACACGAACAACAACGGGATCCGCGATGACATCGACGCCTGGATCACAGCCCAACCGATCACCGACGCTCAAAAGAAGGCGGCCCAGCAAATGGCTCGCGTACAGCAGGCGAAGATCCTGGTCGACTTGAGTGACAAGTCCGCCTTACAGATGCTTGGAGATCAATCCATGAGAGCCGTGAGTTGCCTCGTGGATGTGTCCAAGCCCAACAATCAACAAGGCTACGACCTCATTGACAAAGTCGAGGCCCTGACGGCCAACACTCGAGAGCGGGCCAAACAATACCTCGCCTACAACCGCGCAGTTTCGGGTAGTTCGGGTCGATTGCCCAAAGGCAACACCTGCGAGCCATGAGTTGCCGCTGTTTGCCATTTGTGAAAGCGTGCGTACTGGTGCCATTGATCTCGGCCCTGTGCGCCAACGGAGGCGGCACCTCAACCAGCGAATCGCGTGCATCGTCGAACTCCACAACTGTCGCACTGGTCGAGCAAATCAAGGCCTTGGAGGCCAGCGGCCAGTTGCCCAAGCTCGACCGCTCTGTCGATATCCGAGGGCCGGACAACGACAACAACGGCATTCGCGACGACATCGACGCCTGGATTGCTACTCAGCCAATCTCGGATGAGCAGAAGAGGGCTGCAAGGCAAATGGCGCGCGTACAACAGTCCAAAATCCTGGCTGATTTGAACGACAAGGCTGCCCTTCAAGCATTGGGTGATCGGTCCATGGCGGGAGTGAAATGCTTGCGCCTGTCATTCATGCCTGAATATCAAAAGGGGTATGACCTTGGCAGCCAACTTGAAGCCATGATGGCCAACACCAAAGCGCGCACCAAGCAGTACATCGCCTACAACCGAGCTCGTTCGGGCAGCGTCACCGAACTTCCTTCCGGCACTACCTGCGAGCCATGAACTGCAGCCGTTTGCGACCTGTGAATGGTTGTGTGCTCGTGTCATTAATCTTGGCCCTGTGCGCCTGCGGCCGCGGTGCGGCATCCAACGAATCGGGCGCATCGCCGAGCTCTGCAACGGTTGCATCGGGAGAGCAAATCAAGGCCCTGGAGGCCAGCGGCCAGTTGCCCAAGCTTGATCGCTCCACCGACATCCGTGGGCCCGACAACGACAACAACGGCATCCGCGACGACATAGATGCCTGGATTGCCGCCCAACTTATCTCGGATGTGCAGAAGAAAGCAACGCAGCAAATGGCTCGTGTGCAGCAGGCCAAGTTGCTGGCGGATCTCGATGACAAGGAAGCCCTTCAGGCTCTTGGGGAAAGATCCGCTGCCGGAATCGTGTGTCTAGGAGATGTATTCATGCCGGAACGCCAGAAGGGCCGTGATCTACGAAGTCAGCTCGAGGCCATCATGGCCAACACCAAGGAACGCGCCAAGCAGTACATCGCCTACAACCGGGCAGTGTCGGGCAGCTCGGGCCGATTGCCCAAAGGCAATACTTGCGAGCCATGATCCGCGGCCATCTGCCACTTTGGAGAGGCCACGCGCTCGGCTCCATCCTCTTCACCTTGATTGCCTGCGGCGGCGGTACGTCGTCCAGTGACAGGAGCACGCCGACAGCCACGCTGCCCGAGCAAATCAAGGCCTTGGAAGACACCGGCCAATTGCCCAAGCTGGACCGCTCCAGTGACATTCGAGGTCCGGACGCAGAAAACAACGGCATCCGCGACGACATCGACGCTTGGATCGCTACGCTGTCCATCACTGATGCGCAGAAGAAGGCAGCGCAACAGGCGAGCAGGGTAATGCAACTAGAACTGCTTGCGGATACAAACGACCGCACTAAGCTGGATCAGCTCGGAAATGCGTCAATGGCGGCCGTGAAGTGCCTGGGCGACAGCTTCAAGCCCAGCTACCAAAAGGGACTGGACCTCAATGCCCAAATCGAAGCCATTACAGCGAACACCCAGCAGCGCGCCAAGCAGTACCTTGCATACAACCGCGCCGTCTCCGGCAGCTCCGGGCGCCTTCCCGAAGGCAACACGTGCGAGCCATGAGCTGCGGGTTCTTGCCATCATGGAAAGGCCCAGCACTCGGTGCCCTGCTCCTCGTATTGACGGTCTGCAGTGGTGGCACATCGTCCAGCAACAAGGGCACGTCAGCGACCTCGCTGCCCGAGCAGATCAAGGCCCTGGAAGACAGCGGCCAGCTGCCCAAGCTCGACCGCTCCAGTGACATTCGAGGTCCGGACGCAGACAACAACGGCATCAGAGACGACATCGACGCCTGGATAGCCGCCCAACCCATCACTGACACGCAGAAGAAAGCGGCCCGGCAAATGGCTCGCGTGCAGCAGGCGAAGGTCTTGGTTGACTTGAGTGACAAGTCCGCTTTGCAGATGCTTGGAGATCAATCCATGAGAGCCGTGAGCTGTCTCGTGGATGTGTCCAAGCCCAACAATCAACAAGGCTACGACCTCATTGACAAAGTCGAGGTCCTGACGTCCAACACCAGAGAGCGGGCCAAACAATACTTGACCTACAACCGCGTACGCTCAGGCAGCGTTACCGAGCTGCCAGCTGGCAACACGTGCGAGTCCTGATTCACGGTGGATTTGATGCGAACGTCCATCAAGGTTGCCTTGTGGCTCATCCTCATCAACTTCGGCACGATGACCGCGCTCGGCATGCTGGTCGTGGGCCTTGCGGGCCCCATCGTCGACATGTGGTGCTCGCCCAGTTCTGACGACCTCGATTTTGCAATCACCGGCGTTGCTGGCCTGTTGTGGCCCTTGGGTATCCCATTGGTCATGCACGGATTGGACCGCTGGAAGGACCGCTGCAGTGCTCCTCTGTTCTTGGCGGTGGTGGTGGCCTCGCTCTATCTCTGGGCGGTGCTCGTGGTCTGGATGACGCTGCTCCTGCTGGAGCAGCCCTCTTGATGCCCTCTGCCGCCGCGCGCCATGCACCAACTGGTATGGTTTCCGGTTCCCCCTTTGTCCAAGCAGGAGACCACATGACCTACCCCAACACCCAACTCTTCATCCACGGCCAATGGCGCGAGGCCGCCGCTGGCGAAACGCTGGCGGTGTTCAACCCGGCCACCGGCCAGGAAATCGGGCGCGTGGCGCACGCGCGCAAGGCTGACCTGGACCTGGCGCTGGAAGCGGCGCAAAAGGGCTTCGAGACCTGGCGCGACATGCCGGCCATCACCCGATCGAAGATCATGCGTGCCGCCGCCGCCCTGCTGCGCGAACGCGCCGGTGAGACCGCCCGTTTGCTCACGCTGGAACAAGGCAAGCCGCTGGCCGAGGCCAAGGGCGAGGTGCTCGCGGGCGCCGACATCATCGACTGGTTCGCCGACGAAGGCCTGCGCGTGTACGGCCGCATCGTGCCCTCGCGCGGCAACCTCGCCATGCGCCAGATGGTGCTGAAAGACCCGATCGGCCCGGTGGCCGCGTTCACGCCCTGGAACTTCCCCATCAACCAGGTCGTGCGCAAGCTCGCCGCCGCCCTGGCCACCGGCTGCTCCATGATCGTGAAAGCACCGGAAGAAACACCAGCCGCGCCCGCAGAACTGGTGCGCGCCTTCGCCGACGCCGGCCTGCCGCCCGGCGTGCTCGGGCTGGTCTACGGCACGCCTTCGGAGATCTCCAGCTACCTGATCGCACACCCCGTCATCCGCAAGATCACCTTCACCGGCTCCACGCCGGTGGGCAAGCAGCTCGCGGCCATGGCCGGGCAACACATGAAACGCGTGACCATGGAACTGGGCGGGCACGCGCCGGTGATCGTGGCGGAAGACGCGGACGTGGCGCTGGCGGTGAAGACCGCGGGCGGCGCCAAGTTCCGCAACGCAGGGCAGGTGTGCATCTCGCCCACGCGTTTCCTGGTGCACGAAAGCATCGCCAAAGAGTTCGCGGCCGCGCTGGTGAAACACGCCGCCGGCCTGGCGGTGGGTGATGGCTCGACCGACGGCACACAGATGGGCCCGCTGGCCAACCCGCGCCGCGTGACCGCCATGGCCGAGTTCACCAAAGACGCGGTGGAGCGCGGCGCCACGCTGGCTTCGGGCGGCGAGCGCATCGGCGAAGCCGGCAACTTCTGGCAACCCACCGTCCTCACCGACGTGCCACTGGACGCACGCGTGTTCAACGACGAGCCCTTCGGCCCCATGGCCGCCGTGCGCAGCTTCAAGACGCTGGACGAGGCCATTGCCGAAGCCAACCGCCTGCCCTACGGCCTGGCTGGCTACGCCTTCACCAGCTCGCTGAAAAACGCCGACCTGCTGGCGCGCCGCGTCGAGGTGGGCATGTTGTGGATCAACATGCCGGCCATGCCCTCGGCCGAAATGCCGTTCGGCGGCATCAAGGACTCGGGCTACGGCTCTGAGGGCGGCCCGGAGGCCATGGACGCCTACCTCAACGCCCGCGCCGTGACGATCATGAACGTCTGACAGCGCTCCAGCGCACCGCCCGGCTCACTTGTTAGGGCCAAGGCGGTGGGTCAGCGCCACCACCAGCGCGGTCAGGAAGAAGAAGGCTTGCAGCTCCAGGCGCCAGCCGCCGGTGGCGGTGATTTCCATGAACTGGGTGGCGTGAGCAAGGCCCACTGCCACCGCCATGTTGATCGCGATCACCAGCGCCGCCGGCACCACCCACACACCGGCGAGCAGGAACAGCGGCGCGATCAACTCGCCGATGTAGACGCCATACGCGAGCAAGCCCGGCAGGCCCTTGGCCACGAGCATGCCTTCGATGCCGCTCACACCGCCGGTGACCTTGGCCCAGCCGTGAAAGATCATGAGGATGGCCAGGGTCCAGCGCAGCAGCAGGGTGCCGGCGCGGGGGTGATCGAAGAGTTTGTTGAGTGCGTTCATCGGGGCTTGGGTTGAATGGGTTGAAAGTTGCTGCGTGACTGATCGCTGTGCGCAGGTGCCGGTTCCCGGCCACGGGATGTCGGCAATCCTTACACACAGCACAGATGGTAAACGCCGAAGGCCATGTCGCCCAAGGTAAGTGCTTGATATCAAATGATATTTTTAAAACTCAGACCAATGGCACCGAGCTTGCTTTGTAACCGTCTGTAAAGCCAGCTCTCTGCCGGCTTCCAACGAATCTCAAGGTATCGCATGAACACTTCCATCCGCTGGGGCTCGCTCTGCGCTGCCATGACTCTCTCCGCCGCCTGCGCTGTTCCAGCCATGGCCGCATCCGTCACGCTCAACACCACCATCCGCGACTTCTGCTCGTCGGCTTACACCTCGGTGGCGGGATGCACGAACCACGTCGATTTCGACAACAACGGCATCGCATCGGTCACCGGCGCAGTTCAAGCCACCCTGGGTGCTGACGGCAAGCCGGTGTTCAACGGCCCTTCCTCCAGCGTCTTCTCCACGGCTGCCAATTTCAACCAGTGGTACAACGACGCGCCTGGCATCAACCAGACCATCAGCAAAGACCTCACGCTGACTGAAACGGTCGCTGGCTCGGGCATTTACCAGTACACGAGTTCCGCGTACTTCCCTATCGATGGTCTGGGCTGGGGCAACCAGGGCAACAACCACAACTTCCATTTCACGATGGAGCTGTCGACGATGTTCACCTACCAGGCTGGGCAGACCTTCAACTTCACCGGCGACGACGATGTCTGGGTCTTCATCAACGACCAGCGTGTGATCGACCTCGGTGGCATCCATGGTGCCCAGAGCGCCAGTGTCAACTTGGACACCCTCGGTCTGACCGCAGGTCAGAACTACTCGTTCGACTTCTTCTTCGCCGAGCGTCACCTCACCGAGTCGAACCTGAAGATTTCCACCTCCATCGTGTTCAACGACAACAAGGTGCCCGAGCCGGGCACGCTGGCCTTGCTGGGCCTGGCACTGGCTGCCGCCGGCGCCACCCGCCGCCGCAAAGCCTGAGCGGCCACGCTCAAGCAAAAGCCCCGCCAAGGCGGGGCTTTTTTGTGGGTGCGCAGAACGCGATGTTCAGAGGTTCGGCGCCAGCCAGCGCTGCAGCTCTTTCTCGGCCACCGCGCTGCGCTTCGCCAGGTCGGCCACCTGATCGTCGCCGATCTTGCCCACGTTGAAGTAAGCGCTCTCGGGGTGGCTCAGGTAGAAGCCGCTCACGCTGGCCGCCGGCAGCATGGCCAGGCTTTCGGTCACGGACATGCCGATGTCGTCGCACTGCAGCAGCTCGAACATCGGGCGCTTGACCGAATGGTCCGGGCAGGCCGGGTAACCCGGCGCCGGGCGGATGCCCTGGTACTTCTCTTTGATCAGCTCTTCGTTGCTCAGCCCCTCGTCGGCGGCGTAGCCCCAGAGGTCGGTGCGCACGCGGTGGTGCAGGCACTCGGCCAGGCCCTCGGCCATGCGGTCGGCCAGGGCCTTGAGCATGATGGCGGAGTAGTCGTCGTGGTCGTCGATGAACTGCTTTTCCTTCTTCTCCACGCCCAGGCCAGCGGTGACGGCGAACACGCCCACGTAATCGTTGGCCACACCTTTGGGCGCCACGAAGTCGGCAAGGCAGCGGCTGGGCCGCATCACGCCGTCCACCTCGAAGCGCTCGGTCTGCTGGCGCAGGCCGTGCCAAGTGAGCGCCACCTCGCGGCGGCTGTCGTCGGTGTAGAGCTCGATGTCGTCGTCACCCACGCTGTTGGCCGGGTACAGGCCCACCACCGCGCTGGCGCTGAGCCAGCGGCCTTCAATGAGCCGTTGCAGCATCCGCTTGCCGTCGCTGAACACGCGCCGCGCTTCTTCGCCCACCACCTCGTCTTTCAGGATCTCGGGGAAGGGGCCGGCCAGGTCCCAGGTCTGGAAGAACGGGGCCCAGTCGATGTACTTCACGATCTCGTTCAGATCGAAATTCTTGAACACACGCTTGCCGATGAAGCGCGGCTTCTTCGGCTCGAACGCGCTCCAGTCGATCGGTGTCTTGTTGGCGCGCGCCTTGGCCAGCGGCCACAGCGGCACCTGCTTCTTGTTGGCGTGCTGGGTGCGCACCTTGTCGTAGTCGGCGTTGAGCTCGGCGATGTACTGCGCCGCCTGGTCCGACAGCAGGCCTTGCGCCACGCTCACGCTGCGTGAAGCGTCGGGCACATAGACCACCGGGCCGCTGTAGTGCGGCGCGATCTTCACCGCGGTGTGCACGCGGCTGCAGGTGGCGCCACCGATCAGCAACGGAATCTGCCGGTCGCGGAAATGCGCGTCCTTCTCCATCTCGCCGGCCACGTACTGCATTTCTTCCAGGCTCGGCGTGATCAGCCCCGAGAGGCCCACGATGTCGGCGCCCTCGGCCTTGGCCATCGCCAAAATTTCGTGGCAGGGCACCATCACGCCCATGTTCACCACCTCGTAGTTGTTGCACTGCAAGACCACGGTCACGATGTTCTTGCCGATGTCGTGCACGTCGCCCTTCACGGTCGCAATCACGATCTTGCCCTTGGGCTTCACGTCGCCACCGGCGGCCACCAGGGCCAGCTTCTCGGTCTCGATGTAGGGGAGCAGATGCGCCACGGCCTGTTTCATCACGCGCGCGCTCTTAACCACCTGAGGCAAGAACATCTTGCCCTGACCGAACAGGTCGCCCACCACGTTCATGCCGTCCATCAGCGGGCCTTCGATCACGTTGAGCGGGCGGCCGCCGCCGGCTTCAATCTCGCGCCACATCTCTTCGGTATCTTCGGTGATGAAGTCGTTCATGCCGCGCACCAGCGCGTGTGAAAGGCGCTCACGGATCGGCAGCGCGCGCCACTCGTTTTTCTTGCTGTCGTCCTTGGCCGCGCCCTTGGCGTTTTCGGCCACTTCCACCAGGCGTTCGCCGGCGTCCGCACGGCGGTTCAGCACCACGTCTTCCACGCGCTCGCGCAGATCGGGCTCCAGCTCGTCGTACACGCCCACCATGCCGGCGTTGACGATGCCCATGTCCATGCCCGCCTGAATGGCGTGGTACAGGAACACGGTGTGGATGGCCTCGCGCACCGGGTCGTTGCCCCGGAAGCTGAACGACACGTTGGACACACCACCGCTCACCTTGGCGCCCGGCAGGTTCGCCTTGATCCAGCGCGTGGCGTTAATGAAGTCGACCGCGTAGTTGTTGTGTTCCTCGATGCCGGTGGCGATGGCAAAGATGTTCGGGTCGAAGATGATGTCCTGCGGCGGAAAGCCGACCTCGTCCACCAGGATGCGGTAGGCCCGCTCGCAAATCTCGACCTTGCGCTCGTAGGTGTCGGCCTGGCCTTTTTCATCAAACGCCATCACTACCGCGGCAGCGCCGTAGCGCCTGACCAGTCGCGCCTGGCGCTTGAACTCGTCCACGCCCTCTTTCATGCTGATGGAGTTCACCACACCCTTGCCCTGCACACATCGCAAGCCGGCCTCGATCACTTCCCACTTGGAGCTGTCCACCATCACCGGCACGCGCGCGATGTCGGGCTCGCCGGCGATCAGGTTGAGGAACTTCACCATCGCGGCCTTGCTGTCGAGCATGGCCTCGTCCATGTTGATGTCGATGATCTGGGCGCCGTTTTCCACCTGCTGGCGCGCCACGGCCAGCGCCTGCTCGTACTCGCCGTTCAGGATCATGCGGGCGAAGGCCTTGGAGCCGGTGACGTTGGTGCGCTCGCCGATGTTCACAAACAAGCTGTCTTCGCCAATGCGCAGCGGCTCCAGGCCGGAGAGCAGCATGGGTGGCACGGAAACGGAAGGGGAGAGAGATTCGGACATGGGGCTCACCAAGGCGGTTTTGCAGACAACAGACTGGTGAGCGCCGTTTTGGGCCTGTTCATGCCCACTCAAGCCTGACGCACACGCGAACCCTGGGGGCCGGTGGCGCTGCAGCGCTCCTTGAGAGATGGCGATTTTAGCGCGCAGGACGCCCGGGTGGCTTCTGGTGCGATGTTTGCTTGACCCTTTCCATGGCTCCCCACCGCACCGACCCCGACCACACCGGCACCGACTGGCACGCCCAGGAGCTGCTGCTCATGCGCGAGGTGATGAAGCTGGTGGGCCGCAGCCTGGCACCGGCCTTTGTGCTGCGCGAGATGTTGCACCTGATGAGCGAACTGCTCGGGCTGAACCGGGGCCGCATGGTGCTGGCCGACGAAGCCACCGGCGGCCAGACCCGGGACCAGCGCACCGCCTCCATCCGCCACGCCTACGGCCTCACCGCCGGCCAGGTGGCCAGCGGCGTGTACCGCTGGGGCGAAGGCATCACCGGTCGGGTGCTGGCCACCGGCCTGCCCGCCATCGTGCAGGACGTGGACGCCGAGCCGCTGTTTCTGTTTCGCTGCGTGCCACGCAGCCAGCTGCCGCCGCAGACCGTGGCCTTCATCGCCCTGCCCATCGAGGTGAACGGCGCCACCATCGGCGTGCTGGCGTGCCACCGCATCCGCAGCCGCCAGCGCCATTTGAACGACGACCTGGCGCTGCTGCGCATATTGGCCACGCTGGCCGGGCAGCTGCTGCAGCTGGAACAGCTGGTGGCCGAAGAAACCCGCCAGCTCGAAGAGCGCAACGCCGCCCTGGCCCGCGCGCTGGACACCAGCACCGCGCGCTACGGGCTCATTGGCCGCTCGCCCGCGCTCTTGCAGGCCCTGGGCGAGCTGGAGCGCGTGTCGCAGTCGCAGGCCACGGTGTTGCTGTTGGGCGAGTCGGGCACCGGCAAGGAGCTGTTTGCCCGCGCCGTGCACCTGGCCAGCGGCCGGCACGACCAGCCCTTCATCAAGGTGAACTGCTCCGCCATCCCCGACACCTTGTTCGAGTCCGAGCTGTTCGGCTACGAGCGCGGCGCCTTCACCGGCGCCAACACCGCGCGCGCCGGCTGGTTCGAGCAGGCCAACGGCGGCACCATCTTTCTGGACGAGATCGGCGAGCTGCCGCTGGCCATGCAGAGCAAGCTGCTGCGCACCCTGCAAGAAGGCACGCTGGTGCGCCTGGGCGGCACGCGCGAGCTGAAAGTGAACGTGCGCCTGGTAGCCGCGACCAACCGCGACCTGGCGCGCGACGTGCAGGCCGGGCAGTTCCGGCAAGACCTGTATTACCGGCTCAACGTGATCCCGATCCGCCTGCCCAGCCTGCGAGAGCGGCGCGAAGACATCCGCGCCCTCGCCCTGCATTTTGTGAACCGCGCCAACCGGGCCCACGAGCGCAACGTGCACCTGGCGCCCGACGCCATGGCGCGGCTGGAAGCGCACGACTGGCCCGGGAACATCCGCGAGCTGGGCAACCTCATCGAAAGACTCGTGCTGCTGACCGACCACACCCGCGTGACCGCCGTGGCGCTGGAGCGCTTCATGCCCGAGTCGCTCACGCCGCTGCCCGCCACCGAGCCCCCACCCGCGCTGCCCCTGCCCGCCGGCCAGGTGCGCGAATACCAG
>QBMB01000072.1:14842-24534 GCA_003241965.1 Burkholderiales bacterium | reverse complement strand
TTCCCCCATCACACCCCTCATACTTTCCCCGCCAGATCGCTGGCCTGAGGAGGAAACATGGGTGCATATGCCATCGGTGGCGGACGTTTCGAGCAGTCCTTCATGTTTCACATGATCCGGGACTTTTTCCTTCTTCTGCTGCTGGTGGCGGGCATCGAGTTCGGTATCCGCTACGCCTTGCTGCGCTACGACTTCAACAGCGCAGAGCCCGCCCGGGTGAACAGGGCCGCGCAGCAACTGGCCAACGACGTGCGGGCCATCATGTTGAACTCCGGCGGACCGCTGGCGGCGCAAACGGTCTATCCAATTCTCAACCGCAACTACGACGACCTCGGGCTTTCCATCGCGGTGGTGCCATCGGCCATCACGGTGGAATCGATGAAGGAAACCTTCAACATGGACGTGAAGGGACTGCAATCGCAATGGCTGGTCGGCGATCACCAGCAGGCCTCGGTTTCTCTGACCGCCGAGCAGTTCTGCCTGAACTGCCACGTGAAGGCGAAGGTGGGTGATGTGCTGGGCACGGTGAGCGTGCGCAGCTACCTGCAGCGCAAGGAAGCGGTGTGGTGGCAGGAGCTCAAGCTCACCGCCGGCGCGTTCAGCCTGAAGATACTCGCGCACACCATCCTGCTGTTCTTGCTGCTCAAGGTGCGCATGGAGCCACTGCTGGCGCTGCGGTCAACCGTCTCCGGCCTGGCCAAGGGCGTGATGGACCTGTCGCCCCGTGCGGCGGTCAACACAACCGACGAGTTCGGTGAGCTGGCTGGCGACCTCAACCACTTCCTCGACCGCATCGGCGTGGTGGTTCGCGATCTGGACACCATCCTCAACGAGGTGGTGAGCGTCGGCAAGCGCCTGGGCACCCTGAACCGGGACCTGGAGCAGAAAGTGGACAACATGCGCGACGCTTCCAACCGGCTGCTGAGCGACGGCGCACAGCGCAGCATGGACACCCAACTCATCGCCGCGCGGGAAGGGGGTGCATTCGAGGCCATGGACCAGACACTCGTTCAGACCCTGGACGCATTGATCCAGAGCGGGCAACCCACCACCGAAGTCCAGGCCGCGCTGCGCGAACAGATTACCCGCCTGCGGCAAAACTTCCAGGCTGTGTCCGGCGCCCTCAAGCAGGTGGCGCCACCCGTGATGGTGGCGCAGGCGCAATCGGCGGAGTACCAGGCTTTCGCGCAGTCACTGCGCGAGATGGCCATGCTGGAGGCCACGATGCAGACGGTGGCCGAGTCCGGGCAACGCGTGCTCAAGCGTTTGTCGCGCAACGCCGGCAGCGACCACCCCAACCCCGAGCCCTGAGCATCCGCGTCGGTTGAGACGCACCCGGCCAGCCTCCCCCGCGACCAGCGGTCACGGGGCAGAGTTGGCATCAAGCTTGCAAGCCATCTTGAATACAAGACGGAATGCTCACGCATGGTGCGAGCGGCTTCCATCCTGGTGCGTCACCGTTCGATCAACCCGCTGGAGCCCTGCATGAAAAAGTCCCTCACCACCTTGTCCGCCACCTCCAGCCGCCGCACCGTGTTGCAGCTGGGCATGGCGGGTGCTGCCATCAGCGTACTGGGCGCTCCGCGCATCCTGCGTGCGCAGACAGCCACCAAAGTGCGCCTGGGTTACTGGCCCATCGCCGCCGGCCTGCCCTTCTATGCCGCCATCGAACTCGGTTACTTCAAGGAAGCCGGTCTCGATGTGGAACCGCTCAAGTTCGCCGGCGCGCAGCAGGTGATGGAAGCGGTGCTCTCGGGCCGGTCCGACGGCACCGCCAACGGCACGGGTTCGGCCAACGTGGCCATCGGCGAACTCGCCCAGCCCGGCACCTTCAAGATCTTCTGCGCCAACCCCAGCAACGTGAAGAACGTGTTGGACGAGGTGATCGTGCCGGTGGCCAGCCCCGCCAAGGTGATGGCCGACCTCAAGGGCAAGCGCGTGGCCTCGGGCCCCGGCATCCAGAACGTGACCCTGGCCAAGACCATCCTGGAGCGCGGCGGCGCCACCGGCGCCACCGTGGTCGAGCTGCCCATCGGCCAGCATGTGGCGGCACTGGCCGCAGGCCAGATCGATGGCGCCTACACGCTGGAGCCCACGGGCACCATCGGCCGGTTGAACGGCACCAGCCGCGTGCTTGAAGCCGGAGTGATCTCCCAATACGTGCTGGGCAACAACATGGCGCCGTGGTTCGGCGGCTCGGCCTCGCTCTCGTCGGAGTTCATCAAGAAGAACCCCGAGGTGGCGAAGAAGTTCATCGCCGCCTACGCCAAGGGCGTGGACTACGTGCGCACCAAGCCGGTGGAGGCGCGCAAGTACCTCACGGGCTACACCCCCATTGAAGGCGCGCTCGCCGGCGAGGTGCCGCTGGCCGCCTACACCATGTACAACGAGTTCACGCCCGCCGACATCGGCCACTTCCAGAAGTTCTTCGACCTGTTCTCCGAGAAGGGCATCTTCAGCTCACGCCTCATGGTCGAGACCATGATCTACAAAGGCTGAAAACCATGGCCGTCACGACGCCCCTGCCGAACGAGGGCGCCAAGCCCTGGACACCACCGGCCACCAACGCCGTCCCGGTGGTTCCGCGCAAGACCGACTGGGGGCGCGCCCTGCCCTTCGTGGGCCCGGTCGTGCTCTTCATCCTCTGGGACCTGGTGGTGCGCACCGGGTACATCAAGCCCATCCTGCTGCCCGCGCCCATGGATGCCATGGGGGCCTTGCTCAAAGGTCTGGCCGGGGGTCCGCTGCTGACGGACTTCCTCGTCACGGTCTGGCGCACGGTGCAGGCCTTCCTGATCGCCGCCATCGTGGGCATGCCGCTGGGTGTGCTGCTGGGCAGCAACGAGAAGGCCTACCGCAGCGTGGAATTCCTCATCGACTTCTTCCGCTCCACGCCCTCGTCTGCGCTCATCCCGCTCTTCCTCATGGTGTTCGGCGTGTCCGACATCAACAAGGTGGCCATCGCCGCGTTTGGTGCGCTGCTGATCGTGATCTTCAACAGCGCGTATGGCGTGATCAACGCGCGCAAGCAGCGCGTGATGGCGGCCAAGGTGATGGGTGCCACGCGCTGGCAGGTGTTCAAGGACGTGCTGATCTGGGAAAGCCTGCAACCCAGCTTCGTCGGCCTGCGCTCGGCCGTGTCGATGGCGTTGGTCATCGTGATCGTGGCCGAGATGTTCATCGGCGCCGACAGCGGCCTGGGCAACCGCATCATCAACTCGCAGCAGGTGATGAACGTGAAGGACATGTACGCGTCCATCCTGGCCGCCGGTGCGCTGGGCTATGCGCTCAACGTGTTGTTCCTCGTGGTTGAACGCCGCATCGTGCACTGGAGTGGAAGGTAATGAAACACCCCCGCCGCGCTCCGCGCGACCCCCTCAAGGGGGCGGCGCCTGCGGCCCGGCAAAGCCGGTTCCGCGGCACCCCTGAATGTTTTCTCCGACAGGAGTCCCCATGTCCGTTGTCTTGAACTCGCCCGTCTTCGCCGACGTTCCCGTGCCTGCCTTCCAGCCCGGTCCGGCCGGCACGCACATCACCATTCGCGGTCTCACCAAATACTTTGCCGGCTGGCCGCTGTACGAGAACTTCGACCTCGACATTCCAAAACACAAAATTGTCTCGGTGTTCGGGCCCAACGGCTGTGGCAAGAGCACGCTGATCAACATGATCGCAGGCCTGGTGCCGATCGACAGCGGCGAGATCCTGTTCGACGGCAAGAGCCTGAAAGACACCAAGATCGGCTACGTGTTCCAGAACTACCGAGAAGCGATGTTTCCGTGGATGCGCACCATCGACAACATCGCCTACCCGCTCAAGCTCGAAGGCAAGAGCAAGGCCGAGGTGGACCGGCGCATGGCCGAGCTGGTGGCTTCGTTCGACGTCAAGTTCGACCTCCACCGCTACCCCTACGAGCTCTCGGGCGGACAGCAGCAAACGGCGTCGATCATGCGGGCGCTGGCACCCAACCCGGAAGTGCTGTTTCTCGATGAACCTTTCTCCGCGCTGGACTTCGAGATGACGCTGTTCATCCGCGAGAAGCTGCAAGAGGTCTTCATGCAGACCGGGACCACCATGGTGCTGGTCTCGCACGACCTCGAAGAAGCGGTGTACCTGGCCGATCAGGTGTTGCTGCTCACCAAACGCCCGACCAAGGTGGCCGAGATCCTGCGCTACGACGATCCGCGCCCGCGCACCACCGCCACGCTGTCCGAGCCCAGCTTCATTGCGGCGAAAAAACGCAGTCTGGAGATCTTCCAGCGCGAGGTGCGCCGATGACCGAGGAGCAAACCCTGGCCTTTGTGCAGGCCGCGGCGGTGGCCGTGGACCTGCCGCTGAGTGAAGCGCAGGCCGAACGTGTGGCGACCCACCTGCAGCGCACCGCCGGACTGGCCGCCTTGCTCGACGGCTTCGAGCTCGCGCCGCACGACGAGCCGGCGGAGATCTACTGCCCGGCGCCGTTCCAGCCTTCCCAGCACTGAGGGCACGCCGTGACCGCTCACCTGTCCCTGAGCCAGACCGCGCAGGCGGTGGCCAGCGGTGCGCTGCGTGCCACCGACGTGCTGGAGACCTGCATCGCGCGCATCCAGGCCACCGATGCGCGCGTGAACGCCTTCACCGGCACCCGCTTCGATGCCGCCCGCGCACAAGCCGCGCGGGTGGACGCGCAGCGCGCACGCGGTGAGCCGCTGGGTCCACTGGCCGGTGTGCCGTTCGCGGTGAAGAACCTGTTCGACATCGCGGGTGAGGTCACGCTGGCGGGCTCCAAGGTCAACCGATCCGACCCACCCGCCACGGCAGATGCGGTGCTGGTGCAGCGCCTGCAGGACAGCGGCGCGGTGCTGGTGGGCTCGCTCAACATGGACGAATACGCGTACGGCTTCACCACCGAAAACACCCATTACGGCCCCACGCGCAACCCGCACAAGCTGGACTGCTCGGCCGGCGGTTCGTCGGGCGGCTCGGGCGCGGCGGTGGCGGCCGGCCAGGTGCCACTCACCCTGGGCTCCGACACCAACGGCTCGATCCGCGTGCCCTCCTCGCTGTGCGGCGTGTGGGGCCTCAAGCCCACCTTCGGCCGGCTCTCGCGGCGCGGCAGTTACCCCTTTGTGCACAGCCTGGACCACCTGGGGCCGTTTGCCGATGACCTGCCCGGCCTCGCCTTGGCCTACGACGCGCTGCAAGGCGCCGACCCGCTGGACCCCGGCTGCCACGCCACCACGGTGCAACCCACCGTGCGCTCGCTGGGCCTGGGCATCAAAGGACTGCGTGTGGGCGTGCTGGGCGGTTACTTCGCCGAGCACACCACAGCACCTTCCCGCGAAGTGGCCGCGCTCGCCGCTCAGGCGCTGGGCGCCACCGCCACCGTGGAGTGGCCCGATGCATTGCAGGCACGCGCAGCGGCCTTCATCGTGAGCGCCAGCGAAGGCGGCGCTCTGCACCTGCACCACCTGCGCACGCAAGCCGCCGACTTCGAGCCGCTGTCGGTGGACCGCTTCATTTCCGGCGCGCTGCAGCCCGCTGCGTGGACCGTGCGCGCACAGCGTTTTCGCCGTGTCTACCGCGACAAGGTGAATGCCCTGTTCCGTGACTGGGACGTGCTCATCGCTCCGGCCACGCCCGTGCCGGCGCAACCCATCGGCACCGAGTGGGTCGAGATCAACGGCCAGCGCCTCCCCTGCCGCCCCTCCATCGGCCTGCTCACGCAACCGATCTCGTTCGCCGGCTGCCCGGTGGTGGCCGCCCCCCTGTGGCCGCAAGGCACCGGCGGCCTGCCCATCGGGGTGCAGTTGATCGCCGCGCCCTGGCGGGAAGACCTCGCGCTGCGCGCCGGCATGGCCCTGCACAATGCGGGCCTCGCGCACTGCAAACCCGTGGAGTTTTGAATGGATACCAATTTGCCCGATGTGCTGGCCGACGTGACGGCCGCCTTTGAGCGTTATGAGCAAGCCCTCGTGAGCAACGACGTGGCTGTGCTTGACGAGTTGTTCTGGGACAGCCCGCACACGCTGCGCTATGGCGCCACCGAAAACCTCTACGGCATCGACGAGATCCGCGCGTTCCGCGTGGGCCGACCCGCTGCCGGCCTGGCGCGCACCGTGCTGCGCACCGCCATCACCACCCACGGCCGCGACACGGCCACCACCAACATCGAGTTCCAGCGTGCGGGCAACCCGCGCATCGGTCGGCAGAGCCAGACCTGGGTGCGCATGGCCGAGGGCTGGCGCGTGGTGTCGGCCCATGTGAGCTGGATGGCCTGATGGTCACACGCACCCTGCGCCCGGTCCGTGCACGTCCTGCCAAAGCCGCCGCCAGCGCAGCGCCTTTCCAGTCGCGCGCCGAAGAGGTCTACCGGCAGGTCAAACAGGACATTGCCGACTTCCGCCTCGTGCCTGGCGACCGCTTCACCGAACACGAACTCTGCGCGCGACTGGACGTGTCGCGCACGCCGGTGCGCCAGGCTTTGTTCCGCCTTCAGCAAGACGGACTCGTCGAGGTCATGTTTCGCAGCGGCTGGCGCGTGCTGCCGTTCGACTTCGACAAGTTCGACCAGCTCTACGACCTGCGCATGGTGCTGGAAACCGTCGCAGTGCAGCGGCTGTGCCTGCAGGAGATGACCGCCTCATCGCCACAGTTGCAGGCCCTCAAGGAACGCTGGCTGGTGCCCGTGTCCGAGCGCAGCACGGACCCGACCGAGGTGGCCGCGTGGGACGAAGCCTTTCACGAAACCTTGGTGAGTGCGGCCGGCAATGCGGAACTGGCGCGCGTGCACCACGAGGTGACCGAGCGCATCCGCATCATTCGCCGGCTCGATTTTTTGCAGCAGGTGCGCATCGATGCCACTTACGACGAACACGCCAAGATCCTGCGCGCCATTCTCGCGCGCAAGGCAGACCGCGCCGACCTGCTGCTGCGCTCGCACATCCAGACCAGCCAGACCGAGGTGCGCAAGATCACGCTGCACCAGGTCTACCTGGCCCAGCAGGTGGCGCCAGCGGCTTGAACTTGCCCGTCAGGGAATGAGCACCCGGTCCCGGCGGCTGCATTCCGGCGGTTCCCCGTAGCCAGCTGAGCGCACCGTCTTCTCCTCTGAAATTTCCACCTGGAACCAGCGACAGAACGGATTCTCGTAGCGGTAGCTCCACACGGTGCCGCGCGAGCGGGCCAGGCCCTGCACCTCACCGGGGCGACCGAGCTGGAACCGGACCTCGTCCGCCGTCATGCCGGGGTTGATCTGGGTGAAGTTCTTCTCGGTCAGCACCTGCTCCGCGCGAACGGCATTTCCAGCTGCATCCAGATACACAAACCAGGTGTGGCGCCCATAGGGACCCCTTGGAAATTCCAGCCGGGTGCCGCCGTCGAGCTGCCGCTGTGTGTCTGGTGTTCCCATGCTGGCTACGATTTGTTCGCCGGAAACACCGGCCAGATTGTTGGGCGGCGCATAGCCTGTGCACGCGCTCAAGAGGCACAGGCCCGCCAGACTCCATGAAGACACGCGCATGGTTTGCACTCCTGATCAAGGGTTGAAATGGAACCGGTTGGAGGGCATTGGCTGGAACGAGTTCAGCCGACACGGGCGGACACCTTTTGACACAGGTGGTCTTTCAATCCCGGTTAGATTGGCCCAACAACCAAGGATGTTCACATGGACAAGTCAATGATCAAGGGTATTGCAGTGGGCGGTCTCGCCATGGTGGTGCTCGGCGCCAGCGGCGTCACCGGCTACAAGGTGCTCACAGCACCCAAGGTGGCGGATGTCGTCGCGGTGAAGGAGATCATGCAAACCGTGGTGACCCCGCGCGAAAGCTGCGAGAACGTGCAGGTGCAGAGAACGGCACCCGTGAAGGACCAGAACCGCATCGCGGGCACGGTGGTCGGCGGCCTGGCCGGTGGTCTTCTGGGCAGCGCGGTGGGCAACGGCACCGGCAAGACCGTGGCCACCCTGGCGGGTGCTGCTGCCGGCGGTTATGCCGGCAACCAGGTGCAGAAAAACATGCAGCAGAAGGACGTCATCACGTCGACCGAACAGCGCTGCAAGACCGTGCAGGACAAGTCGCAAAAACTCGTGGGCTACAACGTGACTTACCGCCTTGATGGCAAGGACGGCACGGTGCGCACCTCCTTCAAGCCCGGCGCCACGCTGCCGGTGAAGGATGGCCAGGTGGACGCCACACCGCCAGCGACTGACGCCAAGTCCTGAGTCGCCCGTCAGACCACTTCCAGCAATTCCTTCGACGTCGCCGACCAGCCCACGATCGCGCCTTGCGCGGTGATCATGGCCAGCGCGGCGGCGTGGAACGCTGGGAAGTAGCTGGCCGTGCCGTCTTCCAGCACCAGGCAATCAAAGCCACGGTCGTTTGCCTCGCGCAGCGTGGACTGCACGCACACCTCGGTGGTCACGCCGGCCACCACCAGCTGGGTGATGCCACGCGCCTGCAGCTGCTGCTGCAGATCGGTGGCGTAGAACGCGCCCTTGCCGGGTTTGTCGATCACCACCTCACCCGCCACCGGCGCCAGCGCCGCCACGATCTGGTTGCCAGGCTCACCGCGCACCAGCACCCGGCCCATGGGGCCCACGTCGCCGATGCGCAGGCTGGGCAATCCGCGCAGGCGTTTGGCGGGCGGGCAGTCACTCAGGTCGGGCGCGTGCGATTCGCGCGTGTGCACCACCAGGCCACCCATGGCGCGCCAGGCGGCCAGCACATTCGCGATGGCGGGCACGATCGCCTGCAGCGGCTCCACCGTGTTGCCCAGCGATTCACCAAAGCCACCGGGCTCCACAAAATCGCGCTGCATGTCGATGATGACCAGCGCGGCGTGGGCAGGGTCGAGTTCGAAGTTGAACGGGCGGGCCGTGACGGTGCTCATTGAACAATCTCCTCGGTTTGCGGTTCGGCCGTTTCGTTCCCGTGTCCTCCGGCCATGTGCGCGCCCAGGAGCTTGCGGTCTGCGCGGTCGGCCGGCGTTTCAAACACCAGCTGCCCGCCGCTGATGACGGCCACGCGGTCCGCCAGTTGCATCAGCTCATCCAGATCTTCGCTGATCAGCAGCACGGCCGCGCCCCGGTTGCGCGCGGCCACCAGCCGGGCGTGGATCTCGGCGGTGGCGGCGAAGTCCAGGCCGAAGGTCGGGTTGCTCACCAGCAGCAGCTTCGCTTCGCCCGCGAGTTCACGCGCCAGCACGGCGCGCTGCACATTGCCGCCCGAGAGCGCACGAATGGGTGCGTCGATGCCCGGCGTCTTCACGCGGTACTCGTCCACCCAACGTTGCGCCATGGCGCGAAGCCGGGGCCACCGCACGAAGCCGGCCTGGGCCAGCGGCGCTTCGTCGAACAGGCGAAGCGCCATGTTTTCCGACACGCTCATGTCGGGCACGCACGCGTTGATGAGCGGCTCTTCAGGCAGGCTGCGCACCTGCAGCACGCGGTTTTGCTGGCGCTTGCCCGCGTAAGGTTCGCCGCGCACCGTGACGTCCCCACCCAGGCGCGCGCGCTGGCCGGTCAAGGCCTGCATCAGTTCTTTCTGGCCATTGCCGGACACACCGGCGATGCCCAGGATCTCGCCCGCGCGCACCTGCAGCGTGAGGCCATTGAGCGCGAGGTCGCCGCGGTCGCCCATCACCGTGAGGTCGTCCACCACCAGCGTCACCTCGGCATCCAGCGGCTGCGTCGTTTTCTCCAGCAAGGCTTTCTCGGC
>QBMB01000072.1:0-14832 GCA_003241965.1 Burkholderiales bacterium | reverse complement strand
TTTCTCGGCCGCCTGGCCGACCATGGCGTGCGCGAGTTCGTCGGGGTCGGTCTGTGCCACGGCCTTGCTCAACACCAGCTGGCCGCGCCGCAGCACCGACACGTCGTCGGCATACGCCGTGACCTCGCGAAACTTGTGCGTGATCATGACGATGGAGCAGTCGCCAGCATGCGCGCGTTCTTTCAATGCGCCCAGCACCTCATCGGCCTCCTGCGGTGTGAGCACCGAGGTGGGCTCGTCCAGGATCAGCAGACGCGGCTTGAGCAGCATCTGCTTCAGGATTTCCAGCTTCTGCTTCTGCCCGGCGGAGAGGTCGATGGGGTAGGCGTCGAGGTCGAGCGAAAACGGCGCACTGGCCATGAAGGCGCCGAGCTCCGTGCGCGCGGCCTTCCAGTCAATCACCGCGGGTAAAGCGCCGCGCGCGAGCAGCAGGTTTTCCGCCACCGTCATGCCGGGCACCACGGTGAAGTGCTGGTAGACCATGCCGATGCCGAGTTCTCGCGCGACGCTGGGTGAGTGGATGTCCTGCTCACGGCCGTCGATCAGCACCGCGCCTTCGTCGCCCCGGTGGTAACCCACCACGGCCTTCACAAACGTGCTCTTGCCCGCGCCGTTTTCACCGAGCAGCGCGTGCACGGTGCCGGGGCGCACGGTGAGCGACACGCCGTCGAGCGCGGTGAAGGCGCCGAAGCGTTTGGTCAGCTGGTAGGTGTCGAGTTGCAGCGCGTGCATGGTGTGTCCTTCACAACGACTGCAGGGCCTTGACGATGGCCGCCGTGTCGCTCACCGCGCCGAACACGCCGCCCTGCATGGGGATCATGTGGAGCGCTGCCTGGTGGTTGCCGGGGTCGGTGGCGCCGGTGCCGTCGGACAGCAGCACGCATTCAAAGCCCCGATCGTTCGCCTCGCGCATGGTGGTGTGCACGCACACGTCGGTGGTGATGCCGGTGAGGATCAGGTTGCGGATGCCGCGCGTGTGCAGGATCAGCTCCAGATCGGTGGCGTAGAACGAGCCCTTGCCCGGTTTGTCGATGACGGGTTCACCGGGCAGCGGCGCGAGCTCGGGAATGATTTCCCAGCCCGGCTCGCCGCGCACAAGGATGCGGCCGCACGGGCCGGCATCACCAATGCCGGCGCCCATCTGCCGAGAGCGCCAGCGCTTGTTGGCCGGCAGGTCCGACAGGTCGGGGCGGTGGCCTTCGCGGGTGTGGATCACGTGCAGGCCGGCGGCGCGCGCCGCAGCGAGCACACGGCCGATGGGCTCGATGGGCGCGCGGGTGAGGGAGAGGTCGTAGCCCATGCTGTCCACATAGCCGCCCACACCGCAGAAGTCGATCTGCATGTCGATGATGACCAGCGCGGTGTTGGCCGCGCGCAGGTCACCGTCGAACGGCCAGGCGTAGGGGTGGGCCTGGGCAAAAACCGTCATCACTTCTCCAGCAGGTTGGGCACGTTGCCCACGAAGGTGCGCGTGGGCGGCTCGAAGCCGCACGAGCGGCCGTCGGTGTGCACCACCTCGGCTTCCCAAGGCAGCTGGAAGCGACCGGCCACCATGTCCTGCATGAAGGTGTAGGGGCAGTCCTGCGCGCCGCCCTTCACCGCCACATAACCCCGGTGGCTGAACTGGTACGGGTTGTTCTCCACGCCCCAGTGCAGGCGCGCCTCGCGGATCAGGTCGGGCCGGATTTCGGCGCAGATGATCTCATCGGCCCGGCCACCGCCTTGCGTGACCACCGTGCCTTCGTGGTCGCAGACCATGGCCTCGCCCATCGAATCGAAGCTGCCGTCGCTGCCGCACAGGCACACGCTGGCGGTGGCCATGAGGTTCTGGAAGGCGTTGGCCTGGTTGGTGATCTGCCAGGCGTGGCGGATGGGCGCGGTGTAGCCGGCGGTGCGCAGCATGAGTTCGGCGCCCTTGTAGGCGCACTCGCGCGCCATCTCGGGAAACATGCCGTCGTGGCAGATGATGAGCGCGAGCTTGATGCCGCGTGGTCCCTCGATCACCGGAATGCCCATGTTGCCCGGCTCCCACGGCTCCACCGGCACCCAGGGGTGGAACTTGCGGTAATAGAGCTTGAGCACACCGTGGTCGTCAAAGATGATGCCGGTGTTGTAGGGGTTGCCGCCGGGGTTGGCTTCCATGATGGAGAAGCAGCCCCAGATGCGGTGGGTGATGCAGGCCTGGCGCATGGCCTCAACCTCGGGGCCGTCCATGCTCACCATGAGTTCGGGCGCGGTGCTCATCGAGAGGCCGTGCAGCGCGTACTCGGGGAACACCAGCAGGTCCATGTGGGCGTAGCCCCGGCGGGCCTTGCCCACCATGTCCACGATCTTTTGCGTCTGCGCGGCCAGCTGCGCGGGCGTCTCCACCACTGGCAGCTGCAGTTGGGCCAGACCCACCACCACGCCACCCGGTGACTTGTTCAATCCACTCAATCCATTCATCGTCAATTGCTCCAGTTTCAGAAATGGGTCAACGTTGCACGCCCAGCTCGCTCGGTGCGCCGCGCAGCACACGCTGCGGCGCGCAAGTCACCACCAGAATGACCAGCGTCATCACATAAGGCACGGCGTTGAAGAGGTAGTAGTAGCCGGTAACCCCGACCGACTGCAGCGCGGGCCCAAGCGCGCCCGCACCACCAAACAGCAGCGCCGCCCACAGGCAGGCCATGGGCCGCCAGCGCGCAAAGATCACCAGTGCCACGGCGATAAGGCCCTGGCCGCTGGACAGGCCTTCGTTCCAGCTGCCGGGGTAGTAGAGCGAGAGAGATGCACCCCCCAGGCCGGCGATGGCACCACCCACGGTGGTGGCCAGCGTGCGCACCCAGGTGACCGAGGTGCCCAGTGCACGCGCTGCGTCGGACGAGTCGCCCACCATGCGCACCAGCATGCCCCAGCGCGTGTTGGCAAACGCCCAGGCCATGAGCAGCGCGAGCACCACGCCGATGGGGAACAACACGTTGATGTTGAGCGCTGCGCGCACCTGCGGCGAATCGCTCCAGTTGCCCAGCGGGAGGGAGCCCAAGGTGGGTGCCTGCGGCTGGATCAGCGGCTTGCCGAGGTAGAAGGCCAAGCCGATGCCCAGCATCATCACGCCGATGCCCATGGCGATGTCGTTGACGCGCTTCATCGAACACGCCAAGCCGTGCAGCAGCGCCAGCAAGGCACCGCTGCCCGCACCTGCCAGCACGCCCAGCCAGGCCGAGTTGCTCCAGTAGGCCACCCCAAAGGCACTCATGGCCGAGAACACCAGCACACCTTCCAGGCCCAGATTGATACGGCCCGACTTCTCGGTGAGGCACTCGCCCAGGCTCACAAACAGAAACGGCGTGCCCACCCGGATGGCGCCGCCCAGAATGGCCAGCAGCACCGCACCGATCGCGTCCATGTCCATCACGCAACTCCCTTTTGTGGAGCGGCTTGTGGTGCTGGCGCAGGCTTGAACAAGCCCCAGCGGATGCGCCCGCGCGCCGCTTCGGCCGAGAGGATGAGCACGAACACAAAGCCCAGCAGCACCTGCACCGAAGCGTCGGGCAGACCCAGACGGCGCTGCAGCAAACTGCCCGCCGCACCAAAACCGCCCAGCACGATGGCCACCGGAATGATGGCCAACGGGTTGTGGCGCGCAGCAAAGCTCACCAGGATGCCGGTGTAACCCAGCCCCGCGATCACCGAGGCATTGGCCGCTGTGTGCACCGCCGCGATCTCGATGCCACCCGCCAGACCCGCCGCTGCGCCGCCGAGCGCGCAGGCCGTGATGACGAGCCTGCCCGCAGGCAGCCCCACCAGGCCAGCGGCGCGCACATTGCCCCCCACCACGCGGGTGGCGAAGCCGTGCGTGGTCTGGCCAAGCCAGATGGCGGCGAGCACGCAACTCACCACGCCCCACACCAGGCCCCAATGCACGTCGTAACTCCCGATGGGACCGATCAGCAGGCCGTCCTTCAGCGCGAAGGTGGAAGGTTTGTTCAGGCTCGCCGGGTCGCGCATGGGTCCTTCGACCAGGTGCTTGAACACGTTGACCGCCACATAGGCCAGCAAGAGGCTGCTGATGGTTTCGTTCACGCCGCGAAACTGGCGCAGGTAGCCTGCGATCGCGATCCACGCTGCGCCGCCGAGTGCAGCCGCCAGCACCAGGCTGGTGGTGCCGAAAACACCTTCGGGCACAGCCCACACATAGGGCAGGCCGGCGCAGGCCAGCGCACCGACGATGAGCGCACCCTCGCCGCCGATGATGGTGAGGCCGGCGCGTGCGGGCAGCGCCACGCACAGCGCGGTGAGCATCAGCGGCGCGGCACGCTGCAGCGTGTTCTGCAGCGAAAACGCATCGCCAAAGGCACCGCGAAACAGCAGCCCCCAGACCTCCAGCGGGTTGAAGCCCGCCAGCGCCACGAACAGACCGAACAGCAGCAAGGCACCCGCAATCGCCAGCACGGGCAGCAGCACGGCCTCGGCGGTGTCGGTGAAACGGCTCGTCATGGCGGGGCCAGCGCGGCGCAGTCGCTCAGACCTTGCCGACCACGCCTTCAACCAGGTAGTTCATCGATTCGAGTTCGATCGCGGTCTGCTTGAAGACCTTGCCCTTGGGCACCACCACCTTGCCGGTGTTGTCCTTCACCTCGCCGGCGAAGATGTCGAAGTCGCCCTTGAGCATGCGCGCCTTGATCGCGTCGGCCTGCTTGCGCGCCGGTTCGCTCACAGCCGGGCCATAGGCCGAGGTCTTCACGAAGCCGTCCTTGAGGCCGCCGCGCACGAAGTTGGGGTGCGGCTTGCCGGAGCGTGCGGCTTCGATCATGGTGGTCACGGGCGTGACCCAGTTCCACTCGGCGCCGGTCAGGTAGGCCTGGGGCGCGAGCTTGGATTGGTCGGCGTGGTAGCCGCAGACCATCTTGCCGCGGCGTGCCGCAGTCTCCACGATCACCTTGGGCGAATCCACGTGCATGGTGAACACGTCCACGCCCTGGTCGGCCAGGCTGCTGGTGGCTTCCGCTTCCTTCACCGGCAACGACCAGTCGCCCGTGAAAATCACGGTGGTGGTGATGCTCGGGTCCACCGAACGCGCGCCCATGGTGAAGGCGTTGATGTTGCGCAGCACCTGCGGAATGGGTTTGGCGGCGATGAAGCCGAGCTTCTTGCTCTTGCTCATGTGGCCGGCCACCACCCCGTTGAGGTACTGGGCTTCCTCGATGTAGCCGAAGTAACTCGCCGCGTTGGCCGGGTGTTTGCCAGCCGTCCACAGGCCCCCGCAATGCGCGAAGCGAACGTTGGCATTTTTGGGGGCCACGGCCAGGATGTGGGGGTCGAAGTAACCGAACGAGGTGGGAAACAGCAGCGTGGCGCCGTCCTGCGAAATCATGCCTTGCATGCTGCGCTGCACGGCCTGCGTCTCGGGCACGTTCTCTTCTTCAATCACCTTCACACCGGGCATCTTCTTGAGCACAGCGGCCGATTCGGCGTGGGCCTGGTTGTAGCCGTAGTCGTCGCGCGGACCCACATAAATGAAGCCCACGGTGATCGGCGCCTGCGCCAGCGCCGACAGCGGCAGACCGCTCAGCGCGAGCCCGGCGCCCATGGCGCCCGAGCCCAGAATCCAGTCGCGACGGTTCCACATTGCCTTGTCCATGAAAGACCTCTTTTCAAATCCGGTGGTTGGGTGATCGGTGGTCTTGAGTTGCGACGGGCTTTGAAATAACACCATCTTGTATTCAAGACGATGCACTTCTAGCAATGGGCGTGCCACACGGCCGGGCAAAGACCGCTGCGGGTCGGCCTCAAGGGCGTAGCACGCTTCGTCGGGAATCCGCGCGGGCAAGCGCGCCCACGCGCTGCGCCGCCTGTCGGGCACGGGTGCAGTGCGTGAACGCCCATGACCGGTGCATGGTCTGCACCACAGCTCACGCCCGCGGTGCGCGGGGCCGGTTCAGTTCGTGGAACCGCTCACCGGGAAATCGAAGCTGTCGTCCAGCGCCCGCGCGGCCATGCGCGGCAGCATGCGACCGATGAAGACTTCCCCCAGCCAGCGCCGCACGAGCCCCGGGGACGCACTGGCGTCGAGTTCGAAGCTCAGGCTGCTGAAGGTGTTGATGCCGTCGTCCACCTCCAGCCCGGGCGGCACCGGGGGCAGCGAGCCCGCAGCGTCCAGCGGCGCGGCCAGCTCCATCTTCCAGGCGCTGAGAAAGCGGTGGAAGTAACCCACCGTGCCCTGCCGCCAGACCTCGGCCACATACACGCTCCAGGTACCGGGGCGCTCCACCACAAAACCCCAGGCAAATTCGTGCACCAGATCGGGCGCCTGGGTGAAGACGCCGATCTCCTGCACCTCCTCCAAGGCGGCGTACTCGGCAAACAAGGGCCCGGGCCCACCGGCATGGCCCGCCACAAAACGTTCGATCTCCAGCGGGTTGACCTCGAACAACGCCTGTTGCTGCGGCGAGGCCTTGCGGGCGCGCTTGAGCAGTCGCTCGGTCGCATCCACGGTTTTCTGCGCATTGATGCAGTTGTCCCGGAACGTGCGGCGCCCTTCCTCGGTGGAGATCAGCGCGACCGTCTGATCGAACGCCGCGTCGTCCTGCAAGTGCCCCGACTCGCGCATGTGCAGCACGATGTCCAGCATGGAGTTGCGGGTGATGTGTTCGATCATGTAGGCCATCTCGCCGCCTTCGTGATCGGTCATCGACGCCTTGATCCACGCCATCAGCTCCACCCCCGAGAGACCCTGGGGTGCGCGTGGCATGTCGTTGAACAAGGCCCGCAGCACGCGCACGGTATCCAGATCACTCGCCATAAATCCCCTCCGGGCATTCGTTCACGTCAAAAGGGGTGGGCAGCCCATCCACGGCCGCCGGTACCCCGCACGGGTGCAAGCATAGTTCCGAACGGACCGTGGGCGCAGCCCGTGGGAGCGTGGGAAACCCTCGGTGCGGGTGCAAGCGTGACGCTTTTGGCGCAGGCGGCGCCCCGGCGGGCTGTCGGCTTCAGGTTTGGGGCAACAAGCGCCCGGCAATCGCCGCGGCGGCCGAGCGGGTTTCCACCCCCAGTTTCTCGAACACGTGCTCCAGGTGTTTGTTGACCGTGCGCGGGCTCATGCCCAGGATGTCGGCGATGTCGCGGTTGGTCTTGCCCTTGGCCAGCCAGGACAGCACCTCGGTCTCGCGCGGGGTCAGCGCGATCTCGCGCAGGCGCTGGGCCGACGCACTGTCGGGGGGCGTGAGCGTGAGCAGCAGCATCGACTCGCCCAGGCTGCCCTGGCCGAGGTTGCGCGCCAGCAGGCGCCCCTGCTTGCCCAGGTCGCGCAGCACTTCGGTGCGCTGCAGCGCGGTGCCCAGCCATTCGCTGGTCAGCGCGTCCGAGCGGGCTTCGCGCCCGAACGCCAGCTCCAGCCAGGCCACGGCCTGCGGTGAGCGCCAGGCCGTTCGACCCTGCGAATCGAGCACCACGGTGCCCATGCCGGCCACGTCCACCGCTTCCTGCGCCAGCCGGGTGACGCGCGCATTGCGCACATGGGTGGCCAGACGGGCCATGACCTCGGGGATCCGAAGCGGCTTGACCACATAGTCCACCCCGCCGCAGGCAAAGCCGCGCAGGATCTGGTCGCTCTCGGACAGGCCGGTCATGAACAGCACCGGCACGTGCGACCACGCCGGCGTGGCCTTGATGTGGCGGCACAGCGCAAAACCGTCCATGCCGGGCATCACCGCGTCCAGCAGCACGCCGTCGGGGATGGCGACCTCGAAGCGCTCCAGGGCCTCCGTGGCATCGCGCGCGGCCAGCACCACATAACCCTCGGCCACCAGCACGTCACCCAGCATGCGCAAGGTGTCCACAGCGTCATCGACCACCAGAATCACCGGCCGGGCGGCCGGGGGTGGGGCCAGCTCGGGTTCAGAGAGGGGTGTCATCTTCGGTGAGTTCCGCGGTGTCCCTGAGGTACTCGATCAGGGTTTGAAAATCGAATCGGTCGGCACACGACTGCAACAAAGCCAGCGTGGCGGCGTGGGCGGGTTCGGCGGTCTGCGCCTGCCACAGCCGCTGGCGCAGCGCGGCCGCCTGGCCCTGGCGCGCCAGGCGCTGCAACTCCTCGCGCAGGTCTTCGGGCAGCGGCAGGCCGGTGATGCGGTCGCGCACGATGCTCACCGGCGTGGTCGCGGGCGCCTGCTCGGTGAGCCACTCCAGCTGCAAGGGAATGCGGATGGCTTCGAGCAGCTCCGACTCCATCATGGGCTTGGCCACGAAGCCCTGGCAGTCCAGCGCTCGCAGCTCTTCGGGGCGGTTGTCGAACAGGTTGGCCGAGACGAACACGATCGGCAGGCTCGCCGCCGGCAGCAGCTGGCGCACGGCCGCAGCGGTCTGCCAGCCGTCCAGACCGTCCATGGTGAGGTCCAGCAGCAGCAGGTCGGGCGGGTGCTGTTCGATGATCTCCAGGCACTCCTGGCCGCTGGCCGCCTCGCGCACCACAAAACCCAGCGGCACCAGAATGCTGGCGAGCAACTGGCGGTGCAGCGGCTGGTCGTCCACCACCAACAGCGTGCGGCGCGGCCCCACGTAGCCGGTGACCGCGCGCAGGGTGGAGGGAATGGGCAGCGGGTGCTTGGGGTCGGATGCGATGGCGGGCAGGTACAGGCGCAGCGAGAAGGTGCTGCCGTGCCCGGGGCGGCTCTTGAGCTTGAGCTCGCCGCCCATCATGTCGGTGAGCAGGTGGGTGATGGTCAGGCCCAGGCCGGTGCCGGTGTCCAGCGCGCGGCGCCCGGCGCTGCCGCGCTCGAACGGCAGGAAGATGCGTGTCTGGTCCTGGGCGGCGATGCCGATGCCGGTGTCCACCACGTCGATGCGCGCCACCTGCTGGCGAAAGTCGAGTTTGAGCGTGACCACACCCTCTTCGGTGAAACGCACCGCGTTGCTCAGCAGGTTGATCAAGATCTGGCGCAGGCGCTTGGCGTCCGCCCGCACCCAGGCCGGCAACTCCCCTTCTTGCTGCACCACGAAGCGCAGGCCCTTGGCCTCGGCCTGCGGGCGGATCATGCGCTCCACGTCTTCGAGCAGCTGGCCGAGCGGCAGCGGCACCGGGTCCAGCTTCAAGCGCCCGGCCTCGATGCGCGCGAGATCGAGCGAGCCGTCGATGAGCGCATGCATATGCTGGCCGCTGCGCTGCATGGTGGCGATGGTTTCGCGCACCCAGACCGAGATGTCGCTGTTCTTCAGCAGGATCTGCGCGTAGCCCAGGATGCTGGTCAGCGGCGTGCGCAACTCGTGCGTCATGCCCGCCACGTAGCGCGTCTTGGCCTGGCTGGCGGCTTCGGCGCGGTCGCGCGCCGATTGCAGTTCGGCGTCGGTGCGCTGGTGCGCGTCGATCTCCAGCATCAGCAGCTGCGTCTGCCGCTCCGACTCGTCCTGCGCCATGCGTCGGCTGTCGGTGGTGAGCACCACCCACCACGAGCACACCGCCGCCAGCAACACCAGGAAGGCATAGATCTTGAGGAACGGCAGCCGCAGCGACTCGGCCGGCGCATGCAGGCTTTCCTGCACATAGACCATGCCGATCAGGAAAGCCATGACCGCGCTGATGGAGAGCCACACCACCAGGAACTGGCCCGCACGGAAGTTGACGCGCGCCATGACACCCTTCGGCAACACGGTCATCAGCAGGGCGCGCACCTGGTCAATGCCGCGCGCATTGGTCTTGCAGCGGTCGTGGCAGCGCGATTCCAGCGAGCAGCACAGTGAGCAGATCGGCGCGCGGTAGGCCGGGCAACTCGCCATGTCTTCCGACTCGAACTGGTTCTCGCACACCGCACAGCGCACCACCTCACCGGGCTTCCACTCGGCCGAAGGCGTGCGCGCCAGGTAGTACTTGCCCTGCGTGACCCAGGCGATCAGTGGGGACAACACCAACGCCAGGCCCAGCGCGATGAAGGGCGAAAACGCCGCGGCCACCTCGCCCATGACACCCGCATAGGCCAGGCTGGCCACCAGCGCCGCAATGATCATGGAGCCCATGCCCACCGGGTTGAAGTCGTACAGGTAAGCGCGGCGGAACTCGATGCCCTTGGGGCTCAGGCCCAGCGGCTTGTTGATGATGAGATCGGCCACCAGTGCACCCACCCAGGCAATGGCCACGTTGCTGTAGACACCCAGCACCTTCTCGATGCCGGCGAACACGCCCAGCAGCATGAGCAGCGTGGCAATGGCCACGTTGAACACCAGCCACACCACACGACCCGGGTGGCTGTGCGTGACACGGGCGAAGAAGTTGGACCACGCCAGCGAACCGGCGTAGGCGTTGGTCACGTTGATCTTGATCTGCGAAATGATCACGAAGACCACCGTCATGGCCACCGCCAGCCCCGGGTGGCCCACCGCTTCGGTGAAACCAGCCAGAAACATCTGCGTGGGCTCGGCAGTGCGCTCGGGCGCCACCTCGAACTGCATGGCGGCGAAGGCCAGAAAGGCCCCGCCGGCCATCTTGAGCATGCCCATGCCGATCCAGCCTGGCCCGGTGATCAGCACCGCCGCCCACCAGCGCCAGCGGTTCTCGCGCTTGCGCTCGGGCATGAAGCGCAGAAAGTCGACCTGCTCGCCGATCTGCACCACCAGCGAAAAGATCACGGCGGCGGCGGCACCGAACATCAGCGGCTGAAAGCCGTTGCTGCCCGAGCGGATGCCGGTGAGGCTGGCGAAGTCGCGGTAGAGCTGGGGCTGCGAGATCGCGATCCACACAAACGGCAGCAGCAGCAGGAACAGCCACAGCGGCTGCGTCCAGGCCTGCAGTTTCGAGATCAGCGTGATGCCGCGAATGACCAGCGGGATGATCACCACCGCCGAAATCAAATAGCACCAGGCCAGCGGCCAGTCGGTCGCCATCTGGATGGCCAGTCCCATGATCACCGCCTCGATGGCGAAGAAGATGAAGGTGAACACCGCGTAGATCAGCGAGGTGATGGTCGAGCCCAGGTAACCGAAGCCCGCGCCGCGTGTGAGCAGGTCCATGTCCAGCCCGTAACGCGCGGCGTAGTAGGCGATGGGCAGACCGGTGAAAAAGATGATCAGACCCACGACCAGGATCGCCCACATGGCGTTGCCGAAGCCGTAGTTCACCGCGATCGCACCGCCAATGGCCTCCAGCGCCAGGAACGAGAGCGAGCCGAACGCCGTGTTGGCCACCCGCCACTCGCTCCATTTGCGAAAGCTGCGCGGCGTGTAGCGCAGGGCGTAGTCCTCCATGGTCTCGTCGGCCACCCACGAGTTGTATTCCCGGCGGAACCGGAAAATTTTCTGCGTGGCAACGGGTGCCGCGGGCTCGGAAGAGGACATGCCTTGAACGCTAGCAAGAAGCGCCCCACCCCACCAGCCGGTCGCGCAAAACAGCCCTACGTTATTTGACGTATGGGTCGCCTACGGTGTCCTCCGTACGCTGCACCTCAGTCGGCACACCGCCGCCCACCGCGTCCCTTCCCTCCTTCCTCCACCTCTCCAGGAGTTCCTCATGAAGCACGATTCCGATCCGTCCCTTGGCGCCCCCGAAACCCCGGAAGCGAGCCGCCGCCGCGTGCTGCAGATGCTGGGTGCCGCCTCTCTGGTGGGCCTGCCCACCTGGAGCTTTGGCCAGCCCACCGCCACGGTGAACACCACCAAACTTGCCATCACCGACACCGAAGTCACCGTGGGCCAGCTGCACTCCTCCACCGGCACCATGGCCATCTCGGAAACGGGCTCGATCCAGGCCGAGCAGCTCGCCATCGACGAGATCAACGCCATGGGCGGCATCCTGGGCCGCAAGATCAAGGTGATCAAGGAAGACGGCGCCTCCGACTGGCCGACCTTCGCCGAGAAATCCAAGAAGCTGTTGATCAACGACCGCTGCGCCGCTGTGTTCGGCTGCTGGACCAGCGCCTCGCGCAAGGCCGTGCTGCCGGTGTTCGAGAAAGAAAACGGCCTGCTGTACTACCCCACCTTCTACGAAGGCCTGGAGCAGTCCAAGAACGTGATCTACACCGGCCAGGAAGCCACGCAACAGATTTTGTACAGCCTGGAATGGGCCAAGACCGAGAAGAAAGCCAAGAGCTTCTTCCTGATCGGCTCCGACTACATCTGGCCGCGCACCTCGATGAAGATCGCGCGCAAGCACATCGAGAACTTCCAGAAGGGCAAGGTCGTCGGCGAGGAGTACTACCCGCTGGGCAGCACCAACTTCGGCTCGCTGATGAACAAGATCAAGCTGCAGAAGCCCGACTGCATCTTTGCCGCCGTGGTCGGTGGCTCCAACGTCGCCTTCTACAAGGCGCTCAAGGCCGCCGGCATCACCGGCGACAAACAACTGCTGGTGACGCTGTCGGTGACCGAAGACGAGATGACCGGCGTGGGTGGTGAAAACTTCCAGGGCTTCTACTCGTCCATGAAGTACTTCCAGTCGCTGGAGAACGAGAACAACAAGAAGTTCGTGGCCGCCTTCAAGGCCAAGTACGGCAAGGACTCGGTGATCGGCGACGTGACCCAGGCCGGCTACCTCGGCCCATGGCTGTGGAAGGCCGCGGTCGAAAAAGCCAAGAGCTTCGACGTGGACAAGGTGGTGGCCGCCTCCGAGACCGGCATCGAACTCAAGACGGCGCCCGAAGGCTACGTGAAGCTGGACAAGAACCACCACCTGTGGAGCAAGTCGCGCATCGCCATGGGCATGCCGGACGCGACCTTCAAGGTGGTCGCGGAGTCGCCTGAACTCATCAAACCCGATCCGTTCCCCAAAGGCTATCAATAAGCCCTCTCCCGCTGCGGCGCATGGGCGCTGCGGCGGGTTTCCTTTTTGCCTTGGAGATCTGCCATGAGTTTCAACGATCTGCTCAACATCGGCCTGATGCAAGGCTTCGCCGGCCTGAGTCTGTTCGCCGTGCTGCTGCTCATGGGCCTGGGCCTGGCCATCATCTTCGGACAGATGGGCGTGATCAACATGGCGCACGGTGAGTTCATGACCATCGGCGCCTACACCATCTACCTCGGCTCCACGCTCGCCAACTCGATCAGCCCGGGCGCCGTGGCCGCCTACTTTCCCTTCGCCATCGTGGCCGCGTTCCTGTTCGCGTTCGCCGCCGGCTGGTTCATCGAGTGGGCGCTGATCCGCCACCTCTACAAACGTCCGCTGGACACCCTGCTCGCCACCTGGGGCATCAGCCTGGCCATGCAGCAATCGTTTCGCACCTTCATCGGCCCCAAGGAAGTGAGCCCCACGCTGCCCGACTGGCTGCTGGGCTCCTGGGCGCCCGCCGAAGGCCTGGACATCCCCATCAACGGCATGTTTGTGCTGGGGCTCACCGCCTTCGTCACGGGCGGCATCCTGATCGCCATGCACAAGAGCCGCTGGGGCTTGCGCGTGCGCGCCACGGTGAGCAACCGGGCGATGGCGAACGCCACCGGCATCGACACCAAAAAGACCGACCGCCTCACCTTCGCCATCGGCTGCGGCATCGCCGGCATCGCGGGCGCCGCTTTCACCACCATCGGCTCCACCGGCCCCACCTCGGGCTCGCTCTACATCGTCGACGCCTTCCTGGTCGTCACCTTCGGCGGCGCGGCCAGCCTGCTGGGCACCGTGGTTTCGGCCTTCGGCATCGCCCAGACCCAGTCCATCACCGAGTTCTTCATGGCCGGCTCCATGGCCAAGATGCTCACCCTCTCGCTGATCGTGGTGATCCTGATGGTGCGTCCGCAGGGTCTCTTTGCCTCCAAGGTCCGCCGATGAACCGCCTCACCTTGAAACCGCACCCAGGAGCAACCTCATGAACGCCGTCAAAGCCTGGATCCTTCGTTACCAGCTCGCCAGCCTGGTGCTGCTCACGGTGCTGCTGGCGGTGGTGTTGCCGCTCTCGCTGGACATCTTCCGCCTCAACCTCGTGGGCAAGTACCTCACCTACGCATTCGTGGCCATCGGCCTCGTGATGCTGTGGGGCTACGGCGGTGTGCTCAGCTTGGGGCAGGGTGTGTTCTTCGGTCTGGGCGGTTATGCCATGGCCATGTTCCTCAAGCTCGAAGCCTCGGACCCCGAGACCACCAAGATCCAGTCCACCCCCGGCATCCCCGACTTCATGGACTGGAACCAGATCACCGAACTGCCGGCCTTCTGGGTGCCGTTCAAGAGCCTGCCGTTTTCACTCGCCGCCGTCATCGTGGTGCCCACGCTGCTCGCCTGGATCGTGAGTTTCGCCATGTTCAAGCGCCGGGTGGGCGGTGTGTACTTCGCCATCATCACGCAGGCGGTGGCGCTCATCCTCACCGTGCTCATCATCGGCCAGCAGGGCTTCACCGGTGGTGTGAACGGCATGACGGATCTGAAGACCGTGCTGGGCTGGGACACCCGCACCGACAGCGCCAAATACATCCTGTACTACGTGTGCGTGGGTATGCTGGTGCTCTCCATGCTGCTGTGCCGCTGGATCCAGACCAGCAAGCTCGGCACCCTGCTGCTGGCCATGCGCGACAAGGAAGACCGGGTGCGTTTCTCCGGCTACGACGTGGCCGACTTCCGCATCTTCGTGTTCTGCCTGGCCGCTGCGCTCTCGGGCATTGGCGGCGCGCTGTTCACGCTGCAGGTGGGCTTCATGTCGCCCAGCTTCGTGGGCATCGTGCCTTCCATCGAGATGGTGATCTACGCCGCTGTGGGCGGGCGCATGAGCCTGGTGGGCGCGGTCTACGGCACGCTGCTCGTGAACGCCGGCAAGACCTTCTTCTCGGAGAGCTTCCCCGACCTCTGGCTGTTCCTCATGGCGGGCCTGTTCATCGGCGTTGTCATGGCATTCCCCATGGGCCTGGCGGGTCTGTGGGAGGAGCGCATCGTGCCCTGGTGGAAGG
>QBMB01000071.1:23165-24550 GCA_003241965.1 Burkholderiales bacterium | reverse complement strand
GTCTCCAGCCCACCCCTCAACCGAGCCATGGCCGACGACCCTTCCGCGGTTTCACCCCACATCCTCTACCTGGACGATGACGACACCCTCGTGTTTCTCGTGCGCCGCTTGCTGGAGCGCCGGGGCTACCGGGTCACGGCGTACACCTCGCAGACGCAGGCCATCGACGCGGTGCGGGCGTCGCCCACGGGTTTCCAGCTGCTGCTGACCGACTTCAACATGCCCGGCATGTCGGGGCTGGAAGTGGCCAAGGCGGTGCTGGAGATCAACCCCCGCATGCCAGTGGCCGTGGCCTCGGGCTACATCACCGACGAACTGCAGGCCGAGGCCAAAGCCGCCGGCGTGCGTGAGGTGGTGTTCAAGACCGATGCGGTGGAAGCCTTCTGCGAAGTGGTCGCCCGCCTGGTTCGCTCAGAACCTGTCTGAGCTGTTCAATACGCGGGCCAGCGTTGCGCTGTCCACGTTGCCGCCGCACAAGGTGGTGCCCACCACCTGCCCTTTGAGCGACGCACGCTCTTGCCAGGCGGCCGCAAAGCTCGCGGCGCCCGCGCCCTCGGCCACGTTGTGCGTGTCGGCGAACAACATGCGCATGGCCTCGGCCACTTCTGCGTCGCTCACCTGCACGATGTGATCAAGGTGCGGCGCCAGCACATCCAGCGCGGCCTGGTCGGCCACGCGGCAGGCCATGCCGTCGGCCAGCACGGTGGTCACCGGTGACTCGACCACCCGGCCTGCGGCGATGGAATCGGCGTAGGTGGTGGCGTGTGCGCTGACCACGCCCACGATGCGCACCGTGTGATCCAGCGCGAGCTTGGCCGCGATGGCCGAACACGCGCCCGAGCCCTGGCCCACCGGCACATAGACCACGTCCATCTGCGGTACGGCGCGAAAGAACTCCCACCAGGCGGTGCTCACGCCGCGCAGCAGGTCGGTGTGAAAGCTCGGCACCATGTGCGCGCCGCGCTCGGCCGCGAGGGCCATGGCGTGTTCACGGCTTTCCTGGAAGTCGTCGCCGTGTTCGATCAGCGTGGCCCCCAGGGCGCGCATGGCGGCGTTCTTCTCGACCGAGTTGCCGCGCGGCACGACGATGGTGCAGGCCACGCCGTGCATGCGCGCGGCCCAGCCGATGCTCTGGCCGTGATTGCCGCGCGTGGCGCTCATCACCTCGCGCGGCAGCTCACCGCGCTGCTTGAGTTGTTCAAAGTAGGTGAGGCCGCCGCGGATCTTGAAGGCGCCCACCGGCGTGTGGTTCTCGTGTTTCACCCAGCATTCGGTGCCCAGCCGCGCGCTCAGCGTGGCCCAGCGGTATTGCGGTGTGGCCTGGAACGAGCGGTAGACGACCTCGGCGGCGGCTTCAATGTCGGCGAGGGTGGGCAGGGGGGTGG
>QBMB01000071.1:19735-23155 GCA_003241965.1 Burkholderiales bacterium | reverse complement strand
GTCACGCTCAGGGCTTCCAGACCCATGGCTTGAAGCGCCGCGCGCAAGCCGGCCGCGCCTGCGTGTCGCAAGCGCAAGTGGCGCAGGGTGATGCCGCTGGCCGGCATGTGTTGCGAGGGGTGTACCTCGCCCCACTGGATGAGGGTGGGCAGCACGCCGTTGAACAACCGCTGGCCGTCGTCGCGCACGCTGATGCGCCACTGCAGCAGGCCGTGAGGGGTCTGGCGTGAGGCCCCCACCGCCGGACCGCGCTGGATGCCGATGGACTGCAGGGCGGTCAGCGCGGCATCGATGTCGGGCACGCTGGCCACCCAGTGCACCAGCTGCGGCCCGTCTTGCGCCAGGCGGGTTTGCAGGCTCGGGTCGTCGAGGTCGAACCAGCGCTTGAGTGTGTTGGCGCGCGTGGGCGCGGCCGCCGGGTTGATGGCGATGATCTCCAGATAGGGCGGCGTGTTGCTGCCGTCGCCCAGCTTGAGCAGCCGGTTGTGCGTGCCGAACAGCGGGTGCTCGCCACCCGGCCCGGGTGTCACCCCGAGCGTGGCTTCGCACCAGGCCACACCCTCATCGAGCGTGCGCGCGGCCACCACGAGGTGGTCGATGCGCGGTGTCACAACACGACCTGACCGCTGATGCAGGTGACCGATGCGCCGCCGACCCAGATGGTGCCAAGGCCATCGCGTTCGATGTGCACACGCCCGGCGCGTCCCATGGCCGTGCCTTGCGCCGCCACGTAGCGCTCGGGCGCGAGGCCTGCGCCGATGAGCCACTGCGCCACGGCGGCGTTCAGGCTGCCGGTCACCGGGTCTTCGCTCAAGGTGTTGTGCGTGTGGAAGAAGGCGCGCACTTCAAACGCGGTGTCCGCGCCTGCGGGTTGCGGCGCGACCACGCCGATGTCCAGCCCGGCCAGCACCGCAGCGTCCGGCTTCAGGGCCAGTACCTGGGCGGCGGTGCGCAGCATCACGCCGCGCCAGGGCGGGCCGTTTTCGCACCAGGCGTGCGCCACGATGTCGTCGCGCGCTACACCCAGGCCGCGCGCGATCAGGTCCACGTCGGCTTCATCGAGCGGGCCGCTGCGGCGCAAGGGCGGTGCCGCAAACGCAAGGCGGGAGCCATCGCGTTTGATCGGCACCAGGCCCACGCCGCATTCCTGCACCACGTGTTCACCGCGCGGCTGTCCACCCGCGCTCAGCCAGGCATGGCAGGTGCCCAGCGTGGGATGACCGGCGAACGGGAGTTCGCGACCCGGGCAGAAGATGCGCACGCGGTAGTCGGCCTCCGCATTCGTGGGTGGCAGCACGAAGGTGCATTCCGAGAGGTTGGTCCAGTCGGTGAAGCGCTGCATGGCCTCGGTGGTGAGGCCGCTGCCGTCGAGCACCACGGCCAGGGGGTTGCCGAGGTAGGGCGTGTCGGTGAACACATCGACTTGCTGGAACGGGCGTTGGGTCATGGGAGGTCTCCGGATTCAGGACAAGGGCAGGTCGAGCACACCGCGGCTCGCGGGCATCGCCAGCCAGCCGGCATACCAGCGTTCGAGGTGCGGCCAGGCGGGGCGCGGCTGCGGCAGGCCCCACCAGCGGTGCACCTCGCAGGCGACGGGAATGTCGGCCATGGTGAGTGCGTCGCCGGCCATGAAGGCCTGGCGGGAGAGGTGCTCGTCGAGCACCGTGAACAGCGGCTCGGTGGCGGCCACCGACTGCGCGATCACGGCTGCGTTGCGCTGCTCGGGCGCGGTGCGGATCCATTGTTTGAAGCCCGGGCTGCCGGCGGGGTTGAGCGTGGTCTGCTGCCAGTCCATCCAGCGCTCCGCATCGAAGCGTTGCTGCAGATCGGACGGATACAGCTTGCCCTCGCGAGCGCACAGGTACCGCACGATCGCGTTCGATTCCCACAGCGTGAAGTCACCGTCGCGCAGCAGCGGCACCAGGCCGTTGGGGTTGCTCGCGCGGTAGTCGGGCGTGTCCACCACACCGAAGGCCAGGCCCGCGTCGGTGCGCGGCAGGTCGATGCCGAGCACCTGCGCGCACAGCACCACCTTGCGCACGTTGATCGAACTCAGGCGGCCCCACAGGTGCAGCATGCTCAGGCTCCTTGCTGCTCGCGGATCGCGCGGGCCAACGCCGCGATGCCCACGGCCATCTGCTCCACCGTGGCGGTGACAAAGCTCAGGCGCAGGGTGCGCGGATCGGCGTGGTCGGCGTAGAAAGCGTTGCCCGGCACGAAGGCCACACCGTGCTCCACCGCCTTGGGCAGCAGCTCGGTGGCGCTCATGCCTTCGGGCAACCGCACCCAGAGGAACATGCCGCCATCGGGCCGGTTCCATTGCACGTCCAGGCCCGCCATCTCGGCGTCCAGCGCGGCCAGCATGGCGTGGCATTGGCGCTTGTAGAGCGCACGGATGGTGGGCACATGCCGGTCCAGAAAACCGTCCTTGAGCACCTCGGCCACCACACGCTGGTTGAAGCTGGGGCTGTGCAGGTCGGCGGCCTGTTTGGCCTGCAGCAGCTTGGGGTAGATACCGGCCGGCGCCACCATGAAGCCCAGGCGCAGGCCGGGTGCCAGGATCTTGGAGAACGAGCCCAGGTAAATGCACCCCTCGGGGTTGAGTGCGGTCAGCGGCGTGGGCGGAGGTTGGTCGAACCACAGCTCGCCGTAGGGGTTGTCTTCCACCAGCGGCAGGCCCACACGTGCGGCAGCGGCCACCAGCGCCTGGCGCCGGTCCAGGCCCATGCTGCGCCCGGTCGGGTTCTGGAAGTTGGGCAGCACGTAAAGGAAGCGCGGTGCGGCCTGCGGGCTGCTGGCCGGGTCGAGGTCGAGCGTGAGCAGGCGGCGGCGCTCCATGCTCTCGGGCTGGTCGTCGCCGGCGCCGAGCTGCTGCAGCAGCGCATCCACGTCCACGCCCCCGGCGTCGCTCGCCACGCCTTCGATTTGCGGCTCCATGGGGCCGAAGGCTTGCAGCGCGCCGAGGTAGGTGGGCGTTTCCACCAGCACGCGGCTGCCGCTGTCGATCAGCACCTTGGCCACCAGGTCCAGGCCCTGCTGGCTACCGGTGGTGATGAGCACCTGCGCCGGGTCCACCGACCAGGGCAGGCTGGCTGCAACCCACTCGCGCAGCGGGCCGTGGCCCTCGCTGGCGGCGTACTGCAGCGCGCTGCGGCCGTCCTCTAGCAGCACGCGGTCGCAGGCTTCGCGCATGGCTTCGATGGGGAAGGTGTCGGGCGAGGGCAGGCCACCGGCGAAGCTGATGATGCCTGGGCGTTCGGTGAGTTTGAGCAGCTCGCGGATCACCGAGGGGTTCATGCGATCGGCGCGGCGCGCGAGTGTCCAGGGGCTGGCGGTGGACGTTGTCGATGGAGGTGAGGGCAGGTCGTTGGGCTTCATGGGGTTCTCCGTTCAATTCCTTGGGGCGGGGGCGGGGGGGGG
>QBMB01000071.1:15220-19725 GCA_003241965.1 Burkholderiales bacterium | reverse complement strand
GGGCGGGTGCGGTGGCGTGTACCGGCATTTTCTTGCCAATGAAGACGGTGGCGATCACGGCCGCCGCAAAGCCCAGCGTGACCGCGTCCAGTTTTTCACCGAGCAGCGGCACGGCAAACAGCATGCCCAGAAAGGGCTGCACCAGCTGCACCTGGCTCACCCGCACCGTGCCACCCAGGGCCAGGCCCCGGTACCAGGCGAAGAAGCCCAGCCACATGGAGAACACGGCGGTGTAGGCAAAGCCCCACCAGGCCGAGGCCTGCAGCGCCGCTTGGGGGCGCGTCATCGCGGCGACGGGCAAGGTCAGCGGCAAGGCGATCACCAGTGCCCAGCAGATCACGTGTTCGGCGCGCATGTGCTGCGACAGCCGCGCACCATAGCCATAGCCCACGGCGGCGCACAGCATGGCCGCGAGCAACAGCGCGTCGGCCGGGTGGATGCTCAGGCCCGCGCTGCCCGAGCGCAGCACCGCAAAACCCACCACCAGCGCGCTGCCCAACGCCGCGCAGAGCCAGAAGCCGGCGGACGGGCGCTGGCGGTGCAGCAGCGCGCCCACCGCCGCCGTGGCCAGCGGCAGCACGCCGACGATGACGCTGGCGTGCACCGCTTCCACGTAGCGCATGGCCACAGAGGTGAGCAGCGGAAAGCCGAACACCACGCCACCTGCGGTGATGGCCAGGGGCAGCAGGTCGTCGCGCCGGGGCAGCGGCGCTCGCGTGGCGAGCAGGAACGCGGCCGACAGCAGCGCCGCGACCACGGCCCGCCCGAGCGCAACGAACACGCCCGACATCTGTGGCGCGTCCACCGTGCCCACGGCCAGCCGCGTCATGGGCAACGTGAGCGCGAAGATCGTCACGCCCAGCAGGCCGAGCAGCAGGCCCTGGTTGGCGGGCAGGTCGCGCCAGCGTCGCGCGGGCAAGGTGTGTGAGGTCATGGAATTACCTTCGTGCTGCGCGCTGCGGTGCGAGCTTGCTTGGGGCGGCCCTGCGCGGCGCTCATACGGTGAGCATCCACAGCGCGGTGACCACCAGCACGGTTGCCAGCGCGCGGTTGAACCAGACCAGACGACGTCCCTGCGTGAGCCACTCGCGCAACAACGAGCCAGCCACGGCATAGGTGAAGTTGCTGACGAATGCGAAGAACACCATCACCCCGCAGACGATGGCCAGCCGCTCACCCGGGTTGGTGGCGGGCTGCCCAGCCGCATTGA
Source organism: Burkholderiales bacterium (assembly GCA_003241965.1). GTDB lineage: Bacteria > Pseudomonadota > Gammaproteobacteria > Burkholderiales > Burkholderiaceae_C > Hydrogenophaga. The sequence continues at coordinate 18,515 of QBMB01000071.1, read as the reverse complement.
CGACCCAACCCGCAGTGAGCGTGAGCGCCAGCATCCAGGCCTTGATGTTGAGGAACTGCAAGCCCACCCCCTGCAGAAAAGTGACGTTCTTAATGGGGGTCAGATTCCAATTTCGTTCGGGCTCAACGGGGTTGCGAAATTGGAATCTGACCCCCATTAGCTTCCAGGCCAGCCACAGCATGTAGACCACGCCGAGCAGCTTCACGCCCCAGCGCAGCGCCGGCACGCTCAGCACCAGCGCGCCCAGGCCGAGGCCGCTCGCCAGCATCAGCAGCGTCCAGCCGGTGGGAACCGCCAGGCAGAAGCGCAGCGCGCGCCGCAGGCCGAGGTTGGCCGCCAGTGCCGTGGACAGCGTGGTGTTCGGCCCTGGCGAAAAACTCATCGCAGTGCAGAACAGGAGAAGGGCGGTCAACTCGGCGGCGCTCATGCTGGGGGTGTTGGTGGTGGGGCTGGCTTGCAGAGAAAGGAAGTTCAATGTAATCTTTGATGGCAATACACCACCCATACAGTTGGCCATGGCAGTCGCCAAATTGTATGGTTCGATCTGACAGTACACGCCACGCTGCGGAGCACCAACATGCTGATGAAAACGGCGGCGCAGTCGCTCACCGAACAAATCGCCGTGCGCTTTGCCGAGCGCATCCGCACCCGGTTGCTGGCGCCCGGCGCGCGCCTGCCGTCGGTGCGCCAATGCGCCGAGCAGCACGGCGTGAGTCCGTCCACCGTGGTGGCCGCGTACGACCAGTTGCTGGCCCAGGGTTTGGTGCACGCGCGCAAGAACCGGGGCTTCTTCGTGCGCGAGCTGCCGGCGCGTGCCGACGCCGTGGCGGTGAGCGAATCGGCGGCCCGGCGCAGCACCAGCGGCTCGCCGATCAACGCCACCGCGCTCATCCGCGGCATGTTCCACAAGGTGAGTGACAAGCCGCAGCCCGGCATGGGTGTGTTCCCGCCCGACTGGCTCGACTCCACCTTCATGCCGGCGGCGGTGCGCAAGGTCACCGGCTCGCGCGCGCTGCAGGACTTTTCGTCGCAGTACGGCGAGCCGTTGGGCGACGGCGGCCTGCGCCGCGTGCTGGCGCAAAAACTCGGCACGCTGAGCATCCACACCGAACCGGACCACATCATCACCACCGTGGGTGCCACGCACGCGCTGGACATCGTGAGCCGCACGCTGCTGCGCGCGGGCGACCCGGTGATGGTGGAGGAGCCCGGCTGGGCGGTGGAGTTCGCCCGCCTGGCCGCGCTGGGCATGCGCATCCTGCCGGTGCCCCGGCGCGCTGACGGGCCCGACCTGGCGGTGATGGCGAAGTACTGCGAGGTGCACAACCCCAAGCTGTATGTGAGCGTGAGCGTGTTCCACAACCCCACGGGCTACTGCCTGTCGCCGGGCAGCGCGCACCGCTTGCTGCAGCTGGCCAACGAGCACAACTTTCACATCGTCGAGGACGACACCTACAGCCACATTGCACCCGAGCACGCCACGCGGCTGAGTGCACTCGATGGCCTGCAGCGCACCATCTATGTGAGTGGTTTTGCCAAGATCCTCGCGCCCAACTGGCGCATTGGCTACCTGGCTGCGCCGCCCGCCCTCGTGGAGCCGCTGCTCGACACCAAGCTGCTGAGCACGCTCACCACGCCCGCGCTGCTGGAGAAGGCCCTGGCGCTGTGCATCGAGCAAGGCCAGTTGCGCCGCCACGCCGAACGCATCCGCACCCGGCTCGATGCCGCGCGTGCCCGCAGCGTGAAGCTGGCGCTGGCGGCGGGCTGCACTTTTGCAGCCGAACCGGTGGGCTTGTTTGGCTGGGTCGATACCGGTGTGGACACCGATGCGCTGGCGCAGCGCATGCTGGACGAGGGCTACCTGATCGCGCCCGGCGCCTTGTTCCACGCCGCGCGAGCGCCCAGCACACTGATGCGCATCAATTTTGCGACCACGCAAGAGGCCGCCTTCTGGCGCGTGTTCAGCCGCCTCACGCGGTCTTGAGCTGACGGGACTCGGTTCAGTACACCGTGAGCGGGGGCTCGGTGCTGCCGAAGAGATCGCTGCCGCTGGCGTCCAGGATCCGGGCCAGGATGCGGTCGATCTGGCGTGCTTCGGCCCGCATCAGCGGCAAGGCCCGGCCAAACAAGCTCCAGTCACCAGCGCGCGCTGCCAGTTCCAGCCCCTTGGCCAGTCGCGCACCACGCTCGGCCGTCATGCTGCCCAGTGATCCTTTGAGTCCGTGCGCGTGCGCCACGGCGGCGGCACCGTCCCGGGTCTCCAGGGCGCGCTGCATGTCGGTCAACCGGGAAACGAGGTCGCTGCGCATGGCCAGCGCCAGTTGCCGCAGGGTTTCCTCATCGCCGTCCAGGCGCCTGCGCAGCTTGTCCACGTCCAGCGCTTCGGGGGAGGCGGCCGGGCGTTTGACCTCGGCATCGGCCGGGGTCGGCCTGCCGGGCACAGCTGCGGGCACCTGTCCTGACGCCAGCAACTCCAGTACACGGTCCATCTCCTGCATCAAGGCCTGTGGGCTGACCGGCTTGGGCGTGTAGCCATCCATGCCCGAAGCCAGGCAGGCCTGGCGATCGCCTGGCATGGCATTGGCCGTCACCGCAATGATCGGTGTGTGCTTGAGGCGGCGCTTGCTTTCGGCCTCGCGGATCATCTGCGTGGCCTGCAGTCCGCTCATGCCCGGCATCTGCACGTCCATGAGCACCATGTCGACACCGCCTTGCTCCCATTGGGCCACGGCTTGTGCGCCGCCACGTGCCACGCGCACGATGCAGCCCAGTCGCAGCAGCAGCTGGCGCAGCATCATTTCATTGACTGGGTGGTCTTCGGCCACCAGGACCACCATGCCGGCGTAGCGCGGCCCGGCTTCGGCGATTTCCATCAGCTCCATCGGCGCGCTCAGCGGTCCACCAGTCTCGGCGGGAGCTTCCTGCAAGGGCAGGGTGAGGGTGAAGGCGCTGCCCTGCCCGAGTTCGCTCTGCAGCTCGATACCGCCTTCCATCAGACGGGCCAGGCGCGCGCAGATGGCCAGACCCAGACCGCTGCCACCGTAGCGGCGGGCGGTGGATGCGTCGGCTTGTGTGAACGCTTCGAAGATCGTTGCTTGCTGCTTGCTCGCAATGCCCACGCCGCTGTCCTGCACCTTCACCAGCAACTGCGCTGCAGCCTGGCCTGGCGCGCTGTTGACCCAGGCTGTCACCTCGATACGGCCATTGCGCGGCGTGAACTTGATGGCGTTGGACAGCAGGTTGCCCACCACCTGCCCCAGCCGCCCCGGGTCGCCCAGCACCCATTGAGGAAGTT
>QBMB01000071.1:12500-15210 GCA_003241965.1 Burkholderiales bacterium | reverse complement strand
GGATCAGCTGGAAGCGCAGCGGCTTGTTGCGCGCCTGCTCGGCGTACGGGCCCACGGCGTCCTGCAGCGCGCCGTGAAGGTCGAAGCGCACACGCTCGATCTGCAGCTTTCCCGCCTCGATGCGCGACAAGTCCAGGATGTCGTTGAGCAAGGCCAGCAGGGAGTGCGCCGAGGTGTCCATGAGCGAGAGCCAATTGGCCTGCTCGGCGTTCAGGGGCGTCTCCATGAGCATGCGCGTCAGACCCATCACCGCATTGAGCGGTGTGCGCACCTCGTGGCTGATGTTGGCGAGAAACTCGCTTTTTGCCCGGCTGGCCTGTTCGGCGAGCGCCCGTGCCTTGGCGCCGTCTTGCTCGATGCGCTTGCGCTCGCCGATGTCGGCCATGGTGCCCATGAGGCGCAACGGGTTGCCCTTGGCGTCGTGCTCGGCCACCATGCCGTGCGTCTCCACCCACATCCAGCCGGTGGCGGTGCGAACCCGGTGTTGCACCACGGCACGCTGTTCACCGCCTTCGAGCAAGCTGGTGAAGGCTGCCTGCAACAAGGCAGCGTCGTCCGGGTGCAGGCGCGACTGAAGGTCTTGCACCGCCCAGAAGGCGTCCATGGCGATGTCGCCGATCAACTCGCCCCAGCGCGCCGTGAGAAAGACCTTCTGGGCGGGCAATTGCCAGTCCCACAAGGCCAGGCCGGCGGCGTCCACCGCCATCTGCAGCCGGTCGCGCGTCTCGTCCAGGGCCTCTTCGGCCAGCAGTCGGCTGTTGAACTCGCGGTGCACCGAACTGCGCAGCCGGTCGAGCTCCCGGTTCTGGCGATCCACCTCATCCAGCAATTTCTGCGTGCGCGCCCTCTCCTGCACCAGCTCATTGAGCGTGCGCTGCAGGTCGAGAGCAAGGCGGTCAGGTGTCATGGGCCATGGTGGGTTTGATGCGGGCTCGACAACCCCGGGCGGTTGCCTCAGCTTGCGCCAAGCACCTCCCAGCGCTCCATCGCACGCATCCATTCAGCCTCGATATCGGCATGGCGTGCGCCAAGTTGAGCGGCCCGGGCAGGGTCGGTGTTGAATAGTTGACCGCCGCCCAATTCTTTGTCGATCGTGCCCTGTTCGAGCTCCAACGCAGCGATGCGCGCCGGCAGACCGTCGAACTCCCGCTGTTCCTTGTAGCTGAGCTTCTTTTTGTTGGTCGTGGGCGCGCTGGTGGGCGCCGCGGCAGGCGCCGCCTTGACCGCGGGCACGGCCGTTTGAGCATCGCGCTCGCGCTGCAGGGCTTCCGAGCGGGCCGACTGGGTGAGCCAGTCCTGCACGTCGCCCACGTACTCGCGCCAGCGGCCCTCGCCTTCGAACACCAGCGTGCTCGTGACCACGTTGTCCAGGAAACGCCGGTCGTGGCTCACCAGGAACACCGTGCCCTCATATTGCTGGAGCAGGTCTTCGAGCAGTTCCAGTGTGTCGATGTCCAGATCGTTGGTCGGCTCATCGAGCACCAGCACGTTGGCCGGGCGCGCGAACAGCCGTGCCAGCAGCAGGCGGTTGCGCTCGCCACCCGAGAGCGTGCGCACCGGCGCGTTGGCCCGCGCAGGCGAAAACAGGAAATCGCTCAGATAGCTCTTCACATGCGTGCGCTTGTTGCCGATCTCGATCCACTCGCTGCCCGGGCTGATGAAGTCTTCGAGCGTGGCGTCCAGATCCAGCTGGTCGCGCATCTGGTCGAAGTACGCCACGCTGACCTTGCTGCCCTGGCGCACCGAGCCGCCGGTGGGCATCAGTTCACCCAGGATGATCTTGAGCAGCGTCGTCTTGCCCGCGCCGTTGGGGCCGATCAGGCCGATCTTGTCGCCGCGCAGGATGGTTGCCGAGAAATCGCGGATGACCGTTCGCAAACCGCCGTCCGCCGTGGCGAACGACTGCGTCACCTTCTCCAGCTCCGCCACGATCTTGCCGCTGGAGCTGCCGCTGGCCACTTCCAGCCGCACGCTGCCCAGTGCGTCGCGCCGCGAGGCACGCTGCTCGCGAAGGCGCTCCAAGCGGGTGATGCGACCCTGCGCGCGCGTGCGGCGCGCCTCCACGCCCCGGCGGATCCACACTTCTTCTTGAGCAAGCAGCTTGTCGGCGCGTGCGCTGATCACCGCCTCCTGCGCCATTTGCTCTTCTTTCAAGAGCTGGTACTGCGCGAAGTTGCCCGGATAGCTCAGCAACCGCCCGCGGTCCAACTCCACCATGCGCGTGGCCACGCGGTCCAGAAAGGCCCGGTCGTGACTGATCGTCACCAGACTGCCCTTGTATTCCAGCATCAGGTCCTCCAGCCAGGTGATGCTGTCCAGGTCCAGGTGGTTGGTGGGCTCGTCGAGCAGCAGCACGTCCGGGCGGCTCACCAGCGCCTGCGCCAGCGCCACCCGCTTCTTGTTGCCACCCGACAGCTGACCCACCTTCACATCGCCCTCCAGGTGCAGGCGGTGCAGCGTCTCCTCAACCCGCTGTTCCCAGTTCCAGGCGTCCAGCGCTTCAATGCGGTTCTGAAGCGCATCGAGGTCCAGGCCATCAGCGCCGCTCAAATAGAGGTCCCGCGCCGCACGGGCATCGGCCAGGCCCACGCTGGCCGCTTCAAACACTGTTGATTGCAGATCGAGGATCGGCTCCTGTGGCACATACGCAATGCGCAAGCCGGTCTGAACCTGCAGCGTCCCGTCATCCGGCTTCTCCAGGGAAGCCAGT
>QBMB01000071.1:0-7500 GCA_003241965.1 Burkholderiales bacterium | reverse complement strand
TGAAGCAGGGTCGCTAGATCTTGTGGAGCCAACGTTGAAATACCACCCTGGTGTGTTTGAGGTTCTAACCTAGGTCCATTATCTGGATCGGGGACAGTGCATGGTAGGCAGTTTGACTGGGGCGGTCTCCTCCCAAAGTGTAACGGAGGAGTTCGAAGGTACGCTAGGTACGGTCGGACATCGTGCTAATAGTGCAATGGCATAAGCGTGCTTAACTGCGAGACTGACAAGTCGAGCAGATGCGAAAGCAGGACATAGTGATCCGGTGGTTCTGTATGGAAGGGCCATCGCTCAACGGATAAAAGGTACTCTGGGGATAACAGGCTGATACCGCCCAAGAGTTCATATCGACGGCGGTGTTTGGCACCTCGATGTCGGCTCATCTCATCCTGGGGCTGTAGCCGGTCCCAAGGGTATGGCTGTTCGCCATTTAAAGAGGTACGTGAGCTGGGTTTAAAACGTCGTGAGACAGTTTGGTCCCTATCTTCCGTGGGCGCTGCAGATTTGAGGAAGCCTGCTCCTAGTACGAGAGGACCGGAGTGGACGCACCTCTGGTGTACCGGTTGTCACGCCAGTGGCATTGCCGGGTAGCTAAGTGCGGAAGAGATAACCGCTGAAAGCATCTAAGCGGGAAACTCGTTCCAAGATGAGATCTGCCGGGGCCTTGAGCCCCCTAAAGAGTCGTTCAAGACCAGGACGTTGATAGGTCAGGTGTGGAAGCGCAGCAATGTGTTAAGCTAACTGATACTAATTGCTCGTGAGGCTTGACCCTATAACTTTGATAAAATCTCAAAGTCAAATGTCAATTGGCAGAAATGCCGTGGTTATGTCGATATGGATCAATACATTGATCCAACTCGTTGGCAGCAATCAAAAAATCAGCTGATTCGAAGCTCTATGAATTCGTTCCGGTTGTGCGTAAGCACAGCCAGAACAACAAGTTATGCCTGACGACCATAGCGAGGTGGTACCACTCCTTCCCATCCCGAACAGGACAGTGAAACGCCTTTGCGCCGATGATAGTGCGGGTTCCCGTGTGAAAGTAGGTCATCGTCAGGCTCTTACCCAGCCCCCCAAACCCCCTCGTACCTCTTGGTGCCTGGGGGTTTGGGCTTTCTGGAACTGAATTTTCATTGGTTCTTGATTCCGTCACCGTTCAAGTTCGAGCCTTCAAGGGCGAGATGGCCGCGTGCTTTTACTCAGGAGGGTTCAGGCGTTGTAAATGTGGCCGGAATTCATGTGGAGAGCGCCAGTTGTCTGCAGTTCATTCAGCAAGGTCTCTAGTGACGCCTGGAGAATGTACTGTTCGGTTGTATTTGAGCGTTGCTCAATGGTCGCGATGTATGGAGTGTTCTTGTACCAATCAAGCAGGTGTTCGAATGTCGTGGATTGCCATTCGAGCAATTTGAACTTGATGAGTACCTTGAGTGCATGCCGGCGGTGTTTCGCGGGGTCGGTAACAAACTGAGTGAGGCGGCTGCGCGCGCGCCTGAGTGCGCCAACCGTATCGAAGAAAACGGCTCCATGACCAGGGATGATGATGCTGGGAGCCAAGTTTTCGATCAAATTCAGGGTGTTGGCTACATCGTCGAAGGCATCGATTCCTTCAAGTTCAGGAAACACAATACCAAACCCATTCTCCCAAAGAGCATCGGCAGAAATGAGGATGCGCAGTTCGCGCTGAAACAGCACCACAGAATGGGGGTCATGCCCTTTGGCTGCATGAATTTCCCAGAGGTTTTGGCCCAGTTGGAAGGCCTGACCCGGTTGGAGCAGGCCTTGATGTCTGAATGCGGGACACAGCTGTCCTGTGGGTTCGTAGGTGAGCGCCACGGGATCCCAATTGGCCACTGCGCTTGCTTGACCTGGTGGAATCAGGGTTTTTAATCTCGGAAACTGTCTTTGTAGCGCAGCATTTCCACCGCAATGGTCGCTGTGTAGGTGGGTGTTCAAAAGGACTTCGAGGGGGCGGCCTTCGAGCGCGTCCTGCACCAGCTGGACTGTTTGATCAGCATGGGTGCAGTACCCAGAATCCACCAGCGCGCTTGGGCCATCGCCCAGCAGCAGCACGTTGTTGGACGACAGCCAACCTCGCTCCAGGACCGTGATTCCGTGCGCTGCTAAGCTGGATGTGACTGAATTCGTGTCGTGTTCGGTTGTCTTGGACATGGGGACTCGTTCTGATGGAAATTGTTGGCACGGAAGCGTTGCCCATTTGCGCTTCAATTGCCTCTTGCCAGTTCAAGGTTCAACGCTTGGCTGCAAGCACCGAGCGGTTGCTCAAAGAATGCGGCTATCCAGTGGGACTCGCGTTCATGGATGGTTCCGAGAAAATCCTTTGCGTCGCCCAGGCTGGCAAAGGCATCAAAGCCCGACTCCAGGAAATGCTGCAGGGCCTCGAGGCCCGCAAGGCGGGCCGGGTTGCGCATCATGCGAAGTCCCAGTCGCAGACTCTTCATGCGCGTCAAGCGCTCCAGTTCAAGCCCCATGTGCTGGATAACCGCCAGCTGACGGTCGCGAGAGGCTCGCGAATCGGTCAGGCGCCAGCTCATGATGTACCGCGTTGATGGGGGAAGCGAGACGTCTAGGGTGAGCCAGTGTGTTGCGAGCTTTTGGTCCAGTACCTCGGTCAAGGCGTGGGTCTCGGCCAGATCCACCGCCAGCTGGGCCACCGCTTCTGGAAACAGCCGCTCCAGTGCGCCCGCGATGCGGGAGAACTGTGCGTCACGCTCCACAAAGTTGCGCACTCCATAGAGCTCCTCCAGGAAGAATCGTGTGGCCGGGGCGTACCGCGGATGTCGCAAAAAGTCCGAATAGGTTGCCTGGAATCGATGGGCTTGCAACCGCTTGATCTCGTCGACGGCCGATTGCCAGCCTGCAACATGCGATTGTTGGCGCAGCTGCTCAACGCGCGCAAGATGCGAGCGAATGAGGTCTGCAGCATTGGAGTTTTGGCTCATGCGATAACAAAGGGAGGTGTTCAAATCCGGCTCATCGAAACCCGGTGAGCGCATGGGTGTCGCAACACAAAACTACCGCACCCGTTTCAATCGATTTCAGCGCAACGGGGGTCGATCTGTCGGTCTTTCCAAGCCACATCTTGATGCCCTGTGTCTTTGCGCGCTTGGCCATGCCTTGGTTGCCCGCATCGGCGAACACAGTGCTCTCTTCACAGTGCCACAGCGCGCTTGCCTGCATCTCCGGGCTGAGCTCGCCGCTACTGTTCTTGGTCGAAATGTGCGCGGCAATCAAGGAGGCGTCGATGGCAGTGGCTCTCTTGAGGAGGATGCACTTGGCGGCCAGCGTGCTGTTGACGGTGGCCAATATCTGCAGGCCGAGAAGGTGCACTTCGAGCAGGTGGCGAAAGCGCAGCACGCTCAGGCGATCTGGAATGCGCTTGGCGCTGGACCGGCCGGCGAAGCCGCGGCAGAGCGGGGACTCGAACAGGGCTCCATTGATGACCACGTTCGACAGGCCGAACCACTGCTGAAGGAACTGAATGCGCGGCATGGTCTCATGTTCAAACAGTGGGCGTTCGGTAGCGGCCACCGGCGAAGCCAGTGCAATCAACGCAACGCGCTCGCGCCACGGTACCACCAGCGCCATCTCGTCCAGGAACACCAAACTGCACTTGCCCCTGGTGCTCGGGTTCAGTCCCAGTTCGGCTTGTTTCTTCATGACTTGAGTGTTCCGCTTTGTGGGCATTCAGGCCATCGGGGACTGCACGGGCTTTTGACCATACGCCCAAAAGCAAAAAAGAGTCTAGTCCGATAGCCACTGCCTGGCTGTCGCCTGTGAATGCTTTGAAAGCGAGCCTGCCGGCCACTGGCGGTCGTGCGATAGTTTGGCGATGGACGCAACGAACAAACCCACCGCCAATGCATCTTCTAGCCGGCCATCCTCCCTGGCCCGGCTGCAGCAAGTATTGGTTTTTGCAGCGTTCGTGGTCGCGGGAGTTTGGGTGAGTGTGATCAGCCCGCACTCGCCGATCTGGGCTGCAGCCGGCGTGGTCGCGGTGTTTCTGGGGTATGCGGCGATCTTGGCCGTCGAGATGCTGGCCGCAGCCGTGCTCAATCGCAGCGACCCCGCACCTTCGGCTCAGGCATCCCAATGGATCGGCGCCTGGTGGCAGGAAGTACAAGTGGCACCCAAAGTATTCGCGTGGCGCCAGCCCTTCTGCTGGCGGCGCCTGCCCGACAGCCCCACCGCCACAGGGGCCACCCCGGGGGTGGTCCTGATCCACGGCTTTGTCTGCAACCGTGGATTCTGGCTGCCCTGGATGCAGCGCCTGCGCGGCGCGGGTGTGCCCTATGTGTCGCTCAACCTGGAGCCCATCTTCGGTTCGATCGACGAGTACGTGCCGCTCATCGACGCAGCCGTGGTTCGGGCCACGGCGTTGACCGGACTGCGCCCAAGCCTGATCTGCCACAGCATGGGTGGGCTGGCGGCGCGGGCTTGGCTGGCCAGCGCGCCCGACGCGGCTGCGCGCATCGACAAGGTCATCACCATCGGCACACCGCACCGCGGCACCTGGCTGGCGCGGTTCAGCCACCTGAGCAACGGGCGCCAGATGCGCCACGACTGCGAGTGGCAGCAGGAACTGCTGGCGCGCGAACTGACCCTTCACCCTGTGCGCAACGCCGAACGTTTCGTGTGCTGGTACAGCAACACCGACAACATCGTCTTCCCAGCCTCCACCGCCACACTGCCCGGGGCCGACAACCGCCTCGTGCCCGGTGCCGCCCACGTGGCGCTGGCCTTTCACCCCAGGGTGATGGACGAATCGCTGGCGATGGTGGCGTCGGCGGCCAGTTCGCCGAGCGCGCGCACGGATTCGTAAAGCGGTGCGAAGTCGGGCGCCGTCTTCTCGAACAGCTCGTCAAAGCTGTCGATGACGAAGTAGGTCGCTTGGTAGTCGTCGATCTTGTAGCGCGTGCGCATGCAGCGCAGCAAATCCAGCGCGATGCGCTGCGGTTTTGGGCTCGTGACACTGTGGCGCAGCTCGCCCGATGAACTCAGGATGCCGGCGCCATACGCTCGCAGGCCATCGGCCTGATGGATCAGCCCGAATTCGATGGTGTACCAGTAGAGCCGTGAGAGAAGCTCGCCGGCACCCAGGTCGTGCGCCTTCAGGCCGCCCGCGCCGTAGCGCTGCACGTAGTCGGCGAACACCGGGTTGAACAGCAATGGGACATGGCCGAAAAGGTCGTGGAACACGTCCGGTTCCACGATGTAATCGAACTCCTCGGGCTTGCGGATCCAGTCGGTGACGGGGAAACGCCGGTGGGCCAAAAGGTCAAAGAACGGACGCTCCGGAATGAGACCGGGCACGGCCACCAGCTCCCAGCCCGTGGCGGGTTTGAGGCGTTCGTTGATCTCTTCGAACTGCGGGATGCGGTCCTTGATGCCCAGCGAAGGCAATGCCTCGATGAAGGCGTCGCAGGCCAGGCCAGGCAACAGTGCCGTCTGGCGCTCGTACAAGCGGCGGTACGTGTCGTGGTCGGCTGCGGTGTAGGCAGCCCAGTTTTGGGGGCAGGTGTAGTCGGACAGCGCGCGCGAGTAGTCGCCGCGTGGCGGGCGGTCGCTGGCGCCATAGACGACGGGTTCAACAGCCATGGTGTGCGCCCTCAGGCCTTGAGCACGCCGCGGCGCACCTGGTCCAACTCCATCGTCTCGAAAAGCGCCTTGAAATTGCCCTCGCCAAAACCCTGGTTGCCCTTGCGCTGGATGAACTCGAAAAAGATGGGGCCGAGCTGGTTCTCGCTGAAGATCTGCAGCAACAACTCGCCGTGCGTGCCGTCCACCAGGATGTTGCGCTGCTTCAGTGCTTGCACATCTTCACCGTGGTTCGGGATGCGCTTGGGCAGCAACTCGTAGTAGGTGTCGCTGGTGTTGAGCAGCTTTACACCACTGAGCTCGAGCGCATCGACCGTGTCGTACAGGTTGGTCGAGCCCATGGCGATGTGCTGGATGCCTTCGCCGTGGTAGCGGTCCAGGTACTCCTGGATCTGGCCCGCCTTCTCGTTGCCTTCTTCGTTGATGGGGATGCGGATCTTCCCGCAGGGGCTGGTCATGGCCTTGCTTTTCACGCCCGTGGCCTGGCCCTCGATGTCGAAGTAGCGCACTTCGCGGAAGCCGAACAGGCGCTCGTAGAAGCCGGCCCATTCGTCCATGCGCCCGCGGTGCACGTTGTGCGTGAGGTGGTCGATGTAGGTCAGGCCGTGCCCTGCCGGGTTGAGGTCGGCGCCGGAGTTCTCGCCCAAGGGTTGGAAGTCCACATCGAAGAAGCCGATGTTGCCGATGTCGCCGGTCTGCGCGCCGTTCTTGCCCCGCCACTGGTCGATGAAATAGATGATGGAGTCGCCGATGCCCTTGATGGCCGGGATGTTCAGCTCGCCGAGCCCGGCCGACTGCGCATAACCCCAAGCACCCAATGAGATGGCGCGCTCGTAGGCGGCCTTGGCATCGCGCACGCGGAATGCGATCGCGCACACGCTGGGGCCGTGAAGGCGGGCAAAGCGCTGCGCGAAGCTGTCGGGCTCGGCGTTGATGATGAAGTTGATCTCACCCTGGCGGTACAGCGTCACGGCCTTGCGGCGGTGCTTTGCAATCGGCTTGAAGCCCATGCGCTCGAACAGCGCGCCCATGGCCACCGGGTCGGGTGCCGCGTATTCGATGAACTCGAAACCGTCGGTGCCCATGGGGTTGTCCCACTCGGTGGCGGCGGTCTGGGCAGCGGTGGGCAGGGTGTTGTTCATGGTTGTCTCCATTGGGCGAGGGGGTGATCCACCACTGTATCGGCGCAGCGTGTCACGATTCCGGCGTTTTGGGGCGTGCCACTTGTCCTTCTTGCAGGAAACCTGCATAGTTCGACAAATGGCAGCACTGGACAAGCTCGATCGACACATTCTGCGCAGCCTGCAGGCCGATGGCCGCGCCACCTACGACCAGATCGCCGAATCGGTGGGCTTGTCGCCCAGCGCCGTGCTGCGGCGCGTGCGCCGACTCGAAGAGGCGAAGGTGATCGACGGGTATGTCGCCATCGTGCGCCCGGAAGCGGTGGGCCTGGGCCTCATGGCCTATGTGAGCGTGCGCCTTGAGAAGCAGGCGGGCAGCGCCAAGCGCAGCCCGATGGATCAGTTCCGCGCCAGCGTGCTGTCGTGGCCCGAGGTGGTGGAGTGCGCCGCACTGACCGGCGAAATGGATTTTCAGTTGCGCCTGGTGGTGGCCGACATGGCGGCCTATTCGCGTTTCATCATGGAAACCTTGCTCAAGCACCCGAGCGTGCAGGACTGCAAGACCAGTTTCGTGATGGACCGTGTGAAAAGCACCACCGCCTTGCCGCTGTAACCCCCCGGCGTGGAAGACCGGCGGTCGCCAGCTGCCCGCCCATCGGGTAGCGGGGGGTTTAGGGACATCAGTCCTTGTCGATATAGGGATAACCCGTACAGTTCCGCCATGGTCGATTCCACCCGTTGGTTCAAGTCTGCAACCCCACCC
>QBMB01000070.1:24770-25243 GCA_003241965.1 Burkholderiales bacterium | reverse complement strand
CCGTGGCGGCCACCGTGAGCGTGGCGATGCTGGGCGGCAGCACCACGGCCGAACTCGGCGACCACGCCGAGCTCAACACCAGCCTGGGCAACGCAGCACAAGAGGCGCGCGTGGGCGCGTTCCACCACGACAGCATCACCTCGGGCACCGGTGGCGGCGCCATCGGCGGCGACGCCGGCCTGGGCGGCGCTGTGGACACTGCGGTGGAGTCGCACACCACCACGGCGCGCGTTCAGAACGCGTCCGCACAAGCCCAACAAGCGGTGGCAGTTCAGGCCCGCGCCAGCACCGAAATCACCCAGGCCGCGATCGCGGTGGGTGGTGGTGCCTACGCCGGACTGGCCGGCACCGGCGCGCTGATCCTGCTGGACGGCACCACACAAGCCCTGGTCCACAACGCCGACCTGGCCTCGCAGGGCAAGCTGTCGGTGCAGGCGCGCTCGGACACCGGGATCGACCTGATCGCAGGGGCC
>QBMB01000070.1:23286-24740 GCA_003241965.1 Burkholderiales bacterium | reverse complement strand
CCGTGAGCGTGCTGGTGGCCAAGGGCAGCACCGAGGCCGCACTGGCCGGCACCGCCAGCATCAACGCCGACAGCGGCTTCACCGGCGCGGCGCAGGACGTGCGCGTCAGCGCCAGCGACAGCACCACCGTGGACAACAAGCTCGGCAGCCTGGGCGTGGGCGGCGTGGGTGTGGGCGCGGTGGTCGACGTGATCATGGTCAACAACGGCGCCAGCGCCGGCGTGGGCAGCGGCACCCACATCAACGCCGATCGCGACATCGCGGTGGAGGCGCAGAGCACACGAACGATCGACTCCCTGACCACGGCCGCCGCGGGCGGCTACACGGCGGGCATCGCGGGCGCGGCGTCGGTCATCACGGTGGGCGCACGGCCCGAGGGCGACGCGCGCGACAACACCAGTGGCTCGGTCAACCAGGCCGGCCAGATGGTCAGCGGAAGCGCCACCGGCAACCAGCTCGCCGCCGACAACAACAGCGCCAACGCATCTGCTGCGCGCGCCGACGCAGCGCGCAGCGGCGTGGCACTGGGCAGCGACCTCAACGCCGTGCCCACCAACACCAGCGCCGGGGCCGTGGTGGCCTCGGGCGCCACGCTCGACGCGGGCCGCGATGTGGACGTGAAGGCCACCAACCAGACCACCACCAACGCCGTCGCGGTCGGTGCCGCCATCTCCGGCGGTCTCTCACTGGGCGGCGGCATTGCCATCGCCCTGGTGGACGACCGCACGCTGGCCACGCTGGCAGGCAGGACCGACGCCGGTGGTCAAGTCAACGTGCAGGCGCTGGACCACCAGGCCGGCACCTCGACCCTGCGCACCTACGCCGGTGGCGCCGGGCTGGCCGGCCTGGCCGCCAGCTACGCCTGGCACGACAAGTCTTCCAGCGCGAAGGCACAACTCGGCGGCGAGGTGATCGCCGGCGGTGCGGTCAAAGTGGACGCCACCCTCGAGCACGATCTCGTGGCCGAAGGCGGCGCAGCGGCCGCCGGTGCGGTCGGCATCGGTGCGGCCATCGCCAAGGTCGATCAGCACAGCCTGGCCAGCGCCGAACTGCTGGACGGCGCCCTTGTGAGAGCCAGTGCCCTGAGCGTGGGCAGCGACGCGAAAACCAGCGGCACCGCCGAAGTGGTGGCTGCCGCCGGCGGCCTCTTCGCCGGGGCGGCGGGCGCGCTGGCCGATGCCAGCGACAGCACCCAGTCTCTGGCCGCCATCGGCGCCAACACCTTCATCCGCACCGGCAGTGGCGCCTTCACGTTGCACGCCGACGTGAACCCGCAAGCCCGCGCCGAAGCGCTGGGCGTGGCGGTCTCCGGGGGCGTGTCCATCGGCGCCTCGCTGGCGAATGCCGACGTGAACACCGTGGCGCGTGCCAGCACCGGCGCCGACGCCGACATCCGCGCCGCCAGCATGGACGTGCGCGCACAAACCCTGCTCAACGGTGACACCGCCGTGGCC
>QBMB01000070.1:21388-23276 GCA_003241965.1 Burkholderiales bacterium | reverse complement strand
CCACGGCCACCGCCGCTGCGGGCGGCCTGCTGCTGGGCGCCAGCGCCACCGAGGCCAAAGCCCGCGTCGGCGCCATCACCGAGGCCACGCTGGGTGGCAACAACGACATCATCACCGGCGGCGAGCTGGCGGTGCGTGCCCTCTCCACCACCAGCGCGCGCGCCGATGCCTTGGGCATCAACGTGGGCCTGCTGGCCGGCGGCAGCAACACCGCGCTGGCGCGCACCAACACCCAGACCCTGGTGAGCGTGGGCGACGCGGCCGATCTGGTCGCCGGCACCCTGCGCCTGCACGCCGAGGGCAGCGACACGCTGCGCGCCGGCACCGTCTCCGGCGCCGGTGGCCTGGGCGTGGTGATCGCCTCCCTGGCGCAAACCGACGCCGATGCCCACACGTCCGTGCAACTCGGCACGACCACCGGCAACGGTGGCACCGTGGTGGCCGGCAACGTGGACATCGACGCCGTGCAGCACGTGAACTTCGACGCCACCGCCGACTCCACCAGCGCGGCCGCCGTGGGCGCCTCCGGCGCCCGCGCCCTGAACGACGTGAACAGCCAGGTGCTGGCCGCCATCGGCCAGAACATGACCGTGTCCGCCACCGATCTCTTCAGCGCGCGCGCCGGCAACGACATCGACAAGTCCACCGCCAGTGCCGGCGGTTACCAGGTCGACTCCGGCTCGGGCGGCGTGCTCAACGCAGCCGCTGCACGCTCGGGCAGCACCATCGTCAACGACGCACAGGTCACCGTGGGCCAGGACGCGCTGATCAGCGTCGACAACCCCGCGTTGACCCAGGTGCGCGACAACAACGACCGCTTGGTCAATGTGCCGGTCAACGGCCTGCTGGAGCTGGCCGCCTTCAACGACGTGGCCGCCTACGACAGCGTGCGCCTGGACTCGGGCGGTGCCATCGCCATCGCACGCGCCGAATCGAGCATCGACAACGTGAGCACCGCCGGCGTGACGATCGCACGCGATGCCTCGCTGCTCAGCGACGGCAACATCGAACTCTCGGCCCGCACGGCGGCCGACATCCAGACCCGGGCCCACTCCAAGACCTACGGCCTGGCCGGTGCTGCCGAGGGCAACACCCGCTCCACCATCACCGCCGACCAGTCGATCCAGATCGGCGTCGACGCTTTTGTGGAAGCGCAGGAGAGCGTTTACCTGATGGCCGGCGCCGACCGCACGCAGACCAACCAGCTCGGCGCCGACGCCGAAACACGGCTGTGGAACCGCACCGCCATTCCGATCGAAACCGATCCCGATGCCCTGGGCCGGGTGGTGCAACACAACGACGTGACGGTGGCGGACGGTGCGCAGGTGCGCGCGGTGCGCGACGTGCACCTCACGGCCAGCGAAGGCACGCACCAGGCACGTGGCTACGGCGAAGGCACCGACCTCTACCTTGAGGTGTTGTCGGCCATCGGTGAATTCTTCGGCGCCGACACCTCCTCGCTCAAGATCACCGGTGGATCGAGCTACGACAACGCCAACCTCACCACCCCGGCGGGCGGGCCTTCTTCGAAGGTGCAGGTGGACGGCAGCGTGCGCGCCGGCATCTGGAGCCAGCAGTGGATCACCGTGGAGGCCGACGGCAGCATCAAAACGTCCGAATCGCTGGACGGCATGGCCACCAGGAGCGACGGCCAGAACGTCGCGCAGCTGCTGCAGAAGGAGATCGACACACTGAAAGCCGCTGCCGACGCCAAACGCGCGCAGTACGACAACTTCAAGGGCGGCAGTGCCGCGGCAGCGGCCATCGAGGCGCAAAGCGCGGCAACAAAGCAGAAGGACAACGCCCAGACGGCGCTGGCGGCCGCCAACGAGAGCAAGACCGACATCCAGGGCTCCGTGGACACGGCCCGCAACGCTGGCTCGAGCGC
>QBMB01000070.1:0-21378 GCA_003241965.1 Burkholderiales bacterium | reverse complement strand
AAGCGGCTAGCAACGCGGCCAACAAGGCAGCGGCTCTGGCCGCCGACCAGACCCCCACAGCGGAACTGGAGGGCGGGTTAACTGCCGCCGTGCGCCTGGCGGCAACGGCCAAGGCCACGGCTGCAGCGGCCAGCGCCGCCAACGCCAGCGCAGCCGCATCGGCGGCCACCCTGGCTGAGGAGGAAGCCAGCGACCTGAACCAGGCCTATACCGGCGCCATCGGTACAGCTGCCAAGGGATACCTGAAGCCGCTGGCCGAGGCGGCCAGCGATGCCGCCGTGAAGGCACGGGACGTGGCCAACGCCTCAGCGGCGCAGGCCGCCGTGTTCGCGGACGCCTCATCCAGCGCAGATGCCCGCCAGGACGCCGAACGGGCCACCAGCGCCGCCGTCACGGCGGCCAACACGGCCGCAAAAAACGCGGCCACAGTGGCCGCCGGCGATGCCGAGACCAATGCCAAACAGGCCGTTGCCCGCGCCAGCACCCTGCTCACCACCGCCACCGCGCAGCTCACGCAGGCCAATGCCGACGTGCTCGCCGCGCAGAACGCCGGCAGCAGTTCCGATGCGGCCCTGGGCATGTACGCGGACGCCCAGATCCTTTCGACCCAGCTCACCCAGCTCCAAGGCGCCACCAACGTCGACTTTGTCGACATCGGCGCGACGGGCGACATCATCACGGCGCGCTCGGGCAATGTGCGGGTCAACGCCAAGGCGCTCACCGGCGTCGGCGCCCTTGTGGCCCCGGGCGACGCGAAGATCGAGATCAAGAACCAGTCCACCCGCTTCATGCGCGTGAACGCCGACCTGTTCATCCCCGACGAGGGTGGCGGCCAGGTCACGTTCAACAGCATGCGCGTCTCCAACAGCGACGACATCAACCTGCGCAACGCCGTCGGCCAGAGCGCCAGCCTGGGCATCACCGACGCGCTCAACACCGCCAAGCCCTTGATCCTGGTGGAAAACAGCAACTCGCTCGACAGCGGCAACAGCGGTGGCCCCGCACAGCTCTGGATCTATGGCAACGTGACCAACCTCGGTGGCGAGGCCAAGGCCACCAGCCACGGCACGCTGCGCGTGGCGGGCAACATCAGCGCCGAGACGGTCAGCCTGGCCACGGGTGGCGATTTCATCAAGACCTGGACCCCCGGCTACACCCACCAGGGCGGTGACCCGGTGGCGCAACTGGGCGACCTGCCCGACCAGAGCGAGGCCACCAAGAGCGACCAATCCGAAGCGCTCCTGACCGGGTGCGGCGCCGGTCCCTGCGGATCGACCATCGCCGGCAACAACGTCTACATCAGCGGCGAGCGGCTCAACATCAACGGCCTGATCCAGGCCGGCCTGCCCGAGCGCGGCATCGCCATCACCGACGCCTTGCTGGCTGAGACCAACGTGGGCAACACCGCGCTGACCAACACCCAGGCCATCGCTGCGGCGCGTGCGGCCTGGCTGGCCAACAGCGCTACCGCCAGCCGCTACATCGACCTGACCAACCCCACTGCCGACGGCATCGCCGACAGCGGCACGGTCAAGTTGCGCTACGACGCGCAGAACGACCGGCTGGAGCTGGCCGACGTGCGCATGGGTGGCGGGCACATGGAGCTCTTCGGCGACATCTTCTCCACCGGCAACGGCGAGCTGCGCGTGATGGACGGCTACGGCCGGATCAACATCACCAACACCACCGCCTACGATCTGGCCGTGGGCCGCCTGGACACCGGCCCCGGCGTGGAAGGCATGATCCGCATCACCGACACCGCGCGTGGCCTGGACGGCCGCTACCGGGGTGTGGGCGACACGCCGCTGGTGACCGAGATCACCCGCGTCAACGGCCTGGCCACCACGCGCACCAACACCGGTGCGGGCGGCGCCATGCAGGTGGTGGGGACCTCCAGCGCCAACGACGGGCGCTCCACCACCTTCGACCCGATGGCCAACCGCCGCTTCAACTGGATCAACGGCCAGACCACCAACTGGGAGCGCACGGAGACCTACGAGACCAAGACCACCTGGGGCGCAGACTTCCTGGCTCGTGACCCGGGACAGAAACCTTCCAGCACCTCGGCACCCAGTCAGACCTACACCGCACGCGCCTCTGGCGACTTGCTCTCCATCGTGAGCAGCCAGGGTGCCGACTACCTGATGGACTACACCACCATCGACACCCCGGAGGTCAAGACCGACCTGCCTTCCTCCAGCCGCAAGACCGACTGCTTCTGGGGTGTGTGCCACAGCCGGATCTACACGACCCAGGAGAAGTACTCCTGGACCCAGTACGAACGCTACCAGCACAGCCTCAACGCCTCGCAGAGCGTGGCCGTGAAGTTCACGGGGTACGACACCTCCCAGGTGAAGATCGACACCCAGGGCCAGCTGCTGTTCTCCGGCCTGGTGCGCAGCGTGGCCGGTGACATCACGGCCAACGCCGGCCAGGGCATGGTCAGCCTCAACACCGACGCGCGTCTGCTGGGCCAGGCGATCAACCTCACCTCGCCGGCCGGAGCCATCGGCACGGCAGTGGCTCCCGTGCGGGTCGAGCTCGTCACCGGCGGCTCGGTGACGGCCAGCGGGCGCGACGGCGTGGCCCTGGCCACCACCCGTGGCGACCTGCTCATCAACAGCGTGACGGCCAGCCAGGGCGACGTGAACCTCACCGCCGACGGTGACATCCGGACCACGGCAGCGGGCACGGCGGTGACGGGACAGAACGTCTCGCTGGTCTCGCTCAACGGCGGCATCCACGGCCTCATGGACAGCCTGGCCCTGCAGGTCGAGACGCTGGGCAACGACGGCGTGCTCTCGGCACACGCCGTGGGCGACATCCGCCTGCAGGAAGCCACCGGCGACATGCGCGTGCGACAGATCGCGTCGGTGACCGGTGACGTGCACCTGGCCACCCCGGGGCGCCTGCTCGACGCCAACTCGGTGGAACAGGTCGACACGCAGACGCGCGGTGAACTGCTCTCGCTTTGGACCGAGATGGGTCTGACCGGCACCGCATCGCAGGACGCGCTCAACCGCAACCTGGCAAGCCAGCAGGCCTTGCTGCAACAGCAGTACGAGAACTACTTCCGCATGCGCGATCTCAAGCGCCAGGACGATGGCAGCTACACGGCCAAGGCCTATGACGCCAGCTTCAGCTACCACCTCACACCGGTGCAGGCGGCGTCGCTGACTTCGGTCAACGCCGGTTGGGGCGCGAGCGAACTGACGGCCTACGAAGCGCAGCAGACGGCGGCTTACCACGCTGCCCAAACGCGCTTTGGCGCAGGCGGCTACGTGCAGAACTTCCAGCCCACCCTCAGTGCCACGGAAACGGCGGCCCTGTCCGAAGGCTCGACCTGGACCGAGGCCCAACTCGCCAACAGCCTGGCTGCGGGCCTGTTCCGGCCCACGTCGGACACCGACATCCGCCTGGAGGAAGCCAACGTCATCGGGCGCAACGTGACCCTGAGCGCACAGAGTGGCATCGGCATGCAGCAGGCGACACCGGTCGTGATCACGCTGGACGCCAACGGCCTGCTGAGCGATGCCCACAAGCTCGCCCTGCTGACGGCCGAGCGCAGCGACATCACGGTGGATGGCAACGGCCAGATCCGCGTGAAGCAGTACGAAGACCTGGACGTCACCGTCAGCGGCACGCTCAACGCCAGCACAACCAGCGGCAGCGTGCTGCTCGGCTCCGAGGCCGACCTCACCATTGGCCAGGTGAGTGCCACGGATGAAGTGCGCATCAAGACCGGCGCCAGCCTGCTGGGCGTGGCGGGCCTCACCAACGTGATCGCCCACAGCGCGGTGCTCGAAGCGGGCCAAGGCCAGCTGGGCAGCGCGGCCACACCGTTCGCGGTGGATCTGGGTGCCGGCGGCACGCTCACCGCACGCGCCGGCACCGACCTGTTCGTGCGTGAGGTCAACGGCGACATGCTGGTCAACAGCGTGTTCGCCCGTGGCGACGTGACGCTCGACGCGCAGGGCAGCCTGCTCGAAGCCACCGAGGACAGCAAGCTCGATGTGCGCGGCGACAGCATCACACTGAGCGCCGGCAACACCGTGGGCCAACGCGGTGGCGAAAACGCGCTGGATGTGCAGGTGGGCAACAACGGTGTGCTCAGCGCCAGCGCGCCCAACGGCATCTACCTCAGCGCGTCAGGCCTCTCGGGCAAGCTGGGCGACATCACCACACAGGGCGAGTTCCAGTTCACGGTGGTCGATGGCGGCATCACGCTGGTGGGCAACGTGCAGGCCGACGCGGGCGTGTTGATCGGCGCGGCCGACGACATCCACTTCGAGGGTGGACAGATTCGCACCGACGGTGATGCGGTCCTGCGCGCCGGGGCCGACGGCACTGGCAGCATCACGCGCACCGGTGGCACTGGCCCCGAGATCCGCGCCGGCGGCGAGGTGCGCCTCACCGCACCGGACGCGATCGGCACCACCGAGGCCATCCGTGTGGCCGCCAACGGACCGCTGCACCTGCAGGGCCGCCTGATGAACGTCAACCTGAACACCCTGGTGCCGGGCGCGGCCGCGGTGGTTCATGTCTCCGGCATCGGTGGCACCACCGCACAGAACGTGAAGCTGGACGTGCGCGGCGCGGGCGACTTGCAGCTGAACACCTTCGTGGTGGGCAACGCGCAGGTGAATACCGACGCGCCCACGCTCAGCGTGCCCGCCGGCTACGTGGGCGACGCGGTCACCTTCACCACGCCGTTCTTCAACGTGCGCATCGACAAGCAGGACCGCGCGCCAGCGCCCCTGGGCACCACGGTGCGCGGCTTCACGCTGGACGGTGACTTCTTCCTGACGCTTTCGCCCACCGAGGTCGTTTTCAGCGACTACCTCATCAACTACGACCTGCGTCGCCTGGTCTACGGCACACCGCCCGGCAGCGCCGAACTCACGGTGGGCGCCGGATTGCTGGGCACACGCTTCGTGCCATCCCAGCGGGACGGTTACCAGCCCCGCCGGTTCGTGCGCGACAGCGAACTGATCGATATCAATCTCAACGGACTGGACCGCGACCTGTGACCCGACATCAACGCTTTGCAAGCATTTCTCTGGCAGTGGGTCTGTGTATGGCCGGGACGGCGGCCTGGGCGCAGACCGCCGAGGCCGAACTCGGCGCGGTGCAGCGGCTCGAGCGCGAGCAGCTGGACCGCCTGCGCCAAGAGCAGCGGCTCCAGCAGCGCCCCGCCGCACCCAGCATCGACCTGCCCGCCGCACCGCCACCCAGCGCAGCCTCGCGGGTGCGCAACATCCCGGTGCAGCGCTTCGAGGTCGAGCCCTCGGCCATTCTGGACGCGGCCGCCATCCAGGCCGCGCTCGCGCCGTTCACGAACCGCACGCTGAGCCTGGACGACCTGTTCGAGGCGGTGGCCGCCGTGAACCAGTTGTACGACCAGCGCCAGATGCCCACGGCGCGCGCGGTGCTGCCGCCGCAGGACATCCGCGATGGTGTGGTGCGCATCCGCCTCGTCGAGGCGAGAGTGGGTCAGGTGCTGGTCCAGTCCGAAAACCAGGTGGCGCCCGCCTTCGTGCGCGAGCGCCTGCGCCTGCAGGAAGGCGACCTGCTCTCGGTGCCGGAACTCGAAGTGGATCTGGTGCGGTTCAACCGCCTGCACCAGGCCCAGCTGCGCGCCAGCGTGCGACCCGGCCAGAGCACCGGCACCACCGACGTGGAACTGCTGTCGCAGGAGCCGCAGCCCTACCGCTTTTCTCTCTTCACCGACAACGCCGGGCGCAGCACCGTGGGCACCCTGCGCATGGGCCTGCTCGCACAGTGGAACGGCCTGGGCGGGCGCGACGATACCCTGCAACTGGCCGCCGTGGGTGCACAGGGCAGCCAGAGCCTGCTGGTGTCCTACGCCATGCCGCTGAACGTCGACGACTTGCGGCTGGACGTCAGCTACAGCAGCGACCGCATCAAGGTCATCGCCGGCGGGTTCGTCCCGCTGGACATCGGGGGCACGTCGAGTGCCCTCGCGCTGGGCCTGAGCCGCCCGTTTCTGGTGGACGGGCAGCGCCTGTGGCGCGGTTATGTGCGGGTCTCGGACAAGACCAGCCGCAGCACCTTTGGCGGCATCCTCCAGCAAAAGACCGATCTGACCGTGCTGACGATGGGCCTGAGTGCCGACCACTTCGGCGAGAGCAGCAACCGCACGCTGGACGTCAACCTCAGCCAGGGCCTCAAGGAGTTCGGCGGTGACGCCCGGTTCACCGTCTTGCGCGCCAACACCGCGTGGCTGGCGTCCCTATCGCCCGGCACGCAGCTGCTGCTGCGCAGCGGCCTGCAATACAGCCCCACCGACCTGCTGCCCTCGTCCGAACAATTCCAGCTCGGTGGCAGCGCCAGCGTGCGCGGTTACTCGGAAGGTGTGCTCACCGGGCGCAGCGGCTATTTGCTGAGCGCCGAGCTGCGCCAGATGCTGCACCAGCCCGATGGAAGCCAGACCGGCGTGCCCTACCTGAGCGGTCTGGTCTTCTTCGATCACGGGGGCGCGTTTCCCTTTCGCCCCAGCCCGTTGGACGACGTGACACGCAACGACTTCCTGACCAGCGCGGGCGTGGGCCTGGCGGCCGAATGGGGACCGCGCGTGCAGGGCCGACTCACGCTGGGCTGGCCCCTGCGCAACAACACCAACGAATCTGATGTCCGCAAGCCCAGGGTGCACGCGACGCTGACATTCAACTGGCCTTGAGCTCGGGACACGCCGAGGGGGCGCTCTGTCAAAATGGACGCTTCCCGTCCACCTTGACTGCCCCATCGCCATGACCACGAGCATCCGCCAGAACGACCTGATCGAATCCGTAGCCGCCGCCCTGCAGTACATCAGCTACTACCACCCGGCCGACTTCATCGCCCACCTGGCCCGCGCTTACGAGCGCGAACAAAGCGCTGCGGCCAAGGACGCCATTGCGCAGATCCTGACCAACAGCAAGATGAGCGCCATCGGTCACCGCCCGATCTGCCAGGACACCGGCATCGTCAACGTGTTCATCAAGGTCGGCATGAACGTGAAGCTCGACGGCTTCACCGGCAGCCTGGAAGACGCCATCAACGAAGGCGTTCGCCGGGGCTACAACCACCCCGACAACCAGCTGCGCGCCTCGGTCGTGGCCGACCCGCAGTTCGCACGCAAGAACACCAAGGACAACACACCCGCGGTGATCTTCACCGAGCTCGTGCCCGGGGACACGGTGGAAGTGACCGTGGCCGCCAAAGGCGGCGGCAGCGAAAACAAAAGCAAGATGATCATGCTCAACCCGGGCGACTCGGTGGTCGACTGGGTCATGAAAACCGTGCCCACCATGGGCGCCGGCTGGTGCCCGCCGGGCATGCTGGGCATCGGCATCGGAGGCACCGCAGAGAAAGCCGTGCTGATGGCCAAAGAAAGCCTGATGGACGACATCGACATGTACGAGCTGCAGGCCAAGGCGTCCAAGGGCGAGAAGCTCAGCCAGGTGGAAACGCTGCGCCTGGAACTGTTCGACAAGGTCAACGCGCTGGGCATCGGCGCGCAGGGCCTGGGTGGCCTCACCACCGTGCTCGACATCAAGATCAAGATGTACCCCACACACGCGGCCAGCAAGCCGGTGGCCATGATCCCCAACTGCGCCGCCACGCGCCACGCGCACTTTGTGCTCGACGGCAGCGGCCCGGTGTACCTGGAAGCGCCCAGCCTGGACCTGTGGCCCAACGTGAACTGGGTGCCCGACACGCAAAAGAGCCAGCGCGTGAACCTGAACACGCTCACCAAGGCCGAGGTGGCCAGCTGGAAGCCCGGTCAGACCCTGCTGCTCAACGGCAAGATGCTCACCGGCCGCGACGCCGCGCACAAGCGCATCCAGACCATGCTGGCCCAAGGCGAGCAGCTGCCGGTGGACTTCACCAACCGCGTCATTTACTACGTGGGCCCGGTCGATCCGGTGCGCGACGAAGCCGTGGGTCCCGCCGGCCCCACCACCGCCACGCGCATGGACGGCTTCACCGACATGATGCTGGAGCAAACCGGCCTGATCGCCATGATCGGCAAGGCCGAACGCGGCCCGGTCGCCATCGAATCCATCAAACAACACAAGAGCGCCTACCTCATGGCCGTGGGCGGCGCCGCCTACCTCGTGTCCAAGGCCATCAAGCACGCCAAGGTGGTGGGCTTCGAAGACCTGGGCATGGAAGCCATCTACGAGTTCGACGTGGTCGACATGCCGGTGACGGTGGCGGTGGACTCGGGCGGCACCAGCGCGCACATCACCGGCCCAGCCGAGTGGAAGCAGCGCATCGCCACGGGTGAGTTCAAAGGCATCAGCGTCGCCGCCGCTTGAAAACCGTCGGTGTGTTCGACAGCGGGGTCGGTGGCCTGAGCGTGCTGCGCGCCCTGCTGGCCGAGTTGCCCGGGGTGCGCTTCGTGTATGTGGCCGACAGCGCCTGGGCGCCCTACGGTGAGCGCACGGTCGCCGAAATCACCGACCGATCCGAACGCATCACCGCCTGGCTGCGCCGCACCCACCACATCGACGCGCTGGTGGTCGCCTGCAACACAGCCACCGCGCTCGCCATCGACAGCCTGCGCGCCGCCCACCCCGATCTGCCCATCGTGGGCGTGGAGCCCGCGCTCAAGCCTGCGGCGGCCATGAGCCACACACGCCACATCGGCGTGCTGGCCACGCGCGGCACGCTCAACAGCGAGCGTTTCGCGCGCCTGCGCACGCAACTGGAAAACACAGCCTCCAGCCCGGTGAACTTCATCTGCCAGCCTTGCGACGGCCTGGCCGACGCCATCGAGCGCGACGACCTGCCAGCCCAACAAGCCCTCTGCGAGCGGTATGTGGCCGCGTTGCGCGAAGACGCTCCCGGTGACATGGACACCGTGGTGCTGGGCTGCACGCACTACCCCTTTGCCGCCGATGCGCTGGCACAGCTGCTGGGGCCGGACGTGGCCCTGGTCGACACCGGCGAGGCCGTGGCACGCCGCACACGCGATGTGTTGAAGCCGGTTGAATCGGGACTGGCCGCCGTGGCGCCCGAGCTGCTGTCGACCGGCGATCCCGCCGCGCTCTCGCTCGCCGCGAGCCGCTGGCTCGGCCTTCAGACCCAGGCCGGGAAGCTGGTGGCCTGAACCCGCGGCGCTACCGAAGCGCAGCCTCGCGGCCACGCTTCATGTTCACCGGAATCAGCAGCAGCAGCCCGATGACGAACAGCACGGCCGTGGAGCCGATGGCCAGGCGCTGATTGCCCCCGGTGATCCAGGTGATGGCGCCGTAGCTCAGCGGCCCGATGATGCTGGCCACCCGGGTGGCAAAGGTCCACAGGCCGAAGAACTCGGCGAGTTGCGCCGGTGGCGCCAGCATGCCGGCCATGGCTCGGCCCGACGACTGGCTCGACCCCATGCACACGCCCGCGATGGCCGCCGCATACCAGAAGCCACCCTTGGTGGTGGTGATGGCCGCGATGATGCAGGTGGCCACCCAGCCCACCAGCGTGATGCCCAGCGCCAGCTTGTGGCCCAGGCGGTCCTGCCAGTAGCCAAAGGCGAACGCACCCACCATGGCGGCGATGTTGAGCACGAAAATCAGCACCATGGTTTCCTGCTGCACGAAGCCGATCACCTGCTCGGCGTAGATGGCCGCGAGCGTGATCGCCACCGCCACACCACCCTGGTACGCCGTGGCGCAAGCGAGCAGCCACATGAAGTCCTGGTAGCGCCGCGCTTGCTGGAATGTGTTGCGCAACTGGCTGTACGACTGGCGCCAGGCCGACCCCGTGCTGAGGCTGGCCTGAGGCCTTGCGCGCTCACGCAAGAGCACCAATGTGAACAGCGATGCCAGTGCAAACACCACCGCCGTGATCACCATCGTCACCGGCACGAACTGCGCGGCCTTCTGCCCCTGCGCCTGGGCCCACAACACATAGGCCAAGCTCAAACCCAGCGCCAGCATGCCACCGCAGTAGCCCAGGCTCCAACCCCAGCCGCTCACACGGCCCATCGCCGAAGGCTTGGCCAGCTCGGGCAGGAAAGCCGCCACCAGCGACTCGCCCCAGGCGAAAAACACGTTGGACACCACGATGAGCAGCATGCCCAGCACCACCGCCCCGGGGCCCACCAGGGCCAGTGCCGCCGTGGCGAGCACGCAGCCCACGGTCGTGAACATCAGGAGCCGCTTCTTGGCCGCGTGTTGATCGGCCCAGGCCCCCATCGCCGGAATGGTCAGCATCACGATCAGGTGCGACACGCTCAAGGCTGCCGTCCAGGCAAACGCGGCCCAATCGGCACCATCGGCCACTGCACCCACGAAGTAGGCTGCAAACACGGCGGTCAGCACCACCGTGGTGTAGCCCGAGTTGGCGAAGTCGAACATCGCCCAGCCAAACACCTCGCGCTTGCGCACGCCAGGGTTCAGGGCATCGGTGGAAAAGAGGGACATGGGCGCTCCAGGCGGCGGGTTGAGGATCCCGCCCTGCAGCGCAGTCTAGGGCCTGCGGGTGTCAGGCCGCCGCACCCGCCCGCAGATCAGTGCAGATGACGCGGCTTGCGCGGGCCACCATGGCCCGAGGGACCACCGTAGCCGCGCGGTGGCTTGCCCAGCTGCATGGAGCTCACCAGGGCGTCAAAGCGCTGGGTGAACAGCTTGTCGATCGAGCCGACCACATCACCGAGTTCGGCGGCATCGAAATGGCGCTCCATGACATGCAGCACGTCCTGCACCAGCAAGTCACGCTGCACTTGCATGATGGCGGCGGGCGTGGGGCCCACAAAACACATCAGGAAGTCATCACGCGCCTCTTCCTCGGAGGACTCGTCTTCCTCGTCGAACTCGGCGTCGTAGAACGACACCTCCAGCGGCGCGCCGGTGGATGCAATGTCGTTGAGCCCCATGCAGGCCTCTTCGATCACCTGGCGAAAGTCCTCATCGCCGGGCACAGTCCAGCAGATCTGAAGCACGTGGGTTTCCGCGTCAAAACGGATGCCTGGCTCGTCCTCGTAGCTGCTCTCGGCAGCCGCAGCCAACGACTTGGCACCGGCATACGCCCACACGGGTTTGAGGGCATCCTGGATCTGCGCATAAACCACATCCTCGCGCAAAGGCACGTCGCCGTGCACGTGGATTTCGAAGGGCGCGTTGTATCGGGTCATGAAAACTCACTGTACCGGCGAAACCGGAAAAAACCTAGTCCTGGTGCCTCGAACCGGGGTCGAACCGGTACGCTCCCTTTCGGGATGGCGGCGGATTTTAAGTCCGCTGTGTCTACCAATTTCACCATCGAGGCTGAAGAGGGATTGTCGCAGGTGGAACCCCCCTGGAGACCAGCCCACCGCAAGCGCCAAACGGCTCAAATGAAACAACCCCGGCAACGTTCTAGTTGGCGGGGTTGCGTGAGATCTGGAGGCGCGATCCGGAGTCGAACCGGACTAACCGGATTTGCAATCCGGGGCATAACCGCTTTGCTATCGCGCCATCAGTGTCGGCACCGACGGCACCGATCTGAAAAGGCTACAAAAAAGGGAAGCAAAGCTTCCCTTTTTGAATCTGGAGCGGGAAACGAGACTCGAACTCGCGACCTCAACCTTGGCAAGGTTGCGCTCTACCAACTGAGCTATTCCCGCATTTTCAGCATTTTTATCTGCTGTTCCGCTTGTCTGCCGGAAACCGAAATTCTACATCAGAAATCAGGCCTCTTTCAAGCCCCTTCAAATTTTTTGATCAATGTTTGACCGCGTCCTGCCCGGGCGTAGGCGTGCGCGTGGAGGCCGCGGCAATCTGCGCCGCCACTTCTTCTTCGGTCAAAGGTACAGGCTGGCGTTCGAGTGCAATGGCCAACACCTTGTCGATCCATTTCACCGGCACGATCTCCAGACCTTGCTTCACGTTGTCCGGGATGTCGGCCAGGTCCTTGACGTTTTCTTCCGGAATGATCACGGTCTTGATGCCGCCGCGCAGCGCAGCCAGCAGCTTCTCTTTCAAACCGCCAATGGCCGTGACTTCACCCCGCAAGGTGATCTCACCCGTCATGGCCACGTCGGCCCGCACAGGGATGCCGGTGATGGCCGATACCAGGGCCGTGGTCATGGCAGCACCAGCGCTCGGACCGTCCTTGGGCGTGGCGCCATCGGGCACGTGGATGTGGATGTCGCGCTTGTCGAACTGTTCGTCCTTGATGCCCAACATGCGGGCGCGGCTGCGCACCACGGTGCGGGCAGCCTCCACCGACTCCTTCATCACGTCGCCCAGCGAACCGGTGCGGGTGATGATGCCCTTGCCCGGCATGATGGCCACTTCAATGGTCAGCAGATCGCCACCCACTTCGGTCCATGCCAGACCGACCACCTGACCGACCTGGTTCTGTGCCTCGGCACGGCCATAGCTGTACTTGCGCACACCCAGGAAGTCGTTGAGGTTCCCGGCGTCCACGACCACGGTGGGCGTGTACTTCTTGAGCAGCAGACCCTTGACCACCTTGCGGCAGATCTTGGAGAGCTCTCGTTCCAGCGAACGCACACCGGCTTCGCGGGTGTAATAGCGCACGATGTCGCGCACGGCCTCTTCCTTCACCTCAAGTTCACCCTCTTGCAGGCCGTTGTTCTTGAGCTGCTTGGGCAGCAGGTAACGCATGGCGATGTTGGTCTTTTCCTCTTCGGTGTAGCCCGAGAGACGGATCACTTCCATGCGGTCCAGCAGGGCCGGCGGAATGTTCATCGAGTTCGAGGTCGCCACGAACATCACGTCGGACAGGTCGAAGTCGACTTCAACGTAGTGATCGCCGAAGGTGTGGTTCTGCTCCGGGTCCAGCACCTCCAGCAACGCGCTTGAGGGGTCACCGCGGAAATCGGTGCCCAGCTTGTCGATCTCGTCGAGCAGGAAGAGCGGGTTGCGCGTGCCGACCTTGGTCAGGCTCTGCAGCACCTTGCCTGGCATGGCGCCGATGTAGGTGCGACGGTGACCACGGATCTCGGCCTCGTCGCGCATGCCGCCCAGGGCCATGCGCACGTACTTGCGCCCGGTGGCCTTGGCCACCGACTGCCCCAGCGAGGTCTTGCCCACGCCGGGAGGGCCCACCAGACACAGGATGGGCGCCTTGACTTTCTCCACGCGCTGTTGCACAGCAAGATACTCAAGGATGCGGTCCTTGACTTTTTCAAGCCCGTAGTGGTCTTCGTTGAGTACAGCCTCGGCGTGCGCCAGGTCGTGCTTGATCTTGGTCCGCTTGCTCCAGGGCAACGCCACCAAAGCGTCGATGTAGTTGCGCACCACGGTGGCTTCCGCCGACATGGGCGACATCAGCTTGAGCTTCTTGAACTCGGCGTCGGCCTTCTTGCGCGCCTCGGCGGGCATCTTGGCGGCCTTGATCTTCTTCTCGATCTCTTCGATGTCGGCGCCCTCTTCGCCTTCACCGAGTTCCTTCTGGATCGCCTTGACCTGCTCGTTCAGGTAGAAGTCGCGCTGGTTCTTCTCCATCTGTCGCTTGACGCGGCCACGGATCTTTTTGTCAACGTTGAGGATGTCGACTTCACGCTCTAGCTGCTCGAACAGGTTCTCCAGGCGTTTGTTGACCGGGTCGAGGTCCAGCACAACTTGCTTGGATTCGAGCTTGAGCGGCAGGTGCGCAGCAATCGTGTCGGCCAGGCGGCCTGGATCGTCGATGCTGGAGATCGAGGTGAGAATTTCCGACGGAATCTTCTTGTTGAGTTTGACGTACTGGTCGAACTGCTGCATCACGGCGCGGCGCAGGGCTTCCAGTTCGTTGGACTGCGTGTCGGCACGCTCGACCGCCGCATCAACCGGGCTCACGGTGGCAATGAAATGGCTCTCACCATCGCGAATGGCCAACACCTTGGCGCGCTGCACACCTTCGACCAGCACCTTCACCGTGCCGTCGGGCAGCTTGAGCATCTGCAAGATGGTGGCCACGCAACCCATCTCGAACATGTCGTCGGTCGACGGCTCGTCCTTGGCCGCGGCCTTTTGCGCCACCAGCATGATGCGACGCTCGGATTCCATGGCGGACTCGAGTGCCTTGATGCTCTTGGGGCGTCCCACGAAGAGCGGAATCACCATGTGCGGGAAGACCACCACGTCGCGCAGCGGCAGCAAGGGCAGGTCCACTGGAGAGCTTGGGAGAGGGGTTTGTCCGGACATTTCAACCTCGACTAAAACGGGTAACTGGGTTGGTGCGGGCGATATCAACCGGACGCATCGCTAAGGGGTGCTGCGTGGAGCACCCATGACAGGCCCATTCAGGCCTGCTTGGCCGCCTCGCGGTAAACCAGCAAAGGTGGCTTGTTTTCGTCGATGGTGGATTCGTCCACCACCACTTTTTCGACGTTGTTCATGCTGGGTAGCTCGAACATGGTGTCGATCAGCGCGTTTTCCAGGATCGATCGCAGGCCGCGTGCACCGGTCTTGCGGGCCAGCGCCTTGCGGGCGATGGCCTTGAGGGCTGCGGGACGCACTTCCAGCTCGGCACCTTCCATGGCGAGCAAGCGCGCGAACTGCTTGACCACCGCATTCTTGGGCTCGGTGAGAATTTCGACCAAAGCGTCTTCGCTGAGTTCCGTGAGCGCGGCAATCACAGGCACACGGCCCACCAGCTCGGGAATCAGGCCGAACTTGATCAGGTCTTCGGGTTCGATTTCCTTGAACGCTTCGGTCAGGCTGCGCTGCTTCTTGCTCTTCACCGTGGCACCGAAGCCGATACCAGACGCTTCGGTGCGGTTCTCGATGATCTTTTCCAGCCCGGCGAACGCGCCACCGCAGATGAACAGGATGTTGGTCGTGTCGACCTGCAGGAAGTCCTGGTTGGGGTGCTTGCGCCCGCCTTGCGGCGGCACCGAGGCCATGGTTCCTTCGATGAGCTTGAGCAGCGCTTGCTGCACACCTTCGCCCGACACGTCGCGGGTGATGGACGGGTTGTCGGACTTGCGCGTGATCTTGTCGATCTCGTCGATGTAGACGATGCCCTGCTGAGCGCGCTCCACGTCGTAGTTGCAGCTCTGCAGCAACTTGGCGACGATGTTTTCCACGTCTTCGCCCACGTAGCCCGCTTCGGTCAGCGTGGTGGCATCGGCCATCACGAAGGGCACGTTGAGCATGCGCGCCATGGTCTGCGCCAGCAGCGTCTTGCCGGAGCCCGTTGGGCCGATCAGCAGGATGTTGCTCTTGGCCAGCTCCACATCGTCCTTGCGAGCCGTCTGTTTGTGGCGCAGGCGCTTGTAGTGGTTGTAAACAGCCACGGCCAATGCACGCTTGGCGCCCTGCTGGCCGATCACGTAGTTGTCGAGGTTGGACTTCAGGTCGGAGGGCGTGGGCACGTCTTCGCCGGACGCCTTGACCGATTCCAGACCTGGCAACTCGTCACGGATGATGTCGTTGCACAGGTCGATGCATTCGTCGCAGATGAACACCGACGGGCCGGCTATGAGCTTCTTGACCTCATGCTGGCTCTTGCCACAGAAGGAGCAGTAGAGCGCTTTTTCGCTGGAGGCGGCTTTTTTGTCGGCCATAGGGGAAGGTCAGTTGGAACAGTAAGAACAATGATAGAGCAAGCCTTGCGGGTGCCAAACCCGGGAAAAGCGCCTTAATTGGCACTGTCTCCCGCTTTTCGCCGCACGCGCGGAATCAGTTCGTGCTCGGTCGTTTGTCGATCACTTTGTCGATCAGACCGTACTCGGCCGACTCGGCCGCAGACATGTAGTAGTCGCGTTCGGTATCGCGCGCAATGCGCTCCAGAGGCTGGCCCGTGCGTTCGGCCAGGATCTTGTTGAGCTGCTCGCGGGTCTTGAGGATCTCGCGGGCCTGGATTTCGATCTCGGTGGCCTGACCACGGCTGCCGCCCGAGGGCTGGTGGATCATGATCTTGGAGTTGGGCAGCGAGAATCGCTTGCCTTTGGCACCGGCCGCCAGAAGGAATGCGCCCATGCTGGCTGCAAAGCCGCAGCACAGGGTGGACACATCGGGTTTGATGAAGTTCATGGTGTCGAACACCGCCATGCCTGCACTCACCGACCCACCAGGCGAGTTGATGTAGAACGAAATGTCCTTGTCAGGATTTTCGCTTTCCAGGAACAGCAGCTGCGCCACCACCAGATTGGCGGAATGGTCGTTGACCTCGCCCACCAGAAAAATCACGCGCTCCTTGAGCAGACGCGAATAGATGTCGTAGGCGCGTTCACCGCGACCCGAGGTTTCGATCACCATGGGCACCATGCCCAAGCCTTGAATATCCATTGCGCTCATGCGTTTCTCCATGTGTTGATGCATTGCCGTGTCACTACTGTAACCAACCCACTGTGGCCGCATTCACACAAGGGCGATGGCCACTGAGGCGATGGGAGGGCTCAGTGGTCAGCACGTGGGGTTCAAACCGGCAAAAAAAAGGGCGGATCGCTCCGCCCTTTGCGTTTCTGTCAGCCAGGCCGATCAGTTTTGCGCCATGAGCTCGTCGAAACTGACCGCCTTGTCGGTGATCTGCGCCTTGGACAGCACGAACTCGGTCACGTTGTTCTCGATCACGATGGCTTCAACTTCAGCCATGCGGCGGTTGTCGCCCTGGTACCAGCGCACCACGTCGGCGGGCTTCTCGTAGGAGGCTGCCAGCTCTTCAATGTGGGACTTGATCTGCTCTGGCTTGGCGTGCAGCTCGTTGGCGCGCACCAGTTCGGCAACCACCAGACCCAGGCGCACGCGGCGCTCGGCCTGCGGGCGGAACAGCTCTTCAGGGATCGGCGCCTTCTCGGCGTCCTTCACACCACGCTGCTTGAGGTCGGCGCGCGCGCCCTCGACCAGACGGTCGAGCTCGGACTGCACCACCGACTTGGGCAGGTCCAGCTCGGACGCAGCGATCAGCGCGTCCATCACGGACTGCTTGTTGCGCGACTGCAGTCGGAACTTGACTTCGCGCTCCAGATTTTTCTGGATGTCGGCGCGCAGGCCTTCGACCGTGCCGTCGGCAATGCCGAGCGACTTGGCCAGAGCCTCGTCCACTTCGGGCAGGTGAGCGGCTTCGAGTTTGTTCACCGTGACCAGGAAGTCGGCAGTTTTGCCAGCGACGTCCTTGCCGTGGTAATCCTCGGGGAAAGCCAGCGGGAAGGTCTTGCTCTCGCCTTGCTTCATGCCACGCACGGCGTTTTCGAATTCCTTGAGCATCTGGCCATCGCCCACGATGAACTGGAAGGCTTCGGCCTTGCCGCCTTCGAACGGCTCGCCGTCAATCTTGCCTGCGAAGTCGATGGTGGCGCGGTCGCCATCCTGGGCTGCCTGGTCCTGCGCGCGTTGCGCAAAGGTGCGGCGCTGCTTGCGCAGGATGTCCAGCGTGCGGTCAATGGCGGCGGCGTCGACCTCGGCCGAGACCTTGTCCACCGTGGCGGTGGTCAGGTCGCCGATCTTGACTTCGGGGTAGACCTCGAACACGGCGTCGAAGGTCAGCTCGCCCTCGGGCGCGCCTTCTTTTTCGGTGATCTTGGGCTGGCCGGCAACACGCAGCTGCGCTTCGTTGGCGGCGGTGGCGAAAGCCTCACCGACCTTGTCGTTCATCACTTCGTAGTGAACCGAATAACCGTAGCGCTGGGCGACCACGTTCATGGGCACCTTGCCCGGACGAAAACCGTCCATCTTTACATCGCGCGCCATGCGCTTGAGGCGGTTCGCCACTTCGTTCTGGATCACGGTGGCCGGCAACGACAGCGTGATCTTGCGCTCGAGCTTTTCCAGGGTTTCAACGGTCACGGTCATGGTTCTCTCCAAAAGGGTGATGCCCAAAAAATTGCGGGTCGGCCAGCCTGCCTGGACGAACCGGGGGATGCATGTGTCTGTGGTGGTGCGCGGGGGGGGACTCGAACCCCCACACCATTGCTGGCGTCAGGACCTAAACCTGGTGCGTCTACCAATTTCGCCACCCGCGCGCCTGGTTGGAGTTTCCAGCCCGGCGCAGATGGGGTCTGCGCCACGCCTTGTCCTCTTCACGGCAACCCTCGATTGTAGCCTTTGCCCATGTGCCCTCTTGGCAGGTCGGGTTGTGAACCGAGGGCATCAGGCGCCTCGCTCACAGGGGGAGAGGCTCTCTCTTCACGCGGAACCAGGCCGCGTACATTGCAGGCAACGCCAACAGGGTCAACACCGTCGCAACGACAAGCCCGCCCATGATCGCCACCGCCATCGGTCCCCAGAACACGCTGCGCGACAAGGGAATCATCGCCAGAACCGCCGCCGCCGCTGTGAGCACGATGGGGCGCATGCGTCGCACGGCCGACTCGACCACCGCGTCCCAGGCCGGCACGCCGCGTGCGCGGTCCTGCTCGATCTGGTCGATCAGGATCACAGAGTTGCGCTGGATCATGCCCATGAGCGCAATCACGCCCAACAGCGCCACGAAGCCGAACGGCCGGTTGAGCAACAGCAGCGCAGCGGCCACACCCGCCACGCCCAGTGGGCCAGTGAGGAACACCAGCACCGAGCGGCTGAAGCTCTGCAGTTGCAGCATGAGCAAGGTGAAGGTGATGAACAGCATGAGCGGAATGCCCACCGCGATCGACGACGAGCCCTTGCTGCTCTCGGCCACGGCGCCCGCCACCTCGATGCGGTAGTCGGCCAGCCCTCGCGCTGCCCAGCCGTCGCTGATCTTCTTGAGCACCGGTTGCAGCTCGGCCGTGACGGTGGCGCCCTGCAAACCCTCCACCACGTCACCCTGCACCGTGATGGCGTAGTCGCGGTTTTCACGCCACAGCACACCGGCCTCCCAGCCAAACACCGGCTTGGCAATCTGCAGCAAGGGAATGCTCTGCCCGCTGCTGGTGGGCAGGTAGGCGTTGGCCAGATCGGTGATGGCATCGCGCTCGTCCAGCGGCTGGCGCAGCACGATGTCGATCAACTTGTCCCCGTCGCGGTACTGGCCCACGTTGCTGCCGGTGAGCAGAGTGCGGGCGGCTTGCGCGATCGACTGGCTGGACACGCCGAGTGCGCGCGCCTTGGCCTGGTCCACCTCCAGCCGCAAACGTTTGACCGATTCGTTCCAGTTGTCGTTCACGCCGCGCATGTTGGCGTTCTCGCGCATGGCCACCTTCACCTCGTCAGCCAGCGTGCGCAGCTGCGTCGGATCGGTGCCGACCACGCGGAACTGGACCGGATACGGCACGGGTGGGCCGTTGGGTAGCAGCTTCACGCGGCCGCGCAGCTCGGGAAACTCGGTCGCCAGCAATGCAGGCAAGGCCTTGCGCAGGCGCTCGCGGGTCTTCAGGTCTTGCGGCAACACGATCATCTGCGACACGTTGGTCTGCGGAAAAATCTGGTCCAGCGGCAAATAGAAACGCGGCACGCCGGAGCCGATCCAGGTGCTCACACTCTTCACGCCCTCTTCCGCCGTCATGCGCGCTTCCAGGCGCTTGGTCACTTCGTCCATGGCCCTGATGCTGCTGCCTTCGGGCAGCCACACGTCCACCAGAATTTCGGGTCGGCTGGAATCCGGAAAGAACTGCTGCTGCACCTGACCCATGCCGACGATACCCAGCACGAAGGTGAGCACGGTGGCGCCGATGGTGATCCAGCGGTGCTGCACGCACCAGTCCACCAGCGCGCGAAAACGCACGTAGAACGGACCATCGAACACTTCATGCACATCACCAGCATGAGCGCCCTCATGGGGTTTCACCTTGAGCAGGCGAACGCCCAGGTAAGGCACAAAGAACACGGCCACCACCCACGACAGCAACAACGCGATGACCGTTACCGCGAAGATGGCAAAGGTGTACTCACCGGTGGTGGAGTTGGCCAGGCCGATGGGCAGAAAACCGGCGGCTGTGATCAGCGTGCCGGTGAGCATGGGCATGGCCGTGGCCTCCCAGGTGAAGGTGGCTGCGCGCACCATGCTGTAGCCCTCTTCGAGCTTGCGCACCATCATCTCCACCGCAATGATCGCGTCGTCCACCAGCAGACCCAACGCGATGATGAGAGAACCCAATGAAATCTTGTGCAGACCGATCTTGAAGTAATTCATGGCCAGGAAGGTCATGGCCAGCACCAGCGGAATGGTGATGAACACCACCAGGCCGGGGCGGATGTCCAGCGTGTAGCCGCGCAGCCCCTTGCTGCCAGCGCGCTTGTGCAGGCCCAGCGCCAGAAAGCTCACCGCCAGCACAATCACCACCGCCTCGATCAGTACTTTCACGAACTCGTTGACCGAGTTCGTCACGGCACTCGGCTGGTCTTGCACCTGGGCCAGCACCATCCCCGCGGGCAGCGTGGCCTCGATACCCGCCACCGTGGTCTTGAGTGCCTTGCCCAGCGCAATGATGTCGCCGCCTTTGGCCATGGAAATGCCCAGGCCGATGCTGTCCTTGCCGTTGTGTCGCACCAGCACCTGCGGTGGGTCCACATAACCCAGGCGGATGTCGGCAATGTCACCCAGGCGAATCTGCGTGCCATTGGCCGCGCGGATCGGCATGGCGCTGAGTTGCTCCACCGAATTGAACGCGCCGCCCACACGCACCTGCACGACGTCTTGCGGCGACTGCACCGCGCCGGCCGAGGCCACCGCGTTTTGCTGGCCCAGCGCGTCAAACACCTGCTGCAGGTTCAGCCCCAGCACCGCCAGGCGCTTCTGCGAAATCTCGATGAACAGTTTTTCGTCCTGCACGCCGAAGAGTTCGACCTTGCTCACATCGGGCACACGCAGCAGTTGCTGGCGCACGTTGTCGGCCACCTGCTTCTTGTCGGCGTACGAGAAACCGTCGCCCTGCAGCGCGAAGATCACGCCGAACACGTCGCCGAATTCGTCGTTGAAATACGGCCCCACCACACCCTGCGGCAGCGTGGCCTGCATGTCGCCGATCTTCTTGCGCGCCGTGTACCAGATCTGCGGCACTTCCTTGGCCGGAGACGAGTCCTTCAGCTGGAAGATCACCAGCGTTTCGCCAGGCTTGGAGTAGCTGCGGATCTTGTCCGCGTAGGGCACTTCCTGCAGCGTCTTCTCGATGCGGTCGGCCACCTGCTCGGCCACTTGTTCGGCCGTGGCGCCGGGCCAGTAGGCACGAACGACCATGGCGCGAAAGGTGAACGGCGGGTCTTCGTCCTGACCGAGCTGGAAGTAGGCCGCCACGCCCAGCACCATCAAGACGATCATCAGGTAACGGGTGAAGGCCTGGTGGTCCAGCGCCCATTGCGAGAGGTTGAAGCGCGAGACCCAGCTGGCAGACTGGTCGGCGGATGTGTAGTCGGACGAACTCATGCCGGCCTCACTTCGTGGCCGCGCCAACGAAGCGCGTGACCTTCTGCCCCGGCGACAACACATGCACACCCGCGGCCACCACCTCCTCACCCGGCTTCAGGCCCGAGGCAATCACCATCTCGTTGCCGTCCGCTCCGGCCACCACCACCGGGCGCGGCTGTACCG
>QBMB01000006.1 GCA_003241965.1 Burkholderiales bacterium | reverse complement strand
ACCCCAGCCCCGCACACCCATGCACACCCGCCGCGTCGAATACCGCGGCTTTCACCGCGAAGACGGTCTCTGGGACATCGAGGGCACGCTGCACGACAGCAAGCCCCACACCTTCAAGATCGACGGCGAGCGCAGCTGGCAGGCGGGCGAGCCGGTGCACCACATGCACATCCGCGTCACGGTCGATGAGTCCATGGTGATCCGCGAGATTTCGGTGGCCATGGACGCGCACCCACACGGCCCGTGCCCCGAAACGATGGCACCCATGCAACGCCTGGTGGGCGAGGTGCTCGGCAAGGGCTGGCGCCACACCATCCAGCGCCACCTCGGCGGCATCCAGGGTTGTACGCACCTGCGCGAGCTGCTGTTCAACCTGGCCACCGCCGCGTTCCAGACCCGCTCGGCCTCGTTCGCCCCACCGGCCGACGGCAGCCCGCCGGTGCACCTGGGCCAGTGCCTGGCCTGGGACTTCAATGGGCCCGTGGTGGAGAAGGTGTATCCAATGTTCTTCCGCTGGCAGCCGCCGGCAAAAGTGCCTCAGTCCACCAACGCTGCATAAGCCATGGTGCGAAACAGCGCCCGGTAGTGCTCGCGCTGGTTGGGGGCTTGGGCCAGGAAAATGCCGAACAGGTTCTCGGTCGGGTCGACGAAGAAGCTGGTGCCACCGATGCCGCTCCAGTGGTAGGTGCCCACCGAGCCCGGCATGGGTGCCTCGCCGGCGCTGGTGCGCACGGCAAAACCCAGACCGAAGCCGTGGCCGGGTGGCAGCAGCGACGGGTCGTTGCCCCGTATCGGCCCCAGGTGGTCGGCGGTCATGAAGTCCACCGTGCGCGGGCCCAGCAGCCGCACGCCGCCGAGTTGCCCCTTGTTCAGCATGAACTGCAGGAAACGCGCGTAGTCGGCGGCGGTGGACATGAGCCCGCCGCCACCGCTGTGCATGGTGGGCGTTTCGCGCGGATCGATCAGGCGCATCGGGATGCCACCGTCGGGGTCGTGAGCGAACGGTTCGGCGATGCGCGCGTGGACGGCCTCGGGCACGACGAAGGCTGTGTCTGTCATGCCCAGCGGCGCCAGGATCGCCTGTTGCAGGTGTTCACCCAGCGGCTGGCCGGTGATCACTTCCACCAGGCGGCCCAGCACGTCGGTGGCGCGGCTGTAGGCCCACACGCTGCCGGGCTCGAACATCAGCGGCAGGGCAGCGAGTGCGTGGCTGAACTCGGCGTTGCTGCGCTGGCGTGATCCCATGTTTTCTTCGCGGTAGCGTTGCTGCACCGGCGAATCACCCAGGAACTCGTAGGTCAGGCCGGCGGTGTGGCGCAGCAGGTCCTGCACCGTGGCTGCCCGCTGCACCGGGCGCAGCGTCATGCCATCGGGCGTCTGCACCGCCAGTTGCTGCTGCGCGTACTCGCTCAGGTGCTGGTGCACCGGGTCGGCCAGCTTCAAGCGGCCTTGTTCGATCAGCATCATCACCGCCACCGAGACGATGGGCTTGGTCATGGAGTAGATGCGGAACACGGCATCCAGGCTCATGGGCGCATCGCGGTTCGGGTCGAGCCGGCCGATGCTCTCCATGAGCGCAATGCGGCCGTGGCGCGCGAGCACCACCACGGCGCCGGGCAGACGGCCACGGTCCACGTCGGCCTGCAAGACGCCGACCAGGTGGCGCATGCGCTCGGGGCTCAGACCCAGGTCGGCCAGGTCGGCCGCAGGCAGGGGCGCGCGCATGGTCAGACGCTGTAGCGTTGACGCGCCAGCGCAGCACCCTGGGCCAGCGCTTCGAGTTTGGCCATGGCGACTTCGCGGCTCATCGGCGCCAGGCCGCAGTTGGTGCAGGCGATCAGGTGGTTTTTCGGCACGTATTTCAGCGCCAGCCCGATGGTGTCGGCCACTTGTTCCGGCGTTTCGATCACGTCGCTGGCCACGTCGATCACACCCACCATCACGTCCTTGCCCACGAGCAGCTGCATCAGCTCAGGCGGCACATGCGAATGGAAACACTCCAGGCTCACCTGCTGGATGCTGCTTTTCGCCAGCGCTGGGAACACCTGCTCGTACTGGCGCCACTCCTCGCCCAGCGTCTGCTTCCAGTCCACGTTGGCCTTGATGCCGTAGCCGTAACAAATGTGCACGGCCGTGGTGCAGGTGAGGCCGCGCGCGGCCACTTCGAGCGCGGCCACGCCCCAGTCGGCCGCGTCCTGCATGTAGACGTTGAAGGCCGGTTCGTCGAACTGGATGATGTCCACACCATCGGCCTGCAGCGCCAGCGCTTCCTGGTTGAGCAGCTCGGCAAACGCCATGGCCATCTTCACCTTGTCGCCGTAGAAACGGTCTGCCACCGTGTCCACGATGGTCATGGGGCCGGGCAGGGTGAACTTGAGTTTCTTCTTCGTGTGCTTGCGTGCGAGCTGCGCTTCAAACGCGTGCACGCGGCCCTTCAGACGCAGTGGGGCCACCACCTGCGGCACCTGCGCGTCGTAGCGGTTGTTGCGGATGCCCATGGTCACCTTGTGCTCGAAGTCGATGCCCTCGACCTGCTCCACAAAGCCGTGCACGAAGTGCTGGCGCGCCTGCTCGCCGTCACCGATCACGTCCAGGCCCGCGTCTTCCTGTGCCTTGATCCAGAGCAGGGTGGCGTCGGCCTTGGCCTGCTGCAACTCGGGGCCCTGGGTCTTCCATTGCGGCCAGAGTTTTTCGGTTTCTGCCAGCCAGGACGGTTTGGGCAGGCTGCCTGCGATCGCGGTATCGAACATGGTGTCTCCGGGTGTTGTAGGGTGCGCCGGGATCTTAAACAGGCCATGCCGTTTCCGCTGTCGCGGGGGCTTCGCGCGCCCAGGCCTTGTTCAGCGTGGCGCCACCCGCTCGGCCAGGGTGCGCAATGCCACCAGCTGCTCTCCGATGAACCTGGCCGTGGCTTCGTCGGTCAGTTCGCCCTCGGCGTTGAACTTGCTGCCCGAGTGGTTGATGAACACCTCGGGCTTGTTCAGCGTGAACGCGTTGAGGAACACCAGCACCTGGCGCAGGTGGTATTGCACGCGGGCGGTGCCCACCGGGCCGGGGCTGGCGCCGAGAATGGCCACCGGCTTGCCGTCGAATGGCGGCGAGGGCGGGCGCGACATCCAGTCCAGCGTGTTCTTGAGCACGCCGGGAATGGAGAAGTTGTACTCGGGCGTGGCGATCAGCACCGCGTCGGCGGCAGCGATCTTCGCCTTGAGCGCCGTCACCGACGCGGGTTCACCGGCCGCGCGCACATCGTCGTTGTAGAAGGGAATGTCGGCGATGTCCACGATCTCGATCGACATGCCCTCGGGTGCCAGCCGCTGCGCTGCGCGCAGTGCCATGGTGTTGGTGGAGCTCTTGCGAAGGCTGCCCGAGATGGCAACGACGTTGAAGGTCATGGAATGTCCTGAGGTTGAAAAAATCAGTCGAGTGAAATGTTGGCCGCGCGGATCAGCGCGGTCCAGCGGTCCACGTCCCGCTTGAGCATGGCAGACGTTTGTTCGACGCTGATGGTCATCGGCTTGCCGCCAGCCTTGGCAAACACCTCGCGCAGTTCCGGCTCGGCGATCACCGCGGCCAGCTCGGTGCGCAGGCGCTGCAGGGCTTGTGGTGGAGTGCCGCGCGGCGCGAGAAAGCCGAACCACGATTCCAGGTCGAGCCTGGCGACGCCGGTTTCGTTGATCGTGGGCACCGTGGGCTGCAACGCATTGCGCTCGGTGCCCGACACCACGAGCGGAAACACCTTGCCGGTTTCAATGTGCGCGCGCGTGGTGGGCGTGAGGTCGAAGAACATGTCGACCCGGCCACCGAGCAGATCGGTGTACGCGGCCTGCGCACCGCGGTAGGGAATGTGCGTGATCTCCACCCCGGCCAGTTGCCAAAGCGCGGCGGCCAGCACGTGCTGGCCCGATCCGTTGCCGGCCGAGGCGCAGGTGAGCTTGCCGGGGTTGGCCTTGGCGTGCGCCACCACCTCGGCCAGGGTTTTGAACGGCAGGTCGGCGCGCGCGATCAGCGTGTAGCTGTAGCTCACCGCCAGGCCCACCGGCTCGAAGTCGCGCAGGCTGTCGTAAGTGAGGTTTTTGTACAGGCCCATGTTCAGCACCATGTTCGACACCGAACCGGTGAGCAGCGTGTAGCCGTCGGGTGCGGCCTTGGCGGCCGCGTCGGTACCGATCAGCGTGCCCGAGCCGGTGCGGTTTTCAACCACCACCGGCTGGCCCAGCCGCTTGGCCAGGCGCTCGCCGAGCGCACGCGCCACGAAATCAAAACCACCACCGGGCGGCTGCGGCACGATCACACGCAGTGCGCGCGAGGGGTAGTCGGTCTGCGCCCAGGCAGTGGGCGCGAACACGCTCAGCAGGCAGGCCGCGGGCAGGGCGGCGACGAGGTGGCGGCGTGAGGATGATGGGCTGTTGTTGTCTTGCATGTCTGTCTCCTGTCTTGTTGTGAACCGATCTGCTGGCGCGTGATTCAAGTGGGGTTGATCTCCCGCTCCAGCGGCCCACCGGCCAGCCAGGCAGCGCCCCGGCGGTACAAGTCCTGCACCTCGGCGCCCTTGAGCATGGGCATGTCCAGCTTCACCGTGTAGCCAATGCGGGTCTGGATGTAGGCGAGGTGCCGGTAGCCCTCGGGGAAGCCGGCCAGGGCCTGCTGGTCGAGTGACAGCTGCGCGGCCGGGTCGACCGCGTCGATGCGGTCCTTCTCGTAAATGGGTTGGCGGTGCAGCAGCTTCCACTGGCCATCGACCTTCACCACGAAGTCGTAGAAGCGGCCGGTGCATACGACGTCGCACAGCACCGGGCCGTGTTCACCCTCGACCATGCCGCGCTGGGAAATGGTCATCTTGGTCTGTGCAATGGCGCGGTCGCCCGCCACCTCGATCGCCGAGCCGCCCAGGAAGTGCAGGATGCTCACGCCCTTGGCCCAGCCCTCTTGCGTGACGCGGATGAAGTCGGCAAAAGGGCCCTGGAACCAGGTGGCCATCATCACGCCCTGCGGATGCCAGACGGTGGCGAAACGGTGCCAGTCGCCCGCGTCGCGCCACACCGCCCAGCGCTCCACCATCTGCCGGATGCGCAGTTGCTCGTTCAGCTCGTCGTCCATGGTGTGTCTCCTCGTTTGTGGGCGCACTCTATGTCGATCACAACGAGGAATGAACCCCCGGGCTGGAAATCAAATTTGCAGAAACTGCAAAACCCGCGGGTGGATGGCGTCTCTGCTCTAGCCGCCGTCGCTCAGGGTCACCAGCAAC
Source organism: Burkholderiales bacterium (assembly GCA_003241965.1). Classification (GTDB taxonomy): domain Bacteria; phylum Pseudomonadota; class Gammaproteobacteria; order Burkholderiales; family Burkholderiaceae_C; genus Hydrogenophaga. Next base: position 80,102 of record QBMB01000006.1, on the reverse strand, counting down.
TGGATCACCTCGGCGCACTCTTCCTCGATGCGTGCGATGCGGTGGGACACCGCCGGTGTCAGGCTTTTCTGATCTGTGTGGCGGATCGATTCGGTCTGCTCCAGGATGGCGGACATGCGCTCGAAAAGTTCCGAGGTGATGCGGTCGGCGTTCTGCGCGGACTTCGTGACACGAGGAGCAGGCGCAGCCGCGCGCTTGGGCTGGCCCATCGGTGTGTCCAGCAGGGGCAGGGGCGTGGTGAACTGCTCAAGGATGTCGGTCGGTGCGAAGTCCTGTTGGGCCGGCCGCGCGGAGCGGTCTCGGAGCTTGCCTTGGCTTTCGGGGGCCGCTGCGGTCTTGCTGGTGAAGTCGCCGTGGGCCGAAAAGCTCAGCTCGATGGACTCCACCTCCTGGTTGATCAGCTGGTCCACACGCTCGCGAATTTCCGCCCGGTTCACGGGCTTGATGAAGAAGTCCACGGCGCCGAGGTCCATGGCCTCGCGGCGGTAGCTCTCCTCGGTGTGTGAGGTCACCATGATCACCTGGATGTCTCGCGTGCGCGGGTTTTGCTGCATGCGCCGCATCACCTCGTAGCCACTCAGGTCGGGCATGTCCACGTCGATCAGCATCAGGTCGGGCTGGTGCGCGTCGAGTTTCTTGAGCGCGTCTTCGCCTCGCACCGAAAAGTACAGCTGCGCGCAATCCATCAGCGTGCGTGCGAGCACGTGCACCATGGTCGGATCGTCGTCGACGATCAGCACCCGTCGTCGCTCGGGGGGGGCATCGGGTTTGGGCTGCATCAACGGGTTCTCCGGTGTGTGGGAGGTCCGATGTTGCTCGGTTTCACGCGGCGGCAAACCTTGAAAAGCGGCACCGCAGCGGCGCAGTTCAAGGCATCGGGAGGCCAGCACCGTCAGACACTGCAAGGTCCTGTACCTCGTGAGCCTGAACCATGTACCCAGACCTGCCCCCTCGCCAGCGCGCGCTCGCCAGCTTCGGCCTGACGGTGGCCATCGTGTGCCTGGGTCTTGCGGCCAGTGCCCTGGGCGCCTGGTCCCTGGCGCAGCGTGTGCAGGCCGATGCCCAGACCGAGTTCGCTCGCAAAAGTGAGGTGATCACCACCGAGGTCACGCAGCGGCTCTCCGCTCCCTTGTATGCGCTCAAGGGTGCGCGCGGCGCGTACGCGGCCAGCGAACGGGTGGACCGTCAGGAGTTCAAGGCGTTTGTCGACTCCATGGATCTGGGTCAGGAGTTTGCGGGCAACCGGGGTCTCGGGTTCGTGGAGCGTGTGCAGCGCGACAGGTTGCCCCCCTACTTGCGAAAGTTGCGTGCCGCCGATGCACCGGCACTGACGTTGCGCCAGTTCGACCAGGCGAATCGCAACGAAACGCTGTATGTCGTTCGCTACATCGAGCCGCTGGAGCTGAACCCCGGCGTCCTGGGCACCGACCTGGGCCGCGACGACCAGGCGCGAGCGGCGATCGAATACGCCATCGCCACGGGTGACAACACGCTCAGCCCACCGCTTCCCATCACCCGCGATGGCGAGGAGACGGCCGGCTTCCTGATGTTTGTGCCGGTGTATGCCGCAGGCGTCGCGCCGGCCACCGATGAAGAGCGCACGGCCCGGCTGCTCGGCGTTCTGTTTGCTCCTCTGATCGCACGCGACGTGCTGACCGGCCTCACCGGGGTGACCGACAACCTGATCACGTTCCAGTTGTATGCCGGCCACGGCGAGCCGTTGGCGGCCAACTGGGTCGCCGGCTACCACGCCATTGACGGCGGCCAGGGCGTCACCCGAACCACCGAACCCCGGCCGGCTCCGGACGCGGTTTACAGCCAGCAGATGCGCTTCAAGGTGTACGGACAACTGTTCACCCTGCAGGCCAGCAGCACGCATGCGTTTGAACAATCGGTGGTGCAGTTGCCGGCGCGCATCGTGTTCGGTGTGGGCATTCTGCTCACGCTGGCGCTGGCCTGGATGGCCACGCTGTCGGCGCGCGCACGCATGAGGGCCGAAGCCCTTGCGCGGTCGATGACGATTGACCTTGAACGGCTGGCGCTGGTGGCGCGGCACACTTCCAACGCCGTGGTGATTGCCGACCCCGCACGCCGCGTTACCTGGGTGAACGAAGGTTTCGAACGCATCACAGGTTTCAGCGCGGCCGAGTGCATGGGCTTCAGGCTGATCGACATTCTGCAGTTCGCAGACACCGACGAAGGCGAGCAGGTGCGCCTGCGCATGGCGCTTGACGAAGGTGAACCCTACCAGGGCGAGCTGCTCAACCGGGGCAAGACCGGGCGGGTGTACTGGATCGAGCTGGAGATTCAGCCGCTGCTGTCCGAGACCGGCGAGCTGATGGGATTCATGGCGATCGAGAGTGACGTGACCGAGCGCCGCCAGAGCGCCGAAGCGCTGCAGTCGAGCCAGGTCTTGCTGGACCGCACCGGGCGCATCGGGGGCGTGGGCGGCTGGGCGATGGACCTGGCCACCCGGCAGATGCGCTGGACCGATCAGACCTTCCGCCTTCACGACCGCGAGCCTGGGCACCAGCCGACCATGAAGGAGGCCTTGTCGTACTTCCCGTCGGACGCGCGGGCCATCATCGAAGCCGGCTTCAAGCAGACGCTGGAATCCGGGGAGACGTTCGATGTCGAGCTGCCGCTGGTGACCGCTTCGGGCCGCGCCATCTGGGTGCGTGCGGTGGGAGAGCTGGACATGCGCGACGGCGTGGCGCGCGGTCTGTTCGGCACATTGCAGGACGTCACCGAAGCCAAACAACTGTCGGAAGCCATGGAGCGCAGCAACGAGCTGCTCACCAGCGTCATCGAGAGCCTGCCGGGTGCGCTCAGCGTGATCGATGCCGACGGCCGGCTGAGGGTGGCCAACACCGAATTTGGTCGCCTGCTCGGGTTGCCTCCGCAGCTGTGTGAACCCGGTGTAAGCCGGTTCGAAGACATGGTGCGTTTCAGCGCCGTGCGGGGTGACTTCGGCCCGGGTGACGTGGAAGAGCAGGTGCACGAAGTCATCCACACCGCCATCCATGCCGCGTCCCAGCAGCGGTTCGAGCGCAGGCTGGCGGGCGGTGAAGTGGTCGAGATACGCCGGGGCCGCATGAACAAAGGCGGCTTTGTCACCACCTACACCGACATATCGGCGCGCCGCCAGGCCGAGGAGCAGGCACGCCGCTCCAACGAGCTCACGTCCAGCGCGCTCGAAGTCACAGGCGCCGGCGTGGTGATCTTCGACGCCGCCGACGAGCTGGTGTTCTGCAACGACCGCTACCGCGAGCTGTACAGTGAAATTGCACACCTGCTCAAGCCGGGTGTGAAGTTCGAGACCATCGTGCGCGCCAGCCTGGCGCTGTACGAGCCGCCCGCAGCGCGTGGGCGCAACGAAGAGTGGGTGCAGCAACGGGTGCGCGATCACCGACATGGCGGCGATTGGGAACGCCGCATTCCCGATGGCCGCACGCTGCGGGTGGTGGAGCGCGCCATGCCCGACGGGCATGTGGTGAGCTTTCGATTCGACATCACCCAGGTCATCCAGGCGGCCGAAGCCGCCGAGGCGGCTTCACGCTCCAAGAGCCAGTTCCTGGCCAACATGAGCCACGAGATCCGCACCCCGATGAACGCCATCCTGGGCATGCTCACCCTGCTGCAGCGCACCGGCCTGAACCCCCGCCAGCTCGACTACGCTGGCAAGACCGAGTCAGCCGCGCGTTCGCTGCTGGGCCTGCTCAACGACATCCTTGATTTCTCCAAGGTCGAGGCCGGCAAGCTCACGCTCGATCCACAACCCTTCGAGGTCGACCAGCTGTTTCGCGAGCTCGCGGTGGTGCTTTCGGCCAGCGTGGGCGAGAAGGAGATCGAGGTGCTGTTCGACATCGACCCCGGTGTGCCGCCGGTGCTGGTGGGCGACGCCCTTCGGCTGCGCCAGATTCTGGTGAACCTGGCGGGCAATGCGATCAAGTTCACCCACTTTGGCGAAGTCGTCATCTCGCTGCGTTCCCGACGCATCGGCGCCGGCCAGGTGCTGCTGGAGGTGGCGGTGCGAGACACCGGCATCGGCATTGCACCGGAGAACCAGGCCCGCATTTTTGAAGGCTTCACGCAAGCCGAAGCCTCCACCACGCGCCGTTTTGGCGGCACCGGCCTGGGGTTGGTGATCTGCCAGCGCCTGGTGGGCCTGATGGGTGGCGAGCTCAAGCTGAGCAGCCAGCTGGGGCGGGGCACGGTGTTCGGCTTTGCCATCACCCTGGGCGAGCCGCCGCTGGAAGTGGAGCAGCGCAAGCCCGCACCGTACCGCCGCGCGCTGGAGGTGCTGATCGTGGACGACAACGACCTCGCCCGCGACACCCTGGTCACCATGGCGCGCGCCAACGGCTGGTCGGTGCAGTCGGTGGGCAGCGGTGAGGCGGCCATTGAGTGCCTGGCGCAAGCCCGTCTGGGCGGGCGGCGTTTTGACGCTGTGTTCATGGACTGGCACATGCCCGTGCTGGACGGCTGGGAAGCGGCACGCCGCCTCAAGTCGGCACCGCTGTGCGAGGCGCTGGATCTGCTGATCATGGTCACCGCCCACGGCCGCGAACTCATGGAGAGCAAGGACCTCACCGAGAAAAACCTGCTCGACGGCTACCTGATCAAGCCGGTGACCGGCTCCATGCTGGTCGATGCGGTGCAGGCTGCACTGGCGGACCGCGAAGGTGGGCTGCCGCTGGTGGTGCAAACGCAGGCTGCGGGCGCGCTCAAGGGCTTGCGCATCCTGCTGGTGGAAGACAACGAAACCAACCAGCAGGTGGCCAGCGAGCTGCTGTCTGGCGAAGGTGCGCGCGTGAGCGTGGCGGGCAACGGCCGCATTGCGGTGGACCTGCTCGCGGCCGACAGCACGGCCTTCGACCTGGTGCTCATGGACCTGCAGATGCCGGTGATGGACGGCTACACCGCCACCCGGTGCATCCGAAGCGAACTGGGCCTGGGTGCGCTGCCGGTGATTGCCATGACGGCCAATGCCATGGCCAGCGACCGCGACGATTGCCTGAAGGCGGGCATGAACGACCACGTGGGCAAACCGTTTGACCTGTCGGTGCTGGTGCAGACCATCCGGCAGCACACCCGGCAGGCGCCCACCGATGGCGCGTTGCCGATGCGCGAGGGCGCTGAAGTGCCGCCGGCTGCGCTGGCTGTTGCGGGCGAACTGGGTGTGGAACTGGGCGCAGCGTTGCACCGCCTGGGCGGCAGCAGCAAGGCCTACGCCCGCTTCCTGGAGCGCTTCATCGACGACCATCCCCGCCAGATGGAGGCGCTGCGGATCAGCGTGAGCGAAGGCGATTTCAAGTCGGGCGCGCGCGTGGCCCACACCCTGAAGGGATTGGCCGGCACGCTGGGCATCACCCCGCTGGCCGAGCGTGCCTTCAAGGCCGAAAAGGCGCTGGCCGCCGCGCGCACACCCGCCCACGGGCAGGCGCCGCTGGCGCTGTTGACCGGGTTCGACATGGCTGGGTTGTGCGCGCTGCTGACGGCCCTGGGTGCGCCGCAGCGCGCCAGCGCAGACGTGTCTGCGGCAGCACCTGCGCCGGTGCCGCCCGGCGCCGGGCACACGCTGCAAGGTCTGCAGATCCTGCTGGTGGACGACAGCGACATCAACCTGGAGGTGACCCGTCACCAGCTGCGGCGCATGGGCGCCGAGGTCACCTGCACCGCCTCGGGCGCGCAGGCGCTGGCCCAACTCGGCGCCGCACCGCTGCGTTTTGACGCGGTGCTGATGGACGTGCAAATGCCCGACATGGACGGGCTGGAGACCACGCGGCGCATTCGCGGTGAACTCGGCCTGTCCCGCTTGCCGGTGATCGCGCTGAGCGCAGGCTCTCAGGCCAGCGACCGCGACGACGCGCTGGCCGCCGGCATGAACGACTACCTGAACAAGCAGTTCGACCCGCTGCAACTTCAAGCGCTGCTGCACCAGCTCACAGCGCGCGCACGCGTGTTGTCGGCGTCCTGGGCCGGTGTGACCTGCCTGAATCACCCGGCCGCGCTGGAGCGCATGGGCGGTGACCAGCTGCTGTTTGAGCGCTCGCTGCGCCGCCTGTTTGACGAGTTCGGCGCTGTGGAGCACGAACCACCCCCCAGCGCTCTGAGCCCGGCCGGGCGCACCGCACTGGCCTCGCGCATGCACAAGCTCAAGGGCATTGCCGGCTTGATGGAGGCCCGCCGTGTGTGCGCAGCGGCGCTCGCCCTGGAGGACCTGTTGCGCGCACAGGCGCCCGAGAGCGCGCTGCAGTTGCCTTGGTCTGCGCTGCGTTCGGCCATGACCGAGCTGCGGGAGGCCACGCGCGAGCTGTGCGCGCAGACCCAGACCCAGACCTTGTCCGTGGCCACGGCCGATGCAGCACCCATCGGCGTGGACGCGCTGTCGGCGTTTCGCCAGATGCTGCTCAACCAGGACCTCGATGCCCTCGCATTTTTTGAAGGGCACCGGGCCGCCCTGGCGCAACGGCTGGGGGCCAGCGAGGTACAGCGCATGGGCGAGCTGCTCGATGCGCTGGATTTCGAGCAGGCCGCTGCGCTGGCGGCGCAGGAAAGCCCGGCCTGAACAGCACGGAGGTACAACCTTCGATGGACGTGTTGAGCGTGCGGGCAGCGGGTTGTGTGATCCATTGCCCAAAGGCTCCCGCAAACGGAGGAGTGGGGGTCGATGTCGGTTACCTTGGGTAACAAATGACCGACCCAGACCACGATCACCACCCCATGCATGAGAAGACCCGACCGCCTCAGGCCGTCCCCGCGCGATGATCCGGCTGGCCGAAACGGTGCGTGGTGCATTTCCGGTCCGCGTGGTGGTGGGGCGCGTGCTGTCGGTGGACGCGCTGCCGTCCTTGCCCGCGGCCCATGACGACCTCGGTCCGCCCGACCTGTCGCGCACCCGGCTCATCGTGGAGCAAGACGACCTGGTGCGCGAACTGGTGCTGGCGCACCTGCAACCCATCGAGCTGCCGCTCCACCGCAGCCTCACCCTTGTCACGGGTTGGGAAGTCGAACGCGAGTGGCTGCTCTACGTCTACACCCCGGTCGACAAAAGCCACCGGCGCTTCGACGAACACATCCGGTGGTTTTTCAGCCGACAGGGAGCCGATGAACTGGGCGAAGCGGACGTCCGCCTGCTCTGGTCCACGGTGTTGTTGCAGGTGTTTCCCAGCGGAGCACTCTGAGGGGGCTCGCCCGGCATCAAAAGCAGCGCGTCAGCGCATCGGCCAGAGCGCTGCCGCCGACAGGTTCTGCTGCTGTGTGCCGGCGGGTCGTGCAGCCGCGGGCTTTCGTGTGGTCAGGCCGCACAGGCGCAGGGTCTCGGGGTCTTTGGAGCCGTTGAAGAAGGCCTGCAGGGCGAGGCGAAACACCAGTTCCTGGGGCGCGGCTTCGTTGAACAGCGTCATGCTGGAGAAAAACTTCAGGTCGTCGGGCACGCCCAGGATCTGGCTGGCCGACTGCTGGGTGTGGCGCAGCACGGCGGTGGTGCACTCGTGCAGGCGGCGACCGAGCACCGGGTGCTTCTGGAAAGCGCGGGCTTCGTCCAGGCATTCGATGCCATAGAACTGCGCCTTGTGGCTGCTGCCCAGCCCGCGGTGCTGGGGGAACACGAACCAGATCCAGTGGCTCTGCTTGCGCCCGGCTTTGAGCTCTTCCAGAGCCTGGTCGTACACGGGGTTCTGGGCGTCGAGGAATCGTTGCAGGTTCATGGCGGGGCTCCGCTTTGGCGAAGCGGCAAAACTATCACGCCAAGCCGTCTGGACCCACCACAAGTAGGGGATGCAACCGCGGGCCGATGCGGCCTCAGCGCGCGGGCAGGTCGTCGCTGGCGCGCCATTCCACCAGCCGCCGGTACAGCAGGCCGCGCGACACGCCGAGCTGGCGCGCGGCACGAGACACGTTGCCGCCACAGCCCTGCAGCGTGCTTTCGATGAGCGCCCGGCTGGCGTGGTGCAGGGTGGGTGTGGGGTCGGGTACGGGATCGGGTGCGTCGTCGGGTTCGTGGGTCTGAAGCGTCGGCAGCGGCGGCAGGCTGTCGGTGACGGGCGCCGGCGTGCCGTCGGGCCGGGCCTGCATCCACAGCGTCAGGCCGTTGGGGCAGGGGCGCGCCATCGGTCGGCCCTGATGCGCCAGCGCGAGCAGGTCTTTCAGTCCGAGGCCGAACAGCGATTCGGCGTCGGTCGGTTCGGCGGGCACACGCTCGGTGCCGAGCAGGCTGGCGCCGGTCTGGTTGAGCCAGACCACGCGGCCGTGCCCGTCCACCGCAGCCAGGCCTTCCAGCGGCGTGTGCAGCAGCGCGGGGCTCGACTGAAAGCGCAACAGCAGCAGCGCGGCCGACTGCGCTTCAAACAGCCGGTTCTCGATGGCGGTGGCGTACAGCCGCACCATGGCGGCGGCGTCGAAGCGGAAGGCTTCGCCTTCGGTGGAAAGGTCCAGCACACCGGCCAGATCACCGCGCGCGTTGCGGATCGGTGCGGCAGCGCACTGCATCACCGACACACCGGTGAAGAAGTGCTCGGCGCCCCGCACCACGCAGGCCTCTGCGGTGCGCGCGACCACGCTGGGCGCGGTGGTGCCGATGTGCGATTCGTTGAGGTTCACACCCACGCGCGCCACATGCGGCATGAGCCGCCCCTCGCCACGCGCAGTGGGTGTGACCTGGATCAGCACACCGTCGGGGCCGGTGAGCAGGGCCTTGCAGGGTGTGCCGGCCAGGGCGGCGTCGAGCTGTTGCAGGTCGTGGCTGGCGGCCTGCAGCAGCAGCCGGTTGCGCGCCAGTGCGCTGGCGATGCGCGCCTTGCTCACGGGCTCCAGGTCCAGCGCTTCGGACGGCTGGCGGTTGGCCACGGTGCAGCGCATCCACGACTGGATCACCAGCTCGGGCACCAGACCCGAGGGGCGCCGGCCTTCGCCAAAGAACATTTCGCGCGCCAGCGCCACGCGCTGTTCGGGCGTGGCAAAGAACAGGCCTGCCGTGCGGGCTGGCGCAGCGGCTCGGTGGGCGAAGGAAGATGCAGGTGGGTGTGGCATGCCGGGGCTCACTGCGAATGTGTACCGACATGGCCCCCCTGCGCGCTAGGGTAAGTACTGATCGGCTGTCGCGCATGTGTGGGGTCTACGATGGACCGGCCACCACAACATCGAGACGCCATGACATCCGTACCCCGTTCATCCAGCCAGGCCTTTCTGCAAGCACGTGACCAGTTGCTGAGCCTGCGCGGGAACCCCACCGCCGCGAGCGCGCAATTCCATTGGCCACAACTCACCGAGTTCAACTGGGCACTGGACCACTTTGACGCCATGGCGCAGGGCAATGACGCGACCGCGCTGTGGATCGTGGACGCCGACGGCACCGAAGAGCGGTTCTCGTTCGCGCAACTCGCTCAGCGCTCCAACCAGGTGGCCAACTTTCTGCGCACCCAGGGCGTGCAACGCGGTGACCGTGTGCTCATGGTGCTGGGCAACGAGAGCGCGCTGTGGGAGACCATGCTGGCGGCCATCAAGCTGGGCGCGGTGCTGATTCCGGCCACCGCGCTGCTCACACCCGAGGACCTGCGCGACCGCATCGCGCGTGGCGACGTGAAGCATGTGGTGGTGGGCGCCGTGCAGGTGCCCAAGTTCGAAGCCATCACGGGCAGCTTCTCGCGCGTCTGCGTGGGTGCGCCGCAGCCGGGCTGGGTGGATTTCGCCGCGTCGAGAGACGCGGCCACCGCATTCGACCCGCAAGGTGTCACGCGCGCCACCGACCCGATGCTGCTGTACTTCACCTCGGGCACGACCTCGCAGCCCAAGCTCGTGCTGCACACCCACCAGAGCTATCCGGTGGGGCATCTCTCCACCATGTACTGGCTGGGCTTGAAGGCTGGCGACGTGCACCTCAACATCTCGTCGCCCGGCTGGGCCAAACACGCCTGGAGCTGCTTCTTTGCGCCATGGAATGCGGGCGCCTGCGTCTTCATCCACAACACGCCGCGCTTCAGCGCGCAGGGGTTGCTGGCCGTGCTGGAGCGCTGCCGCATCACCAGCCTGTGTGCGCCGCCCACGGTGTGGCGCATGCTGATTCAGGAAGACCTGGCCGCCTGGCAAGGGCGCCTGGCGCTGCGCGAGGTGATCGGCGCGGGTGAGCCGCTGAACCCGGAAATCATCGAGCAGATCCGCAAGGCCTGGGGCCTCACGCTGCGCGACGGCTATGGCCAGACCGAGACCACGGCGCAGGTGGGCAACTCGCCCGGCTTGCCACTCAAGCCCGGCTCCATGGGCCTGCCGCTGCCGGGCTACAAGATCACGCTGCTGGACGCCGACGGACACGAGGCCGAGGAGGGTGAGGTCTGCATCGACCTGAGCGCGCGCCCGCTGGGCCTGATGGTGGGCTACCTCGACAGCCCGGAGAAAAACGCCGAAGTCATGCGGGATGGGTACTACCACACGGGCGACACCGCCGCGCGCGACGGCGACGGCTACCTCACCTTCGTGGGGCGCGCCGACGACGTGTTCAAGGCCTCGGGTTACCGCATCAGCCCGTTCGAGCTGGAGAGCGCGCTGATCGAACACGAAGCCGTGGTGGAGGTGGCGGTGGTGCCGTGCCCGGACCCGGTGCGCACCGCGGTGCCCAAGGCGTACCTGATGCTCGCGCCCGGCTTCACGCCGGGTGCCGAGCTGGCCGAGTCGATCTTTGCGTTTGCGCGCCAACAGCTCGCGCCTTACAAGCGCGTGCGCCGCATCGAGTTCGTGAGCGAATTGCCCAAGACCATTTCGGGCAAGATCCGGCGCGTTCAATTGCGCGCGCAGGAGGTGGAGCGCCTGGCTAGCGGCACGCGCGGTGCGGGCGAACACCTGGAGAGCGATTTCCCGAACCTGCGCCAGGAGGATTGACGAGCGAGGGCTCGCGAACACATCCCCCAGATGTGCAGAACCGGCCGACGGGAGCGCTTTTCAAAGCCAAAGGAGAGGATCAGAATTTCGGCTCCTCACGTTGAAAAGGAGCTCGGCCATGAAACGAACAACGCGTGCCTTGGCCCTGGCAGCGGCGGCCAGTCTGGTGGCTTGCGGCGGCGGCGAGCTGCTGGCGGTGCTGCAGATCGTGACGCCGCTGGGCGGTTCGTGGGCCACGGCTGGTTTCAAGACCAACCTGCAGTTCACCAACCTGCAACCGGCCACCCAGGTGTTCCTGACCAAGTTCGATGTCACGGCCAACGTCGGGTCCACCGAGGGAGTTTGCGGTGACACCTTGAACAACGGCGTGGACCTGGTCGGCACGCTGGACAACGGCAAGGTGGTGCTGCGACCGGTGGCGCCCGCTGGCGCCCCCAACTGCATCGAAGCCACTTTCACCGATTTGCGCAAGTTCGACGCGGTGGCGCTGGGCGGTCAGCCCGCGCGCAGCTACACCAACGGCCGGATCGATGTGCAGATGCGGGAGGGCCTGTGGGTGAGCGAAAGTGGCACCCTGAGCTTGAAGTTCGACACCCCTTCGTCGGTGGACAACTTCACCGGTGCCAACACGGCGTCTGTGACCGGCTGCAACGTGACGGTTCCCGCTGCCAAGGTGAACTTCCAGGGGCAGATGGAGGGCTTCAACGAGGCCACGCTGCGTCGGCCGTTCATCCCCAAACTGGTGAATCCTTTGAACGCTGCGCAGGAGTACTTCACCCAGGTCGAATTGGTCGATATTTCGACCTTGCGCTTGCTCAACGCCGGGGGGCAGCTCGTGACGCTCAAGCGCCAACCCAACACGAACAACGTGACCTGCTGAGTCAGGGCAGGGCGGGCAGGAAGTGCGCGCGGCGCAGCAGCGTGCGTGCCGAGGCGCCCGCCTGCACCTCAATGGTTTCTCGCCCCTGCACGCGCGCCCACAAGGCGGCCGGCGAACCGGTGGGTGGGCCGTCCACCCAGTGCTGCACGGCGTCGCCCTCGCGCAGCCCGGCCAGCGCGGCCGGGCTGGCGGGCAGCACCGTTTCGATGAACACACCCCCGTCGCGCCGGGCCAGCGTGAGACCGAAGCCGCCGGGCACCGCGAGGCGTTCGGGCTCCACGCAGGCGCGCCGCTGGTCGAGGTCGATCACCCAGCGTGTGCCATCGATCAGCGCGGTGCCGGCCAGACCTTGAATGCGTGGGGACAGCACGCGGTGCAGCGCCGGCGCGTTCAGGCGCACCACGGGCACCTGGGTGCGCTGCAGTGCGCCGGCGTTCACGCTGGCGGCCAGCGCCAGGCCCGGTGCTGCCGCATCGTTCGGCGTGGCTTCGATGCGCACCACCGCCGCGGGGTTGCCGGTGTCCAGCAGCAGCGACTCGGGCGCAGCGCCCTGGACCACGACGCTGATCACCGGCAGGCCCCGGTGCTCGCCGAGCGCCATCGCCGTGGTGCCCGCAGGGCAGTTGGTCGCGTTGGGCGGGGTGATGTCGAGCGTCCAGTCGCGCAGGTTCAGATCGAGTGTGTGGGCCTTGAGCAGTGGCAGGCCCAGGATGCCGCTGACGCCCTCGCCGGCGGGTCCGAGCACGCGCGTGAGGTCGTCGATGCGCAGCGCGGTCTGGCCCGCATGCTCCCACGTGCCCAGGTTCAAGGTGGGCAAGCTCACCTCGGTGCCGGCCACCGCGCCCAGCGCGGTTTCGATCCGCACGTTGGCGCCGGTGGCCAGCGCGTGTTGTTCGGCAAAGGCGTGCGAGACGATGTGGCGCGTGCTGCCGGTGTCGATGATCCAGCGCCCCGGCATGCCGTTGACCTGAGCAACCACTTCGATCCAGCCGCCCACATCGCCCAGGCTCAGGCGCTGCAGCGCGATGCGCTCGGCGCGGGCCGGGCCGGCCGCCAGCAGCACGGCCCCGGCGAGCAGCCCGTGAGCGAGCGAGCGCAGACCGCGCTTCATGGCCGCAGCGTGTCCACGTAGTCGGCAGTGCGTTCGACCAGTTCGGCCATGACGGGCTCCAGCGCGATCACCCGCGCTTGCCGCCGCGCATCGGCTTGCGCCAGGGCAGCGGCGTCCTTGCTCAGGACGCTGTCGAAGGCGTTGATCGACTCGATCGCGTCGTTGAGTGCAAACGCCGCACCGTGATAGACCTCGTTTCGGATGAAGGTCATGAGTTTGGCGAAGCCTTTTTGCGCTGACGCGCCAAAGCGCCAGCGGATGTCGGCATCGAGTCCCACCAAGCGAGGGATGAAAGCTTCGGTGAACGTGTTGTACGCGTCCTTCACCTGGATCAGGTGGGCCACCGCTTCGTCCTGAACCAGGGTGGGCAGCGGCCAGGCCAGTGCGGCCTTCACCGCAAACAGGCGCGTCTGAAACTCCACCAGGTCGCGCTCCAGCGTGTCGGCGAAACGCCGGTTGCTGTCGCCCCGGGGCTCCATGCGGTCGAGCCAGTCGCTGGCCCAGTGAAACAGCGTGCGGGCGATCAGGGTGCGGGCCGTGTCGATGCCGATGTCGCTGCGGTCGCTCGCGTCGATGAACAGTCGCTGGGCGAACTGCTGAAAGGGCGGCGCGCTGGCGGCCAGGTTGATGCCCGCGTCGATGACGACGGGCAGCACGAACACGCGGTCTTTTTGTGCCTCGCGCTCCATCGCCCAATTCACCTCCTGCGCCACCCAGGCCTTGGCCAGCGAGATGCGGCTGATCAGCACGATGAAGACGTGGCTGTCTTCAATGGCCGTGATGATGGTGGGGTCCAGCTTTTCTCCGCCGAGCAGTTCGCGCACATCGACCCAGGCGTCGATGAAGTCGGGCAACTGGGCCAGTGACAGTGCCAGCGGCTTGTCCTCCCAGGCATGGCTGATGAAAACGCGCATCGTCGTGCTCCCTCCGGTCGTGGCTCCACTGTCGGCGCGCCACCGGCGCGTGTCAATCCACTGCGGGGCGGCCTGTCCCGATGAGCGGGTTGTATGGGAGGACCAACGTGCGCCCGCCCGATACTGGGGTGGGTAGCATCAAACGATACAAAGTTTTGCAATGTTCCCGGTGGCGCCAGCGCTGAACGCGCCTGGCCACCGGTGCCCTTTCTGGAGCCCGCCACCCCATGAAATCTTCCTCAGCCACCGGCATTTCCCGTCGCACGTTCAGCGGACTCGTTGCCGGCATGGCCACACTCGGGGTGCCCGTCGTGCACGCGCAGTCGGCCAACCGCATCGTGCTGGGCCAGTCGGCCGCGTTCACCGGCGCCGCTGCGCAGCTCGGCATCCAGTTCCATGCGGGGGCCAAGCTGTTCTTTGATCAGCTCAACGCGCAGGGCGGTGTGAACCAGCAGCGCATCGAGATCCTGCAGCTCGACGACGGCTACGAGCCCGAGCGCTGCGTGGAAAACACCAACAAGCTGATCGCGGCCGACGTGTTCGCGCTGTTTGGCTACATCGGCACGCCCACCAGCGTGGCCGCGTTGCCACTGGCCTTCAAGGCCGATGTGCCTTTCTTCGCGCCGTTCACCGGCGCCATGGGCCTGCGCCAGCCGTTCAACCGGCTCGCCTTTCATCTGCGCGCGTCGTACAACGACGAGACCGAACTCATCGTGCGCCAGCTCACCAACCTGGGTCTGAAGAAGATCGCGGTGTTTCACCAGAACGACGCCTACGGCAAGGCCGGCCTGGACGGCACCGTGCTGGCACTGAAATCGCGAAATTTGGAGCCGGTGGCCACGGCCACGGTGGAGCGCAACTCGGTGGACGTGGCCAATGCGGTTGAAAAGATCAACGCGGCCAAGCCCGATGCGGTGGTGCAGATCAGCGCCTACAAATCGTGCGCAGCCTACATCCGCGCAGCCAAGGCTGCAGGCTATGGCGGCACGTTCTACAACGTGTCGTTCGTGGGCACGCAGGCGCTGGCCGACGAGCTGGGCAAGGACGGCGCGGGGGTGGTGGTGTCGCAGGTCATGCCCACGCCTTACACGGCGTCCAAGCCGATCTCGCGCGAGTTTCAGGAGGTCATTGGCAAGGGCGGCAACAAGGTGCAGGCCAATTTCTCCAGCATGGAAGGCTTTCTGGCCGCCAAGCTCTTCACCGAAGGCCTGCGCCGCGCGGGCTCACGCACCACGCGCGATGGCTTGATCAGCGGGCTGGAGTCGATCGGCACCACCTCCATGGGGGGTTACTCGGTGTCGTTGAGCCCGACCAACCATGTGGCTTCGCGCTACGCCGAGCTGTCCATGCTCACCGGCGACGGGCGCGTGCGCACCTGAGTGCGCATCTGCGCCGGGATCAGCCCTGCTGGCAGAGGGCGCCGGGCTGTTCCCAGCCCGAACCGTTGCGCGGCCACTCGACGAGCACGCCTTCATCGGTCTGGGCGACCACGCGGCCGTCGGTGCGGTCCAGGCTGCCCTGGTGCAGGCGGTTGACACGAACGCCCACCGGGAAACGGGGCGTCTGGAACATGGTTTGGAAAAACTTCAACATGGGAACTCACTTAGGGTTAACCCGTATTTTAAGTGTGAGGCGACCCAAACGCCCGATTCATCAGAATTGCTAATGAAACATCAGGCGGGGCTCCCAAAGCCTGTGCGCAGAGGTGTGACCGACCCTTTTCTTCAGTAGGTGATGGTCAGCGTCACCTGGTCCAGGTAGCTGCCCGCCGGCACGCTCTGGCTGGCCGGCAGGCGGCCGTACACCGTGTGGCCTCGGGTGCCTTGCATGCACACCAGGCTCAGCAGGCTGGTGGAGATGGTGCCGCCGACGGTGCTCCCACTGGCCCCGCCGTCGCCCCAGGGCGTGCTGCGGGCCGCGTCGCTGTAGAGCGCGTAGTGCAGCCGGCTCGCGCCGTTGGCCATTTGCCGGTCGCCGGGGCTGCCCACCAGGCCGTTGGAGAGCGAGAGTGTGTAGGACACGTTGCAAGCCATCAACAGGTAGGTGGGTGTGCAGGTCACGACCACATTGGCCGAGCTGTCCACGCGCGGTCCGCCTGGCGAGGTGTAGGCACCGTAAGCCAGTGGCGTCACTGCCACGGCGCAAGTGGCCGCGCGGACTTCCCAACCGCCCAGAGCGCCGAGCAGCAGCACTGCGGTGAGCCCGAGGTGTTTCATCACGGCGGGTGCTCCTGACAGGTCAGCGGCCCGATCTCGGGCTGGATGATGGCTGCGTCGGGCGCCTGGAAGAGCAGGTGGCAGACGCCCTGCGGGCCCTCGATGCGGATGCGGTTGACGTCCTGCACGTCGTTGAGGAAGACCTTGCCGTCCTGCGCGAACGGCGCGCCACTGCCCGGGGCTTCATCGGTGCGGCGCGCGCGCGAGCCGGCGGCCACGGGCTCGCCGTCGGGGCGCAGCACCTCCAGCAGCACCGAGCGGCTGCGCCGGGCTGGAAACTTCGCCTGCACCACCGACTGCGCGCGCGGGCGCAGGCGCATCTCGGGGAACGACAGCAGCATGTCCATGGGCAGCGCTTCGGCCGAGATGCCGATCACGTTGTCTTCCCAAGGCTGCAAGCCATACAGCCAGGCGCGGCCGTGCTGGTCGGTCACGGCCACGTCGCGGTGGTTGAGCTGCACGCCCACACCCGGCATGCCTTCCACCTCGATCTGTGCGGCCACGCCCTCGCCCAGCGAGCGACCGAGCACCGGCATGCCGCCGAGCCAGATCACGTCGCCGCTGGCGGTGGCGCGCACCGCGGTGTCGTTGCTGCCGGCCAGCCGCGCGGCCTGCAACTCCACGCGCCCGGCGTCGCCCAGGTGGCTCCAGGCCCCCAGCGCGCGCGCCTGGCCGGTGCTGCCCTGCACGCGCCAACCCTGGCCGCCGGTGGCCGGTTCGTACCGCTGCGCCTGCACGGTCAGGGCGTCTTCGCGGCCACCTTGCGCCAGCACGGCCACGGTGGTGTCGGTATCGAGCTGGCGGGTCAGCATCACGGCCAGGCTCCAGCGGCGCTCGCGTTGCAGCGCGCTCAGGCCCATGTGCCAGTCGGCGCCGACGCGCCGCTGCATCGAGGCGGTGAGCACGCGGGTGCGCACCCCGGTGGCGCCGATCTGCCAGATGCCGCCGGCCGACCAGCTGGTCTGGCCCAGGGTCCAGCCACCGAAGAGCGCGGTGCGGCGCGAGGGTGCGCGGCTGCCGTCGAGCTGACGGAAGTTGTCGTCGGCGCTCTCGATGCTGGCGCTCAGGTGGTACTGGCGTGTGATGCGCTCCATGCCCAGGCGCAGGCTGTGCCCGCTGCCCACACCATCGGTCTGGCTGAACGCGCTCTGTGCACTGAGCACGGCCCACTGCGAAGGAATCCAGTGCCCGCCCACGCGCAGGCTGCGCACCAGTTCGCTGGTTTCCACCCGCGCCTGCGCGGTGAGGGTGTTGCTCCAGCCGTGGCGCACCGACACAGCGGCAAAGCGCTCGGCGTAGCGGTCGCTGGGCAGGCCGTAATTCAGCCTCAGCGCGCCGGCCTCAAAGCAGCTGTCGGTGAGGCCCGAGCGCAGCAGCCGGGGGCTGGTGTAGTAGGGCACCGAGCGCACCTGCTCGATGCCTTGCAGGTCGCGCTGCACGATGCGGATTTCGCCCGCGCCCGTCACGGTGGGCAGGGTGTCCAGCGAGAACGGCCCGGAGCCCACGGCCACACTGCCGGCCGGGCGGTCGTTGATGAGCAGGTCGATGCCGCTGGGCACCTGGGCGCTGCCCTGCACCGAGGGCAGCGGGTGGTACACCTGTTCGGGTTGCAGGCCGAAGTCGGACCGCACCTGCACGCCGGCAAACCGCAGCGTGGGTGCCAGCTCGCCGCCGCAGCTCAGGGTGTCGCCCACCGTGGTGCGCCACAAGGTGTCTGGGTCGGCCCGGTACCAGGCGGTGTCGAGCCGGCGAAAGCGCGGGTCGTTGCCCGGCAGGGCGCCGAGCTGCAGCACACCGCTGTGGCGCAGGCCGCCCTGGCCCGGCAGGCCGAAGGCGCGCAGATCGAGGTAGGCGCTGGACTGGCTGGCCTGGTTGTCCTGGCTGTAGCGGTCCATGTTGAGCGTGTAGTCCAGCGCCAGGCCCAGGCTGTTCTCACTCAGTGCGGCCGACGCCTGGGCCGACCCGGCCATGTTCAACACCTGGCCCGTGAACGCGGCGGAGCCGGCGCTGAGCTCCAGGCGTTGTGTGCTGGCGCGCAGCTGGGGGCGCCAGGCGTACAGGCCATGGTGGGGCACGCCGTCGATGCTGCGCGCCAGGTCCACAGGCTTGAGGCGCCAGGCCGCCATGGCCTGCGCGGAGGCAAAGAACCGGCCGTCCTCTTCCACGATGAAGGCGTTGGCGTCGGCCGACTGCCCGTTGATCCAGACGTCGAGCAGGCGCACCTGGTGGGCGGCGAGCCCCTGGCCCGACCCGATCAGCAGTGCGGCGGTCACGACGACCCGGCGCTCATTGCGCGACCACGGCATCGAAGTGGCTGCGCAGCGGTCCGGCATCGCTGTCGGCTTCGATGCGCAGGGCCTTGTGGCGCAGCGCGGGCGGCAGTGGCCAGCGGCAGCGCCCGCCCGGCAAGGCGTAACAAGCTCCCAGGCGGGTCGGCGAGGCGTCGTCGGCCAGCAGCCGCAGTTCGCGCACATGCACATGGCGTGCGCCGGGGTTGTGGAGTTCCAGCTCGCTGCTCGCCGCGTTGCGCTGCCAGCGGGTCTGCGCGGCGGGTGTGCCGGCGCCGGTCACGAACACCGGCAAGCTCAGGCGCAGCAGCATCTGCACGCCGCTGTCGTCCTCCTTGGGCGCGGTGGCCACTTGCGAGAGCCAGATGCGGTGGGGTCGCTCCACACCGTCTTGCGCGGGCCGCCGCAAACCCACCCGCACCACCTGCTGGGCGCCCGGAGCCAGCTCAAAAATGGGCGGGTTCACGATCAGGTCCCCGCTGGGCAGGAGCTGGTCGCGGTCCTGGTCCTGCGACCAGTCGAAGGCCTCGGCCTGGATCAGCAAGGGGCGCGCCGTGGGGTTCGATACCACCAGCTGGGCGGTGGCTTGCCGGTGGCCCAGGTCCAGGCGCACCGGGCGCACCTGAAACCCGTGGGCGTGCTGCGGCCAGACGGCAGCGCCCACGAGCAGCGCCATGGCTGCAGCGCCCAACCATTGCGCGACCAAGCCACGGGCAGCCATGTCGGGCTCAGTAGGTGGCCGTCAGGGTGATGATGTCGCTGTACGTGCCCACCGAAGCGGAAGCGCTGGACGGCACCCGGCCATACACGGTGAACGATTGCAGCAACCCGGTGCCGGTGCTGCTGCGGGTGCTGGTGCCCACGGTGCCATCGCCCCACAACGTGGTGCGCGCAGCGTCCTGGAACAGCGTGTATTCGAGGGTGTCGGCACCGCTGGTCATGCGCCGGGTGGCCACGGTGCCACCGGAGCCGATGCCGGCGTCCAGCGCCAGTGTGTAGGGCGTGCCCACGGTGCAAACGGCGGACACGAGCACGTTGCCGTCCTTCAAGACACCGGGCGTGACCACACCGAAGGCCAGCGGCACGCCGCCCGCCACGGTGCAGCTGGCCAGCACGCTGGCTGTGACGGTGAAGGTGGCGGTGCTGGTCTGGGCGCGGGCGGTCTGGGCAAAACCGAGCAGGGTCAGCAGGACCAGCAGCGACAGGGTGTGGCGCAGGCCTCCGTGGGGCAGGCGCTGGGTTGTTGCTTGGCGGTTCGTCATGGTCGGAACTCCTTCTGTGCGGCGCGATGCCGGGGGTGCCCCAGCGCCCTCTCTCGGGCATCCATGGTGCACACCCATTACATCGGCAGTGGGTGGTGCTGCCTCTGTAGGGAAAGCTGGACGAGAGATGCGGGAAATACCCTTCGGGTTTTTCCGGCATGATGGTTCTGCAGGGTTTCCGGGCCCTTTCCCGGACCACCCCAACGAAAGTTGCTCCCGACATGGCTGCCACGCGACCACGCCAGCGCTTCGTTCATGGGTTGCCACAGCTGCTGCCGCTGTTGCCGGCTTTGGTGGCCCTCGTGTTGATGGGGCTGGTGATGTTCGCCACCGACCACATCGTGGGCCGCGCGCTGGAGCAACGCGCCGAGTACCGCGTGGAGCAGGTGGCCCAAAGCTACGCCGACCAGATCGGCAAAATGCTGGCCCGCCGCGCGGCCGAGCTGGAACTGCTGGGCACGCTGAGCAACACCGGCCTGCCGCCCGATGCGCTGCGCCGCGAGATGGAGCGGCTGAAGACGGCCTCCAGCGCCTATGTGTGGATCGGCTCGCTGGACCGGGACGGCCGCGTGGAAGTGGGCACCAGCGGCCTGCTGGAGGGCGAGTCCATCGCGGACAACCCGGTGTTCATCAACGGCCGGCAAGGCCTGTGGTTGGGCCGCCCGCACCCGCCGCTGATGCTAAAGACACCTCTCGAGCAGGCCAACCTGGCCGTGCCCGACCGGGTGGCCGACGTGGCGTTGCCGCGCGTCAGCCACGACGGGGCAGCGCGCGGCGTGATGGCCGCACACATCGATGCGGCCTATTTCGACCAGTTGCGGCGCGACGTGCTGGGGCCGGTGCACGCGCAGCGCGGCCTGCAACTGGCGTTGGTCGATGAACAGGGCGCGGTCTTGCTGGGCGGGCTGAAAGACGCCAGCGGCGAGGGCTGGCGCAGCGTGATGAGCGCAAGGCCCGATACCGGCGTTGTGAGCACCGGCAACGACGGGCGCCAGCACATGCTGTCGCGCACGCGGGTCGTGCCGACGGATTCCCGGCTGCACATCGGGTGGCAGGTGGTGGCGAGCCAGCCGCTGGAGGCCGCGCTGCTGCCGGTGGCGCAACTCGAACGCATGGTGCAGTGGCTGGGCGTGGCCACCACGTTGGTCATCGGGCTGGCGGGTTTCTGGTTTTCGCGCCGCCTGGCCCGCCCTTACAGCCAGGCGCTGGCCAAGATGCTGCACGACACCAGCCGCTTGCAGGCCGTGCTGCAAAACCTGCCCGCACCGGTGTACCTGGTGGACGACGACTTTCGCGTGGTGTTCTGGAACCTGGCGTGCGAGACCGTGTTTGGCTGGACCGCTGCCGAGGCGCAGGGCCGCCACGTCAACGAGATCCTGCCCAGCGCTTCGGGCGCGCAGGAGCGCGACGGCATACGCGCCGAGGTGGTGGCCGGGCGCGGGCCGTGGCAGTTCGAGGGCCACATGCTGCGCCGCGATGGCAGCGAGATGTGGGGGGAGTGGCGCCTGATCAAGGTGCTGGGTGCCGATGGCCGTTCGTTCGGCGTGATGGCGCAGGTGAACGATCTCACTGCGGAGCGGCGCGTGCGCGAACAGGGCGAGGTGTTCGAGGCGGTGATCAAGTCGGCCAGCGACGCGGTCATCAGCGTGGATGTGGATGGCCGCATCAGCCTGTTCAACCCGGCCGCCGAGCGCATCTTTGGCCACGCAGCCGACACCATGATCGGCCAGAACCTGGACATCCTGGTGCCCGATGCGGAGCGCCACCACCACCGGGGCTACATGCAGCGCTTTGCCGAATCCCCCGTCACCACCCTTCCCTTGGCCGTGGGCCATGTGCGGGGTTTGCGGGCAGACGGCCAGCTGCTGGAGCTGGAAGCGTCCATCTCGCAGGTCATGGTGCGGGGACAGAAGCTGCTCACCGCGATCCTGCGCGACGTGAGCGAACGCCGGCGCGCCGAGCAGGCCATGGTGCAGTACCGCAAGGAACTCTCCGCCCTCGCGCAGCGCCTGCTGGACCAGGAAAAGAACACCACCCAGCGCATGGCCCAGACCCTGCACGACCAGTTGGGCCAGACCTTGAGCGCCATCCGTTTTTCGTACGACGCGTTCAGCCCCCGTGCCATCGAGCAGCTGGAGCCGGCGCAGCAGGAGCGGCTGCGCTCGATCGGTCAGTTGATCGAGCAGGCGGTTCTGGAGGTGCGCCAGGCGCTGGTGGAGCTGCGCCCTCCGTTGCTGCAGGAAATGGGCCTTCAAGCCGCGCTGGACAACGAGGTGCGTGTGCGCTCGATCGAGGCCGAATCGGTGGTGATCACGCTGGAAGTGAGCCCCGACGCCGAAGGCCTGCGCTGGCCCGGTGAGGTGGAGTACGCGGCCTTCATGATCGCGCGTGAAGCCACCGGCAATGCGCTGCTGCACGCCTGCGCCAGTTCTATCGAGCTGCACCTTCAGGGGAGTGCCGACGAACTGCGGCTGTGGGTGAGTGATGACGGCATCGGTCTGCACGACAGCCTGAGCTTTGGCCGTCCCGGCCACCTGGGCATCGTGGGCATGCGCGAGCGGGCGGTGGCTGTGGGTGGGCGGCTGACCGTGAAGGCGTCGCCATCGGGCGGCACCTTGATCTCGCTGGTTTGGGCAACTGTGTCCGCTACCGTACCGACCGGCTGACGCCGCCGCGATACGGTTGACCGATGAGCGATATCTATCTCATCGATGACCACGCCATGGTGCGCGATGGCCTGCGGGCCGTGTTGGAGGATGCCGGGCACCACGTGGTGGGCGAGTCCGACCAGCCGACCCATGCGCTGTCGGAAGTGCTGCGCCTGGCGCCCGGCGTGGTGTTGCTGGACCTGAACCTGGGCCAGCGATCGGGCTTTGAGGTCATGGAGCAGCTGTTCAAGCGCAAGTGCGCCGCGCGCACCATCGTGCTGACCATGTCGGCCCAGCCTCGCCATGTGGCCGAAGCCCTGCGCCTGGGCGCTTCGGGTTATGTGCTCAAGGGCTCGCCCGCCAGCGAGGTGCTCAAGGCGGTGGAGGTGGTGGCCCTGGGGCGCAAACACCTGGGCCCCGAAGTGACGCAGCTGGCCATGGATGTGATGCGCCAGGACGCCTCGCCCGCGCCGATCGATGCGCTGTCCGGGCGCGAACGCCAGGTGATCCTGCTGGTGGTGCGTGGCATGACCAGCGTGGCCATCAGCGAGCAGCTGCACCTGTCGCGCAAGACGGTGGAGTCTTACCGCAGCCGGATCATGGCCAAACTCGCTGTGCACGATGTGCCGGCGCTGGTGCGCCTGGCGATTCGCGAAGGGCTTATCAGCGCAGACGACATATGAGCCTTTGAACACATCTCGAACACCAGGGCGTCCAGCGGCGCTGGGTTCTGACGGCAGTTCCTGGACAAAAAGCGCACCGTGCGGCGGCCTTTTGTCCGATACTGAAATTCAGCACCGCAGCCCAGACATGGCGAGTTGCATCCCGGTGGTTGCTGATCGCCCTACCCATGCCCCTTTCCCAGCGAGACGCCATGGACAACACGCCAGCTTTCCCCGAACTTTCCACCAGCCACCGTGCCTTGTACGACCGCGTGCCCTGTGGGTTGGTCTGCATCGACGTCGAGCTGCGCGTGGTCCACATCAACCGCACACTGATCGAGTGGCTGGGGTTGGATGCCCGCAGTTTCAAGGAGGGACGCCCCACGCAGGCCACGGATTTTCTGAGTCTGGTGGGTCTCACCGACGCACATTCACGGGCCATGCTGGGTTCCTTTCTCGCGGTGCTCTCGCGCGGTGGCCTGGGCGCGCCGCTGGAGCTGGACATTGCTGGCCCGAACGACCAGGTGTTCCGGGCCGAGGTGGGCACCGAGCCCGTGCTCGATGCCGAGGGACGCTTTCTGTGCGCCAGCGCGGTGGTGCTGGATGCCACCGCACGCAGCCAGGCCGAGCAGCATGTGGCTCAGCTCAGGCGCGACCTGGAGCAGCGTGTGGCCCGGCGCACCAACCAGTTGGTGGCGGCGAACAAGGACATCGACGTGTTCTCGCACAGCGTCTCGCACGACTTGCGAGCGCCCCTGCGCCACATCTCCAGCTTCGTGTCGCTGGCGCAGGAGCGCCTGGGCGCCAACGGCGACAGCCAGCTGCTGCAGTACCAGGCCTCGATCGCCAAGGCCAGCAAGCGCATGGGTTTGATGATCGAAGGCTTGCTCGAATATGCGCGCATGGGGCGCGTGCAGCTCGCGCGCCAGCAGGTGCCGCTGAGCCCGCTGGTGCACGGCGTGGTGCGCCACCTGCAAGCCGAGCACCCGGCGCGCTCGATCGAGTGGGTGATCGACGACGATCTGCCTCAGGTGCGCGGCGACGCCATTTTGCTGGCCGAGGTGCTGCGCAACCTGCTGGACAACGCGGTGAGCTTCACGCGCACGAGAACCCCGGCTCGCATCGAAGTGGGGCAATGGACCGACAGCACCGGTGAGCGGGTGGTGTTCGTGCGCGACAACGGCGTGGGCTTCGACCTGGAACACGCGCCCAACCTGTTCGCCTTGTTCCAGCGGCAACACCACTCGATGGACTACGAGGGCATCGGCACCGGTCTGGCCCTGACGCAGCGCATCGTCGAGCGCCACGGCGGGCGCATCTGGTGCGAGTCGGCATCGGGCGCCGGCTGCACCTTTGCCATCAGCCTGCCGGGCCAGGTGATCGACCCCGAGAGCGAGTTCGGGCGGCTGCCGGTCTGAGCGGACAGCTCACCCTTCGCTCAGAAGCGACGCGTGAGTTCGGCCCCGGCCGATAGCGAGCGGCCCAAGCCGGGTTCGAAGAAGCGGCTGTTGCCGTCGTTGACGATCACCGAGCCCACATGTTTCTTGTCGGTGAGGTTGTCGATGCGCACGAACTCGCGCCAGGTCCAGGCGCCGGTGGTTTGCTCGAAGCGGGCGCCCAGGCTGAAGAGGGTGTTGCTGGCGGCTGCATCGCTGTTGAGGTCGTTGACGAACACGCGACCGGTGTGGCGTGCCTCCAGCGTGAACACGCTGCCGGCGGCCCAGCTGCCGGCCAGGTTTGGTGCCCAGGCGATCTGTGCAAACAGCTGCTGACCCGGGATCCCCGGCATGCTGTTGCCGGCGGGCACCAGCACCTGGGGATTGACGCCCGGACACTGCGTGACGGTGCAGGTGCGGAAGCTGTCCTCGTAGCGCGCGCGGATGTAGGTGTAGGCGGTGGTCAGGGTGACCGGGCCCAGGCCGTACTCAGCCGAGAGTTCCAGACCCTGGCGCTTCGTGCGACCGGCGTTCTGGAAGGTCGAGCGACCGCCGGTGTTGTTCTGCACCACGATCTCGTCGTCGGTGCGGATGTCGAATGCGGTGGCGTTCCACAGGCCCGCGCCGTTGCGCCCGCGCAGGCCGACTTCGGCGCTGGTGCTGCGCGCCGCATTGAGCGCGGTGTTGAAGCCGGCCGCGCCGCTGCTTTGGTAGGCCACTTCGTTGAGCGTGGGGATCTCCAGCCCTTTGCCCACATTGAAGAAGGCCTGCAGCCCCGGTGTGAGTTGCCAGCGTGCGCCCACCACCGGCAAGGTGGCGCCGAAGCTTTTTTCGCCGCTGTCGTTGCCGTTGGCGCCCACGATGAAACGGTCGCTGGAGGTGTACTCGGCATGCACGCGCCGCACGCCTGCGCTGAGCGTGAGTTGATCACTGGCCCATTCGCCTTGCACGTAGGGGTCGAGGGTGGTGGCGCGGTTGGTCTCGTCGCGGCGCAGTGCGCCTTGCACGCCCAGCGTCGGGCCGACAAAGTTCTGGTAGCCCTTGCGCTCGTCGGTCTGGCGGTCGGAGGCCAGGCCTGCGCTCACGTTCACACGGCCGTTGGCCGCCTCGCCGCTCCAGCGCCAGCGGCCGTTCCAGCCCCAGTAGGTGCGGTCGAGGTCGATCACGCCGCCCGAGCTGGTGATGCCCTGGGCGCCGGTGGGGATGGCCTGGTACTGCACCACCTGGCGGGTGCCGCCGTAGCCCATCAGCTCGATCTTGTGCCCGCCACCCAGCGCCTGGTCCCAGGCCAGGCCGAGCTGGCTCTGCGACACCGACTTGCGGGTGTTGAACTGCGTGGCCACGGGGGTGGTCGCTTCATCGCTGGCCTCGAACTCGGCACGCGACAGGCCCAGCGGGTCGAGCGCAAAGGCGCGTTGCTGGTTGAACAGAATCACCGTTCGACCACCCTCGTGGGCACGCGAGAGCTTCACGTTGGCGGTGGTGCGGTCGGCGGCTGACTGTGGGCGCGCGCCGTCGGTGGCGAACTTGCCTACGTCCAGCGTGTACGACCAGCCCGGGGCTTCTGGGGTGCCGGTCTGGCCAGTGGCCTGGGTGGACAGACGCCACAGACCGTTGGAGCCCATCACCGCGCCGACACGCACTTCACCCGGCCGGGTGCCATCTTGCGTGTAGGCCAGGATCGCCCCGCCGCTGGAGGCTCCGTACAGCGCGGCAAACGGGCCGCGCACGACCTCGATGCGGTCGGCGCTGCCCAGCGGGAAGTTGGCCGCCTGGCCCGAACCGTCGGGCGCGCTGGCTGGAATGCCGTCGACAAACAGGCGCACGCCGCGCACGCCGAAGGTGGAGCGCGCGCCGTAGCCGCGGATGGAGACCTGCAGGTCCTGCGCGTAGTTCTCGCGGTTGCGGATGACCAGGCCCGGCACGCGCGCCAGACCCTCGGAGAGGTTGATCTGCAACTGGCCGTCGCGCAGTTCACGGCCATCGATCACGTCCACCGTGGCGGTACCCAGCCAGCGGTTGCTGGCCGATGAACTGCCGGTGATGACCACCGGTGCGAGCGCGCCGCCATCGGCCTCCGGCGGTGGGGTGGGGGTCTGCGCGTGCAGCCAGGCGGGCAACACGGCCAGGGGGAAAAGAACCAGGGAGCGCACTTGCATGATGGATGGGAGTCTTGTGTGTCAGGGAGCTTGCACGCTGATCTGCAGCGAGGAATACCAGGCGGCGAGATCCTCGATCTCGGCGTCGGTGAGCGGTTTGGCGATCACGCCCATGACCTCGTGCGTGCGTTTGCCGCTGCGGTAGTTCTTCAGCTGTTCGACGAGGTAGATGGCCGGTTGGCCGGCCAGGTGCGGTGCGTTGGGCATCATGGACATGCCGGTGGGTCCGTGGCAGACGGCGCAGGCCATGCTGGCCTTGGTGCGGCCCACAACGGGATCGGCTGCGTGGGCAGCGCCGACGCTCAGTGCGGCGGCCATGAGGAGGGGGATTCGCATGGGGAGGAAGTCCGTTCAAACGTGAAACCGCGCAAGCGGCCTGTGTGGGCCGCTTGCGCGAGAGGTCGAGCGGGGCTCGATCAGTTCGGCGAGTAGGTCACGCGGTAGATCGCGCCGACGTAGTCGTCGGAGATCAGCAGCGAGCCGTCCTTCATGGGCGCCACATCCACCGGGCGGCCCTTGTAGACGCCGTTGCCGTCCAGCCAGCCCTCAGCGAACACCTCGGACTTGCCGGCGGTGCCGTTGGCGTTGAGCGGGATGAAGTTGATCAACGCGCCGGTGGCCTGGCTGCGGTTCCACGAGCCGTGCGAGGCCACGAAGATGCCGCCCTGGTACTTGGCCGGGAACTGCTTGCCGTTGTAGAAGGTCATGCCCAGCTGCGCCTGGTGGGCCGGGAACTCCACCTGCGGGAAGACCGCGTTGGCGGGTTCCTTCATGTCCTTGAGGTCGGTTGCGGCGGCTGTGCCTGCCACCTTGAATTTGCCGTTCCAGTAGGGATAGCCAAAGTGTTCACCGACCTTGGTGGCGCGGTTGAGCTCGCCCGGCGGGACGTCGTCACCCAGGCCGTCGGTCTGGTTGTCGGTCCACCACACCGACTTGTCCTTGGGGTTGATGTCCATGCCGACCGAGTTGCGCATGCCACGCGAAAACACCTCGCGCTTGGATCCGTCAAAGGCGTTCATGCGGACCACACCGCCGATGCCCAGCTTGTCGTACAGCTCGACCTTGCCCGCCGGTTGCACGTTGTGCGGCTGGCCCAGGGTGATGTAGAGCATGCCGTCGTCGGCCACGCGGCAGGTGCGTGCGCCGTGGTTGAACGACTCTTCTTCCACCGGGATCAGGCCGCCTTGGGATACCACCTCGATCACGGCAACATCCGGTCCTTCATAGAAGAACTCGGCAGCGGGGAAGTTGAGCACGCGGTTGTGCTCGACCACGACGAGGAAGCCGTCCTTGGTCCAGCACACGCCGTTGGGCACCTTGAAGTTGATCGACGGTGCGAAGGGTTTGACCTCGTCGGCGGTGCCGTCACCGTTGCGATCGGTCACCGCCCACACGCGGGTCTTGCGTGTGCCCACGAAGAGCATGTTGGTGGACGGGGCCACCGCCATGTGGCGCGCGTCCGGCACCACGGCGTAGAGCTCGATCTTGAAACCGGGCGGCAGCTTCACGGCCTTGAGGTTGGCGCGGATCGCATCGGCGTTTTTGCCTTCTTGCGGAACCGGTGGAATGTTCAGGTCGACGCCTGAGACCTTCATCTGCTTGAGGGTTGCAAGGTTGTCCTTGCCGGCCTGGGCCAGGGCGCTGGTCGCCAGGCCGCAGGCCATCAAGGCCAGCAACAGTTGGGTGCGTTTCATATGTCTCCTCTGTGGGTTTTTGATTCCCGAAAACCACTTTTCGGGAGAAAGATTCTGGAGGGAAATCGGAAGTGCAGGCAAGCCACGACGGCGGTGGGGCCATCGTTGTTGCGCCGCTCGGAAAGCCTTTCCACCGTGGTAGGCGAGTTCTATACCCCCCTATGGTGTGGACTCGGACGGCGGCTCAAAACTGTCGGGATATTTGACAGATTGCGCAGGCTGCTGAGTGAAGGCTCAGACAAGTCGTTACAAATCATGGGTGCGCTGGCGTGGCCCGCGTCTTGCAAGGTACTTTCTATCCCGCACAAAAGGTGCATTGATAAAAACTAATTTCATGACCTTCTTCACCAAGATTGCTCTCGCCACCGCTCTGGTTGCCTCCATGGGTGCTGCTTCCGCAGCCCCGACCGTGTTCTCTTCGGTGGGTGGTGCGCCGACCGGTGTGAACAAGTGGAACCTGGACATCGACACTCCGATGCCCGAGGGCACAGGTTTGGGCTCCATTGACGTGACGCCAAATGCAGCTTTTGTGTCGGGCAGCTCGTCCGGTTTCTATGCTGCACCCGTCCTGTCCGGCGCCAACGGCATTGGCTTTGGCTTCATGGGCGGCGTTCAGGGCGACGGTGAGAACTCGACCCGATACCTCACCACTGGCTCCACGAACGCCCAAGTCGGTTCCAACATCGTCATCAATTTCACTGCTGACCAGTTTTACTTCGGCCTGCTGTGGGGTTCTGTGGACCCAGGCAACGGCAACACGATGGAGTTCTTCAACAACGGCCTGTCCATGGGCTCGTTGAATGGCGACGATGTCACCTCGACCGCCACTGGCAACCAGGGCGCGGCAGGCACCTTCTACGTGAACATCGACCTGATCGGTGGTTTCGACAAGATCGTGTTCAAAAGCACCAGCTACGCCTTCGAATTCGACAACATCGCCTGGAGCGCCACCCGCGCCGTGCCTGAGCCGGGCACCATCGCCCTGTTGGGTCTGGGTCTGGCCGGTCTGGGCTTCGCCCGCCGTCGCCGCGCTGCCTGAGTGCTGCGCCTGAGCGGGCTTGCCTGCTCGTGAAAAAGCCCACCTTGATCGGTGGGCTTTTTCGTGGGCGATCGCTTTTGTCAGTCCGGCACCACCGCCGTCACTTCGATCTCCACCTTGGCCCGCTCCTCCACCAGCGCACTCACTTCGACGCAGGTCATGGCGGGGAAGTTTTTGCCCATCACCTCGCGGTAGGCCTCGCCGAGTTCGCGCAGGCGGGCGTTGTACTCCACCCGGTCGGTGATGTACCAGGTCATGCGCACCATGTGCTGTGGCCCGGCGTCGGCGCAGGTGAGCACGTCGCGGATGTTGAGCAGGGCCTGGCGCGTTTGCGCAATGAAGTCGTCGCTCTCGAAGGTCTGGGTGGCGTTCCAGCCGATCTGACCGCCCACGAACACGTGGGTGCCGCGCGCGCTGATGCCGTTGGCGTAGCCCTTGGGGGTGGCCCAGCCGGGCGGTTGCAGATGTTTCATCCGGGATGTCTCAGTGTTGTTGGGTAGCTTGCTGGCGCAGCGCAAAACGCTGCAGCTTGCCGGTTTCAGTGCGCGGGAGCTGGGGCATGAAGACCACCTCACGCGGGTACTTGTAGGGGGCCAGGCTGTGCTTCACATGGTCTTGAAGCGCCTTCACCTGCGCGGCATCGGCCGCGTGTCCCGGCTTGAGCACCACGAAGGCCTGCACGATCTGGCCGCGCTCGTCGTCGGGCTTGCCCACCACACCGCACTCGGCCACGGCCGGGTGCTCCAGCAGGGCGGCTTCCACTTCGGGACCGGCCACGTTGTAGCCGGCGGTGATGATCATGTCGTCGGTGCGCGCCTGGTAGAAAAAGTAGCCGTCGGCGTCCATTCGGAAAGCGTCGCCAGGGTGGTTCCAGCCGCCCTGGACGTACTGGGTCTGGCGCTCGTCGTCGAGGTAGCGGCAGCCGGTGGGGCCGATCACCGCGAGCTTGCCCACTTCGCCCGTGGGCAGCGGCTCACCGGCGTCGTTCACCACGCGCGCCTCGTAGCCCGGCACCGCCTGGCCAATGGCGCCACGGCGCACCGACTCGGGTGGCGACGAGATGAAGATGTGGAACATCTCGGTAGCGCCAATGCCGTCCAGCATCTCCAGCCCGGTGGCTTCTTTCCAGAGCTGGCGCGTGGCGTCGGGCAGACCCTCGCCCGCGCTCACGCTGATGCGCAGCTGTCCGATGCCGTGCACTTTGGCGAACGCGGCCATCTGCCGGTAGAAAGTGGGCGCGGTGTAGCAGATGGTGGCGCCCACGCGGATCATGAGTTGCACCATGCCCTCGGGCGTGTAAGGCACAGACGGGAAGTACACCGAGGCGCCCGCCCACATGGGAAACACCAGCAGTCCGCCCAGCCCGAAGGTGAAGGCCAGCGGCGGAGAGCCCATGACGATGTCGTCGGGTGTGGCGCGCAGCACGTGGCGCGGCCAGGTCTCGCAGGCGGCGAGCACATCGCGGTGGGTGTGCACGGCGGCCTTGGGTGTGCCGGTGGTGCCGGAGGTGAAGGCCAGCAGTGCGATGTCGGTGGCGGCGGTGGGGCAGGGTGCGCTGTGCATGCACTGGCGCTGCGCCATGGCTTCCAATGAGTTCGGCACGTCGGTGCTGCCGGTGTTGAACACCAGCAGCGTCATGCCGGCGGTGGTCGGGTCGGCCGCCAAAGCGGTCTTGAGTTCGTCCTGCAACTTCACGTCGCACAGCGCGAGCACGGGCTGCGCCTTGGCCACGATGGCGCCGAGCTCTTTGGCACGCAGCAGCGGCATGGTGGCCACCGCAATGAGCCCGGCCTGTACCGTGGCCAGCCAGGCCAGCGCCATGGCCACCGAGTTGCCGCCGCGCAGCAGCACGCGGTTGCCGGGTACCAGACCCAGCTCCACAGTGAGCGCATTGGCGATGCGGTTCACTTCAAGCTGTGCCTGCGCGTAGCTCAGCGTGCGTTCGTCGCTGCGAAACAGTGCTCGGTCTGCATGGCCGGCGACCATGGCGCGCTCGAACAGCGCCTGCACCGCATTGACCTGCGCGGGCAGCTGCAGCTCGGGCCGGTCGAAGCGCAGCTCGGGCCACTGCTCAGGCGGCGGCAGGTGGTCGTGCACGAAGCGGTCGACCTGGGCGCTGGGGATGAGGCGTGTGGACATGGTGGTGGTTTTTTCAAGCGCGCAGTGCAGCTTTTCCGAGGATGAGCAACTGGACTTCGCTGGCACCTTCGTAGATGCGCAGCGAGCGGATGTCGCGGTACAGGCTCTCCACCTTCTGGCCCACCTGCACGCCGCGCCCGCCGAACATCTGCAGCGCCATGTCGATCACGCGCTGCGCGTTCTCGGTCGCGGTGAGCTTGGCAGCTGCGGCTGCGGTGGTGTAGGCCGGTGTGCCCATGCCTTGGGTGGTGCTGCAGTCGCGCTGCCAGGCCGCGCGGTAGGTGAGCAGGGCGGCGGCGTCGATGAGTGCGCTCATCTCGCCCAGGCGGGCCTGCGTGAGCTGGAAGTCGGCCAGGGTCTGGCCGAACATCTTGCGCTGCTTCGCCTGCGCCACGGCTTCGGCAAACGCACGGCGTGCCATGCCCAGCGCGGCGGCAGCCACCGAGGCGCGGAAGATGTCCAGCGTCTGCATGGCGAGTTTGAAGCCACCGTGCAGCGGGCCGACCATCGCGTCGTTGCCGATGGCGCAGTCGGAAAAACGCAGCGTGGCCAGCGGGTGCGGCGCCATCACGTGGATGTGTTCGCTGCTGTCCAGGCCAGGATGCCCGGCGTCGACGACGAAGGCGCTGATGCCGCGCGCGCCGGCCTGCGGGTCGGTCTTGGCGAACACCACGTAAAAGTCCGCGAGATCGCCGTTGCTGATCCAGGTTTTGGTGCCGTTCAGGGTCCAGCCGCTGGTGGTCTGCACGGCTTGTGTGGCCATGGCGGCTACATCGGAGCCGGCGTCGGGCTCGCTCAATGCAAACGCCGCGATCTTCTGGCCGCTGGCCACGGCGTTCAGGTACTTCGTTTGCTGATCGGGTGTGCCGGCGAGCGTGATCACGCCGCTGCCCAGGCCCTGCATGGCGAACGCGAAGTCGGCCAGCGGGGAATGGAAAGCGAGCGTCTCGCGCAGGATCACCAGCGCGCGCGAATCGAGCGCGTGCAGGGCGCCGCCGTGTGCTGCGGGCACGCAGTAGCGCAGCCAGCCGGCTTCGCCCAGGCGCGCCACCCAGTCCTTGCAGGCGGCGCGGTCGTCGGCCTCATCCACATGCTGCAGCGCTGCCCAGTCGGCCAGGCGCGGCGCCATGGCGCGGTGCTGCGCGTCGAAGAAGGGCAGCTCCCACTGCGTTTGCGGCGGGTGCATGCCGTGGGGGTGTTCGAAGGCGACCATGTCAGACATCCCCACTCCCGTTCGCCCTGAGCCTGTCGAAGGGCTCTTGCAATGTGGACTGGAGGGGCTTCGACAGGCTCAGCCCGAACGGATATTGCTTCATCTCAATCTCCCTCGAAGACGGGGCGCTGCTTGGCCGCGAACGCTTCGTACGCGCGTTTGAAATCCTGCGTCTGCATGCAGATGGCCTGTGCCTGCGCTTCGGCCTCGATCGCCTGGTCCAGCGTCATGGCCCATTCCTGGTGGAGCATGGTTTTGGTCATGCCGTGCGCGAAGGTGGGGCCCTGCGCGAGTTGGGTGGCGAGCTGGTGTGCTGAGGTCAGCAGGGCGGCGTTTTCGTGCAGCGCGTTGAAGAAACCCCAGGCGTGACCCTCAGTGGCGGTCATGGCGCGGCCGGTGAGCAGCAGCTCGCTGGCGCGGCCCTGGCCGATCATGCGCGGCAGCAGTGCGCAGGCGCCCATGTCGGCACCGGCGAGACCCACACGGGTGAAGAGGAAAGCCACGGTGGCTTGTGGTGTGCCCAGGCGCAGATCGGAGGCCAGCGCCATCATGGCGCCAGCGCCGGCGCACACGCCGTCGAGCGCGGCCACGATGGGCTGCGGGCAGGCGCGCATGGCGCTCACCAGCGCACCGGTCATGCGGGTGAAGGCCAGCAGCTCGGGCATGGTCATCTTCGTGAGCGGGCCGATGATTTCGTGCACGTCGCCGCCGGAGCAGAAGTTGTCGCCGGCGCCGGTGAGCACGACGGCTTTGATGTCGGTGCTTTTCTGCAAGGCCAGGAACCAGTCGCGCAGCTCGGCGTAGGACTCGAAGGTCAGCGGGTTCTTGCGCTCGGGCCGGTTGAGCGTGACGGTGGCCACGCCGTCGTTCACGCTGAGCGCGAAGTGGCTGGGGCGTGCATCGGCCATGGCGGTGTACTGGCCGCGCATGGGGTTGTGGTCGGGAATGGGATGTTTCATTCTTCGATGCGTTGGTTGATGTCGAGTTGGTGCGCTTTCACCTTGCCCAGCAGCTTGTGCAGGCTGTCCAGATCGCGCGGGCTCAGGCCTTCGAAAGCGTCCACGATCCACGCCTCGTGCTGGCGCGCCATCTCGGCGAAAGTGGTGCGGCCGAGGTCGGTGAGGGCCACGCGAAACGCACGGCGGTCGCCATCCACATCCAGCCGCTCCACCAGGCCTTCGTTGACCAGCTGGTCGGTGATGCCGGTCACATTGCCACCGGTGACCATGAGCCGGTGCGAGAGATCCTTCATCTTCAAGCCCTCGGGGTGGCGCTCCAGCTGGGCCATGAGATCGAAGCGCGGCAGCGTGGTGTCGAACTGTTCGCGCAGGCCGGCGCGCACGCGCTTCTCGATCAGCTGCGAGCAAGTCAACAACCGCAACCACAGGCGCAGTTCCTGCGCGTGTTCGCTGTGGGCGCGGGCCTCGAGGTCCAGGGGTGAATCGTTCATGGTTTGTCGTTGTTGTTGAGGGCTTGCAGTCGGGCGGTTTCGCGGTAGAGCTGGTCGCGCCCGCTTTCGTACTGGCGCGGCCATTGCAGCGCGCGGGTCTGCAGTTTGGCGGCTTCGTGCAGCGTCCAGGCCGGATCGGCCAGGTGTGGGCGGGCCACGGCGCAGAGGTCCGCGCGGCCGGCGGCGATGATGCTGTTGGCGTGGTCGGCCTCTTGAATGGCGCCCACCGCCATGGTGAGGATGCCGGCTTCGTTGCGCACGCGGTCGGCGAACGGGGTCTGGTACATGCGGCCGTAGACGGGCTTGGCCGCGCGCGTGGTCTGACCCGAGGACACGTCGATCACGTCGCAACCTGCTGCCTTGAACAAGCGCGCCATGGCCACAGCGTCGTCGGGCGTGTTGCCGCCGGGTGCCCAGTCGTGCGCGGAGATGCGCACGCTCATGGGTCGGTCGGCCGGCCACGCGGCGCGCATGGCCTTGAACACTTCCAGCGGGTAGCGGCAGCGGTTCTCCAGTGAGCCACCGTATTCGTCGGTGCGCACATTGGTCAGCGGGCAGATGAAGGCCGAGAGCAAATAGCCGTGGGCGGCGTGCAGTTCGAGCCAATCGAAGCCGGCAGCGGCGGCGCGCTGCGTGGACTCGACGAAGGCGGCGGTGAGCGCGTCCATGTCGGCGCGGGTCATGGCGCGCGGTGTCTGGTTCTGCTCGCCATAGGGCACGGCGCTGGCCGAGATCACGGGCCAGTTGCCACTCTCCAGCGGTTCGTCGATGCGATCCCAGCCGAGCTGCGTGGAACCCTTGGGGCCGCTGTGGCCGAGCTGGATGCCGATGTGCGCATGGCTGCTGTGTGTGAAGTGCACGATGCGCTCAAACGCGGCTTGTTGCACATCGTTCCAGAGACCGGGGCAGCCGGGTGTGATGCGGCCCTCAGGCGTGGGACTGGTCATCTCCACCATCACCAACGCCGCGCCGCCGAGGGCGCGCGCACCCAGGTGCACCAGGTGGTAGTCGCCCACCGCGCCGTCCACCGCGCTGTACTGCGCCATGGGCGAGACGACGATGCGGTTCTTCAGTGTGAGGCCGCGCACGGTGAGCGGCAGCAGCATCGGAGGGGTCGGATGTTTCTTTGCTGGCGTGCCCGGCTTGGCCTGAGTTTCAAGCCAAGCCTCGTATCCCTCAAGCCAGGCCGGGTCTCGCAGGCGCAAATTCTCGTGGCTGATGCGCTGGCTGCGGGTGAGCAGCGAGTAGGCGAACTGCTCCACCTCCATGCCGGTGTAGCGGTCCACGTTCTCGAACCATTCGGTGGAGTTGCGCGCGGCGTTCTGGATCTTGAGCACCTCCACGCTGCGCCGCGCTTCATAGCCCTGCAACACCTCGGCCACGTCGGCATTCGCGTGTCGTGTGAATTCGTTGGCCAGGTCGATCGCGTCTTCGAGTGCGAGCTTGGTGCCGCTGCCAATCGAGAAGTGCGCGGTGTGGGCAGAGTCGCCCATGAGCACGATGGGTATCTGGCGACCGCCAACGTCAATTCTGTGTACCCATGTACGACAAATCACGCGTGGAAAGCGGATCCAGTTGGCCGAGCCGCGCAGGTGCTGCGCGTTGCTGATGAGCGCGTGCCCGTCCAGCCGGTCGGCGAAAAGCCGCTCGCAGAAGGCCACGCCCTCGGCCTGTTCCATCTGGTCGATGCCGTGCGCCTTCCACACCGCTTCGGGTGTCTCCACGATGAAGGTCGATGTTTCGCCGTCGAACTGGTAGGCGTGCGCCTGGAACCAGCCGTGCTCGGTCTGCACGAAGTCGAAGGTGAAAGCGTCAAACGTCTTTTTGGTGCCCAGCCAGACGAAGCGGCATTCGCGCGTGTCGATGTCGGGCTGGAAGGTCTCGGCGTAGCGGGTGCGGATGCGGCTGTTGAGGCCGTCGCCGGCGATCACCAGATCGGCGTTGTACTGCGCGGCCAGCGCCTGGTCGTCGGCCACATCGGTCTCGAACACCAGGTTCACGCCCAGGGCCAGACAACGGTCCTGCAGGATGTTGAGCAGCTTTTTGCGGCCGATGCCGCAGAAGCCATGGCCACCCGAGCGCACGCGACCGCCTTTGTAAAAGACCTCGATGTCGTCCCAGTGGTTGAAGGCGTCACCAATCAGCGTGGCCGATTCGGGGTCGGCGGCGCGCAGGTTGCCCAGGGTCTGATCCGACAACACCACGCCCCAGCCGAAGGTGTCAAACGGCCGGTTGCGCTCAACCACCGTCACGGTGAGCGAGGGGTCGCGCCGCTTCATGAGCAGCGCGAAATACAGGCCTGCCGGGCCGCCGCCGATGCACAGGATTCGTTGCAGTGCCGAGTCTGGAGTGTTCATGTCTAATTAGTTTAGACCTGAATTATTCAGCTTCAATCGGGTTTACCCCGATCTTTTGGGTACTGCTCCCCGTATGGAGTACTTTGGTGCAACAATGAACCGAAGCCAAGGAGGCCCTTATGTCCGTTTACCGATTCAAATCCCGCGAAACCGGAGACCTGGTGATGCTGGAGCAGCACGGCAAGCGCCTGTTGGAAATTCTCAGCAAAGACCCGTCGGGTCCCGGTGTCTTGTTGCACCAGCAAATGCCGGCCGCCCTGCAGGCCATCCGCGACGCCATTGCGCTCGAAGAGGCCGATCAGAAAAAGCAGCTGGAAGAGGCCGCCGCCCGCGGCGATGTGCCGCCCGATTTCGAGCAGGTGAGCCTGCGCATGCGCAGCGCACCTTTCATCGAGATGCTGCAGCGTTGCGAGCAGGCGGGTGTGGACATCGTCTGGGGGGTCTAGAAGAGGCATCCCCCGCGTCGCCTGCGGCGCCACCCCCCTCTCTCGCCTTCGGCGGGAGGGGGGCGACACCTGGGGCCGGCGGAGCCGGACCCTCGGTGTCCCTGGGTTGGGGCACGCGCTCCGTTGAGGGAGCTGTCTTCTCTTCTATTCAGTCAACTTTCGCGCCGGACGCTTTTACGACCGGCGCCCACTTCGCAATCTCGGCTTCAATCAGCTTGGCGAATTCCTGCGGTGTGTTGCCGCTGGGAATGGCGCCTTGTGCGACCAGGCGTTCCTTGACCGTGGGCAGGCTCAATGCTTTGGCGGTTTCCTGTTGGAGGCGGCTCACCACCTCGGGCGGGGTGCCGGCGGGTGCGAGCAGGCCGAACCACGAGCTGGCTTCAAAGCCCGCCAGCGCGCCCGCTTCGGCCACGGTGGGGACGTCGGGCAAGGCGCTGGAGCGCACGGCGCTGGTCACCGCGAAGGCCTTCAGGCCACCCGACTGGATGTGCGGCATGGCCGAGGGCAGGTTGTCGAACATCACGTCCACCGCGCCCACCAGCAGGTCGGTGATGGCCGGGCCTGAGCCGCGGTAGGGGATGTGCGTCATGAAGATGCCGGTGCGCGACTTGAACAGCTCGCCCGCCAGATGGATCGAGGTGCCGTTGCCGCTGGAGGCCATGTTGAGCTTGCCGGGGTGGGACTTCGCGTATTTCACGAAGTCGGCCACGTTGTTGATGCCGAGTTCCTGTGCGCGTTTGGTGTTCATCACCATCACGTTGGGCACACCGGCCACCAGCGTGACGGGCGCGAAGTCTTTCTGTGGATCGAAGGGCAGTTTCGAATACAGCGACTTGTTGATGCCGTGTGTGCCCACGGTGCCCATGAGCAGCGTGTAGCCGTCGTTGGGTGCTTTGGCCACCAGATCGGCGCCGATGTTGCCACCCGCACCCGCGCGGTTTTCCACCACCACCGGTTGACCCAGTGCCTTGGTCAGCTCGGGTGCCAGCGTGCGGGCCAGGATGTCGGTCGTGCCGCCGGGAGTGAAGGGCACCACGATGCGGATCGGCCTGCCCGGCCAGGCGGTCTGTGCCAGGGCAAGACCCTGCCATGCAAAGCTTGTGCTCAGGGCGGCCAGCGCCAGGATGTGGCGGCGTTTGAGAGCGGTTTCTGTGGGCTGGTTGTTGTGCTGCATGTTTGTCTCCTGCGTGTTGTTGGAACGGCCATTGTGCAAGCTGCAAGGCCAAAAAAAAGCCACCTCGCGGTGGCTTCTTCATCTCGGTGACCTGTGGTCAGTCGGCGAACTGGCCAGCGGCATCGATCGCCGTTTTCAGCTTGACGATTTCGTTGGCCACAAAGGCCTTGTGGCCGGCCGGGGTCACGCGGTTGTCGGTTACGACGATGGCGCCCAGGTCTTCCTGGCTCTTGATGAACTCGGGGTCCTTCAGGGCCACGATTAGGGCGTCGTTCAGGCGCTTGGTGACTTCAGGAGGCGTGCCCTTGGGAGCGTACAGGCCGTGCCAGATGGTCAGGTTGAAGCCCTTGAGGCCCATCTCCTGCAGAGACGGGTAGTCCTTGAGCAGCTTGTGGTTTTCCAGTCGCTTGGCGGTCGTCACGGCGAACGCCTTCACGCGGCCGCCTTCGATCTGCGATGTGGTGTTGGTGGTCTGGTCGCACATCACGTCCACCTGGCCGCCGATCAGGTCGTTCATGGCCGGACCCGTGCCGCGGTAGGCGATGGTGGTCATGGACTTCTCCAGTTTCACGGCCGACTGCCACATCAGGCCGCAAATGTGCGAGGCTGAACCCAGACCGGCGTGGGCCAGGTTGAGCTTGCCGCCGTTGGCGCGAATGTAGGACTCGAAGTCGCGGTAGGTGTTGGCGTTGAGCTTGTTGGTGCCCAGCAGGGTCATGGGCACGTCGTTGATCATGCCCAGGTACTCGAAGTCTTCGAGTGGCTTGAACTGCTGCTTGCGGTACAGGCTGGTGGTGGCAGCCATGCCGATGTGCCAGACCAGCAGGGTGTAGCCGTCCGGGTTGGCGCGCGCCACCTTGGTGCCGGCAATGGTGCCGCCAGCGCCCGCTGCGTTTTCCACCACGATGTTGGCGCCGCCCAGGGGCTTGCGCATGGCTTCGGCCAGACGACGGGCCACCAGATCGGTTGGGCCGCCAGCGGCGAAAGGCACCACAAAAGTGATGGGTTTTGATGGGAAGGCTTGCGCGAATGCGCTCACCGAGAGCGTTGCTGTCAGGGCAACTGCGAGCAGTTTCTTCATGAAGATCTCCAGCGGGGTTTAAGTAACCGCGAAATGGTATCCCCTGCGCGACACCCCGAAATCGCGGAAATTACGTAGCCGCTGACGGGGGAAAACCCTTTGCTGCGGTGCAGCCAACCCAATCCCGGCCCCACTTCACTGGTAGCTGCGTGCGTCCTCGATCACTTTGCCGTCGTTGGGCAGGCTGCCGGGTGGCACCACTTGCACATCGCCCCGCAGTTTGGTGACATCTCGAACAGCAACCTCGATCAGCCCGCGCAGGGTGTCGTCGACTTCGCTGGCTTCGACCTTCAGGCACATCTGGTCGTTGGCCATTTCGCCGCTGATCACCAGGCGTGCCTTGTGCACTTGCGGAAAGCGCCGCGCGATGTCGGCCACCTGGGCCGCGTGCACGAACATGCCGCGCACCTTGGTGGTCTGGTCGGCACGACCCATCCAGCCCTTGATGCGTTGGGCGGTGCGCCCCGTGGGGCACTGGCCGGGCAGGATGGCCGAGAGGTCGCCGGTGCCGAAGCGGATCAAGGGATACGCCGCATTCAGCGTGGTGACCACGAGCTCACCCACCTCACCTTCGGGCACCGGGTCGCCCGTGCCCGGCCGCACGATCTCCACAATCACGCCTTCGTCCAGCACCAGGCCCTGGCGCGACTGCGTCTCAAAGGCCACGAGGCCCAGGTCGGCGGTGGCGTAGGTCTGGTACACGTCCAGGCCTTGTTCCTTGAACCAGGCGGTCAGGCTGGGCGGACAGGCTTCGCCACCGACCGATGCCTTGGTGAGGCTGCCGATGTCGGTACCCGCATCCTTCGCTTTTTCCAGCAAGATTCGCAGGAAGCTGGGTGTGCCGGTGTAGGCGCTGGGCTTGAGGTCCACCATCGCATCAAGTTGTTGTTCGGTCTGGCCCGTACCCGCTGGAAACACGGTGCAACCCACGGCGTGTGCACCCGATTCCAGGATGAAGGCGCCAGGTGTCATGTGGTAGCTGAAACTGTTGTGCACCAGCTCACCGGTGCGAAAGCCGGCGGCGAACAGGGCACGGCCTGCGCGCCAGTAATCGCGCCCTGTGCCTTCGGGCTCGTAGATCGGACCGGGGCTGGCGAACACGCGCGACATGCCCGGGCCACGCACCAGCGCGGCAAAGCCACCAAAGGCGTCTTTGCCTTGCGCACGCGAGGCCTTCTGGCGCTCCAGCAGCTCGCTCTTGCGCGTGACCGGCAGACGCGCCAGCGCAGCGCGGCTGTTGATGCTGGCGGCGTCCACGCCTGTCAGGATCTCGGCGAAGGCCGGGCTGTTGCGTTGCGCATGCGCGATCTGCGTGGGCAGTGCCGCCATCTGCGCGGCCTCACGATGATCGGAACTCCGGGTTTCAAGCGCGTCGAAAAACTCGTTCATCGTCATTCCAGTTGAGAGAAGTGTCTGTTCCAGAACACCGCGGATCCGGCTCTGCCGGTCCGCAGGTGTTGCCCCCTTGAGGGGGTGACGCGCCGCCGGCGCGGCGCGGGGGAAGTCAAGCGAGCCAACGCTTTCTGCGCTTGTAGCTCTTCACGTCTTTGAAGGACTTGCGCTCACCGCCACCCATACCGAGGTAGAACTCTTTCACGTCCTCGTTGTTGCGCAGATCGGCCGCCAGGCCATCCATCACGATGCGACCCGATTCCATGATGTAGCCGTAGTCGGCGTACTTCAGCGCCATGTTAGTGTTCTGCTCGGCCAGCAGGAAAGTGACCTTCTCCTTCTGGTTCAGGTCCTTGACGATTTCGAACACCTCTTCGACGATCTGCGGCGCCAGGCCCATGGAGGGCTCGTCTAGCAGCATCACGCTGGGGTTGGTCATCAGCGCCCGGCCAATCGCGCACATCTGCTGCTCAC
Organism: Burkholderiales bacterium; assembly: GCA_003241965.1. Classification (GTDB taxonomy): domain Bacteria; phylum Pseudomonadota; class Gammaproteobacteria; order Burkholderiales; family Burkholderiaceae_C; genus Hydrogenophaga. The sequence goes on along the minus strand of QBMB01000006.1, from coordinate 39,192 downwards.
CGCCCGAGGTGTAAGCGGCCTGGCTGGTGCGCCGGGTTTTCAGGCGCGGGAAGTAGTTGTAGACCTTCTCCAGGTTGCGCGCGATCTCGGCCTTGTCCTTGCGGGTGTAGGAGCCGGTCATGAGGTTTTCCTCGATGGTGAGGTGGGCGAAGCAGTGGCGTCCCTCCATCACCTGCACCACGCCACGCTGGACCAGGTCCGAGGTGCTGAGGTTCTCGATGCGCTCACCGCGCAGCTCGATGCTGCCCTTGGTGACCTCACCACGCTCGGCCTTCAGAAGGTTGGAGATGGCGCGCAAGGTGGTGGTCTTGCCCGCGCCATTGCCCCCGAGCACGGCGGCGATCTTGCCCTCGGGCACGTTGAGCGAGACGCCCTTGAGCACGAGGATCACATGGTTGTAGATGACCTCGATGCCTTGAACGTTGAGGACAATGTTGGGGGTGCTCTCTGGGGTGGTCATGGGAGTGTCCTGTGTGGCCAATTCAAAGACCGCTGTGCGCGGGTCTTTGAATTGGCGGCTCTTGCGAGCCGCCAGGTTCAGCCAGTGATCAGCTCTGGCAATCGGCGCCGGTGCGGCGCGTCAGTTTTTTCTCGGCGGCGTACTTGTCGGCCGCGACCTTGACCATCGGGCGGATGATCTGCTCGTCGCCCTGCAGCCAGTCGGAGGTCCACTCGAACTTGGTGCCGTCCCAGGTGTGCACGCGTGCCCACGAAGCGCCCATGTGGTCCTGGCAGCTGGTGGAGATCGGGCGCATCACGCCCTTGAAGCCCAGCGCGTCAAGTTTGGGTTGCGTGAGGTTCAGGTTCTCGTAGCCCCAGCGGGCCTGCTCACCCGTCATGACCTTGCCTTTGCCGAAACGCTCTTGCGCAGCACGCACGCCTTCCACCGCAAACATGGCCGCCTGCACGCCGCGCAGGTAAAGCACCTGGCCCACTTCTTCCTTTGGTCCGGTGCCGTTGCCCTTGGCGTGCAGCTTGGTCAGGACTTCCTGCGCCACGGCCGCATCGGTTTGCGAGCCGTGCTGCATCATGATGGCGTTGTAGCCCTTGGCGCCCATGCCCACGTCTTTCACGTCCGGCTCGGCACCGGCCCACCACACGCCGTACATCTTCTCGCGTGGGTAACCGGTGGCCTGGGCTTCTTTCAGCGCGGTGGAGTTCATCACGCCCCAGCCCCAGTTGAGCACGTAGTCCGGGCGGTCACGGCGGATCTGCAGCCAGGTGGCCTTTTGCTCCACGCCTGGGTGGGTCACGGGCAACAGACTCAGCGAGAAGCCGTGCATGGCGGCGCGTTCCTGCAGCAGGGGGATGGGTTCCTTGCCGAACGGGCTGTCGTGGTAGACCAGCGCAATCTTCTTGCCCTTGAGCTTGTCCAGGCCGCCTTCCTTCTTGGCGATGTGCTGGATCAGCGTGTCGGCAGCCACCCAGTAGGTGCCCGAGAGCGGGAAGTTCCACTTGAACACGCCGCCGTCGGCGGACTCGCTGCGGCCATAGCCGGCGGTGATCAGCGGGATCTTGTCGCCCGGGGCCTTTTCGGTCAGCGCGAAGGTGATGCCGGTGGACAGAGGCTGGAACACGGTGGCTCCGCCGTTCTTGCCCTTGAGGCGCTCATAGCACTCCACGCCGCGGTCGGTGGCGTAGCCGGTTTCGCATTCTTCGTACGACACCTTCACACCGTTGATGCCACCGCGCTCGTTGACCAGCTTGAGGTAGTCCACGTAGCCGTTGGCGAAGGGAACGCCGTTGGGTGCATAGGCGCCGGTGCGGTACACCAGCACGGGGAAGAACTGTTCTTTGGCTTGCGCCATGGCACTGGGTGCCACCAGCGCAGCAGACACGCCGGCGCAAGCGATGGACACAGACAGAACAAGATTTCGCAGCTTCATTTCGTTGTCTCCTATTGGGAATAAAACACACAGATCAACACACAACACACCATGACCCTTGGATGTCGGACGGCTCGCGCCGCGCCGAACTCAGTGCGGAAAGGGCCAGAGCCGCAACTTCTGTTTGGCAATGCTCCAGAGCTTGGCCAGACCGTGGGGCTCCACGATCAGGAACCAGACGATGAGCGCGCCGAAGACCATGAATTCGGTGTGGGAGACGGTGGCGGTGGAGATCTCCACGCCGACCAGCGATCCCAGAGCGGGCAGGAACTGGTTGAGGAAGATGGGCAGCACGACGATGAAGGCCGCGCCGAAGAAGCTGCCCATGATGGAGCCCATGCCCCCGATGATCACCATGAAAAGCAGCTGGAAGCTGCGGTCGATGGAGAAGGCCGCGGGTTCCCAGGAACCCAGGTGAACGAAGCCCCACAGGCCACCGGCCACGCCGATGATGAAGCTGCTCACCGCAAAGGCGCTGAGCTTGGCGTACATCGGGCGGATGCCGATCACCGCGGCTGCCACGTCCATGTCGCGGATGGCCATCCACTCGCGCCCGATGGCCGAGCGCACCAGGTTCTTCGCCAGGAGCGAGAACACCACCAGGAAGCCCAGGCAGAAGAGGTACTTCTCCACCGGGGTGTTGATGGTCCAGCCCAGCACCGAGAGGTTGGAGATCGAGACCGAGCCCGATGCGGTGTTGTTGGTGAACCAGCCGATGCGCAGGAACGCCCAGTCGCAGAAAAACTGGGCCGCCAGCGTGGCCACGGCCAGATACAGCCCCTTCACACGCAGGCTGGGAATGCCGAAGAAGATGCCCACCAGCGTGGCGAAGAAACCGCCGGAGAGCAACGCCAGGATCACCGGCATGCCGTCGATGCGCACATAGGTGTTGTAGGCCATGTAGGCACCCACGGCCATGAAGGCGCCTGAGCCCAGGCTGATCTGTCCGCAATAGCCCACGAGGATGTTCACGCCGAGTGCGGCCAGTGCCAAGATCAGGAACGGGATCAGGATGGCGCGGAACATGTACTCATCGACCAGCAGCGGCACGCCGATGAAGGCAAAGGCGATGAAGGCCAGGATGACCCAGCGGTCCTGCGCAATCGGGAAGATCTGCTGGTCGGCGCGGTAGGAGGTCTTGAATTGACCGTTTTCACGATAGAACATGGTCAAGCTTCCTTAGACGCGATCGATGATTTTTTCGCCGAACAGCCCTTGTGGCCTGAAGAGCAAAAAGACAAGAGCCAGCACATACGCAAACCAGATCTCGATGCCCCCGCCCACATAGGGGCCGAGGTAGACCTCGGAGAGCTTCTCGCCCACGCCGATGATCAGGCCGCCGATGATGGCGCCGGGCACCGAGGTGAGGCCGCCCAGGATGATCACGGGCAGGGCGCGCAGGGCCACCGTGGTGAGCGAGAACTGCACGCCCAGCTTGGAGCCCCAGATGATCCCGGCCACCAGCGCGGTGATGCCCGCGACGAACCAGACGATGACCCAGATGCGGTTCAGCGGAATGCCGATCGACTGCGCGGCCTGGTGGTCGTCTGCCACGGCGCGCAGCGCACGGCCGGTGGAGGTCTTCTGAAAGAACAGCGAGAGCACGGCCACCAGCAGGGCGGCCACACACGCCGCATACACATCCTCCAGGTTGACCAGCACGCCGCCTTCGAAGATTCCCTCGAACAGGAAGATCGGGTCCTTGGGCATGCCCACGTCGATCTGATAGATGTTTGAGCCGAAGATGGTCTGGCCCAGGCCATCGAGGAAGTAGGTGATGCCCAGCGTGGCCATCAAGAGCGTGACACCCTCCTGGTTGACCAGGTGGCGCAGCACCAGGCGCTCGATCAGCCAGGCCAGCACGAACATGAGCGCACCGGCCATGATGAAGGCGATCAGATTGCCCAGGAATTTGTCTTCAATGCCCAGCCAGCCCGGCACCCAGCCAGAGAAACGCGCCATCGCCAGGGCTGCGAACAGCACCATGGCACCCTGCGCAAAGTTGAAGACGCCCGAGGCCTTGTAGATGAGCACAAAGCCCAGGGCCACCAGCGAATACAGCATGCCGGCCATGAGGCCGCCAAGAAGAGCTTCAAGAAAAAATGCCATGGTGTTTCTCGCTCAGTGACTCGTGCCGAGGTAGGCGCTGATGACCTCCTCGTTGTTGCGAACTTCTTCGGGTGTGCCGTCCCCGATCTTCTTGCCGTAGTCGAGCACCACCACGCGGTCGGAGATGTCCATGACCACGCCCATGTCGTGCTCGATCAGCACGATGGTGGTGCCGAACTCGTCGTTCACATCGAGGATGAAGCGGCTCATGTCCTGCTTTTCCTCCACGTTCATGCCGGCCATGGGTTCGTCCAGCAGCAGCACCTGCGGCTCCATGGCCAGAGCGCGGCCCAGGTCCACGCGCTTTTGCAGGCCATAGGGCAACTGGCCCACGGGTGTCTTGCGGTGCGCCTGGATCTCCAGGAAGTCGATGATGTGTTCGACGAACTCGCGGTTCGCTTCTTCTTCCTTCTGCGCGCCACCGATGCCGAAGGGGTTGCGGATGGCCTGCATGAAGAGGTTGCTTTTGATGCGCAGGTTGCGCCCGGTCATGATGTTGTCGATCACGCTCATGCCCTTGAAGAGCGCCAGGTTCTGGAAGGTGCGCGCGATGCCCATCTCGGCCACCTGGCGGCTGTTCATGTGCTTGAAGGTCTGGCCGCGAAAGCTGATCGAGCCTTCCTGCGGCTGGTACACGCCGTTGATGCAGTTGAGCATGGAGCTCTTGCCCGCGCCGTTGGGCCCGATGATGGCGCGCACCTCGTGCTCGCGCACGTTGAAGCTGATGTCGGTGAGCGCTTTCACGCCGCCGAACCGCAGGCTGATGTTGTTGACGTCCAGGATGACGTCGCCGATCTTTTTGCTCATGGTGTGTGTGCGTGCGGTTTCAGGCTGCGGCTTTCACCGGGGCAAAGGTCTTGGCGTCACCCAGCTTCAAGGTGGCGCTGACCGAGCCGCTGCGCCCGTCCTCAAACTTCACCTGGGTCTCGATGTACTGCTCGGTCTTGCCGCTGTAGAGCGCGTCCACCAGCACGGCGTAACGTTCGCTGATGAAGCCGCGGCGCACCTTGTTCGTGCGGGTGAGCTCGCCGTCGTCGGCGTCCAGCTCTTTGTGCAGCACCAGGAAGCGGCTGATCTGGCTGCCTGCGAGCAGCTCGTCGCGGGAGAGGTCGGCGTTGACCTTCTCCACGCAGTCACGGATGAGTTCGTACACCTCGGGCTTTTGCGCCAGATCGGTGTAGCCGGCGTAGGAGAGGTTGCGCCGCTCGGCCCAGTTGCCCACCGCATCGAAGTCGATGTTGAGCATCACGCACACACGATCGCGCTTGTCGCCCAGGGCCACGGCTTCCTTGATGTACGAGAAGAACTTGAGCTTGTTCTCCACGTACTTGGGCGCGAACATGGCGCCGTCGTGAACACCACCCATGATGCGGCCCACGTCTTTCACGCGGTCGATGATCTTCAGGTGGCCCGAGGCGTCGATGAAGCCGGCATCACTCGTGTGGTACCAGCCATCGGCCGTGAGCACCTCGGCGGTGGCGGTCGGGTTCTTGTAGTAGCCCTTGAGCAAACCGGGCGACTTCACCAGGATTTCGCCGCTCTCGCTGAGCTTGATTTCCACGCCCTCGCACGGCACACCCACGGTGTCGGCTCGCGCTTCGTGGTCGGGCTGCAGGCAGACGAAGACGGCGGTTTCTGTGGAGCCGTAGAGCTGCTTCAAGTTGATGCCGACGGAGCGGTAGAAGCTGAAGAGGTCGGGCCCGATGGCTTCACCGGCCGTGTAGGCCACGCGCACGCGGCTCATGCCCAGGTTGTTGCGCAGCGGGCCGTAGACCAGCCAGTCACCGAGCTTGTATTTGATGGAGTCCATCAGCCCGATGGACTTGCCGTCCATGCGGGTGGGACCCACGCGGCGGGCCACATCCATGAAGTAATGGAACATGCCGCGCTTCAGTGCCCCGGCGTCTTCCATGCGGATCATCACGCTGGTGAGCAGGCCTTCGAACACGCGCGGTGGTGCGAAGTAGTAGGTGGGGCCCACTTCCTTCAGGTCGATGGTGACCGTGGCGCCGGACTCGGGGCAGTTCACCACGTAGCCCGCCACCAGCCACTGGGCGTAGGAGAAGATGTTTTGACCGATCCAGGCCGGTGGCATGTAGGCCAGCACCTCGTCGGCCGGGGAGAGCTTGTCGAAACGTGCCCCCACGTCGGCCCGGTTGATCAGCGTGTGGTGGGTGTGCACCACGCCTTTGGGGTTGCCGGTGGTGCCCGAGGTGAAGAACATGGCGGCCACGTCTTCTGGCTTGCAAGCGGCCACCTGATCGCGGAACAGCTGCGGGTGCGCTTTGGCGTGCGCCTGACCGGCTGCGATCAGTTCTTCCATGCCGCACAGGCCGGGCTGCTCGTAGTTGCGCAGGCCGCGCGGGTCGTCGTAGTAGATGTGCGAGAGCTGAGGGCACTGCTCGCGGATCTCCAGCATCTTGTCGACCTGTTCCTGGTCTTCGACCACACAAAACCGAACTTCGGCGTTGTTGATGGGAAACACGCATTCGCCGCCCACGGCGTCCTGGTAGAGCGGGATCGGGATGGCACCCAGCGACTGCGCGGCCAGCATGGTGGCGTACAGGCGCGGTCGGTTGGCGCCGATCACCACCATGTGTTCACCCCGCTGCAGACCGGCCTGGTGCAGGCCGCAAGCCAGGGCTTCGACCAGCCGGGCCATGTTGGCCCAACTGGTGGTCTGCCAGATGCCGTATTCCTTCTCGCGCATCGCTGCATCGCCGGGTCGGCGCTGGGCGTGGTCCAGCAGCAGCTGGGGGAACGTCGTTTGCATGTGTGTCTCCTGGGCCGGTCTGGGGTGCCGGTGATCGAATGTCCCGCACAGGACACTCTTCAATGGAGCGGATGGTATGACTTCGTTTGACGCCATGTTGTCAGTACGACGACAATTGCGGGTCATCCCTCCTAGGACTTTCCCCTACGGGTTTGCGCCTTCCAAGCCACCATGAACCCCTTCACCCCCCACCGTTCCGGCAGCGATCTGCGCGACCGTGCCCGCGCACCCACCGAAGAAGAGCTCGCCGAGATCCCCTGGCTGGAGCGTCTGACGCCGGCCGATCGCCAACGCGCGGTGGACGCCTTGATGGTGGGAGAAGCGGACGCAGGAGACACCATCTGCCGCTTTGGCCGCCCGGTGACCTACTGGTTCGGCCTGGTGGATGGTCTGCTCAAGATGAGCAACGACGATTCGCAAGGCCCCGTGATCACCTTCACCGGCGTGGCACCCGGGGGCTGGTTTGGCGAGGGCACGGTGCTCAAGCACGAGCAGTACCGCTACAACATCCAGGCGCTGCGCAAGAGCCGTGTGGCCGGCCTGCCTGTGCAGACGTTTGACTGGTTGCTCGACCACTCGATCGGCTTCAACCGCTTCGTGATGCACCAGCTCAACGAGCGCCTGGGCCAGTTCATCGCTGCGCGCGAGATCGACCGCATGAACAGCCCCGACCTGCGCGTGGCGCGCAACCTGGCCGCACTGTTCCACCCGCTGCTCTCGCCCAATGTCGGTGGTGTGCTGCGCATCACGCAACAAGAACTGGCCTATCTGGTGGGCCTCTCGCGCCAGCGAACCAACGAAGCACTCACCACCCTGGCGGCCAAGGGCTGGATACGGGTGGAATATGGCGGTTTGCGGGTGCTGGATCTGAGCGCATTGCGCTCGGGCCAACTCGATGAAGGATGATCGACCCATGACAACCGACAAACCCGCCCGCACGCTCAAGCTCAATCCGGGCGCTGCCAAAAAAACACCTGTTGATCCGCGCGCACCACGCCGTGCGCCGGTTCGCCCACCTGGCCCGGCCCGCGCCAAAAGCGTGTCGGCCTCGGCGCCCAAGCCACCGCGTGAGCCCTCAAAACCCTACGGCGCCCAGCGTGGCGGCCCGGAGGGCGAGCGCACCGAGCGTCCGCGCTACAACGCAGACGGCCCACGCTCCGGCCCGGCGAACGGCCCGCGTGGTGACGACCGCGGCTGGAACGAGCGCCCGGCGCCGCGCCGCGCTGACGACCGTTTTGCCGCCCCTGAGCGCCCACAGCGCAGCGCGCCAGCCGCACCGCGCCCGCCCCAGCACCGGCCCGATCTGGCGCGCGTGGGCAATGTGCGCGGTGAGGTTCGCCTGAACAAACGCATGGCCGACCTCGGCCTGTGTTCGCGCCGCGAGGCCGACGAATGGATCGCGCGCGGCTGGGTGCTGGTGAACGGTGAACCCGCCGTGATGGGCATGCCGGTGGCGCCCGATGCGCAGGTGGAGGTGCTGCCGCAGGCGCGCCACCAGCAGGCGGGGCAGGTCACCATTTTGTTGAACAAGCCGGTGGGCTACGTGAGTGGCCAGCCCGAAGACGGGCACGAAGCCGCCGCCACGCTGATCGGTGCGCCCAGCCAGTGGCGCGGTGACGCGAAGACGCCGGCCGATGGTCGCCGCTTCGCACCCGAGCACACGCGTGGTCTTGCGCCGGCCGGCCGGCTCGACATCGACTCCACCGGCCTGCTGGTGCTCACGCAGGACGGCCGCGTGGCCCGCACGCTGATCGGCGAGGGCAGTGGCGTGGAGAAGGAATACCTGGTGCGCGTGCAGTTCGCACCCAACGGCCCGATGGGCGCGGGCGTGGTGGCCGAGAACGTGCAGGCGGTTTTTCCGCCGCACCAACTGGCCCGGCTGCGCCACGGCCTGAGCCTGGACGACCAGCCCTTGAAGCCGGCGCAGGTGGATTGGCAGAACCCCGAGCAGTTGCGCTTCGTGCTGATCGAGGGCAAGAAGCGCCAGATCCGCCGCATGTGCGAGCAGGTGGGTTTGCATGTGGTGGGCCTGAAGCGCGTGCGCATAGGGCAGGTGGTGCTGGGGAATTTGCCGGTGGGGCAGTGGCGGTATTTGGGGACTTCCGAGGCTTTTTGAGGTTTCCGGTTTCGCGCGGAGACCTCGCGCCAGGCCGGTGGCGGCGCCCGCGTTCTCCGGCCCTGCTCGCGGGTGTCCGTTTGGGTACTCGTCCGTTTCTTCGTCAACGGCGTTCTTTCAACGCATCGTCTGTGGCAACCGCGAATGGGGGCCTGCGCCCGCGGGCACCGCCACCGTCCTGTGAGGCGACGCTGGCACACCAAGCCTGCTCCGTCCGCCCTCGCACAAACCGCAGAGCAAAACCCGACCACGCCAACCCCCTGACACACAAAAGCGAAGACACCGGGGCCACAATGCCCCATGACCCGACCCAAGCCCTCCACCACCCGCCAAGCCGTGCTGCGCCACCTGCGGCCCAGTGACCTGCAGGCGGCCGTGCGCCTGGCCACCCAGGCCACCACCGGTGTCATCGGCATTGCCGAGGGTGTGCACCAGTCGGTGCGGCGCAAGCTGGGTCTGCCATCGGGCGTTGAGCACGACCGCACCGGCGGCCTCACCGGGCAGATCTACCGAGGCATCCGTGGTGTCACCGCCATGGTCGGCCATGGGCTGGACGGGGCGCTCTCGACCTTGCTGCCGCTGCTGGACGACCCCTCCACCCACCCCGAGCCTTCACCCGGGCGCGAGGCCGTGCTGGCTGCGCTCAACGGCGTGATGGGCGACCGCTTGCAAGAACAGAACAACCCGCTGGCCCAGCGCATGCAGCTGCGCCTGGCCGGGCAAGTGTTGCCCGTGGACCGCCCGACGCACCTGAACGAGCGACTGGCGGGCGCCTCGCCCCACCTGTTGCTGCTGGTGCACGGCCTGTGCATGAACGACACGCAGTGGCTGCGCGGCGGCCAAGACCACGGAGCGTTTCTCGCCCAGGCGCTGGGCTGCACGCCGGTCTACGCGCGCTACAACAGCGGCCTGCACACCTCCATCAACGGGCGTGAACTCGCCGGTCAGCTGGAGCGTCTGGTGGCGCATTGGCCGGCCATCGAATCCATCACCGTGCTCGGTCACAGCATGGGCGGGCTGCTGGCTCGTGCCGCGGTGTTTTATGGCCGACAGATGGGCCACCGCTGGCCCGCGCAGCTCAAGCACCTTGTGTTTCTGGGCACACCGCACCACGGCGCGCCGCTGGAGCGCGCCGGCCATGGGGTGGATGTGCTGCTCGCCGCCTCGCCTTTCACCCTGCCGTTCACAAAGCTCGGCATGCTGCGCAGCGCCGGTATCACCGACCTGCGCCACGGCCATGTGCTGGATGTTGACTGGCAGGGGCGCGGCCGGTTCGATTCTCCCCACGACCACCGCGTGCCGCTGCCGCTGCCCGAAGGCGTGGCCTGCTTCACCGTGGCGGCCACGCTGGCGCCGCAGCGTGGTCTGCTGGCCGACCGCCTCACTGGCGACGGCCTGGTGCCGCTGCGCAGCGCGCTGGGTCAGCACGACGAGCCCGCGCGCCGGCTGGTGTTTGCCAAAGACAGCCAGCGCACGGTGTACCGCACTGGTCACCTGGAACTGCTCTCCAGTCCGGTGGTGGCGCAGCAGTTGTTGCAATGGCTCGCGCCTGTTCAGGTGCACGCCGACTGAGGCAAACATCCGCCGCGGCTTGAAATTGCCGCAGCCGCCCATAATTCCGCCTCGCGCTCGCCCCCCCCGGGGCTTCCCCCCTTTTCTTTTCTACGAACTCCCATGAGCAAACAAACCCTGTCGTTCCAGGCCGAAGTGTCACAACTGCTGCACCTGGTCACCCATTCGCTGTACTCCAACCCCGAGATCTTTCTGCGCGAGCTGGTTTCCAACGCATCGGACGCCTGCGACAAGCTGCGGTTTGAGGGACTGAACAACGCAGCCCTGTTCGAAGACGCGCCCAACCTGGACGTGCGCGTGGCCTTCGACACCGAGGCCCGCACCATCACCATCACCGACAACGGCATCGGCATGAGCGCGCAGGAGGCCATCGACCACCTGGGCACCATTGCCAAGAGCGGCACGAAGGACTTCATGAGCCACCTGAGCGGTGACCAGAAGCAGGACGCCCAGCTCATCGGCCAGTTCGGCGTGGGCTTCTACTCCGGCTTCATCGTGGCCGACAAGATCACCGTGGAGTCGCGCCGTGCGGGCCTGCCTGCGGCCGAAGGTGTTCGCTGGTCCAGTGGTGGCACCGGCGACTTCGAGGTGGAGACCATCGAGCGCACCGCGCGTGGCACCAGCGTCACGCTGCACCTGCGCGACGACGCCAGCGACTACCTCGACCGCTGGAAGCTCAAGTCCATCATCGCCAAGTACTCCGACCACATCAGCCTGCCGATCCTGATGCAGAAAGAGGAGTGGGACGCCGAGAAGAGCGCCTACGTGAAGCAGGACGAGTGGGAAGCGGTGAACTCGGCCAACGCGCTGTGGGCGCGCAGCAAGAAGGACATCAGCGACGAACAGTACGCCGAGTTCTACAAGAACCTGAGCTACGACACCGAAGCCCCGCTGGCCTGGAGCCACAACCGGGTGGAGGGCAGCACCGAATACACCCAACTGCTCTATATCCCGTCCAAGGCGCCGCAGGACCTCTGGAACCGCGACCGCAAGGCCGGCATCAAGCTGTATGTGAAGCGCGTCTTCATCATGGACGAGGCCGAGGCCCTCATGCCGGCCTACCTGCGCTGGGTCAAGGGCGTGGTGGACTCGGCCGACCTGCCGCTCAACGTGAGCCGTGAACTGCTGCAGGAAAGCCGCGACGTGAAGGCGATCCGCGAAGGCAACACGCGCCGCGTGCTGACCCTGCTGGACGACATGAGCAAGGATGTGGAGAAGTACACCGGCTTCTACGCCGCCTTTGGCGCCGTGCTGAAGGAAGGCCTGGGTGAGGACTTCGCCAACCGCGACAAGCTGGCCAAGCTGCTGCGCTTTGCCAGCACCCAGGGTTCGGAGATGGTGTCCCTCGCCGACTACAAGGCCCGCATGAAGGACGGCCAGGCCACGATCTACTTCATCACCGCCGACAGCCTGGCCGCCGCGAAGAACAGCCCGCAGCTGGAGGTGTTCCGCAAGAAGGGCATCGAGGTGCTCTTGATGACCGACCGCGTGGACGAGTGGGCCTTGAGCTTCCTCACCGAGTTCGAGGGCACGCCGCTGCAGAGCGTGGCCAAGGGTGCGGTGGACCTCGGTGCCCTGCAGGACGAAGACGAGAAGAAGGCCGCTGAAGCCGCGGCCGAGGTGTTCAAGCCGGTGCTGGAGCGCCTGAAGGAAAGCCTGAAGGACAAGGCCAAAGATGTGCGCGTCACCTCGCGCCTGGTGGACTCTCCTGCCTGCCTGGTGGTGGAAGACGGCGACCTCTCCACCCAGCTGGCCCGCATGCTCAAGCAGGCCGGCCAGCCCGCGCCTGAGGCCAAGCCGATCCTCGAGGTGAACGCCGAACACCCGCTGGTGAAGAAGCTGGAGAGCAGCGCGCACTTCGACGATCTCGCGCACATCCTGTTCGACCAGGCGCTGCTGGCCGAGGGCGGCCTGCCAGACGATCCGGCGGCGTATGTCAAGCGTGTGAACGCCCTGTTGTTGTGAGCGACTGACTTTGCGCAAGTGGGGCAAAGCTGTTGACTACACTGTGCCCCGGGGGGTTTATTCAGGAATGTTGCAAAGCACAGGTTCCCCCACGCACTCAACCGCCCACACCGTGTACCTTCAGCGCCCATTCGACCACGTCGTCACCTTTCGCAACAGCCAGGGAGAGAGCGCCCGCGGCACCTTGACGAGCCTGCAACGACGCTCGCTGGTGATAGAGATCTACAACCCGTATTCCATCGTGCAGGTGAGTGAGGTGCTGGCCGAGCTCACCATCCGCTCTGGCGACCGCATCATCTACAAGGGCAAGGCCGTGGTGGTGAGCCTGCTCAACACCGGGCTGATGGCGGTGGTGTCGGTGGCCCTCATCGATGAGTGGTCCGACCTCAACGCCATCCGCGGCGATGTGCGCCAGGTGCGCGACGAGGCCAGCCGCTTCGTGGCCGACTGGGAGTCGCGCTTCAAGATCAAGCAGAGCTACCAGGTCACCATCAGCGAGTTCCGGGCATTTCTCTCGGAGACCGCGCGCTGGATCGACCAGGCCGACATGGTGGACTCGCTCCCGCGCGACAGCGCCGGGCGCCTCACCGACGACGTGTTCGAGGCCATCGCCGAGCCTTTGATGCTCAAGGGCAAGGAGTTCCTGGTGAGGCTGGAAGAGGAGGCCTCGCAGCTGCCCGCTGAAGACTCGTTGCTGCACCGTGCCTACGCCCAGACTGCACTGCATCCGCTGCTGCTGCGCGCTCCCTTCGTGTACCGCACCTTTGCCAAGCCGCTGGGCTACGCGGGCGACTACGAGATGGTCAACCAGATCCTGGGCGACCCGCGTCAGGGCAGCAGCACCTACATCCAGCTGGTCAACGCGATGTTCCTGAAGGCCGCGGTGGCCGTGGCGCACCGCAACCGCATCGACATCCTGGTGGATTTCCTGAAAAAGGCGGCGGATGACGCTGCTGCGCAGGAGCGCGTTGTGCGCGTGCTCAACGTGGGTTGTGGTCCCGGTGTGGAGATCCAGAAACTGATCGCCACCGGTGTGGACCTCTCGCGCCTGAAGTTCACCCTGATCGACTTCAGCCTGGAGACGCTGAAGTACACACAGCAGAAAATTGAAGAGGCCGCAGCCACACATGGCGTGAAGGTCGATGTGACCTATGTGCAGGAGTCGGTGCACGAACTGCTCAAGCGAGCCACGCGCGACACCGCGCCCGCGGAAGGCCAAGGGTTCGACACCATCTATTGCGCAGGTTTGTTCGACTATTTGTCGGACAAGGTGTGCACGCGCCTGATCCGCTACTTCATGTCGCGCAGCAACCCCGGCGCCCACCTGCTGGTGACCAACGTGCATTCCGACAACCCGGAGCGCTTCGGCATGGAGCACCTGCTGGAATGGCACCTGATCTACCGCGACGAGGCGCAGATGCGTGTGGTGCTGGAAGAGGTCGATGCACCGGTGACGCTCTACACCGACCCCACCGGGGTGAACATCTTTGCCGAGCTGGTGGTCAACGCGCGCCTGAAAGCGATGGCGCTTGAAAATGGTTAGCCGGTCGAGTTCGCCTTACGAGCAGCAGCTCTCGGACTTCCGGTTGACCTACAGCAAGGCCGGCAGCATCACCTCCATCGTGCTGGTGCTGGCCGGTTTCGGCCTCGACTATTTTTCCTACCCCGACCGCCTGCTGCAGTTCTCGGTGCTGCGCGTGGCCGTGGCCGCGCTCACGCTGGGCGTGTTCTTTGTGCTGTTCACGCCGTTCGGGCGCAAGCACGTGCGCTCGCTCACCATGCTCTGGCTGCTGCTGCCGCAGATCATGATCGCCTTCATGATTTTCGACACCGATGGTGCCGAATCGATCTACTTCGTGGGGCTGCACCTGGCGCTGTATGCGGTGGGCATCATCCTGCCCATCAGCTTCTTTGAAGGTGTGGGCTTCGGTGTGCTCACCTTGGTCCTGTACGTGTCGGCCTGTTCCCTGCACCCCGATGCGGCCGAAGACACCTCGCGCGTGGTGACGAACTCGCTGTTCATCCTGTTCTCGGCCGGCGCCAGCGCGGTGTGCACCTGGTTCAATGAAAAGGCCCGCATCCGCCTGTTCGAGTTGCAGCACGAGGTGTCGGAGAAAAACGCCTCCCTGCGCGAGATCAACACCACGCTCGCCGAGGTCAAGGGCCAGCTGATCCAGCGCGAGAAGATGGCCGCCATCGGCACGCTCTCGGCCGGGCTGCTGCACGAACTCAACAACCCGGTGAACTACAGCCTGATGGCGATCGACATGGGCCTGACCTGCCCGGGGGTGGCGGGGGATGCCATGCTCAAGGAAAGCCTGGACGATGCGCGCGAGGGCATGCAGCGCATCCAGAACATCGTCTCCGACCTGAAGACCTTCGCGTATCAGAAGCCAGGCCAGGACGCCCAGCGTCCCTTCCTGCTGGGCAATGCGCTGCGCTCCGCCTTGCGCCTGGCCGGCTACGAACTCAAGGGCATCGAGGTGCCGCTGGAATTGCCGCAAGACACCCATGTGCTCGGCGACGAGCCCGCCATCATCGGCGTGCTGATCAACCTGCTGAGCAACGCGGCCCATGCCCTGCAAGCGGCGCGGCGCGATCATCCCCGCATCGCAGTGACCGTGGTGCAGCGCGATCTGCGCTTGTTCGTGTCCGTGCGCGACAACGGTTCGGGCATTGCGCCCGAGAACCTGGGCCGTGTGTTCGAGCCGTTTTTCACCACGCGCGATGTCGGTGCCGGACTCGGCCTGGGCCTGAGCGTGAGCTACGGCATCGTGCAGCGCCACGGCGGCACGCTGGTCGTGGACAGTGAGTTTGGCGCCTGGACCGAATTCACCTTTGACTTGCCCAGACCCGCATGAAGCCGCACGACCCCGCTGTGGCGCGAGGCTCTCTGAGCCCTCACGCGATCCTGATGGTGGACGACGAGCCCCAGGCCTGCAAGTGGTTTGCGCGCCTGTACGGCAAGGAGTTCACGGTGTTGACCGCGGCCAGCGTGGATGAGGCGCTGGTCCTGCTCGGCGAGCGGGGCCACGAAGTTGCCGTGCTGCTCACCGACTACGCGATGCCGCAGCGCGATGGGGTGGCCCTGCTCGGTGAAGTGCGCCGGCTCTATCCGCATGTGGCGCGGTTGCTGGTGTCCGCCTATGCGGACAAGGATGTGGCCATGTCGGCCGTGAACCAGGGCCATGTGGAGCACATCCTGGAGAAGCCCTTGGACGACGCGCTCACCCGCCAGGCGCTGCGCGAAGCGCTGGCGACGAGCGTGCGCCGCTCGCGCGACCAGTCGCTGATCGCGCGGCGTGAATCGGCGCTGCGGGAGACGCTGGGTTTTCTGGCCCACGAAGTCACCTCGCCGCTGGCCACGGTGCGCGGCTACCTCTCGGCCATGCGCGAGAACCACCAGGCCGATCCGCAGGGCGGCGACGGCATGGCCCACATTGCCCAGCAGAAGCCGGGTGATGTGCTGTTCATGATCGAGGCGGCGCAGCGGCGCGCGGAGTACGCGCAGTCGCTGGTCTCCACCTTCGTGCAGACCGCGCGCGACGCCAGCCAGGGCGACACTTCGGCCAGCCTGCTCGCCAGCGAACTCGTGCGCGCGGTGCAGGACGAATACCCCTTCGAATCCAACGAGTCCAGCTGGTTGTCGGCCGATCTGTCGGCCGACTTCACGCTGCCCGGTCGGCGCGATCTGCTCTACCTCGTGCTGTGCACGCTGGTCAAGAACGCCTTGATCGCCCTGCGTGCCCAACCGCCTCAGCAGCCCGAGGTGTGCATCACGCTTGATCGGGTCGCCCTGGCAGCGGGCCTGAGTCCCCAGCCGGCCGTGCGCGTGTCCGACAATGGCCCCGGCATCGCGCCCGACGTGCTCCGGCGCCTGACGCGAGAATCGGTGACCACACGGGCCGATAGCGGGGGCACGGGCATGGGCCTGCTGTTTTGTCAGCGGGTCATGAGCTCTCTGGGTGGCGACATCACCGTGCATTCCACCCTGGGCCAGGGCACGAACGTGACCCTCTATTTCCCACCGTCGCCTGACGACACCCCGGTCTAGGAGACCCGATGACACCCACGAAAATCCTGTATGTGGACGACGAGGCCATGGCGCTGAAGTATTTCGAGCGCCTGGTCAGCCCACTGGCGCCCGTGCTCACCGCCGGCTCGGTGGAAGAAGGCCGCGCGGTGCTGCTGGCCCACGGCGCCGACGTGGCCGTGCTGGTGTGCGACCAGCGCATGCCCGGCGAGCGCGGCAACGAACTGCTGCGCCATGCCCGCGAGTACTACCCCGGCATCGTGCGCATGCTGACCACCGCTTACTCGGAGCTGGGGGACGCCATCGAGGCCATCAACACCGGTGAGATCTACCGCTACATCAACAAGCCGTGGGAACTGGAAAGCCTGCGCGCCGACCTGAAGAACGCGCTGGAGCTCGCGGCCTTGCGCAGCGAACGCGATGGCCTGATGCGCGAGCGCCTGCTGGCCCAGCAGAGCCGCTTGCTGGCCAACCGCCTCGCCGCTTTGCTCATGGTGGGCTCAGCCGTGCACGCCGGCGGCCATGAGCAGGCGCTGTACCGGTACGCCGAAGCTGCACGCGCGGTGGGCGGTGCCGAGCCCATGGTGGACTGGAACCGGTGGGACCACGCCGATCTGCTGCAGGCCGAAGCCCAGCGCGGCGCGGTCATTGCGGCGCACCTGCGCGATGCCCTGCAGGCGCTCGGCCCACCCGGTGAGGAGGGCTCTGCCCTGCTGGCGCTGGCGCGCTCGGTGGGCGGCGAGGTCAGTGGCGACGGGGTGCTGGTGGCCAACGCCACTGTGTTCACCGCGCTGCTCGTGTCGCCAGCGGGCGAGACGCCCACCGCACCGCAATGCGCCTGGCTGGCCTGGCTGCTCTGGCAGGCGGGCAACGCCCGCGTGACACCAGCGCAGGGGGGCTGGCTGGTGCGCCCCGCCGCCCCGGATGCACTGCGCGCCGACTGGCTGGCCGATGCGATGGAGCGCCTGGGAAAAGACCCGGCGTGAGCGCGGTTCGTCGGGTGCGTGGAACCACGGCGCCCGAAAACGCTCACTCTGACAGGGCTTGAAGTACCCTTCTCGCTGAATTTTCCTGAACCTCCCGGGAACCCCACCTTGAACACTGCTCCCCCCTCTCAGAAGCCGTTCGTGCGCCACACCCGCCGTGCCACCGGCTGGCTGGCCTCGGTCTGCGTAGGCGCCTTGCTCACCGGTTGTTCGGCGGGCGTGGGTATCGGTATCCCGGTGGGGCCCTTCTCCATCGGTGTGGGCTTGGGCTCCGGCGGTGTGAATGCCGGCGTCAGCACGGGTGTCGGGCCGTTGGGTGTGGGCGTGGGTGTGAACCAGCGCGGTGCGGTGAGCGCAGGCGCCGGTGTCGGCACGAGCACCGCGATCGGCAACAGCAATGCCCGCGTGGGCGTGGGTGTTGGCACCAGCACCACCATCTACGATCCGGACCGGGAACGGGAACGGGACCTTTACCGTCGTTGAGCCTGTACCGACGGCCGCAAAAAAGCCCGTCCAGCTCACGCCAGACGGGCTTTTTGCTGCGCGAGCCGAGGCTTACACCAGCGTGATCGTCACGTTGATGTTGCCGCGGGTCGCGTTGGAGTACGGGCACACCTGGTGGGCAGCGTCCACCAGGTCTTGCGCCACCGCACGGTCCATGCCGGGCAGGCTCACGTTGAGACGGGCCGCAATGCCGAAGCCGGCCGGGATCGGACCGATGTCGACTTCAGCGTCGATCGATGCGTCGGCCGGCACAGCCACTTTTTTCATGCCGGCCACGTGTTTCATGGCACCCATGAAGCAAGCGGAGTAACCGGCGGCGAACAGCTGCTCGGGGTTGGTGGCAGCGCCAGAGCCGCCCATGGCTTTGGGGGGTGAGAGCTTGACGTCGAGCATGCCGTCGTCGGAGCGCGAAGTGCCTTCGCGGCCTCCGGTGGTGTGGGCGCGGGCGGTGTAGACAACTTTGTCGAGATTGGTGGGCATGAAGGCTCCTGGTTGAATCGCTTGCAAGAAGCGGGTTGAAAAGCGGTGAGAAAAGATTTGGAGAAGACGGTGAGCGCGTCAAGCCATGAGCCGGTCGCGCAAGGCCTGAACTTGCTGCGTGAGCGCCAGAGCTTCAGACACCTTGCATTGGGACGCCTCCAGCACACAGGCTGGTATGCCCGCCGCACGGGCCTTGAGCTTGCGCCCTGCCGCTGTGAGGCGTATCAACACCCGGCGCTCGTCCTGCACATCGCGCAGGCGGGTCAACAGCTCGGCCGTCTCCAGGCGTTTGAGCAGGGGGGTGAGCGTGCCCGAATCGAGGTGGAGGCGCTGACCCAGATCCGACACCGCCAGACCGTCTTCTTCCCACAGCGCCAGCATGGCGAGGTACTGCGGGTAGGTCAGACCGATCTCGTCCAGCAAGGGTTTGTAGAGCTTGGTCATGGCCAACGAGGCCGAATACAGCGCAAAGCAGAGCTGGTGGTCAAGCCTCAAGGCTTGATCGGATTTGATGGATGTTGTCGGCATGGCTGAATTATGAGGAACAATTAAATTGTGTGCAATTTAATTGCGTAAATAACAATCCCCACGCAGGGGACTTTCCAAGACAGTCTGCGCAGCGCAGCAATGCCTGCGCAGACCGCGTTGCATCAGGCAGCGCTGAGCGGACGGCGCCGGCTCATGCGCAAGCCCACCAACGCCACGCCCAGCAGGGCCAGCACGCCAGGTTCTGGCACCTCGTTGCCCGGCTCTTCCGGTTTGTCGACCTTCACCCAGGTCAACAGATCCTGCCGCGAGTAGCCGCCGGACTGGTCTTTGAGCACGACCAGACCCGTGGCCAACGGACCGGTGCCGTCGAGGGAGTTCAGCCAGTTCTGAGCCAGGGTACGGGCGTCACTGCTGAAGGCCCTGAAGTCGCCGGTGACCAGGTCGCGGTTGGTGTTGCCGTAGGCCAGTTCCCACAGCGCGAGCTGGAAGGCTGAAGCCGTGACGTCGCTGTTGACGCTGCCGAAATGGCGGCCCCACAGCTCGGCAATGGCGCCCGCCACGGTACCGTAGCTGGCGTCGGCCAGCGTTTTCACGGTGTAGGGGTTGTCGAAAGGGTCGGCCAGTTTCACGTCGGGCTCCAGGCAGAAGGCGAGGAACTGGGTCCAGCTGGTGCCGACCGCTGCGCCCACCTGTTTGTAGTCCAGCACGTGCAGGCCGGTGCGCACGTTCTGCGTGCTGCCACCGTCGAGCCGGTAGCTCACCACGGTCGACAAGCCGTCGCTGTCACCAGCGATGGGGGTGGGCGTCCAGGTGCTGCCGTTCTGATTTTCAACGTTGACTTGGTCGCCCAGGACCAGCGGCGCAGCGCTGGCGGCGCCAGCGCCCAGGGCGAGCACGACAGACAGGGCAAGGGTTGACAGTTTCATGGTGGATGAGGTCCAAAGAGTTAAAGGAACCCATGAACAGCACGATTCGGGCCACACAAGTAAATCTAAAGAAATCAATTACTTGCAGACCGTCGCCAAAACATGAGTACCAAAGTGTCAGAAATACCGACGTTTTGCTGCGCCTTCCGCCGCATGGGCCCAGACGCAAAAAACCCGCCACCAGGGCGGGTTCTTGGGCATGCAGCTCGCTGCCGGGCAACAGCGGCCGTGGCTCGGGTGGCGTGATCAGGCGGCTGGCTGTGCCTTGGCGCGGCGGCGCTGCGACATGCCCAGACCGACCAGACCCAGAGCCATCAGCGCCAGCACGGTGGGCTCGGGCACATCGTTGACGGGGCCTTGGGTGATCAGGTCCTGGCGTTCGTGGTTGTTCACCTGGTCCACCAGCACCACGAGGCCCTGGGCCATCGGGCCGGTTCCATTCAGGCTGTTGAGCCAGCCCTGTGCAGTGTTCTTCACGTCGCCGCCCGAGGTCAGCTTGAAGTCGCCTTTGTCGAGGTTCTTGTCGGTGGTGCCGAAGGCGAGTTCCCACAGAGCGACTTGAAACGCGGCGGCCTTGGTGTCGGTGTTGACCTGGCCGAAGTAGCGGCCCCAGAGTTCGCTGATGAGCGCGCCGACGGTGTAGCCGGCGCCGGTGAACGACTTCACCGTGTAGGGGTTGTCGAACGATTCGAGGTATACGTCCGGTTCCAGGCAGAAGCTCAGGAACTGCGTCCAGGTGGTGTTGGCGTGCTTGTAGTCGAGCACGAAAAGGCCGGCGTTGGCCGAGCCGGAGTTGCCGTTGAGCTTGAAGCTCACGGCCTGGTAGAGGCCGTTGCTGTCGCCGGTGGTGGAGGGTGTGAAGACGGAGCCACCTTTGTTGTCCACGGTGACCTGGTCACCCAGGACCAGGGGGGCGGCGTGCACTGGGGACAGGGCACCGAGGGAGAGCGCCATGGCGCATGCGAAACGGGAGAGGTTCATGGTGGGGCTTTGTGTAGTGGCATGTTGGACATGTAACAAACAGCACAAAGCGTACCAAGCGAAGAATTCCAGACCGTCAGAGGTCCATTGACGCCATAAAGGTCGCAGAAGCGTTCCATTCCGTGAGCAATCTCACAAGCGCTCGAGGCGCCACGGCTGGCATTTGCCGGCGGTGAATCGAGCGGCCAGGAGCGGTGTCAGAAAACCCGACACACCCCAGGCGGGCCTCAAGCCATCAAGGGCTCGGCCTGCATTTCCTCGATCTGTTCGACCAGCATGTCCACCTGGCCTTGCCAGTAGTCGCGGCTGCCGAACCACGGGAAGTTGATCGGAAAGGCCGGGTCGTCCCAGCGGCGCGCGACCCAGGCGCTGTAGTGGATGAGGCGCAGCGTGCGCAGCGGCTCGATCAGCGCGAGCTCGCGCCGGTCGAAAGGGCGGAACTGTTCGTAGCCGTCGACCAGTGCGCCGAGCTGCTGCGTCTGCTGGCGCCGGTCGCCCGAGAGCAGCATCCAGAGGTCTTGCACGGCCGGGCCGGTGCGTGCGTCGTCAAGGTCTACAAAGTGGGGTCCGGCGTCGGGCTGGCCTTCGGGGGTCCAGAGGATGTTGCCGGGGTGGCAGTCGCCGTGCAGGCGGATGCGCCGGATACCGTCCTCTTGCAGCGGCGCGCCCGGCTTGAGCACCGGGTGGGCTTCGATCAGCGCCAGGGCTTCCTCGAGCGCCGCGGCCCACGCGGTGCGCACCTCGGGGGCCACGGCGGCGTGTTCCATCAGCCAGTCGCGGGGCTCACGCGCGAAGTTGGCGGCGTCCAGCGCCGGGCGCACCTGAAAAGGCCGGGCGGCGCCCACGCTGTGGATGCGCGCCAGAAAGCGGCCGATCCACTCCAGCACATCGAAGTTTTCGAGCTCGGGCCGGCGCCCGCCGCGGCGTGGGCTCACCGCGAACGCAAAACCGCCGAAGTGGTGCAGGGTGGCACTGTTTACCACCAACGGGGGCACGGCGGGTATCTCGGCCTGCACCAGCTCCAGTGCAAACGCGTGCTCCTCGGCAATCTGGGCATCGCTCCAGCGCCCGGGCCGGTAGAACTTGGCCACCACCTGGGCGTGGCCGTCCACGGGTGACTCCAGGTGAATCTGGTAGACGCGGTTCTCGAAGCTGTTGAGCGCTGCCATGCGGCCGTCGCCCCACAGGCCGATGCTGGCCAGCGCGTCCTGCACCACGTCGGGTGTCAAGGCGCTGTAGGGGTGGTCGGCCGGTCTGGCGGCGTCGAGGCTCATGGGCAATGTCATGGTGGATTGTCACCGTTGCTGACCGCCACGCCGGGTGCGCACACCTATCATCCCCCGATGGTCAAACTCAAACCCCCACCCCGCCCGACGCCCACGCTGCAGGAGCAACTGCCCGAGCTGCGCGAAGGCCAGTCGGTGGCCCTGCTGCAGGAGTTGCACATCCTCACCCGTGAGGGCAAGCTCAACCAGGACACGCGGCGAAAGCTCAAGCAGGTCTACCACCTGGTGCAGTTCATCGAGCCGCTGCTGGCCGAGGTGCTGGCCGCGCGTGGTGATGTGACGCTGGCCGACCATGGCGCCGGCAAGTCGTACCTGGGCTTCATCCTGTACGACCTGTTCTTCAAGTCCAAAGCCACGGGGCGCGTGACCGGTGTGGAAACCCGCGCGGAGCTGGTGGACAAATCGCGCGCGCTGGCGGCCCGGCTGGGCTTTGAGCGCATGGACTTTCTGGCCAGCACGGTGCAGGAGGCGCTGACTCACCCGGGCTTGCCAGCGCGCATCGACGTGGTGACGGCGCTGCACGCCTGCGACACCGCCACCGACGACGCGATTGCGTTTGGCCTGGCCAAACACGCGAGCCACATGGTGCTGGTGCCGTGTTGCCAGGCCGAGGTGGCCGGTGTGCTGCGCCAGCACAAAGCGCTGAGCCTGTCGCGCTCGCCGCTGGCCGAGTTGTGGCGCCACCCGCTGCACACGCGCGAGTTCGGCAGCCAGATCACCAACGTGCTGCGTTGCCTGCAGCTTGAAGCGAATGGTTACAGCGTGACGGTGACCGAGCTCGTGGGGTGGGAGCACTCCATGAAGAACGAGCTGATCCTGGCCCGTAGAATGGCCGACGACCGACACGGTGCCAGTGATCGCGCCCGGCAGCGACTGACGCAGGTGCTCGACGAGCTGGGCCTGCCTGAACTCAGGACGCGGTTCGCGGTCGAAAAGCCGCAAGACGCACTGTCTGGCCGGACTGCCTGAACCCTCGCGGTGGCCAACCTGGCCGCCACTCTGTCATTTCCCCGGTGTACAAGTCAGCGCCACGCTGATGCCGGTTTGCCTGTTGACCCCGGGGTGTCTGTGCCCCTGAGGTCACCACCCCACAGACCCCATCCTGGAGAGACTGCCCATGGTCACCGATTTCGCTTTTCTGTTGCAGTCCATCGCCTGGCCGCTGGTGCTGCTGCTGGCCTGGTTCCTGGCCGAGCTGCTGTTCGAGCGCTGGCACATTCCGCGCGTCACCAGCTATGTGGCGGTGGGCCTGTTGGGCGGCCTGGTCAACTTGCCCGGCCTCACCACCGATGTACCCGGCTTGCCGTTTCTCGCCAACGTGGCGCTGTCGCTGGTGTTGTTCGAACTCGGCTACCGCATCAACCTGCGCTGGTTCCGCCACAACCCCTGGATGCTGGCGCTCGGCGTGGTCGAATCCATCGTCACCTTCGGCCTCATTTACTGGGTGAGCGGCTGGTTCGACCTGCCGGTGGACCACCGCCTCATCATTGCAGCGCTGTCCATCTCGGCCTCACCTGCCGGCGTGGTGCGCGTGGCCAACGAGCTGCGCAGCGCAGGCCAGGTGACCGAGCGTGTGCTGCACCTGTGCGCGATCAACTGCATGCTGTCGGTGGTGGCGCTCAAGCTGGTGGTGGGCTACTGGACCCTCAGCACATCGGGCGATCTGGTGCTGGCAGCCTTCGGCAGCATGTATGTGGTGGCCACCTCGATCGCCATTGGCGCGCTGCTGGGTGTGGCCGTGCCCTGGTTGCTGCGCCAGCGCAGCACGCACGAGCGTGGCGTCACGGTGGTGTTTGCGCTGGCCGTGCTGCTGCTCACCACGGCTGCCTACGGCCTCAAGCTCTCGCCGCTGCTGGCCGCACTGTCCTTCGGCATCGTGGCGCGCGAGCGGCGTGTGCACCTCACCAACGCGCAGCGCGACTTCGGCACCGCGGGCGACCTGCTGTCGGTGTTCCTGTTCGTCTACATCGCCTCGCTGCTCAACTGGGCCGACGTGGGCGCCGGCCTGCTCATGGGCCTGCTGTTGATCGCGGTGCGCACGGCCTCCAAGGTGGGCTGCAACCTGGTGGCTGCGCGCCTCTCGGGCATCACCGAGCGCAAGGGCCTGCTCACCGGCCTGGCGCTCACGCCCATGTCGGCGTTTGCCATCCTGCTGATCGAGCAAAGCCGGCTTTACGGCTTCGCGCCTGCGACGGAGGTGCTCGCGGCCATGGCCGGAATGATGCTGGTGCAAGAGCTGCTCGGACCCGTGGTCACGCAGCGCGCGCTCATGACTGCGCACGAAACCCACGTCACCAAGGAGTAGGAGCTTGCTTTTCAGATATTTGAGATCACGTTGGGGCGCAATCGGGATGAGTTGCTCGCCAACGGTTCGCAGCGTGGGCCGGTGGCCCACGCAAGAAGCTTGGTGGGCAAATCGCCCGATTTCGCCCCAACCCGGAGGGCGAACTGGTTTTCGGGCGGTCTGCTGCGTTGCGAATTCAGGCAAGGCGTCCAGCCTTGCCTTGGAATTCGCGCCTTGCATCCCATCCCGAAAACCAGTTCGCGTGACCCCAAATATCTGAAAGGCAAGCTCCAATGCCGTTGGAAACATTCAAATCGTCCGATTCGCTGACCATGGGCGTGGAGCTCGAACTGCAGCTCGTCAACACCTACGACCTTGACCTCTCCAGCAGCGCCAACGATCTGCTGGAGCTGCTGCGGCGCAAACCGTTTCCGGGCGTGGTCACGCCCGAGATGACGCAAAGCATGATCGAGATCGCCACCGACATCCAGCGCGAACACGGCCCGCTGCTGGCGCAGTTGCAGCAGATCCGAAACACGCTGGTGCACGCAGGCGACCGGCTCAACATCGAGATCGCGGGCGGCGGCACACATCCGTTCCAGCGCTGGTTCGAGCAGCGCATCTTCTCCAAGCCGCGCTTCCAGGAGCTCTCGGGTCTGTACGGCTACCTCGCCAAGCAGTTCACCGTGTTCGGGCAACACGTGCACATCGGTTGCTCCAACGCCGATGAGGCGCTGTTCCTGCTGCATTCGCTGAACCGCTATGTGCCGCACTTCATTGCGCTCTCGGCTTCGTCGCCGTTTTCGCAAGGCGTGGACACGCTGTTCGACTCGGCGCGGTTGAACTCGGTGTTTGCGTTTCCGCTCAGCGGGCGCGCGCCGTTCACGCTGAGCTGGGACGAATTCGCCAACGTGTACTTCACCAAGATGGAGAGCACCGGTGTGGTCAAGTCCATGAAGGACTTCTACTGGGACATCCGGCCCAAGCCCGAGTACGGCACGATCGAACTGCGTGTGTGCGACACACCGCTCACGGTGGAACGCGCCGCCGGCCTGGCCTGCTACCTGCAAGCCCTGTGCCGCCATCTGCTGGAACGCCGCGAGCTGCCACCCGAAGAAGACGACTACCTCGTCTACACCTACAACCGGTTCCAGGCCTGCCGCTTCGGGCTGGACGGGATGATGGTCAACCCCAAGACGCGCGAGCAGATCAGCATCCGCGAAGACATCCTGGCCACGCTGCGCCAGCTCGCGCCACACGGCCTGGCGCTGAACTCGCTGGCCGCACTCGACGAGATCGAGCGCACGGCCGGCCGTGTGGGCAACCACGCCACCTTTCTGCGCAACCAGTACAAGGAATCGGGCAGCGTGCAGTCGGTGGTGCGTGCCAGCGTGGAGGCGCTGCGCAGCGGGCCGTGACCTCGGTCACGTGGTGCTTGTAGGGGTTTTGCACGCCGTGTCAGGCAACTTCTTACAGAGGGAATGGGGCTGCGCCGACTTAACGTCTCAAAGGGTGCCCTTTACAGTTTGTTTCATCGACATCCGATTTGAAACACCCACTGCATTCCCCCAGGAGCCCACCATGTCCACCACGTCCAGCCGCCTCAACCCCTTCGTCCTCATGCTTGATCCGGAAGCCGTGATCCACGCCATGGAGTCCAGCGCCAACCTGCGCGGCCTGCGTCAGCGCATCTGCCGCCCACTGGACAAGCCGCTCATCCCCAAAATCTTTGCGGCCGCCCGCGACTTTGACGCCGTGATCGAAGCCGAAGAGTTCATGGATTCGGGCGCCGAGCTGTACTGCGACGCTCAGCCCGCCTTGCAGTTGGTTCACTGAAGGGAAGGCCGCAGCGCTGGGCCGCCCCAAGCAAGGCCAGCCCCCTCGGGGGGCAGCGACCCGCGAAGCGGCGGAGCGTGGGGGCCAGGTTATTTGGCAAAGCGCTTGCGCGTGAGTGCGAGGGCCAGCCAGAACGCTGCCACGGTGTAGACCAGCAGCACGCCCGCATGCAGCCAGGGCTGCGCAGGCCATTGGTCCATGAAGAGAGGCCGCACCAGTTCCACCGCGTTGGTCAGCGGCAGCCAGTCTGAAATGTGGCGCACCACCACCGGCAGTTGTTCTCGCGGAAAGAAGACGCCCGAGAGGAACATCATCGGCGTGAGGAACAGCGTGAAGTAGTAGGTGAAGAAGTCGTAGCCCTTGGCCAGGGCGTTGAACACCAGGGCGATGCACGAGAACGTGATGCCCACCCCCAGCAGC
Organism: Burkholderiales bacterium; assembly: GCA_003241965.1. GTDB lineage: Bacteria > Pseudomonadota > Gammaproteobacteria > Burkholderiales > Burkholderiaceae_C > Hydrogenophaga. The sequence continues at coordinate 12,546 of QBMB01000006.1, read as the reverse complement.
ACCGGCCACGCCAGCAACAACTTGGGGGAATGGCTGATGCCCAGCGCGAGCATCACACCCATGATGGCCGTGACCGAGAACAAGGCCTTGAAGCCGGCCCACAGCATTTCGGCCATCACCACATCGTCCAGGCTCACCGGCGCGTTCATGATGCCGTCCCAGGTTTTCTGCACGTGCATGCGTGAGAACGCCGAGTAGAGCGCTTCGAAGCTGGCCGCGTTCATCGCGCTCATGCAGATGCTGCCGCTGGCGAGAAACAGGATATAGGGCACGGCCACCACACCCTGTGGCGTGTTGATGGAGACCTGGCCAACCAGCGCCCCCATGCCGTAGCCAAAGGCCACCAGCCACATCAGCGGCTCGGCGATGTTGCCCACCAGGCTGGGAATGGCGAGCTTTTTCCAGACAAGCAGGTTGCGCAAAAACACGGGCCACCAGCGCATCGACATTTGCGGTGGTGACCAAGGCGATGGCGCGGTTGCAACGGCTGTGTTGTTCATGGTCTATCCGTCTTCTCGAATTTGTCGGCCGGTGAGCTTGAGGAACAGGTCCTCCAGGTTTGCTGGCCGGTGCAGCGTGCGCAACTGCGGATGCGCACCCAGTGCCGCCAGCAGCGGCAAGGCCTGCGCGGTGTAGAAAAACACGGTCTCGCCACTCACCTCCACGCGTGCCGCGAGCGCGCGTATCGCCGCGTGTTCGTCGGCCTGCGCCAAGGCCAGCGCGCCCTGGCCGTACACCTCCACCACGTCGGGCTCCAGGTGCTGGGCGATCAGCTCGCGCGGGCGGCCCTCGGCGATCTTGCGGCCGTGGTCCAGCACCAGCAAGCGTGAGCACAGGCGCTCGGCTTCGTCCATGAAGTGCGTGGTCAGCAAAATGCTCTTGCCCCGTTGCAGCAGCGCTTGCAGCCGCTCCCACATCAGGTGGCGCGCCTGTGGGTCCAGGCCGGTGGTGGGTTCATCCAGCATCAGCAGCTTCGGGTCGTTCACCAGCGCACGCGCCAGCGACAGGCGCCGCTTCATGCCACCGGAGAGCTCACCCGGCTTGGCCTGTGCCTTGTGCGAGAGCGCGGCGAATTCGAGCAGCTGCGGGATGCGCGCGCGCACCTGGGCCGCCGGCAGGCCGAAATAGCGGCCATACACCAGCAGGTTCTCGGCGCAGTCGAAGTCCGGGTCCAGCGTGTCCATCTGGCTCACCACGCCCAACTGCGCCTTGATGGCCAGCGCGTCGCGCGGCATGTCCAGGCCAAAGGCGGTGATGGTGCCTGCGTCGGGCGCGGTGAGGCCCAGGCACATGCGGATGGTGGTGGTCTTGCCGGCGCCGTTGGGGCCGATCACGCCCAGGCACTCGCCGGGGTGGATGGAAAAACTCAGGTCGTTCACCACCGTGCTGTCGCCGTAGCGTTTGACGAGGTGATGGCATTCAAACAAGGCTTGCGTCATGGTGCGGCATTGTGCCCGCCTGGCCGGGTGTGGCCGGGGTCGGCCCCTACAATGCGGGGCTGCCCGCCAGGGTCTTGTCTTCTCAGCCTCACCCACCATGTCCTTCGCCGTTTCCCTGCAATACCTGTTTCCGAAACGTGCGCTCACCGTGTTCGGTGGTTGGGTGGCCAACAGCCGCTGGGGTGGCATCACGCAGTGGATCATCCGCCGTTTCATTCGCAAGTACGGCGTGAACATGGCCGAAGCTGCGAACCCGGACCCCACGGTCTACGGCAACTTCAACGAATTCTTCACGCGTGCCCTGAAACCCGGCGTGCGCCCGCTGGCCAACGCCGCCTTTGTGTGTCCGGTGGACGGTGCGATCAGTCAGTTCGGCACGATTGCGCGCGACCAGATTTACCAAGCCAAGGGCCACACCTACAGCACGCGGGCGCTGGTCGGTGGTGATGCCGAACTGGCGGGGTTGTTCGACCACGGCTCGTTCGCCACCATCTACCTCAGCCCCAAGGATTACCACCGCATCCACATGCCGGCCGGTGGTCAACTGCGCCAGATGATCCACGTGCCGGGCGATTTGTTCTCGGTGAACCCGGCCACAGCACTTGGCGTGCCCGGCCTGTTCGCGCGCAACGAACGTGTGGTGTGCGTGTTTGACCTGCAGGTGGGCGAGACCACCGTGCCGTTTGTGCAGGTGCTGGTGGGCGCCACCATCGTGGGCAGCATGGCCACCACCTGGCACGGCGTGGTGAACCCGCCGCGCCCGGGCGAGGTGCGCACCTGGAACTACGACGATGCACCGGTGGTGTTCCAGCGCGGCGACGAGATGGGCCGTTTCCTGCTGGGCTCCACCGTCGTACTGCTCTGGCCGCGCGACACCATCACGTTCAATCCCGACTGGGCCCCCGGCAACACCGTGCGCCTGGGCGAAGCCATGGGCGACGCGCTCTGATCTTTTTCATTCCACAGGAACCGCACATGACCACGCTCGGCACCCCTTTGTCTCCCTCGGCCACCAAGGTCATGCTGCTCGGCTCCGGCGAGCTCGGCAAAGAGGTGCTGATCGCGTTGCAGCGCCTGGGTGTGGAAACCATCGCGGTGGACCGTTACGAGAACGCGCCGGGCCAGCAGGTGGCGCACCATGCGCGCACCATCACCATGAGCGATCCGGCGCAGCTGAAAGCGCTGATCGAGGCCGAGCGCCCGCACCTGGTGGTGCCCGAGATCGAGGCCATTGCCACGCCCATGCTGCAGGAGCTGGAGGCCGCCGGTGTGGTGCGCGTGATTCCCACCGCACGCGCCGCGCGCCTGACCATGGACCGCGAAGGCATCCGCCGCCTCGCGGCCGAATCGCTGGGTTTGCCGACCAGTCCCTACCAATTTTGCGATTCGCTGGACGAGTTGCAGGCGGCGATCGACGGCGGTATCGGCTATCCGTGCATCGTCAAGCCGGTCATGAGCAGCAGCGGCAAGGGCCAGAGCAAGATCGACGGCCCGGCCGATGTGCAAAAGGCTTGGGACTACGCCATGTCGGGCGGCCGTGTCGGCCCGGGCCGCATCATCGTGGAAGGCTTCATCGATTTTGACTACGAGATCACCCAGCTCACCGTGCGTGCACTGGGCGCTGACGGCCAGATTGAAACGCATTTCTGCGACCCCATCGGCCATGTGCAGGTCAGCGGCGACTACGTGGAGAGCTGGCAGCCGCATCCCATGACACCCGCTGCGCTCGCCGAGTCGCGCCGCATTGCGCAGGCCGTCACCGACGACCTCGGCGGCCAGGGGCTCTATGGCGTGGAGCTGTTCGTCAAGGGCGACCTGGTGTGGTTCAGCGAAGTGAGCCCGCGCCCGCACGACACCGGCATGGTCACCATGATCACGCAGTGGCAAAACGAGTTTGAGTTGCACGCCCGCGCCATCCTCGGCCTGCCGGTCTCCACCGCGCTCAAAAGCCCGGGCGCGAGCGCTGTCATTTATGGCGGCGTGGACGCCACCGGCATCGCCTTCGACGGTGTGGACGACGCCCTGCGCGTGCCGCAGACCGAGCTGCGCCTGTTTGGCAAGCCCGAAAGTTTCACCAAGCGGCGCATGGGCGTGGCGTTGGCGTTTGATGCGGATGTGGAGCAGGCCCGCACACGCGCCAAACAGGCGGCAGCGCTGGTCAAACCCCGCGCGGCGTAGTTGTTGCCGGGTTCAGTGCGGACGACCACCGGTGTCGTGCTCGATGGCACCGCCGTTCACATGAATCACGCGTCGGGCCCAGCGGGCTGCACTGTCGGGCTGCGCCACCAGCACCACCGTGAGTTCGTTCTCGCTGTTGAGTTTGCCCAGCAGGGTGCCGATGTTGGGGCACAAGGGCCGGTCTGAGGCCAGACTGGTTTCGTCCACCAGCAGCACGCTGGGATTGCACACCAGTGCACGCGCAATGGCGGCCTTTCCATGCTGCGTGCAGTCCAGCTCGCTCGGCATCCGGTGCCCACAATCTTCCAGCCCCACCAAAGCCAGTGCTCGCATGGCCGCCGTCTGGCACCGTTCGATGGGCATGCCTCGGTACATCAGGGGCAGGGCCACGTTGCCTTGCAACGTGGTGGTTTGCAGCATGTTGAACGCCTGTGGTACGAAGCCGAAGAAGCGCCGACGCAGCCACAGGCGCTGCTCTTGGGACAACGACTGCTCGGGCACGCCCAGAAATTGGTAGCCGCCGCTGGTGGGCGCCTCCAGCAAGCCGAGCATTTTCATCAAGGCCGATTTGCCTGAGCCGCGGGGCCCTGCGATGGCGGTCAATTCCCCTTTGTGAATGTCCAGGTCCACCGAACGAAGCGCCTCACGCGGAGTGGCGCCCTTGTCGTAGAGCTTGCCCGCGCCGGTCAGGCGCATCAGCGGCGGGCGCGCATTCGCCTCAACGGGTTGGAGCGCAATGTCGGAGAGGTTGAGGTCAAGCGTCATGCGGTCGCAGCTTACGCAGAGCCGGCGGTGCTCACCGTTCGGGACCGCACGAAAGTCGGCCTGTTTTTTTTGACCCAGGTGCATCCAGATGCCGCCTTCGGGCGTAGTACCTCCAACAGCCACTGGTTTTTCGCTGTTCAAGTTCCCCCAACCTCAATCTGGAGTTTCCCCATGATCATCAAGTCCACCCTGGCCGCCGCGGCCGCCCTCGCCCTGACCGCCTGCGCCACCGGCCCCGCGCCCATGATGTATTCGCAGGCCATGCTGCCCGCCGCCGTGCAGGTGCCCATGGGCCACAAGGTCGTCATGGAAACCGTGGGTGCTGGTGACATCACCTACGAATGCCGCGCCAAAAAGGACATGGCTGGCCAGTTCGAATGGGTGTTCGTCGGCCCCGATGCCAAGCTGATGGACCGCTCGGGCAAACAAGTGGGCACCTACTATGGTCCACCCGCCACCTGGCAGAGCAACGACGGCTCCAAGTTCACCGGCACGCAAGTGGCTGTGGCCCCGGCCGCCGCCGGCAGCATTCCACTGCAACTCGTGAAAGCCAACCCCGCCATGGGCAGCGGCGCCATGACCGACGTGACCTATGTCCAGCGCGTTGCCACTGTGGGTGGTGTGGCTCCAGCCATGGCCTGCGGTGCTGCCAACATGGGAGCCAAGCAGATCGTGAAGTACCAGGCCGACTACATCTTCTACAAGGCGGTCTGATGTCCGTTGGCCGGCGTCAGACGGCGCCGGCCACCCGGGTGAAGGGGCACCCAAGGCACCTCGGGTACGATGGTCGACAACCCTGCCGGGTATCTCATTCAAGAGGTGCCCGGCGTCCGATCGATCAGCTGGTCCGACCGACGCCCGTGCCCACCATCGAACCCTCGTCTTTCGACCACAACGCCGCGCTCGCTGCCTGTGCCCGCGGCGATCAAGCCGCCCTGCGGCGCCTCTACGAACGCGAAAACCGTTTCCTGATGGGTGTGGCCCTGCGCATCGTGCGCGACCGCGCTGCCGCCGAAGACGTGTTGCACGACGCCTTCGTGGCCATCTGGACCCGCGCCTCCAGCTTCGACCCCGCACGCGGCGAAGGCCGAGGTTGGATGTGCAGCATCGTGCGCAACGGTGCCTTGAGCGCGGTGCGCGCCAGTGCCCGCACCGTGTCGGTGGACGAAGAACTTCTCGATGATCTGCAAGACGCCGAACCCCAGGCCGCACCCGACATGCTCGACGCCTTTTCCATGCGCTCCACGCTGGGGCAGCTCGACCAATGCCTGGAACGGCTGGACGTGGCCAAACGCAACTGCGTGCTGCTGGCTTACCTGGATGGCTGCACCCACGCCGAGATCGCCGAACGCCTGAGCGCACCGCTGGGTTCGGTGAAAGCGTGGATCCGGCGCGGCATGGCCTCGCTCAAGGAGTGCCTGGCATGAGCCTTGACCCCTTGCAGCAACTCGCCGCCGACTACGTGCTCGGCACACTCTCCGCCGGGCGTCGCATCGAGGTCGAAGAACGCCTGCCGCGTGACGCGATGCTGCGCACAGCCGTTCAACAGTGGGAAACACAACTGCAACCGCTGACGCAGCTCGTGGAGCCGGTGCAGCCTTCACCCGCGCTGTGGCAGCGCATTGAAAACAGCTTGCCGGCCAAGCCTCGTGCAGCGCCCGCCGTGCGCCGGGGCGGTTTGAGTTCGTGGTGGAACAGCGTGGCCTTCTGGCGCTTCGCTGCCGGCACCGGTTTTGCCGCCGCCAGCGTCATGGCCATTGCGCCCACAGTGGGGCTGTTCGCGCCTGCGCGCCCACAGTTCATGGTCGTGCTGGTGGCGCCACAAGGCACTGCGCCCGGCTGGCTGGTGCAAACCAGCAGCCCGCAGCGCCTGAAGCTGATTCCCGTGGCGCCCGAGCCGGTGCCTGCGCAGCGTTCGCTGCAGTTCTGGACCAAGGCCGACGGCTGGACGGCCCCCGTGTCGCTGGGCCTGGTGGAGCCGGGAAAGCCGATCGAAATCCCGCTCGACAAACTCCCCCCGATCCAGCCCAACCAGCTGTTCGAGATCACGGTGGAGCCCTACAACGGTTCGCCCACCGGGCGGCCCACCGGGCCGATCCAGTTCATCGGGCGGTCGGTTCAGCTTTGAGCGGGACGCACAGTCATCGAGAGGGCATGCGCGGCATGCTGTTCGAAGACCTGCGTCATGCCTGACAGCAGGTTTTGTTCTTCGCCCGTGATGCCCGGTTCGCTGGCCACGCGATCACGCACCTTGATCCAGGCTGGCATGAGGGCCTGCGCCATGCGACGGAATTCGAGCATGAGAGGGGCGAAACCAAAGCCGCAGTCGGCGCACAGCCCCTCCCACGAATGGGCGCCCACCGCATCAAAACGGTCTTCGTCGCCGATGTACAGCGCCAAGGCGTCGTCGCCGTAGACCCGGACACACAGCAGGTCGTAGAACGGCGCGAGCCGGTAGCCGTTGTGACCGATCAGCACCGACAGGTTCTTGGCGTGAGCGTCGGCGTTGCCGATCAGATAATTGAACATCACCCAGCGCTGCAACTGCAGCATGTCGGCACCGCGCACCGGCAGGGCGCGCAGTGCACTCACCAGCTTCGGAATGCTCACCAGTCCACCCTGACGCTGGTACTTCCAGCCGCTGCCGTGGCCCAGCAGTTGGCAGCCGTCGAATTGGTGCAGCGCCACGATGTTGCCGGCCACATCGGTGCGGTCGTAGCGCTCCACCACATACGCCGCCTGCGGCACCCGCAGCAGCCACACGGCAGGCACCGGCAGCTTGAGCGCACGCGCCAGCGTCATACAGGCGTATTCGTTGACGGCGCTGGGCTGGTAGCGCCTCTGGCGCGTGTCGGGTTTGAGGATGTGTGTGGACGGGGAAGTACCCACACTCTCAGACAACAGTTGACGTCGCGCGTCAAAACGCAGCCCCATTTTTTCCTGCGCACCGGCCAGTGACATCGTGGTGTATTTGTTGGAGACCAGCAGCGGTTGCTGGCTGCGTAGACGACTGCTCAACACGTCGAACGGCAGTGCTGCATATTGCTGCTCTGCGGAAGGCTGAGCGCCTTCGGGCAGCAGCGAAATCACGCCAGGCAATTCCCGACCCAAACGCCCCAGCAGTTCGAACGGAGCCGCATCGCGCAGCGCCAGCGCCTGCATCACATCGTCCAGGGCCTCTCCCTCGGGCAAGAGGTTTTCAAAGTAGCTGCGAACCAGGGCGCCGGTGAACGCGCCAGAGCCCAGAGCGAATTGGGGAGCCAGCACGAAGGCGCCTGGCTGGTTCAGCCATTGCAGGTCGTACTCAAAGAAGAACTCGCCCGCAGCATGTCCAAACCAGCCCATGGGGCGCACGTTGGCCCACACGCGCAGGCGGATCACGGCTCAACCTCGGGAAACTGTTCGGTGTCGGTACTCCAGTGTGTGGCCTGGAGTTGAATGCCCAGCCCGCGCGTGAGCCTGAGCAGGAGCGCCAACGAACAGGCGCCCGGGTCGCTTTCGGCGTCTCGAATGAAGGAGGTGCTCACATTGCAGACGGCTGCGGCCTGCGCGCGCGACAGCCCTTGTCGCTTGCGTTCGGTGATGAGCCCTTGGGCCAGGTCGGACAGGGTGTCGGGTGTGATCTGCATGCCTTTGCTCTCGTGAGAGCATTTTACGCAGATATGTTTAAAGAAACTCACGATTTGATCTTTTGGGATCAAATCGTTGTGTGTGCTCCTTTGAGATCAATTCTGAGGAGACGGGCGAAGGTATCGTCAAAAATGCTCTTATCAGAGCATTTTTGACCGAATCAACTGAACAACACTCACTGAAACGCAACTTCAGCAAAACTCCGCAACTTGCGGCTGTGCAACTGGTCTGGCCCGCCTTCGCGCAGGATGTCGATGGCGCGGATGCCGATGCGCAGGTGTTGGTCGACCCGCTCGCGGTAGAAGTGGTTGGCCATGCCGGGCAGCTTGATCTCGCCGTGCAGGGGTTTGTCACTCACGCAGAGCAGGGTGCCGTAGGGCACGCGGAAGCGGAAACCGTTGGCAGCGATGGTGGCGCTTTCCATGTCGAGCGCCACGGCGCGCGATTGTGAAAACCGGCGTTGCGGCTTGTTGTCGGGCAGCAGTTCCCAGTTGCGGTTGTCGGTGCTGGCCACGGTGCCGGTGCGCATGATGCGCTTGAGCTCGTGCGGCGGCACGCCGGTCACGTCGGCCACCGCGGCTTCCAGCGCCAGCTGGATCTCGGCCAGCGCGGGGATGGGCACCCACAGCGGCAGTTCTTCGTCGAGCACGTGGTCTTCGCGCACATACGCGTGGGCCAGCACGTAGTCGCCCAGCTGCTGGTTGGTGCGCAGGCCGGCGCAGTGGCCCAGCATGAGCCAGGCGTGCGGGCGCAGCACGGCGATGTGGTCGGTGATGGTCTTTGCGTTGGCCGGGCCCACGCCAATGTTGACCATGGTGATGCCGCTGCGGTCGGCGCGCATGAGGTGGTAGCCCGGCATCTGCGGCAGGCGCGGCGGCGCGTGGCCGAGCTCGTCGCCCGGCATGGCGCTCAGCCCGGTGCGGCGCATCACCACGTTGCCGGGTTCGACGAAGGCGATGTATTCGCTGTCGGGCTTGGCCATCTCGGCGTGGCCGAGTTTGATGAACTCGTCGATGTAGAACTGGTAGTTGGTGAACAGCACGAAGTTCTGGAACCACTCGGGCGCGGTGCCGGTGTAGTGGCGCAGGCGCTGCAGCGAGTAGTCCACGCGCGGGGCGGTGAACAGCGAGAGTGGGTGCGCCTCGCCGGGCCGGGGCTCGTGCGTGCCGTTGGCAATACCGTCGTCCATGGCGGTGAGGTCGGGCAAATCAAACACGTCGCGCATGAGGGCGCGGCGCGCCATGTCCAGGCTGCCTTCCACGTGGTCGTGTTCGGCGAACGAAAAGTGGATCGGAATGGGCTGCGTGCCGGTGCCCACCTCGAGTTCGCCGCCGTGGTTGGCCAGCAGCAGACGGAACTGCTCCAGGTAGTACTCGGCGTACAGATCGGGGCGGGTGAGTGTGGTCTCGAAGCGGCCCGGGCCAGCCACGAAGCCGTAGCTCAGGCGGCTCACCGGCAGGTTGCTGCTGCCCTGGCGCGAGACGCTGTGGGTGTGCAGCCTCACATAGGGGTAACAGGCGCGCACGCGGGCCTGGGTGAAGTCGCCGCCGCCCACAAAGTCGCGCATGGCCTGGCGCAGGAATTCCACGTTGTCGTGGTAGATCCGTTGCACCTGGAGCAGGGCGGCAGCCGGGTCGCTGAGAAAGATCGGAGCGGTAAAGTCGGGTGTCTTGTGCATGGGGCGTATTGTGGCGCTGCACCGACGAACCCACATGACACGATGACCCTCACCATTCCCGATCTGCCCCAGGCGGCCGCCACACTGGCCGCAGCGCTGGGTTGTGGGCTGTTGATCGGCATCGAGCGCGAGCGCCGCAAGGGGGTTGGGCCGGGCAGGGCGCTGGCGGGTCTGCGCACCTTTGCCCTCACCTGCGTGACGGGCGCGGCTGCGGCGCTCACCCAGATCGACGGCGTGGTGGTGGCGGGCGCGGTGTTCGTGGCGGCGTTGGCGGTGGTGGCTTACTTTCGCGACCGCTCGGACGACCCGGGTGTGACCACCGAGGTGGCCCTGCTGCTCACCTACTTGATCGGCGTGCTGTGCCAGTGGAGCCTGCCGCTGGCTGCCGGCCTGGCGGTCGGGCTCACGGCCATGCTCGCGGCTCGCGAGCGCCTGCACGGGTTTGCGCGTCAATGGCTGCGACCGGCCGAGCTGCGAGACGGCATCCTGCTCGCGGCGTTGGTGCTGCTGGCCCTGCCGATGGTGCCCGATCGGCCCTTGTGGGGCAACACGCTCAACCCGCATGTCATCGTTCAGTTGTTGGCCTTGCTGCTGGGCGTGCAGGCCGCTGCTCACCTGGCGCGCCGGCTGCTGCAGGCGCAGCACGCGGTCGCGCTCTCGGCGTTGGCCTCGGGGTTTGTGTCGAGCACGGCCACCATCGCCACGTTGGGTCTGGCCGTGCGCGAGGGCCGCAGCGGTGCGCGGCTGATGGCCGGGGGTGCGCTGCTCAGCTGTGTGTCGACCTTGCTGCAGTTGCTGCTGGTGGCCTTCGCGGTGCAGCCGGCCTGGCTGGGGCACCTGGCGCTGCCGGCGCTGGCCGGTGCAGCGTTGGCACTGCTGTGGGGGTTGTGGCTGGTGCGCGGTGCACCGTCTGAAGCGGTACCCGCTGCAGCGGCAGACGACGAACGCATGTTCAGCCTGAAGGGCGCTGTCGCCGTGGCGGCCTTGCTGGCGGGCATACAGGCGCTGGTGTACGCGCTCACGCTGTGGCTGGGCGAGGCTGGCCTGATCGTGGGCAGCCTGCTGGGCGCCCTGGCCGACCTGCATTCAGCGCTGGCGGCGGTGTTCACCTCGGGGCCGCCCGCGCCCATTGGTCACCAGGCGGTGATGGGCGCGCTGGCGGTGCACGCGCTGAGCAAGAGCGTGACCGCTTCGCTGGTGGGCGGGCGGTCTTACGCGCTGTGGTTCTTGCCCGGGTTGTGGGGGCACACGGCGTTGGTGATGGGGTTGCTCTTCGTGCTGTGAAGCTGTGGGTGGCACCACGAGAGCCCTTCGATCCTTCGACAGGCTCAGGACAGGCCGAGCTCAGGGCGAACGGAATTGTTTCAAGCCTTCACAGGCTCGCGCATGGTCACGAACTCCTCAGCAGCGGTGGGGTGGATGCCGATGGTGCTGTCGAACACCGCCTTGGTGGCACCCGCTTTCATGGCCACCGCAAAGCCCTGCACGATCTCGCCCGCTTCGGCGCCCACCATGTGCAGGCCCACCACGCGGTCGCTCGCGGTGTCCACCACCAGCTTCATCAAAGTGCGCTCGGTGCTGCCCGAGAGCGTGTGCTTGAGCGCTTTGAACTCGCTGCGAAAGATGGTCACGGCGCCGAATTTCTCGCGCGCGGCCTGTTCGCTGTGCCCCACAGTGCCGATGCTCGGGTGGGTGAACACGGCGGTGGGGATGAACTCGTAGTCCATGCTGCGCGGCGCCTTGCCTGCAGCGGGGCCGAAGAGCTGGTCCACCACCACCATGGCTTCGCCCAGTGCCACCGGCGTGAGCTGTACGCGGTTGGTCACGTCGCCCACGGCGAACACCGACGGCACGTTGGTGCGGTAGTGCTCGTCCACGATCACCTCACCCTGACCGCCCTGGGCCACGCCCACGGTGTCCAGACCGAGGTCCTTCACGTTGGGCACGCGCCCGGTGGCGTAGAGCACGGCATCGGCCATGACCACAGCACCGCCTTCGCACTCCACGCGCAGGCCGTCTGCGGTCTTGCGGATGTCCACCACGTCGGCCTTCAGGCGCAAGTCCACGCCGGCCTTGCGCATCTCGCCAGCCACGAATTGGCGGATCTCGTCGTCGAAGCCGCGCAGGATCTGTTCGCCGCGGTAGAGCTGGGTGACCTTCGAGCCCAGGCCGTTGAAGATGGAGGCGAATTCACTCGCGATGTAGCCGCCGCCCACCACCAGCAGCCGCTGCGGGAAGGGCTCCAGATCGAAGATGTCGTTGGAGGTGATGGCGTGTTCACGCCCCACAAAATGCGGCACGTGCGGCGTGCCGCCGGTGGCAATCAGGATGTGTTTCGCGGTGACGTCCCGGTGGCCAGGTGAGCCGTCGGCGTTCAGTGTGGCCAAGGCAATGCCGTGCGGGCCGGTGAGGCTTGCGAAGGCGTCGAACACCGTCACGCCCGAGCCAGTGAGCAGGTTGCCGTAGATGCCGTTGAGACGGCCGATTTCCTTCGCGCGGTTGGTCTTGAGTGTGGTCCAGTTGAGGACCGGTTTTTCACCTTCCCACCCGAAGCCGTGCGACTCTTCAAAGCCCTCGCTGTAGTGCGCCGCATAGCTGTAGAGCTTCTTCGGAATGCAGCCCACGTTCACGCAGGTGCCCCCCAGGCCGTCGGTGCCCAGCACGTCGGCCAACGCCACGCGCGCGCCGCGCTGCGCGGCCATGCGAGCGGCGCGCACGCCGCCGCTGCCGCCGCCGATCACGAAAAGGTCAAAGTCGAAAGTTGTGGTCATGGTGGGTTTTTTCCGGGCTCGAGGCCCTTGAGTTCCAGGCGGATGAAATCGATGAAAACCCGGGTGCGCTTGGGCAGCAGTCGGG
>QBMB01000069.1:945-25251 GCA_003241965.1 Burkholderiales bacterium | reverse complement strand
CCTTTCCACTGCATGAGCACCACCCCCACCGCCCGCCGTCCGCGCGCCGACACCTCGGCCCACAAGCCGCTGCAAAAAGGCCAGCAGACCAAAGCCGCCATCGTCGATGCCGCGCTCGGTCTGGCCACGCAGATCGGGCTGGAAGGCTTGTCGATCGGGGCCTTGGCAGAGGTCATGCAGATGAGCAAATCGGGCGTGTTTGCCCACTTCGGCTCGCGCGAGGAGCTGCAGATTTCGGTGGTGCGCGAGTACCACGCCCGCTTTGAAGAAGAGGTGTTTTACCCCGCGATCAACGCGCCGCGCGGCCTGCCGCGCCTGCGCATGCTGTTCGACAACTGGATGAAGCGCACCTCGGTCGAGATCGATTCGGGCTGCATCTACATCAGTGGTGCGGTCGAATTCGACGACCGGCCCGGACCGGTGCGCGACGCGCTGGCCAGCTCGGTCAACACCTGGCTCAGCGCCATGCGCCGCGCGGTGGAGATCGCCATTGAAGAAGACCATCTGGCGCCCGACACCGACGCGGCACAGATGGCGTTCGAGGTCCATGCGCTGATCCTGGCGCTGCACTACGAAGCCCGGTTCCTGCGCAGCCCCGACTCGGCGAGCCGCGCGGTGCGGGCCTTTGAGAGCATCGTCACGCGTTACGGCAGTGCCCCTGCACCAGCCGCCCGCAAGGCGCCCAAAACCCCAGCGCCTGCACGCACGCAGGGCTGATTTCCTTTTCATCTTTCGCAAACCCAGCACAGGAGTTTCCCCATGCCCGTCTACAACCCGCCCCTGCGAGACATGCAGTTCGTCATGCACGAAGTGCTCAAGGTCACCGACGACCTCAAGGCGATCCCGGCGCACGCCGACATCGACGCCGACACCATCAACGCGGTGCTGGAAGAGGGCGGCAAGTTCGCTTCGCAAGTGATCTTTCCGCTGAACATCAGCGGCGATACCGAAGGTTGCAAGCTCGACCAGAAGACGCACGAAGTCACCACGCCCAAGGGCTTCAAGGAAGCCTACAAAACCTACGTGGATGGCGGCTGGGCAGCGCTCTCCAGCGACCCGGCATTCGGTGGCCAGGGTCTGCCGCTGGTGGTGAACCAGTGCATGTACGAAATGATGAACTCGGCCAACCAGGCCTGGACCATGTACCCGGGTTTGACGCACGGCGCCTACGCCTCGTTGCACACCTTCGGCACCGACGAGCAGAAAGCGACCTACCTGCACAAGATGACCAGCGGCGAATGGACCGGCACCATGTGCCTGACGGAGCCGCATTGCGGCACCGACCTGGGCCTCATGCGCACCAAGGCCGAGCCACAGGCCGACGGCACCTACAAGCTCACCGGCAACAAGATCTTCATCAGCGCCGGTGAACACGACATGGCCGAGAACATCATCCACCTGGTGTTGGCCCGCCTGCCCGATGCGCCTCCCGGCATCAAGGGCGTGAGCCTGTTCATCGTGCCCAAGTTCAACGTGAACAAAGACGGCACGCTGGGTTCGCGCAACGGCATCTACTGCGGCGGCCTGGAGCACAAGATGGGCATCCACGGCAACGCCACGGCGCAGATCGTGATCGACGGCGCCATCGGCACCCTGGTGGGTCAGCCCAACAAAGGCATGCAGGGCATGTTCGTGATGATGAACGCCGCGCGCCTGGGCGTGGGCAACCAGTCGCTGGGCCTGACCGAAGTGGCCTACCAGAACGCGCTGGCTTACGCGAAAGACCGCATCCAGATGCGCAGCCTGACCGGGCCGAAGGCCAAGGACAAGCCCGCCGATCCGATCATCGTGCACCCCGATGTGCGCCGCATGCTGCTCACCGCCAAGGCCTACGCCGAAGGCGGCCGCGCGCTGGCCATCTTCTGCTCGGTGCTGCTGGAGAAGGTGCATGCCCATCCGGACGAAAAGGTGCGCAAGGACAGCGACGACATGCTCTCGCTGCTCACGCCCATCACCAAGGCGTTCCTGACCGACAACGGCTACAACGCAGCCACCATGTGCCAGCAGGTCTTCGGAGGCCATGGCTACATCAAGGAATGGGGCATGGAGCAGTACGTGCGCGATGCCCGCATCAACATGATCTACGAAGGCACCAACACCATCCAGAGCCTGGACCTGCTGGGCCGCAAGGTGCTGGGCAACAACGGCGCCACGCTCAAGAAGTTCGGCAAGCTGGTGGGCGCGCTGGTGATGGAAGAGGGCGTCAACGAGAAGATGGCCGAGTTCATCAACCCGCTGGCCATCCTGGGTGAACAGATCACCAAGTTCACCACGGAGATCGGTTTCAAGGGTCTGCAGAACGCCGACGAGGTGGGCGCTGCGGCTGTGGACTATTTGCGCGTGGCCGGGCACCTGGTGTTCGGTTACTTCTGGGCCCGCATGGCGCAGGTGGCGCTGCGCGAGATCGCTGCCGGCAACACCGACCCGTTCTACGTGGCCAAGCTGCAGACCGCGCGCTTCTACTTCGCCAAGCTCTTCCCCGAGACCGCAACGTTGATGCGCACCGCGCGCGCTGGCTCCAAGGTCCTCATGGACACCGACGCCGCACTCGCGTAAGTCACCGTTCCCCACGACCACCAGGAGACTTCCATGATCAAGACCGTTGTGAGCACCACCTTGCTGCTGGCCTCGTTGTCCGCATTCGCGCAGATGTCGCCCGTGGGTCTGTGGAAGACGATCGACGACGACTCCGGCAAGGAGAAGTCGCTGGTGCGCATCAAGGAAACCAACGGGGTCTTCAGCGGCACGATCGAGAAACTGCTGGACCCCACCACCAAGCCCGACGAGGTGTGCGACAAGTGCACCGACGACCGCAAGGACAAGCCCGTGCTGGGCATGACCATCCTGCGTGGGCTCAAGCAGAACGCCGACGACAAGGCGGTGTTTGATGGCGGAACCATCGTCGACCCCAACAACGGCAAGCTCTACCGCACGCGCCTCAAGCCGGTGGAAGACGGCAAGAAGCTGGAAATGCGCGGCTACATCGGCCCGTTCTACCGAACGCAAGTTTGGTTGCGGGTGGAATGACACCCCCGCCGCGCTTCGCGCGACCCCCTCAAGGGGGCGACACCTGCGGCCCGGCAAAGCCGGTTCCGCGGTATCCCTCGATCAAAACCCCTCGCGCGTTGCATGGCGCGTAAAGGAACTCAACGAATGAACCGATTTCAAGTGAAAAAAGTCGCCGTGCTCGGCGCGGGCGTGATGGGCGCGCAGATCGCTGCGCACCTGGTCAACGTCAAGGTGTCGGTGGTGCTGTTTGACCTCCCGGCCAAAGAAGGCCCGAAGAACGGCATCGTCACCCGCGCCATCGAGAACCTCAAGAAGCTCAAGCCTTCGCCTCTGGGCGTGGCGAGTGACGCCGACCTGATCGGCCAGGCCAACTACGAAGAGCACATGGACCAGTTGAAAGACTGCGACCTGATCATCGAGGCCATCGCCGAGCGCATGGACTGGAAGCTTGATCTCTACACCAAGATTGCGCCCTTCATCGCGCCGCACGCCATCGTCGCGTCCAACACCTCGGGCCTGTCGATCACCAAGCTCTCCGAAGTGCTGCCCGAGGCGATCAAACCGCGCTTCTGCGGCATCCACTTCTTCAACCCGCCGCGCTACATGACGCTGGTGGAGCTGATTGCCACGCCGACCACGCAGCCGCAGATCCTGGACGACCTGGAGACGTTCGTCACCAGCGGTCTGGGCAAGGGTGTCGTGCGCGCCAAGGACACGCCCAACTTCATTGCCAACCGCATCGGCATCGCCGGCATGCTGGCCACCATGAAAGAGGTGGAGAACTTCGGCCTGACCTTTGATGTGGTCGACGATCTCACCGGCAAGCGCCTGGGCCGTGCGAGCAGCGGCACCTTCCGCACCGCCGACGTGGTGGGCCTGGACACCATGGCCCACGTGGTCAAGACACTGCAGGACAACCTGAGCCTGGAGACCGACCCGTTCTACGGCAGCTTCGACACACCGCCGGTGCTGGCCAAACTGCTGGAGCTGAAGAACCTGGGCCAGAAGACCCAAGCCGGCTTCTTCAAAAAGGTGGGGCGCGACATCCTGCGTTTCGATCTGGACAGCGAGGACTACGTGCCCGCTGGCGAGAAGGCCGACGAGGTCTATGGCCGCATGCTCAAGCGCCCGGCTGCCGAGCGCCTGAAGCTGCTGCGCAACGCTGAAGGCCCGCAGGGCCAGTTCCTCTGGGCGATTCTGCGCAACAGCTTCCACTACGCCGCCGTTCACCTGGCCACCATCGCCGACACCGCGCGCGACGTGGACCAGGCCATGCGCTGGGGCTTCGGCATGAAGCAGGGTCCGTTCGAGCTCTGGCAAGAGGCCGGCTGGCTGGAAGTGGCGAAGATGGTTCAGGAAGACATTGACGCCGGCAAGGCACTGAGCAACGCGCCGCTGCCCGACTGGGTGTTCAAGGGCCCCGTGGCCGAGGCCGGTGGCGTGCACACCGCGCAAGGTTCGTGGAACCCGACCACGGGCACCTTCGATGCGCGTCGCCAGTTGCCGGTCTACCAGCGCCAGCATTTCCCCGAGCTGTTGCTCGGCGAGGCCGGCCCGAAATTCGAGACTGCAGGCACCACCATCGAAGAGAACGATTCGATCCGCATCTGGACCTTGGACGAGCAGGTGCTGATCGCCAGTATCAAGACCAAGATGCACGCCATCAGCCCCGAGGTCTGCGAAGGCCTCATGGCCGCGGTGGACCTCGCCGAGCAGGAATACCAGGGCCTGGTGGTCTGGTCGGGCGACGAGCCCTTCAGCGCCGGCGCCGACCTGCAGGCCATGCTGCCGGCCTTCATGGCCGTGGGCGTGAGCGCGATCGAAGACGCCGAAGGCTTCATGCAGCAGACCATGCTGCGCCTGCGCTATGCCAACGTGCCGGTGGTGTCTGCCGTGCGCGGCCTGGCGCTGGGCGGGGGCTGCGAGCTAGCCGTGTACAGCGCGCGCCGCGTGGTGCACATGGAGAGTTACATCGGCCTGGTGGAAGTGGGCGTCGGCCTGGTGCCCGGCGCCGGTGGCCTCACCTACATCGCGCGCCGCGCGGCCGAGAACGCCGAGACCTCCACCGGCAAAGACCTGCTGCCCTTTCTCACCGAGGGCTTCACCGCTGCGGCCATGGCCAAGGTCGGTACCAGCGCGCTGGAGTCGCGCAAGCTCGGCTTCGTGCTGCATTCCGACGTGATCGTGCCGCACAAGGACGAGCTGCTGTTTGTGGCCATCAACGAAGCGAGGGCCATGTTCAACGGTGGCTACCGCGCTCCGCACAAGCGCCTGTTCCCGGTCGCTGGCCGCGACGGCAAGGCCACCATCCTGGGCAGCCTGGTCAACATGCGCGACGGCGGCTTCATCAGCCAGCACGACTTCCACATCGCCTCGCTGATTGCGAATGTGGTCACCGGTGGCGACGTGGAGCCTGGCACGTTGGTGAACGAGGACTATTTGATGACGCTGGAGCGCCGGGCGTTCTGCGCGCTGATCGTGCATCCGAAGACGCAGGAGCGGATTCTGGGGATGTTGAACACGGGCAAGCCGGTTCGGAACTGATGTTGTTGGTGCGCCTGCCCCCATCCCGGCCTTCCCCCAGAGGGGGAAGGAGCGGAGCCCGTGTGACCCCTTCCCCCTATGGGGGAAGGCAGGGATGGGGGCTCCCCGCCAACCCATAACCATGCAAAACCAAGCCACTCCCAAAGCCCAAGTCAACGCCCCCGCGCTGCGCCGGGACATGACCGACGCCGAGCGAAAACTCTGGTCGGGGCTTCGGGGTGAACAACTGGGCTTCAAGTTCCGTCGCCAACACCCGCTTGGCAACTACATCGCAGACTTTGCGTGCCTCAAACCCAAGCTCATCGTTGAGCTCGACGGCTCGCAGCACGCGGACAACCAGGCCTACGACGGGGCTCGGGACGCGTACTTCAAAGCCTGGGGCTTTGTCGTGCTGCGATTCCCGTCGAATGCGCCGTTCCAGAACCTTGATGGCGTGCTGAGCGCCGTTCTTCATCAACTCAATACGTTGGCGGGCGTTGCCCCCATCCCTGCCTTCCCCCAGAGGGGGAAGGAGCCAGACACCGCTGAAGGAGCGAACCCATGAGCAAACAAATTCAAGACGCCTACATCGTCGCCGCCACCCGCACCCCCATCGGCCGTTCACACAAGGGCTCGTTCAAGCACCTGCGCCCCGACGATCTGCTGGCCCTCGCGCTGCGCTCCGCGCTTGCCCAGGTGCCCACGCTGGATCCCAAGGCGATTGAGGACATCATCTGCGGCTGCGCCATTCCCGAAGCGCAGCAGGGCCTGAACGTGGCGCGCATCGGCGCCATCCTGGCTGGCCTGCCGCACAGCGTGGGCGGCATCACCGTCAACCGCTTCTGCGCATCGGGCCTCTCGGCCCTGCAGATGGCGGCCGACCGCATCCGTGTGGGCGAGGCCGATGTGATGATTGCCGCCGGCACCGAGAGCATGAGCATGGTGCCCATGATGGGCAACTCGCCCAGCCTATCGCCCACCATCTTCACCAACACCGACGACGTCCAGAGCTACGGCATCGCCTACGGCATGGGCCTCACGGCCGAGAAGGTGGCGCAGCAGTGGAAGGTGTCGCGCGACGCGCAGGACGCGTTTGCCGTGCAGTCGCACCAGCGCGCCGTGATCGCCATGAAGAACGGTGAGTTCACCGACGAGATCACGCCGGTGGAGGTGACCGAGCGCAGCGTGGATCTGGAGAGCGCGGAAGTCACCACCACCACCCGCACCGTGAGCCTGGACGAAGGCGCGCGGCCCGACACCTCACTCGAAGGCCTGGCCAAGCTGCGCACGGTGTTTGCCGCGCGCGGCTCGGTCACCGCCGGCAACAGCTCGCAGACCAGCGACGGCGCGGGAGCGTTGATCCTGGTGAGCGAAGCCGCCTTGAAGCGCTACAACCTCACGCCGTTGGCGCGTTTTGTCAGCTACGCCTCGCGCGGCGTGCCACCGCACCTCATGGGCATCGGCCCGATCGAGGCCATTCCGGCCGCGCTGAAGTCCGCCGGGCTGAAGCAGGACGACATCGACTGGTTCGAACTCAACGAAGCCTTTGCCGCGCAGTCGCTCGCGGTCATCAACACCTTGGGCCTGGACCCGAGCAAGGTCAACCCCATGGGCGGCGCCATTGCGCTGGGCCACCCGCTGGGTGCCACCGGCGCCATTCGTGCGGCCACCGTGGTGCATGCGCTCAAGCGGCACAACAAGCGCTACGGCATGGTGACGATGTGCGTGGGCATGGGCCAGGGCGCAGCCGGCATCATCGAGCGCGTCTGATGGCCGCTCACGCCTTCGACGCAGCGATGGCCCTGCAGCCGCTCGGCGACGGGCGCTTCGCAGGCGCCACCTCACCGGCCTACGCGAACATGGTCGGCCCGTTCGGCGGTGTCACGGCGGCCACCGCGCTGAACGCGGTGCTGCAACACCCGGCCTTGCTGGGTGAGCCGCTGGCGCTCACGGTGAACTACGCCGCGGCGCTGGCCGACGGCCCGTTCGAGGTGGTGGCGCGCCCCGCGCGCACCAACCGCTCCACCCAGCACTGGGTGGTGGAAATCGTGCAGGCCGGCGAGACCGTGCTCACCGCCACGGCGGTGACGGCCGCGCGCCGCGAGACCTGGAGCGTGGACGAGCTGGCCGCGCCCGACATGCCCACACCCGAAGCGGTGGGCAAGCCCAACATGGCCGCGCTGGTGGAGTGGGTCCGGCGCTACGACATCCGCATCACCGAAGGCGCCATTCCCATCGCGTGGGACGGCAGCGGTGACGCCAGCCGCACCACGCTGTGGATGCGCGAAGAACCCTCGCGAGCGCTCGACTTCTGCGGCCTCGCCGCCATGGCCGATGTGTTCTACCCGCGCGTGTGGCTGCGCCGTGCCACGCGCGTGCCGGCGGGCACGGTGTCGATGACGGTGTATTTCCACGCCGGTTCGGTACAAATGTCCGCTGTCGGCACGGGCTGGCTGAAAGGGCAGGCGAGCGCGCAGGCCTTTCGCAACGGCTTCTTCGACCAGCCCGCACAGGTCTGGAGCGAAGGCGGCCAGTTGCTGGCCACCACTCACCAGATCGTCTATTTCAAGGAGTGATCGCCTTCAGGGCCTGCCCAGAAACAGGTAGAGCCCGGTGTAGCCCTTGGGCGCACTCACAATGCTCAGGTACAGCGGTCCTATGCCGGTGTCGGCCCCCACGAACAGGCTGCCAGCACCGCGCAACTGGCCCAGCGAGATGTCCTTGCGCGCGGTCCACGCGTTGCCGGCTTCCAGCGAGCCGCCCACGAACAGCGCCCGCGCCACACCCACGTTGTAGGCCAGGCGCTGGTAATAGGTGAGCCGACCAAACAGCAGGTAGTTGCCTGCCACCTGCGCCGCGCGGTAGCCCGACAGATTCTGGAAACCGCCGAGCGAATACTCGTCGATGGCGGCCAGCGGAATCTGGTCGGTGTAGGCCATGCGACCGCCCACATTGAAGGTGTGTACGCCCCAGGACTTCACGGCGGTGAAGGTGCCATCCAGTCGCGTGAAGTCGGTGGTGGTTCCGCCATCCACCTGCCGGCGGCCCCACGACCATTCGGCCTGACCTCGGTAGCCCCGCGAGGGGAAGTTGGCGAAGTCCAGCTGGTCGGCCATGACGGCGGCGCGCAGGCCGCGCTCGGTCCAGCGCACGGTGCTCACCCCGGCGGGAATCGCCGCCGACAGCAGCTCGGGTGAGGCACGGCGTGCGCTGGCCACCACCCCCAGCCGGGCTTCCCCGATCGTTCCACGCAGACCGATCGGCCAGCCCACGTCGGCGCCGATCTTCACGCCTTGCCGCTGCACCAGCGCGAGCGCGTCACCCTGGTCGCTGAACAACTCGACCTTTTTGATGGTCCCGTCCACATACGCCGCCACGAAGCGTTCGCTGTTCACGCCCAGGGGCTGGTAAATCTCGGAGAACAGGCCCACCGTTTCGCCCAGCTGCACGCGGTTGCGCCACTCGGCACCGCTCTCGTTCAACCAGTGCCGGTTGTGGCTGATGCGCAGGTTGAAGGCCCCTTCGCCCTGAAAGTCGGTGCGCAGGTCCAGGCCCACGCGCAGGTAGTTCGGGCCCCAGGCGTTTTCGCGCAGGTTGATGGTGAGGTCTTCCGTGCCGTTGTCTTCGCGCCGGCTCAGCGTGTAGTCGATGCGCTCGTAGTCGCCGCTGACCGAGAGTTTCTGCAGATCGGCTTCGAGTTTGGGCACATCCACCCGCTGGCCAGGCTCGGTGTCCAGCGCCCGCGCCAGGCGTTCGGCACGCTCCTCGCTCACACCTTCGAAGCGGATGGCGCCGATGCGGCCCACGCGGTCGGCGTTGGCCAGCGCCTGCGCGCTGCGCGCTTTCGTCCAGCCGGCGTAGCGCGGCTCGTCCACCGCGAAGCGTGCCAGCGCCTCGCTCACCGTGCTGGCGTAGGCGTTGCCGATGTTCACCATCTCGACGGCCTTGTCGAAGTCGCTCGAACTCAGCTTGCCCAGCGCAGGCGAGAGCAGCAGGTCTTTGGGTGTGAGGGTGGCAATGCTGGCCTGCACGTTCTGCTCGGTCAGGATGTTGACCATCTGCGTGGTGACCCCGAGCACCGAGCCCAGCGTGTCGCGCCCGGCCAGGGGCGTGCCGATATTCACCGCAATGATCACCTCGGCGCCCATGGCGCGCGCCACGTCCACCGGCAGGTTGTTCACCAGCCCGCCGTCGCCCAGCAGGCGCTCGTTGATCGACAGCGGCGAGAACACCCCTGGCACCGACATGCTTGCGCGCAGCGCAGCGGCCAGGTCGCCGCGGTCCATCACCACCGCGCGCCCGGTCTCCATGTCGGTGGCCACGGCGCGAAAGGGCGTGGGCAACTGGTCGAACGATTCGAGGTGGCGCGTGGCGAGCGTGTAGCGGCGCAGCAGCATCTCCAGCGAACGGCTAGAGACCGCGCCCGTGGGCAGGCGGAACTCACCATCGCGAAAGCCCAGCTGCAGCACCGGCGAGAGCTCGAAGTCTTCTTCCTTGCGCCGTTGTGACAGCAACTGCCGCGGCTCGCGGCTGTTGAACAGGCCACCCCAGTCCACCGCCACGATCTCGCGCTCCAGATCGTCGGCCTTCATGCCGCTGGCGTAGAGCCCGCCGATGATCGCGCCCATGGACGTGCCCACGATCATGTCCACCGGTACGTGCGCGGCCTCCAGCGCCTTGAGCACACCCACATGCGCAAAACCGCGCGCCCCCCCGCCCGAGAGCACCAGGGCCACGCGCGGGCGTTCGCCGGTGTCGCCTGCCTGCGCGGCCGAGGGCAGTGGCATGAGCAGGGCCGCCAGCGTGGCGAGGATCGGGAGCAGGAAACGGGAGCGCATGAAACACCTGTGTGCAGAGGCGGCGCGCGGGCGCCGGGATGCGGCCAAGTGTAGGCGGGGCATTGGGGAGAAACAGGCGCCGATACACCCTGTCACGCACCGGTCAGCCATGGGGAGCCCACTCCATCGAAACCCGGGCATTCGTGGTAATTTGCGGGTCCTTTTCCGCACACCCAGCGCACCCTGCGGCGCACACCGAGAGACACCCCATGAGCGACATCCTCGTCCACACCGAAGCCGGCGTCTGCACCCTCACGTTCAACCGCCCGGACAAGAAAAATTCCATCACCGCCGCCATGTACGGCCTGCTCGCAGACGCCCTGCAAGCCGCGCAGGACGACGCGCAGGTCCGCTGTGTCGTGATCCAGGGCAGCGAGGCCATCTTCTCCTCGGGCAACGACATCGGTGACTTCCTCAACAACCCGCCCGCCACCACCGAATCGCCGGTGTTCCGCTTCCTGCGCAGCATCGCGCAGTTTCCCAAGCCCCTGATCGCCGCCGTGTGCGGCCCGGCCGTGGGCGTGGGCACCACGCTGCTGTTTCACTGCGACCTGGTCTACGCGGGCGACAACGCCGCCTTCTCCATGCCCTTCGTCAACCTCGGCCTGTGCCCCGAAGCCGCCAGCAGCCTGCTGGTGCCGCAGATGCTGGGCTACCACCGCGCCGCCGAAGCTCTGCTGCTGGGCGAGCCCTTCATGGCCGAAGCCGCGCTGGAAGTGGGCCTGGTCAACCGCGTGCTGCCCCCGCTGGAAGTGGCCGGCTACGCCCAGACCGCTGCCCGCAAGATGGCCGCCAAACCGATCACCGCGCTGATCGAGACCAAGCGCCTGATGAAGAAGGGCCAGCTCAAGCAGGTGATGGAGGTGATGGCCGAAGAAGGCGTGAGCTTCGGCCGCATGCTCGGCGAGCCGGCGGCCAAGGAAGCGTTTGGCGCGTTCATGGAACGTCGCAAGCCTGATTTCTCCAAGGTGTGACGGGCTCTTCATGACCGACCCCACCGAACAAGCCAAGTCCCATTTTTTCGACGGCAACGCGCACTTTGAAGCGGGCCGTCTCGAAGACGCCGCCGCTCAGTACCAGGCCGCCCTGGCCCTGGTGCCCGGGCGCCCCTCGGTGTTGGCCAATCTGGGCGTGACGCAGTGCCGCCTGGGCCGTTGGCTGGAGGCCGTGGCCACGCTCAAGCAGGCCACCAAGGCCGACCCCGCGCACCGCGACGCCTGGGTGGCGCTCGGTCTCTCCCAAGAGGCGCTGTCCCAGTGGAGCGAAGCTGCGCATGCCTTGCAGACCGGCATCCGCTTGGGGGCCGCCACCGGCCAGCTGTGGCTCTCGCTGGCCATGTGCCGCATGCGCCTGCAGGAGCCGGAAGAAGCGCTGCAGGCGCTGGACCAATCCATCGCGGTGGAGCCCACCCTGGCCGAGGCCTGGAGCCAGCGCGGCAGCCTGCTGCGCGACACCGGGCGCTTTGCCGAAGCCGCACGTTCTTATGAGCAGGCGCTGGCAAACGGTGGCGACGAAACGCTCCACCGCTTCTACCTCTCGTCCGTGCAGGGCGGCGCGGCGCCGGCCCATCCGCCGGCCATGTACGTTGAAGCCTTGTTCGATGAATACGCCGACGACTTCCAGACCCACCTGGTCGAGCAGCTGAACTACCAGGCGCACAACACCCTGCTGGCACCGCTGCGCGCGAGCGGCCAACGCTTCGAGCGTGTGCTCGATCTGGGCTGCGGCACCGGGCTGTGTGGCCGCCTCATCCAGGCGCAGGCCGGTTCGGTTGAGGGAGTCGACCTGTCGTCCGCCATGGTGGCGCAGGCGCAGGCCAGCGGCGCTTACCGGCGCGTGGTTCACGGCGATCTGTTGGCCTTCCTGCGCGAGAGCACCGAGCCGGTGAATCTCGTGATGGCGGCCGACGTGTTCATCTACGTTGGCGCGCTTGACGCGGTCTTCGAAGCCGTGCGTGAGCGACTGCAGCCCGGCGCGTGTTTTGCGTTCTCGGTCGAACTCGCCACCGACGGCAGCGAACTCAAGCTCCTGCCCAGCCTGCGCTACGCCCATTCACCCGCCTACATCGACAGGCTCGCCGCGCTCAACGGCTTTCGCGGGCGCCAGAGCTGGCAGGCCCCGCTGCGCGAAGACCAGCAGAAGCCGGTGATGGGTCTGTACGTGCTGCTGGAGCCGGTGGCCAGCGCCTGAGATTCAGGCTTGGTCGGGCCAACTGCTCTTGATCTGCCGCAGTTGCTGGAGCAACTGAGGAATGTCGGTCTGCACAATGCTCCACAACACATCGTTGTCGATTCCCAAATAGCCGTGAATCAAACGATTGCGCGTTGCAATGACCTTTCGCCATGCAACTTCGGTGTGTTGTGATCGCACCTGATCTGGAATGTGAGTGGCCGCCTCGCCGATCAACTCCATGTTGCGAAGTGTGGCGTCGTAGTTCACGCCGCTGGCTCCAAAGTTGTCTGAGTCAAGGTGCCTTGTGTATTCCAGAACCTTGGCACAGAAACCGATCATGTCCTCGATGTAGAAGTGCCATTCGCGCTGCAACGGTTCAGACATGCACCCGGTCCCTTTCAACGTGAGCGCGCAATTCGGGACGCAGTGCTTTTTCGGTCACCAGATCTACCGAGCACGCCAGCAAATCTTCCAGAAAGAACTGAACGCCGAAGTAGCGCTCTGACGTTGCTGGTCCTTCAAACGACACCAGCAGATCCACATCGCTGTCGTCCCGCGCTGTGCCCCTGGCTGTTGATCCAAACAGCGACAGTTCACGCACACCGAACCGTCGAGCCAATTCGGGCTTGAACTGCTTTAGCAACGTGAGTGTTCGGGTTCGGTCCATGGACAAACTGTACTTGAAAGGGTTCAGGCCGTGACCTTCGTCGGGCTGTACCTGAACGTCGCCCTGATGACCCCATGGTCGCCGGTGCCCAGGGCCTTGTGGTCCTCGAAGTTCAGGTGGTCGTTGTTGATCACCAGGCCGTCGAACATCCAGAGGCGCTTCTTGCTGTTGTCGTAGAACTCCTGGCTGACCAGGATGTGGTCGAGCGATTCGCGGATGTCCTGGTGCACGTGGGTGTAGTACACGTCGCGCGTGTCTCGGTATTCCTGCAGGGTCTGCGCGGTGTAGAGCGCGGTGTCGCCACCGCCCTTGCTTTCGCCCACGAGGTAGCGCGGCTGCTCGGTGAGGATGTTGGCGGTGTTGCTGTTCTGGCCGTCGTTGATGTCGCCCAGCACGATCACCGGCGTGTCGTTGCCCTTCATTTGTTCCGAGAGCAGGAAGCGCAGCGCCGTGGCCTCGGCCGTGCGCCGGATGGTGGAGATGGCTGAGCCCAGGCCGGTGGCGTGTTTGCCGTAGAGCGCCTTGTCGGCCTCAAACCACTTTTCGTTGAAGACCTGGGTCGGGCCCTTGGACTTGAAGTGGCACACGTACACGTGCACCTCGGGGCCGGGGCTGCGCGGCTGGATGGTGAAGTGCAGCACGGGGCGGGAGAAGCCCTGGATGGTCACGCTGATGGCGGGGGTTTGCGGGTCGTCGCCGGTGGAGCGCAGGATGAAGCCGGGCGGGAACTTCGTGATCCATTCGGGCTGACCGGTGAGCAGGCCCTTGCGCACGAGCGCGCCGCAGTCGATGCGCTTGCCGCTGGAGCCGGGCGGGGCCAGCAGGTCGTAGCTGTCCGCCACACCGGCCGACACCAGTGCGCGCTGTACCGACATCGGGTTCCACATCTCTTGCAAGCCGAACACGTCGGCGTCCAGCGACTGGAGCTGGTGCGCGGTCCAGCCGATCTTGCGGTCGTACTCGGCCTGGGTCCAGCCCGTCTGGTCGGTGTACATCGGCAGGCCGGGCTCGTTCAGGTTGTACAGGTTGAACGAGCCGATGCTGAGTTGCTTCAGGTTCATGGCGGCACCTCCGGAAGATCGGGATCACCACTGTGCACCCACCGCGTGACAGCGCCACCTCCCAAATGAGGGAAGGCGCCAGGCGGTCAGGCGTTGCGCCGCGCCACCCAGTAGGCTGCGCCTTCGGCACCGTAGCGCTCGGCGTGTGGCACATGGGCGTCCAGCTCGAAGGTGTCGCCCGCCAGCAGGTGGCGCGTGTGCTCACCCACAGTGAGCCACATTTCGCCGCGCGCCACCAGCGCGTTGGCAGCGAACGGATGGCTGTGGGTGTCGAGCACGGTGAGCGGCGCCCACTCGCGTTCCAGCACCTCGTCGAAGCCCTCGGCGAGGCGTTGCTGGCGGAAGGTGTCGAAGGTGGTGTTCATGGGGTGGATTCTCCGCAAGGGCGGTGCCAGGTCAAGGCGCAGGTGACGCAGCGGTGTCAGACCCGCCGCGCGAGTGTCACCGCCAGGGCCGAGCCGCCGCCCACCAGCGCACACCAGGCACGCAGCAGTGCCCCGGGCGGGTGGCTTTGCAGGGCCAGCGCTTCGTCGCGGTGCGCCACCTCGTCGGCTTGGCACTCCACCAGCAGGGCGCGCAGGTGGTCCAGGCCCGATCGACCCTCGATGCGGTCGATCTGCTGCTGGTAGTGGTGATCCACGAAGGTTTCCACCGCCGCGATGGTGGCGTGCACCGCGCGCGGCCCCACCAGCGCGGGCAAGGCCCCGGTGAAGAAACCCGCCACGCGCCAGCCCGGCAGCAGCCAGCTTCGCCGGGCCCAGGGCAACACCTCGCACACGCGCCGCAGGTGGTCTTGTTCGGTGGCGCCGTGGCGCAGGGCGAAGGCCTTCAGGTCGGCGTCGCGCGTCACGAGTGCGATGCCGCGGTAGATCCAGACCGCGCCGGTCTCGCCGGCGTGGTCCGAGCGCAGCTCGGCCAGCATGTCGTCGGGCAGGGTGGGTGCGTCGAGCCCGCGCGCCACGTGCTGCATGGCCGGGCGCACGCGCAAGAAGCCCACGTAGGCGCGCTCCATCAGCCAGGCCGCACCCGGCACACGCCCCAGAAAAGCCAGCCAGCGCCAGCCCGGCAGACGCGCCCAGAGCGCCAGAAACGCTTCGGCGCCGCTGAGCAGGCTGCCGTCTTCGCGTTGCACATGAAAACGGGCCATCAGCGTGCTGCGCTCATCGGGCAGGGCGGCGCCGGGCGCACTCACATCGAGCCAGCGCACCGGCTCGCGCGCCGCCAGCCCCTGGTACACGGCGATCTCGCGCCGGCACAGCGGGCAATCGCCGTCGTACAGCACGGTCATGCAACTCTGAGCGCGGGTGGTGTCGGTCATGAGCCGATCGTATCGGCGCAGGTGCGGGGCTGCAGCGCGGCCGGTGATGACCCCCGGCAGGCGTGTGCTGAAACCCCATCGCTGTGTAGGATGTTCAGCCTGCTTCAACCCGTTTGCATTGGAGACTGCCATGTCCTACATGTTGCTGATCATCGAACCCACCGGGCAGCGCGCCACCCGCACCGAGGCCGAAGGCCGCGAGGTGTATGGCCGCATGCAGCGTTTTGGCGAAGCCCTGCAGGCGCGGGGCCAGCTCAAGGCCTCCGAGTCGCTGGCCTCGCAGGCCAGCGCGGTGCGCGTGTCCACCGCCGGAGAGGGGGCCAAGGTGGTGGACGGCCCTTTCGCCGAAGCCAAGGAAATGGTGGGGGGCTTCTTTCTGCTCGACTGCGACAGCCTGGATGAAGCGGTGGCCATTGCCCGCGAGTGCCCGGCGGCCGAGTGGGCCACGGTGGAGGTGCGGGCTCTGGCGCCCTGTTACGAATGAGCTTGTCGAAACCGCCGTGGTTGGTTCGTCGTGCTGGTTGGACCCCTTGAACGCACCCAACAGGAGAAACCCATGCGATTCATGATCATCGTCAAGTCCTGCGACGAGTTCGAAGCCGAGACAAGCCCCGTGGCCGATGAGGAGCTGATGGCCGAGATGGTGCGCTACCACGAGGAGATGGCTCAAGCCGGTGTGCTGCTGGACGGCTCGGGCCTGCACCCGAGTCGCAAGGGCTGGCGCGTGCATTGCGGCGCTGACGGCAGCAAGCGCGTTGTCGACGGCCCGTTTGCGGAGGCCAAGGAGCTCATCGCCGGCTACACCTTGATCCAGGTGCGTTCGCGCGAGGAAGCCCTGGAGTGGAGCCGCCGCTTCCCCAACCCGGCCGGTCGCGGCAAGGAAGCCGTGATCGAGCTGCGCCAGCTCTACGAACTCGACGACTTCCCACCCAGCCAGCCGCTCGAGGATTTCAAGAAGCTCGACAAAACCCTCAAGCCCTGAACCGGAGAACCACCATGCTGCGCCAGATCTTCGTCAACCTGCCCGTCAAGGACCTGGCCCGCTCGCAGGCCTTCTTCAAGGCCCTGGGCCTGAGCTTCAACCAGCAGTTCACCAACGAGCAGGGTGCCTGCCTGGAGATTGCGGAGAACATCCACGCCATGCTGCTGGTGGAACCATTTTTTCAGGGCTTCACCAAGCTGCCCATCGCCGACGCGAAGAAGACCACCGAAGTGCTGATCGCGCTCTCGTGCGACAGCCGCGCCGAGGTGGACGAACTCGTGGCCAAGGCGGTGGCCGCCGGTGCCACCACGCCCAACGCACCCGTGGACCACGGCTTCATGCTCCAGCACGGTTTTGCCGATCTGGACGGTCACCAGTGGGAGGTGTTCTGGATGGACATGGCCCAGGCACCGGCGCAGATGTGAACTGACCTCATGCATTCCGGTGTCCACCAGGCCATTGCCACCGTCTGGCGCCTGGAGTCGGCGCGCATCACAGCGCATGTGGCGCGCGTGGTGCGCGACGTGGGCGTGGCCGAAGAGCTGGCGCAGGACGCGCTGCTGGCTGCGCTCGAACACTGGCCTGCGCAGGGCGTGCCCGACAACCCCGCCGCATGGCTCATGACCACCGCCAAGCGCCGCGCGCTCGACCACCTGCGTCACCGCCAGATGGCCGAGGCCCGCCACGAAGACATCGCGGCCGATCTGCAGGCCCTGGGCGCAGCCCATGTGCCCGATTTTGTGGACGCTCTTGACGAGGCCCGGCAGGACGACATCGGTGACGACCTGCTGCGCCTGGTGTTCACCGCCTGTCATCCTGTGTTGTCCACCGACGCGCGCGTGGCGCTCACGCTCAAGCTGCTGGGTGGCCTCACCACGCACGAGATCGCACGCGCCTTCCTCGTGCCCGAGGCCACCATCGCCCAGCGCATCGTGCGCGCCAAAAGAACGCTGGGCGAGGCCGGTGTGCCCTTCGAGGTACCGCACGGCGAGGCACTGGCCGAACGCCTGGCCTCGGTGCTGGAGGTGGTGTACCTCGTGTTCAACGAGGGCTACACCGCCACCAGCGGTGGCGACTGGATGCGCCCGGCTCTGTGCGACGAAGCCTTGCGCCTGGGTCGCATGCTGGCGCAGATTGCACCTCGGCAGGCGGAGGTGCATGGCTTGCTCGCGCTGCTGGAAATACAGGCTTCGCGCGCCGCTGCGCGCACCGATGCACAAGGCCGCCCGGTGCTGCTGACCGCGCAGGACCGCAGCCGCTGGGACGCCCTGCTCATCCGCCGTGGACTGGACGCGCTGGCGCGCGCCGAAGCGCTGGCGCCCACGCCGGGCTCCTACCAGCTGCAAGCCGCCATTGCCGCCTGCCATGCCCGTGCGGCCCGCGCGCCGGACACCGACTGGGCGCGCATCGCCGAGCTGTACGGCGCGTTGGCACAGGTGGCGCCCTCGCCCGTGGTGGCGCTCAACCGTGCCGTGGCCGTGTCCATGCACGCCGGCCCCGCGGCCGGACTGGTCATGGTGGACGCGCTGCTGGACAGCAAGGCCCTGCGCCAGTACCACTGGCTGCCCGCCGTGCGCGGCGATCTGCTGGCCCAGCTGGGGCGCGGTGCCGAGGCCCGGGCCGAGTTTGAACGCGCGGCGGCGTTGGCCGGCAACGAGCGGGAGCGAACTTTCCTGCTGGAACGGGCGCAAAGCGTGCGCTGAACTGTGGTCCTTTGGCGCGGGTGTAAGCCCTCATGGCGTGGCGTTCGCGGGCCAGCCACACTGGTGCAAACATCGAGCGTCCATGGACCCAAAACCCACCACACGCACCGATACCGACACGCTCATCATCGGCGCTGGCCCCGCCGGACTGGCCACGGCGGCTTGCCTGGCGCAGCGCGGCAAGCGGGCGCTGGTGATCGATCAAGCGCCGGAGGTGGCCTCCAGCTGGCGCCACCACTACGAGCGCGTTCACCTGCACACCGTCAAGACGCATTCGGCGCTGCCGGGCCTGCCGTTTCCCGACAGCGCGCCGCGTTACGTGTCGCGCCAGGGGGTGGTGGACTACCTCACGCGGTACGCAGATCACCACGGTATCGAACCCGAGCTGGGTGAAACCGTGGTGGCCATTGAACCGGCACCGCACGGTGCAGGCTGGATCACGCGCACCGCGAGCGGGCGGCTCATCGTGTCCCGCCAGGTGGTGGTGGCCACCGGCGCCAACCGCCGCCCGCGCGCACCCGCGCTGCCACACCGGGAGCGCTTTGCTGGGCGCGTGTTGCACAGCCGCGAGTACCGCAACGCCCAACCGTTTGCCGGCCAGCGTGTGCTGGTGGTGGGCATGGGCAACACCGGCGCCGAGATCGCGCTGGACCTGGTGGAGCACGGCGTGCGCGCCGCGCTCTCGGTGCGCTCACCGCTCAACATCGTGTACCGCGACGTGCTGGGCCGCCCCACCCAGCTCTCCAGCATCCTGCTCAGCAAGCTGCCGCCGGCGCTGGGTGACGCGGCGGCCACGCTGCTGCGCAACCTCAGCGTGGGTGACCTCGGCCGCTATGGCCTGCACACCGCCAGGGCTTCACCGCTGCGCCAGCTGCGCGAAGAAGGCAAGACGCCGGTGATCGACGTGGGCACGGTGGCGCGCATCAAGAGCGGCGACATCCAGGTCTACCCCGGCATCCAGACGCTGTTGCACGGCGGTGTGCGCTTCACCGATGGCACCGAGCACCCGTTCGACACGGTGCTGCTGGCCACCGGGTACGACGCTGCTGTGAACGAATTGTTTCCCTCCACGCCCCTGCCGCTGGATGCACGCGGCATGCCCACCGATGTGGTGGGGCAGGGCACACTCACCGGTACGTACTTCGTGGGGTTTGATGTGCGCCAGTCCGGCGGATTGCTGCGCACGATCGCGGCGCAGGCGCAGCAGGTAGCCGATCACATCGCCAGTGCATCCCGGGACTGACCCCGATCACCATCAACTTCCCATCACACCCATGCCCAGCACCGACACCCTCGAACGTTTCATCGCCCTGGTGGAGAGCAATGCGCACGACCAGGCCATCGAAGCCTTCTACGCGCCGCACGCCTCCATGCAGGAGAACCAGGCCGCGCCACGCGCGGGGCGCGACCAGCTGCTGGCCAGCGAGCGCAAGGTGATGGCGCGCGCCACCTCCATCGAATCGCGCTGCGTGCGCCCGGTGTTCGTCAATGGCGACCACGTGGTGATCCGATGGGTGTTCCGCTTCGTCTGGCAGGACGATTCGGTGACCGAGATGGAGGAACTTGCGCACCAGCGCTGGGAGGGTGAACGCATCGTGCAGGAACAGTTCTTCTATGACCCGGCTCAACGCACGCCCCAGGCACCTCCGGGCGCGGCCATCTGAGTCAGGATGGGTCAGGCGGTCTCAGCGCTGACCGATCTTCACATCCCCAAACAGCTGGTTCATGCCGCGCGGCTGGCTGCGCCAGTACTGGGGCGGGGCGTCCACCTGCGCGCCCAGTTTCGCCGCTGCGTGCCAGGGCCAGCGCGGATCAAACAGCATGGCGCGCGCCATCGCCACCAGGTCGGCGCGGCCGCTGGCGATGATCTCTTCGGCTTGCTCGGGCTCGGTCACCAGACCCACGGCGATGGTGGGCAGGCCCACTTCGCGCTTGACCTGCTCGGCCAGCGGCACTTGGTAGCCAGGGCTCAGTGGAATCTGTTGCAGCGGCGAAATGCCGGCGCTGGAGACGTGCATGAAATGGCAGCCGCGTTTCTTCAGCTCGTGGCCGAAGACCACGCTCTGCTCGGCGTCCCAACCCCCATCGACCCAGTCGGTGCCCGAGAGGCGCATGCCCAGCGCCATGTTGGCCGGCAGCACCGCGGCCACCGCGTCGAACACCGCCAGCGGGAAGCGCATGCGGTTCTCCAGCGAGCCGCCGTAGGCGTCGGTGCGCTGGTTGGAAATGGGTGAAAGGAACTGGTGCAGCAGGTAGCCGTGGGCCGCGTGCAGCTCGATCGCGTCGATGCCGATGCGCTGGGCGCGCAGGGCGGCGTCCACGAACGCCTGCTTGATGCGGTCCAGGCCGGACGCGTCGAGCGCGTGGGGTGGTGCCTCGTGTGTGAGGTGGGGAATGGCCGAGGGCGCGAGCGTTTCCCAGCCACCGTCTTCGGGCGCGATGAGCTGGCCTCCTTCCCACGGCGCGCGGCTCGATGCCTTGCGCCCGGCGTGCGAGAGCTGGATCGCGATCGGCATGGCCGAGTGTTTGCGCACCTTGGTGAGCACTTCGCCCAGCGCCTGTTCGTTCGCCTCGTTCCACAGGCCCAGGTCGGTGGGTGAAATACGGCCCTCGGGCGTGACCGCCGTGGCCTCCAGGATCAGCAGGCCCGCACCCGAGAGCGCCAGGTGGCCGAGGTGGATCAGGTGCCAGTCGGTGGCGTTGCCGTGCTCGGCCGAGTACTGGCACATGGGAGCGATCACGATGCGGTTTTTCAAACGCAGCGGACCGAGGGCGAAGGGGGAAAACAGCTGGCTCACGGGAGTTCCTTGAAGCGGATGGGTATGGGAGGGTGCGCGCTCAGGCGCTGCCCACGGTGTCGAACACCAGGTGCTCTTGCACCCAGTCGTGCGCGTTCGCATAGACCTCGCCTTGTGAACCCACGGCCACAAAGTCGGGGTGGCGCACTTCGAGCGGGCCTTCGAGCGTGGCGAGCAAGGCCACGGTGTCGGGCGGCACCTGCACCAGGCGGCTGCGTTCGGTCTTGCGGTAGCGCCCGGACCCGGTGGCTTCGTAGGTGCGCTCGAACAGGTCCTTCTTGATCGGCCAGGCCGTGCCGTCCTCCTGCATCACCACCCAGTCGACGCCCGGGTCGGCCGTGAGTTCGCCCCAGGCCACCTGAAAGGTCTCAAGGCCCCGGGGTTCGCGGATGGCCACCGTGAAGCGGCGCGACGCCGTGCGCGGTGCGCCCCAGGCGGGCGGTATCTCGTTGGCGTGGCCGATGGGGACGCGTTGTTCGGTCATGGCTCAAGGTTTCAAGGGTTCTTCAACGATCTGGAACGAGAGGCCCGCGCGCTCCTGCAGCCGGTGCACCAGCGTCAGGCCCATGGCCGCACCGGGCGTCCACACGCCGCCCGGCGCCATGGTCTGACTGGTTTCGCGCGCCAGGCACAGCGCGGTTTCGGTGATGAGTTTGCAGGTGGAGCCGTAGCCCGGATCGCGGTCGCCCTTCACGCTGGCGCGCAGAGTGCGGCCGTCGGCGGTCTGGCCGATGAACAGCACCTCGTAGCGGCCCTTCTCGCGCTGCTCCTTCGTCGGGCCCTGGCCGGGTTGGGGCAATGCAAAGCGGCGGATCAGTGCGCGCGTGGGGCCAAAGGCGAGCAGGGCGTTCTGCACCCGCGTGTTGCGCGCCAATGCCTTGGCGCGTTTCTCGCCGCCTTCGCCGCTGCCCGTGAGCAAACGTTCGCTGTAGACGAAGTCGATGCCCCATGGGTGGCCGCGCAGCGCGTGGGTGCGGTGCACGTTCTTGGTGTTGATGGGCGCCATCACGAACGGCCCGCTCCACGATTGCGCGAGTTCGTCGAAAGCGGCGGTGCTGTCGTCGGGCTGCTGCGGGCCACGAAAGTCCGGCGTGAGGGCAAACGGGTCGGCCAGCGTGCGCGCCAGCGCCGGGTCGCGCCCGGCGGTCTCCAGCGTGGCCAGCAGGCTGGCCGCCGTGCCGCCTGAGAAGCCTCCCTTCATCACCTTCACCCGGCCGTGCACGCGCACCAGCGGCGCGCCCAGGCGCTGCATCGCCTCGTGCTGCAGGTAGACCACGCCCAGGTCGAAGGGAATGGAGTCGAAGCCGCACGAGAACACGATGCGTGCACCGCTGGCCGCCGCCGGGCCCTGCAGGCGCGGAATCATCTGCGCCATCCAGCCGGGCTCGCCGCACAGGTCCACATAGTCGGTGCCGGCCTGCGCGCACGCGTCCACCAGCGCCTGGCCATGCTTCTGGTATGGCCCCACGGTGGTGATGACCACGCGGGCTTGTGCCACCAGTTGCGCAAGCGCTTTCGCATCTGTCGCGTCGGCCACCAGCAGAGGCACGGCGGCATCGATGCCGAGCTCATCGCGCACCCGGGTGAGCTTGTCTTTGCTGCGCCCGGCCATGGCCCAGGCCACGCCACCGTTGGCGCCATGGGTGTTGTGCAGGTACTCGGCCACCAGCCGGCCGGTGAAGCCGGTGGCGCCGAAGACGATGATGTCGAAGGCTTTGTGCATGCGGCATGGTCGCAGAAACGGAGTGTCCTCAGGCCTTGCGCGCGCCTGCGATGTCGAACCGGAGACAGCTGCTCACATTTTCACAAAGCAGATGCTTGTTGAAAATCAGCGGCGCTGATATGGTCTGCGTCCATGAACCTGGACATTCCCGAAACCTTGGTTGCGGATGCGGGCGGCGATACACCGCGCCGCGCACGTGGCCGGCCGCGCAAGACCGCCGATGAACGCGACGACGGCAACCGGCGGCGCGAGCTGGTCACGGGGGCGGCGCGGCTGTTTCGGGCGCAGGGTTTTGCCGGTACCAGCACGCGCGACATCGCCACCGCCGTGGGCATGCGATCAGGCTCGCCCTTCTACCATTTCGAGAGCAAGGAAGCCCTGCTGGCGGCGGTGATGCTGGAGGGCATGCAGGGAGCGCTGCAGCGGCAGAACGCCGCGCTGGCCAGCCTGCCCCCTGGGGCTGACGTGCGCCAGCGCATGCGGGTGCTGGTGCGCAACCACTTCGACGTGCTGCTGGGCCCCGACAGCGACTTCATCCCTGTGATGCTGTACGAATGGCGCTCGCTCGACGCCACGCAGCGCAGCGAGGTCAACCGCCTCAAGGATGAATACGAAGCGGCGTGGGTGCCGGTGTTCGAGGCGCTGCACGCCACCCGTCAACTCGCGGGCGATCCGGTGCTGGCGCGGCTCATGATCTTCGGTGCGCTCAACTGGTCGGTGCAGTGGTACGCACCGCCCTCGGGGCGCAGCGCCAAGGCGCGAGCACGCGCTTCGCTCGACGACCTCACCACCTCGGCCCTGCAACTCTTTTTGAAGGAACCGACATGACCACCCCATCCACCACGGAACACAAGCATTACCGCTCGGCGTTTGCCCCCGGCCTGCTGCACGGCCGCGTGATCGTGGTCACCGGCGGCGGCTCCGGCATTGGCCGCTGCACCGCGCACGAACTCGCCAGCCTGGGCGCCCACGTGGTGCTGATCGGGCGCAAGCTGGAGAAGCTGCAGGACACGGCCGGCGAGATCGTGGCCGATGGCGGACGCGCCAGCTTTCACGCCTGCGACATCCGCGATGAAGACACGGTGCGCACCGTGGTCACCGCCATCGTGGCCGCGCACGGCCGTATCGATGGCCTGGTGAACAACGCCGGTGGCCAGTACATCACCCCGCTGGAGAACATCAGCGCCAAAGGCTGGCAGGCGGTGATCGACACCAACCTCACCGGCGGTTTCCTCATGGCGCGCGAGTGTTTTGTGCAGAGCATGCAGGCGCAGGGCGGCTCCATCGTGAACATCGTGGCCGACATGTGGGGCTCCATGCCCGGCATGGGCCACAGCGGTGCGGCGCGGGCCGGCATGGTGAACTTCACCGAGACCGCTGCGCTGGAGTGGGCTCGCAGCGGCGTGCGCGTGAACGCGGTGGCGCCCGGCTACATCGCCTCCAGCGGCATGGACCACTATCCCCCCGAGGCTGGCCCCATGCTGCGCGAGATGCGCGCCACCGTGCCGGCCG
>QBMB01000069.1:0-935 GCA_003241965.1 Burkholderiales bacterium | reverse complement strand
GTGCGCGCCCGCAGGTGCGCATGGGCTGGGGCCAGGTGGCCGCGCCGGTCTCGGTGCAGGACCGCGACGCGGTGAAACCCTTCGATGGTTTCCACCGCTACGTGACGCCGAAGGTGTTCCAGGATGTTTGAGTCCAGCTTCAACCCCCAGAGCCCGCAGGCGCACGAGCGGCGCGATGCCATGCTCGCGCGCATCGCACAGTTGCGCGCGCTCGAAGACCGCGCCGCGCAGGCCTCCGCCAAATCCAAACCGGTGTTCGACAAACGCGGCCAGCTGCTGCCGCGCGAGCGTGTGGCCTTGCTGCTCGACCCCGGCGCGCCGTATTTGCCGCTGTGCTCGTTGGCCGGTTTTCTGCAGGACACCAAAGACCCCGAGAAGTCGGTGCCCGGCGGCGGCATGGTGGCGGGCATCGGTTTCATTGCCGGTGTGCGCTGCATGGTGGTGGCGAGCGACTCGGGCATCGAAGCTGGCGCCATCCAGGCGCGCGGGCTGGAGAAGATCCTGCGTGTGCAGGACATCGCGCTGCAGAACAAGCTGCCGTTTGTGCACCTGGTGGAGAGCGCCGGCGCCAACCTCATGAAATACAAGGTGGAGGGTTTCGTGCACGGCGGCGCGCTGTTTCGCACCCTCGCGCGTCACTCGGCCGCCGGCCTGCCGGTCATCACCGTGCAGCACGGTTCGGGCACGGCGGGCGGGGCCTACATGCCGGGCCTTTCCGACATCGTGATCATGGTGCGCGGGCGCTCGCGGGCCTTCCTCGCTGGGCCGCCTCTGCTCATGGCGGCAACCGGCGAAGTGGCCACTGAAGAGGAGCTGGGTGGGGCGGAGATGCACACCGGCGTGTCCGGGCTGGGGGAGTACCTGGCGGAGGATGACCGGGAGGCGTTGGGGATTGCGCGGAGGGTGGTGGCGCAATTGGTGGGGCGGGCCCCCAC
>QBMB01000068.1:12537-25360 GCA_003241965.1 Burkholderiales bacterium | reverse complement strand
CCAACGCCCCACCCGCAACAGCCCCATCTTCGACGCGCTCGACGCGCTCGACGACCCCACCGATGACGCCGCTGAAGACCTGCTGGTCGAGGTGGTGAGCGCCATCTGGTACGGCTTTGACTCACCCCAACACATCGACGCCTTGATCGCTGAGCGTGCTGCCCGCGGTGATCCGTTCGACATCGACAAGGTCAAGACAACCGCTGCGAACGAGTTCGCGAAAAAGCGCATCGCCGAGGCGGGGTGGCCGCCCATCACCGATTGCGACAGGCTGGACCGTGCCTTTGTCCGCCTGCAGCAGCAAGGCATTTGCGCTCTGCATTGCGCGGGCGACACCCAGGAGGAAGGTCTTGAATCCGTGAGTCGGGTGCTGAATGACGAAGTCCATTCAGGGCTCGACCACCACGGCTATTGTTTCTATTACAGCCAGGACATCGACAACGCACTCGACAACAAAGGACTGTTGCTGGCCCATGGGCATGTCGACCGGAGCGAAGCGCCCGACGACGAACATGTCGCGGTGGCTGAAGCGATCTGCGAGGCCCTGAGACAAGAGGGCTTGGAGGTCGTCTGGAGCGGTTCGACGAAGCGCCGCATCGGCCTGCCCCAGCTGTGGTGGCAGCGACGCACGCCGGGCTGAACGCAGCGCCACTCCCAAACAACAAAGGCCTGCCGTGCGTCAGTCGACGCCAGGCAGGCCTTTGTTTTGTGCGGCGAGCGTTACATCAAGGCTTGAGCTGGGCCCGGATCTCACCGCCCTTGTTGGCGTTCGAATGCACGTTCACGTACAGCGAACCCATGTTGTAGGCCGCGAGTTGCGCCGGGGTGAGTTTGGCGCCGGCGGGTACCACGTAGCTGTTGTCGCCGGTCTTGGTCAGCGGCACGATCACCGGGCCGTTCTGGCCGGCGGGGCCGATGTGGATGTGCGCCATGGTGCTCACCACGCCTGCCGTGGTGACGCCGCCGCTCACGGCGCCGTCGGCCGCCACCTTGATGTTGGCGCTGCCGGTGGCGGTGGTGGTCACGGGCGGCACTTCCTGTGCGCCGGTCAGCTTTTCATCACCGCGCACGGTGCTGGTCACGGAGCTGGTCATTTTGTCGACCGTGGCGCAGCCCATCAGGGTGGTGAGTGCGGCGGCGGCCACGATGGCGAGCAGGGGCTTGATGCGAAAGACAGTTGTCATGGCGTCTCCTTGGGAGAAGTGGATCGGGCTGCATGAGTATGGAATCGCCTCCCCGCTTGACCATGGGGATTCACCCTGCCCATGCGCTCAGTGGGGCTGTTCTGCCTTCACCAGCTGCCGCTGTTGGCCATGTCCACCCAGGGTTGGCTGGGCGGCAAGGCATCGCCTTTTTGCAGCAGTTCGATGGAGATGTTGTCGGGCGAGCGCACGAAGGCCATGTGGCCGTCGCGCGGTGGGCGCAGGATGGCCACGCCGTGTGCCTGCAGGCGCTCGCAGCTGGCGTAGATGTCGTCCACGAGATAGGCGAGGTGGCCGAAATTGCGCCCGCCGGTGTAAGCCTCGGGGTCCCAGTTGTGGGTGAGCTCGACCTGTGCACTGTGGTCGCCAGGTGCGGCCAGAAACGCCAGCGTGAAGCGGCCTTGCGGCACTTCGCGGATGCGGACCACTTCCAGGCCGAGCGCGTCGCGGTAGAACTGGAGGGAAGCTTCGAGGTCGGTCACGCGGACCATGGTGTGCAGGTATTTCATGGTGCCGATTGAATCCAAGTTGCAAAACCTTTTCAGGGGCCGGTTTTTCGGTGGCGCAGCAGATCGTCCACCGTGGGCACCAGTGCCAGCACGGCCAGCACCAGAGCCAGCGGCACGGTGAAGCCATAGCCCACCTGTTTGAAGCCGTAAGCGCCGGCGACGCCGCCGAAGGTGAAGGCCGCCAGCAGGCCTGTGAGAATTGCCATGCGTTTGCGGTCGGCGCGCACTTTCAGGGGGTGGTTGCTTTTGCCGTTCCAGTAAACGAGTTTGCCCAGTTCAATGCCCAGGTCGGTCACGATGCCGGTCATGTGGGTGGTGCGGATCACCGCATGGGAGAGCTTGGTGGCAATGGCGTTTTGCAGGCCCATGATGAAACACAGCAGCACCACGGTGAAAGGAATCAGCAGGCCTTCAAACGTGGACAGCTTTGCACCGAGCAGCCCGAAACACAGGATGAGCCCGGCCTCCAGCAGCAAGGGCAGGGCGTATTCGCTGGAGAGCTGCCGCCGCCGCGCGAAGTTGACCATGATGGCGCAGCACATGGCGCCCAGCAGAAAGGACAGCACGCCCACGGCGGCGTCCACCACCAGCCCGAGCTGGCCCAGCGCCAGGTTGTCTGCCAGCGAAGACACCATGCCGGTGACGTGCGAGGTGTACTGCTTGACCGCGAGGAAACCACCGGCGTTGATGGCGCCGGCCACGAAAGCCAGCACAAAACCGAGCTCCTGGTTGGACTCGGCGGTGCGCTGGGTGCCAATGAGGTAGCGGGCGTAGCGGGCGTAGTGGGCGGGCATGTGGTGGTGACGGTAACCCATTCGATCCAGCATGTGGAAAAGCCACAACGCCATACAACTTTTGGACACCTGAGGCAATCAGGAAAAGAGGTCTTTTGAATACACTAAAGACTCATTTTTCAAAGGGAAACAAATGAAAATCAAATCCAAAGTATTCGTATCCACTCTTTTGTTGGTGGCTGCTGGCGGCAGCCAGGCGCAGACTCAGCCCGAGTCCAAGCTGTACGGTGAGGTGGGCTATGCAGCCACTTCTTTCAAGGAAAACGACGTGGTCGACCGCTACAAGGCCAAGCCTGCGATCGTGACCGGCATCGTCGGCTACAAGTTCGAGCCCCATTTCGCCGTCGAGGCCTTTTTGGGTCTGGGCGCCAAGTCCGGCGAACTGAAACTCAACGGTGCACCCACGGGTTTCAACGTCAAGATCAACAACACCATGGGCGTCTTTGTGCGCCCAAGCCTGAAGGTGAGTGACGATGTCGAACTGTTCGCCCGCCTGGGTTACGTGCACAGCAAGGTCACTCTCTCAGGCTTGGGCGTCAGCGAAAGCGACACCGACAACAGCGTGGCCTACGGACTGGGAGGCAACGTGTACCTCTCCAAGAGCTCGTACCTCCAACTGAACTGGACCAACTACTACAAGAAGGACGGTGTCAAGATCGACGGCATCGGCGTGGCTTACGGCTTCAAGTTCTGATCCATTTTTCTCGCGCGACAAGGCCACCCTCGGGTGGCCTTTTTTTGGGTCCGGTGCCGGGGATCAGTGCCCCAGCAGGTTGCGCCGCACGTGCAGCAGGTGGTCCAGCGTGCCGGCCTTGGCGCGGGCGGCGTCGCGGTCGCGCAGGGCGTCCACCAGCTGGCGGTGTTCGCGCTGGTAGGCCAGCCGGCGCTCGGGGGTGACGCTCTTCTTTTTCAACTGTCCCCAGTCGCCCTGGGCGCGCACCTGTTTCATGAGCTTGAACACGCTGGAGACGAAGGTGTTGTGCGCCGCGTCGGCAATGGCTTCGTGCAGTTCGCCGTCCCAGTGTTCGAATTCTTCCAGGCTGCTGGCGCGCTCGGCACTGGTGCAGCAGGCCAGCATGCGCGTGAAGTCGGCGGCGGTGGCATTGCGCACCACCAGGTCGATGATGGCGGGCTCCAGCGCCAGGCGCGCTTCCATCAGCTCGGCCGGGCTGGTGTGTTGTGCGGAGTCCTGCTGGATCCGGCTGCCCAGGCTGGACGGGGTCTTCTGTGCCACAAAGGTGCCGCTGCCCACGGTTTGTTCGATCAGACCTTGCAGCTTCAAATCGGCCAAGGCCTTGCGCACCGTGGTGCGGCTCACGCGGTAACCCTCGGCGAGCTCGCGCTCGGTGGGCAGGCGGTCGCCCGCTTTCCAGTGCCCAGCCTGCAACTGGTTGAGGATGGTTTCGCGCAGGGAGGTCGAGATGGTCATGGTGAAGGCGAATATACCAAAGCAGACCAATGACCAGTGTCGTCGCCGAGAGTGCCATCCATACGTAAAAACCCGATGAGCGAAGTCCAGCCTTGTGCTCTAACATCGGTCCTTTCTGGTATCTATTGGTACTTATTGGTATTGGTTCAAAAGGAGTGTCTGTGCGCATCGCCACGTTTGTTCATGAAGGTCAACGCCGAGTTGGTCAGGTCTCGCCCGATGGCCTGAGCGTCACGGGTTTTGTACTCGATGCTGCCCAGGCGGCACACGGCGCATTGCCCCTGATCGAAGCCGCCGCCAGCGGAGCGGCCTTGCCGGCGCTGAGCGGCCCCGCGATCGCGCTGGCGTCTGTGCGCCTGGAGGCGCCGCTGCCGCTTCCCCGGCGCAACCTCTGGTGCGTGGGGCGCAACTACCACGAGCACGCCAAGGAGCTGCAGGCTTCGGTGTTCAAGGACAACAGCGCCAACCCGGCGAGCTGGCCGATCGTGTTCACCAAGGTGCCCGAGTGCGTGATCGCGAACGGAGACAACGTGGTGTTGCCCGGTGCTGCGGTGTCCGAACAGATCGACTACGAGGCCGAGTTGGCGGTGATCATCGGCGTGGGTGGCAAGAACATCACGCGCGAAGACGCCATGAACCACGTGTACGGCTACACCATCGTCAACGACGTCACCGCGCGCGACGTGCAGATGCGCCACCAGCAGTGGGACATGGGCAAGTCGTTCGACACCTTCTGCCCCATGGGCCCGTGGATCGTCACGGCCGACGAGCTCGATGGCCGCCACACACGGGTGCGCTGCTGGGTGAATGACACCCTGCGCCAGGACGGCCGCACCGAAGACCTGATTTTCGACATCCCGACGCTGATCGAAACCATCTCGCGCGGCATCACGCTCTACCCCGGCGACGTGATCGCCACCGGCACGCCCGCCGGCGTGGGCCTGGGCCTGAAGCCACCGGTGTTCCTGCGCGCGGGCGACGTCGTGCGCATCGAGATCGACGGCATCGGCACGCTGCAGAACGCCTTCGTTTGACCCGCAACACAACAACAGGAGACCTCTTGATGAACCGACACTTTCGCAGCCTGTGCCTGGCCGCCGTGACCGTTGCCGCCGCCTGCGCGGCCGTGGCGCAAACGGCCTACCCGACCAAGCCGGTCACCATGGTCGTGCCTTTCCCGCCCGGCGGCGTGGCCGACACAGTGGGCCGCCCGGTGGCCGACGCCATGAGCAAGGTCCTCAACCAGCCGGTGGTGGTGGTCAACCGCGGGGGCGCTGGCGGCGGCATCGGCATGGCCCAGGTGGCCAAGGCTGCGCCCGATGGCTACACCTTGCTGATGGCGCTCTCCTCGGTGGTGGTGCTGCCCGAGGCCGACAAGATCTTGAAGCGCGCGCCGATGTTCGAGCTGGACCAGCTGGTGCCGATCGCCCGCATCACGGCCGACCCCACGGTGTTGGTGGTGCGCGCCGACAGCCCGTGGAAGACCTATGCCGAGTTCATTGCGTACGCGCGAGCCAACCCCAGCCGCGTGAGCTTCGGCTCGTCGGGCAATTACGGCACCATGCATGTGCCGATGGAGCAACTGAAGGCGGCCACCGCCAGCTTCATGCTGCACGTGCCCTACACCGGCGCCGGGCCAGCACTGCTGGGTTTGCTCAGTGGCCAGATCGATGCCGTGGCCAGCGGCCCGGCCAGCGTGGCGAGCCAGATCAAGGCGGGCAAAC
Organism: Burkholderiales bacterium; assembly: GCA_003241965.1. Taxonomy (GTDB): domain Bacteria; phylum Pseudomonadota; class Gammaproteobacteria; order Burkholderiales; family Burkholderiaceae_C; genus Hydrogenophaga. The sequence goes on along the minus strand of QBMB01000068.1, from coordinate 19,702 downwards.
TGCGCGCGCTGGCGCACTGGGGTGAGGGGCGCCTGGCCTTGTTGCCCGATGTGCCGAGCTTCAAGGAGCTGGGTGTGCCGATTGCGTATTCGCAGTGGTCGGGCATCTTCGTGCCGGCCGGCACGCCGCCCGATGTGGTGGCGAAACTGCGCGAGGCTGCCCGCGCCGCCACCAAGGACGAACGCACCATCCAGATCATGACCACGGCGGGCACCTCGTTCCAGTACCTGGACGCGGCCGAGTTCGACCGCTTCGTCAAGGAAGACGCCAGCACCATGGTCAAAGTGGTGCAACAGATCGGTCGCGTCAACTGAAGCCGTAGATCAAAAGCAATAGCGCCCGCGCCAGAGCGTGGGCGCGCTGTCGTCAAAGCAGCGCCACAGGGGGTGAATTCCCTAGGTAAAAAGATCCGTTAGTTCGCTAACAATGACGACATCGCAGAACGCGGGTTGTCAGCCGACCACCGCACCGATGCAGCAAGACACAGGAGAACGGATTTCCAACTGCCCCGCTGGCCCTGGCCCGCGGGTTTTTTGATGGAGATCGACATTCATGAGCACCGAATACATTCTCGAAACGCGGGAGCTGACCCGCGAGTTCAAGGGATTTGTGGCGGTTGACAAGGTCAACCTCAAGGTCAAGCGCGGTTCCATCCACGCGCTCATCGGCCCCAACGGCGCCGGCAAGACGACCATGTTCAACCTGTTGACCAAGTTCCTGCCCGTGAGCTCGGGCAAGATCTTCTACAAGGGCGAAGACATCACCGGCCGCCAGGCGGCCGAGGTGGCTCGCACCGGCATGGTGCGGTCGTTCCAGATTTCGGCCGTGTTCCCCCACCTCACCGTGCTGGAGAACGTGCGCATCGGCCTGCAGCGCAAGCTGGGCACCAGCTTCCATTTCTGGAAGCCCGAATCCAGCCTGTTTGCACTCAACGACGAAGCCATGGCGCTGCTGGAGCAGGTCGATCTGGCCAGCTTCGCGCAGATGCAGACGGTGGAGCTGCCTTACGGCCGCAAGCGCGCGCTGGAAATCGCCACCACGCTGGCGCTGGACCCCGAGCTGATGCTGCTGGACGAGCCCACGCAGGGCATGGGCCATGAAGACGTGGGCCGTGTGGTGGAGCTCATCCGCAAGGTGGCGGCCAACCGCACCGTGCTCATGGTGGAGCACAACATGAACGTGGTTGCCAACCTGTCGGACACCATCACGGTGCTGGCGCGCGGCTCGGTGCTGGCCGAAGGTCCCTACGAGACGGTGTCCAAAGACCCCCGCGTGCTCGAAGCCTATGTGGGCACCGTGGAGACGACTGAATGAGCAAGGTATTGCTGAAGGTCTCGGACCTCAACACCTGGTACGGCGAATCGCACGTGCTGCACGGCATCAACTTCGAGATCCGCGAAGGTGAACTGGTCACGCTGCTGGGGCGCAACGGCGCGGGGCGCACCACCACCGTCAAATCGATCCTCGGCCTGGTGGGCAAACGCACCGGTTCGATCCAGATCGACGGCGTGGAAACCATCCAGATGCCGACCAACAAGATTGCGCGGCTGGGCCTGGGCTACTGCCCGGAAGAGCGCGGCATTTTCTCGTCGCTGAGCTGCGAGGAAAACCTGATGCTTCCGCCCAAGGTGGGCGAGGGCGGCATGAGCGTGGAAGAGATCTACGAGATGTTCCCCAACCTCAAGGAGCGCCGCAACAGCCAGGGCACGCGGCTCTCGGGTGGTGAGCAACAGATGCTGGCGATGGCGCGCATCCTGCGCACGGGCGCGCGCATCCTGCTGCTCGACGAGATCACCGAAGGTCTGGCGCCTGTGATCGTGCAGACGCTGGGCCGCGTGATCCGCGCGCTCAAGGCCAAGGGCCTGACCATCATCCTGGTCGAACAGAACTTCCGGTTTGCCGCCCCGCTGGCCGACCGCCACTACGTGATCGAGCATGGCCAGATCGTGGCCACGGTCAACAAGAACGAGCTCGAGAGCAAATCCGACATGCTCAATGAGTATCTGGGCGTCTGACGCCCTTCCACCAAGAGGAGACTTCCCCATGAAACGCAAACTGATTTCGACCGCCATCACCACCGCCATCGCCACCGTGCTGGCCGGTGGTGCTTCTTTTGCCGTTGCCCAGCAGGGCAAGCTCACGGGTGATGCCGTGAAGATCGGCGTGCTCACCGACATGTCGGGCGTGTACGCCGACTACGGCGGCGCTGGCGCCGTGGCGGCTGCCAAGCTGGCCGTGGCCGATTTCGGCGGCACCATGTTCGGCAAGCCGATCGAAGTGATCAGCGCCGACCACCAGAACAAGCCCGACATCGCCAAGAACGTGGCCCAGGGCTGGTTTGACCGCGACGGCGTGGACATCTCGGTGGAAAACCTGAACTCCGCTGTGGCCCTGGCCGTGCAGGCGCTGGGCAAGGAAAAGAACAAGATCACCATCACCACCGGCGCCGCTTCGGCCCGCCTGACCAACGCCGACTGCGCACCCGCCACCGGCATCCATTACCTGATGGACACCATTGCCCTGTCCAACGTGGTGGGCAAGGCCATCGTGAAGGACGGCGGCGACAGCTGGTACTTCCTGACCGCCGACTACGCCTTCGGTCACTCGCTGGAAAAAGACACCGGCGACGTGGTGAAGGCCGCCGGCGGCAAGGTGCTGGGCGCCGTGCGCCACCCGCTGTCCACAGGTGACTTCTCGTCCTTCCTGTTGCAGGCACAAACGTCCGGCGCCAAGGTGGTCGGTCTGGCCAACGCCGGTGGCGACACAGTCAGCAGCATCAAGGCCGCAGCCGAGTTCGGCCTGACCAAGAAGCAGAGCCTGGCTGCCCTGCTGATGCTGATCACCGACGTGCACGCCATCGGCCTGCCCACGGCACAAGGCCTGTACCTCACGGAAGCCTGGTACTGGGATCTGAACGCCGAGTCGCGCGCCTGGGCCGACAAGTACAGCAAGGTGATGAACGGCCGCAAGCCCAACTCCAACCACGCTTCGGTCTACTCCTCGACCATGCATTACCTCAACGCGGTGAAGGCCGCCGGTACCGACGACACCGCTGCGGTGATGGCCAAGATGCGCGAAATGCCGATCAACGACATGTTCGCCAAGGGCGGCAAGATCCGCGAAGACGGCCGCATGGTGCACGACATGTACCTGTTCCAGGTCAAGAAGCCTTCGGAGTCCAAAGGCGCCTGGGACTACTACAACCTCAAGGGCACCATCAAGGGTGACGATGCCTTCCTGCCGCTGGCGCAGAGCCAGTGCCCTGGCGTGAAGAAGTGAACTTTCGCTGAGTTGAACTGAGCCGACCGGGCGGGCCGTGATTCACGGCCCGCCCCTTTTCACCGGACTGCAATGACTGAAATATTTGGTGTGCCGACTGCGGCCTTCATGGGGCAACTCATGCTGGGCTTGGTCAACGGCTCTTTTTACGCGATCCTGTCGCTGGGCCTGGCCGTGATCTTCGGCATGCTCAACATCGTCAACTTCGCGCACGGGGCCCTCTACATGACGGGCGCCTTCTTTGCCTGGATGTTGCTCAATTACGCGGGTGTGAATTACTGGTTCGCGCTGCTGCTCGCACCCATCGCCGTCGGGGCCATTGGTGCCCTGATCGAGATGACCATGCTGCGCCGCCTGCAGCAGCTGGACCACCTCTACGGTCTGCTGCTCACCTTCGGCCTGGCGCTGATCTTCGAGGGCGCGTTTCGGGAGTTCTACGGTTCGTCCGGCAAACCCTACGAACTGCCCGAAATCTTCCGCGGTGTGTTCGACCTGGGCTTCATGTTCCTGCCCAAATACCGCGCCTGGGTGGTGTTCGTCTCCATCTTCCTGTGCCTCTTCACCTGGTACGTGATCGAGAAGACCAAGCTCGGTGCCTACCTGCGCGCCGGCACTGAAAACCCCAACATGGTTCGCGCCTTCGGCATCAACGTGCCGCTGATGGTGACCCTCACCTACGCCTTCGGCGTGGGCCTGGCCGGACTGGCCGGGGTGATGGCCGCGCCCATCTACCAGGTGAGCCCGCTCATGGGCTCCAACATCATCATCGTGGTGTTCGCCGTGGTCGTCATCGGTGGCATGGGCTCGATCCTGGGCTCCATCCTCACCGGTCTGGCGCTGGGGCTGATTGAAGGCCTCACCAAGGTGTTCTACGCCGAGATCTCGTCCACCGTGGTCTTCATCATCATGGTCATCGTCCTCATGATCCGTCCGGCAGGTCTGTTCGGCCGGGAGAAATAATGTCCAAAGCCACCCGCAACGTTTTTGTGCTGCTGTTCCTGGCACTGCTGGTCGCCCCGTTTGTGGGCTACCCCATCTTCCTCATGAAGGTGCTGTGCTTCGCGTTGTTCGCCTCCGCGTTCAACCTGCTGATCGGCTTCACCGGCCTGCTCTCGTTCGGCCACGCCATGTTCTTCGGCTTCTCGGCCTACGTGGCCGGCCACGCCGCCAAGGTGTGGGGCCTCACGCCCGAGCTGGCCATATTGGCCGGCACGCTGAGCGCGGCCTTCATCGGTCTGGTCACCGGCTGGCTGGCGGTGCGCCGTCAGGGCATTTACTTCGCCATGGTCACGCTGGCCCTGGCGCAGATGATCTATTTCATCTGCGTGCAGGCACCGTTCACCTACGCTGAAGACGGCATCCAGAGCATCCCGCGCGGCAAGCTGTTCGGCCTGATCGACCTGAGCAGCGACTTGTCGATGTACTACGTGGTGGCGGCCATCTTTGCAGCCGCCTTCGCGCTCATCTACCGCATCATCCATTCGCCGTTCGGGCAGGTGCTCAAGTCGGTGCGCGAGAACGAACCCCGTGCGCTTTCGCTGGGCTACAACGTTGACCGTTACAAGCTGGTGGCCTTCGTGCTCTCGGGCACCATCGCCGGCCTGGCCGGTGCCACCAAGTCGATCGCCTTCGGCATCGCCACCCTCACCGACGTGGGCTGGCAGATGTCGGGCGAAGTGGTGCTGATGACGCTGCTCGGCGGCATGGGCACCATCCTGGGCCCCACCGTGGGCGCGGCCGTGATCGTCACCATGCAGAACTACCTCTCGGGCCTGGGCTCCATGGTCTCGATCATCATGGGTGCCACTTTCGTGGTCTGCGTGCTCATGTTCCGCCGCGGCATCGTGGGTGAGATCGAGCACCGCTTCGGCGCCAAGAAAAGCTGAGGCCCTGGCCCAGACAACAAAAAACCGGCCAAGGCCGGTTTTTTGTTGTCTGCAACTCTCGGTTTCAGGCCGCCATCGACTGGTGCGGTGCCGCTTCGCGCGAGATGTGCGCCACCGCCTGCTGCGGTGAACACTCCGACCACAGCGCTCGGGCACAGCCTTCGCACTGGCCGCACTGCGTGGCCACGCCGAGTTCGAGCTGAATGTCGTCAAAGCCCATGCCCGAGCGGGCGCAGTGGGCAATGGTCTTGTCGCTGATGCGGCGGCAGATGCAAACAATCATGGTGCGGGGCCAGGTTCGTGAAACTGAGCGAATGATAATGAATCGCATTAAGTTCCGCAAGACCGCTCAGCGGACCAACCCAGCCCGGCAATCGGTCAGCTGACCGAGCCCATCTGGCTTTGCAGGTAGTTCTGCAAACCCACCTTGTCGATCAGCTCGATCTGGGTTTCCAGGAAGTCGATGTGCTCCTCGGTGTCGTCCAGGATGTGTTGCAGCAGGTCGCGTGAGACGTAGTCGCGCACCGTTTCGCAGTGAGCGATGCCGGCCTTGATGGTGTGCTGTGCGCCGGTCTCCAGCGCCAAGTCGCTGCTCAGCAGCTCGGGCACGTCTTCGCCGATGTTGAGCTTGCCCAGGTCCTGCAGGTTGGGCAGGCCGTCCAGCGTGAAGATGCGGTCCATCAGCTTGTCGGCGTGTTTCATCTCGCCGATCGATTCTTCGTATTCCTTCTTCGCCAGCTTGTCCAGGCCCCAGTGCTTGAGCATGCGGTAGTGGACAAAGTACTGGTTGATCGCGGTCAGCTCGTTTTTGAGCTGGGCCTGCAGATGTGCGATGGCTTGCGGGTCGCCTTTCATGGGGGCTCCTTGGTGGTCTTGAAAAAGGGGAGAAGACAAGAATGGATCCTGACTTCCCTGGAGGTGGGCGTTCACCCGGCAGCGGCCCATTTTGAACCACCGCGTTGTGCGCAGTCGCAAAAAAACCGGCCGGAGCCGGTTTTTGCGGACTGACCGAACGGTTTGCTTCAGGCCGAGAGGAATCCGCGACCGGCGCCACCGAGGGAAGAACCTCCAGCGCGGCGGCCATAGGTGGGCTGCTGGGCTTGCTGGGGCAGCAGGCTGGTGACGGCGCGCTGGCTTTGGGCGGCGGAGCGCAGCACGGCCTGGCGCAGGCGGGCGAAGCGTTCGGCGGCAAACAGCAGGTCTTGCTGCTGGACGTTGCCGGGTTCAGACAGGCTGATGCGTCCGGGCGCTTGCTGCAGCACGCGCTGCAAAGCGGCACTGGCCAGCTCCACCGCCGGCGCGTCGCTGCGCAGCAGGGCGGCTTCCAGGGCATCGAGCTCCACTTGCAACGAGCCGATCCAGGGGTGGGGAGTCGATGCGGTGGTCATGGGGCGGCCCGGTGGGTTGATGAAGATCAGGCGCGGCCGCCGCCGAGCATTTCAGCGGCGTTGGACAGCATCTTGTCGGCGATGGCGCCGGCGTTGACCTGGAAGGTGCCGTTGTCGATGGCCGCTTTCATCGAGGCCACCTTGTCGGCGTTGAACACATCGCCGCCGGCGCTCGAGACCGCACGGGCCTCGGTGGTGGAGGACGACAGGGTCACGGTCACGCCCGCCTGGGGCACAGGCTGGGACGCGCTCGCTGCGGATGCGGCAGCGCCGGCCTCGGCCGCCGCAGGCGCCGTGGTTTTCTGGGGGCCGCCAGCGACGGAACCCATGTACGAATCTGGTGATTAATCGACTTTCATGTCACGCTCCAAACCCCGAAGTCAGGGCCTTGTCCTGACTGTATCGGCCCGACTTTTGAGAACTTTAATCAAAGACCCGTGGTGTGCGTCACGATTTTTTGACCCTTTGTACGAGACCGTACAAAAAGAGCCCGCGTCACAGCGCCAGTTCGACCGTCTGGGCATCACGCACCACCCCCGTGACCACCCGACCACCCGGCAATTTCACCCGCGCCGTCTCGCCCACCATGCCCGCGGTGAGTGCCTGGCCAGT
>QBMB01000068.1:0-12527 GCA_003241965.1 Burkholderiales bacterium | reverse complement strand
AACCACCGCCTTCGCCGCTCACCCGGACCTGGGCGCCAGCGCCGAAGGCCTGCGGTGTGCGCACCATGTTCTCGCGCAGCGCCAGGCCGGCCGTGAGCGGAAACGCCGCCAGCTGGCCGACCCAGCGTTCGGGCAATGCCAGCACGCTGGAACGCTGTTCCGCCCAGTCGATCTCGGCGATTTCTGCGTCTTCTTGAGTCAGGGTGTCGCCCGCGGGCACTGCGCGCTTGAGCACCCAGGCCGGTCCCCAGGCCTTCACCGTGACCGGCACGAACACGTTCCAGCGCGTGGGACCGTCCACGCAGCGCAGACCGATGCGGCTGCGGCCCCACAGGCGCGTGCCGTTGGGCAGGTGCGGCTCCACCTGGTTGCAAGGCGCCAGCCTCAGGCGCGAGTCCAGCGAACCCATCACCACCTCGGCGCGCAGCGGCAGGGCCGCGTCTTTCGGCAGGGCGGCGGCCAGGGCGGGTGTCACGAAGTCGTGCGCCATTTTCTCCAGCGCGGCGGGCTCATTGGCCTGTGCGCTGCAGACGCACAGCATCAGCGCGGTCAGGGCAACAAGGCGGGCCGACAGGGGCGAGAGCAAGGCGTGCAGTGGAGTGGGCATGGCCTGCACTGTAGGCCGCTGCCCGCCGCGGTAAAGCCGGGAAAAGGCCGCCTTGGGGGTCTTTGTTCCGGCCATTGAAGACCCTCAAGATTTCCATAATTCGTTCAACGCCCCGGTGTCCGTGCCGTCTACAGATGGACCGCCACCCGCCCTGCAACCTGTGCCCTGAGGTGAACATGCTTGAACAGATGACCGCCCGGCTGGACTTCCATGCCAACGCCCTGCTCCTGCGCTCGCAGCGCCAGCAGGTCATTGCCAGCAACATCGCCAACGCCGACACCCCCGGCTACATCGCACGCGACTTCGACTTCGCCGCCGCGCTCAAGAACGTTTCGGGCGCCCAGGCCCGCGCCGATGTGAGCCTGACCAGCGCCGGCCACATGACGCTCGGCACGAACAGCGCCCAGGACCCCAAGCTGGCCTACACGGTGCAGACCCAGGCCAGCCAGGACGGCAACTCGGTCGACCTCGACCGCGAGCGCGCCAGCTTCGTGGACAACAGCGTGCGCTACGAGTCCACGCTGCGTTTCATCAATTCCCACGTGAAAACCATGCTCAGCGCCATCACTGGCCAATGAGTTGAAAGGAATTCCCATGTCGATGTTTTCCATCTTCGGTGTCTCGGGCAGTGCGGTCAGCGCGCAGTCCCAGCGCCTCAACGTGGTGGCCAGCAACCTGGCCAACGCCGATGCCGTGGCCGGGCCCGACGGCAAGACCTACAAGGCGCGTCACATCCAGTTCCAGACCATGCCCATGGGCGGTTCGGGCAACGCCGGCGTGAAGGTCAAGGACATCACCGAGAGCCAGGCCCCCGGGCGCCGCGAGCTCAACCCCAGCCACCCCAGTGCCGATGCCGAAGGCTATGTGAACCATTCCAACGTGAACCCGGTGGAAGAAATGGTCAACATGATCTCGGCCTCGCGCTCCTACCAGAACAACGTCGAGGTCATGAACACGGCGAAGTCGCTGCTGCTCAAGACGCTGCAGATGGGTCAATAAAGAAAGCACACCATGTTCGCCACCCCCATCGACACCTCCACGCTCGGCACCACCGTGGGCAGCACCACGGGCACCGCCGCAAAAAACAACATGGACCCGGAAGCGTCGCAAGACCGCTTCCTCAAACTCCTGGTGGCGCAGCTCAACAACCAGGATCCGCTCAACCCGATGGACAACGCGCAGATGACGACCCAGATGGCGCAGATCAACACGGTCAGCGGCATCCAGGAACTCAACGCGACCTTGAAAGGCATGGCCACGCAATTCGGCTCCATGCAGTCGCTGCAGGGCACCTCGCTCATCGGGCGCCAGGCGCTGATCGAAGGCAACAAACTCGGCTTTGACGGCGAAGTCGGCAAGGGCGCCATGCGCCTTGCGGGCGACGCGAACCAGGTGTTTGTGGACATCCTGGGCACCAACGGGCAGGTCATCGAGACGCTGGACTTCGGTGCGCTGGGCAGCGGCCAGCACGCGTTCAACTGGGACGGCAAGGGCGTGGACCCGGCGCAGGTCGGCACCTTCCGCGTGCGCGCCTCCAACGCGGGCCAACCGGTGAACACCGAGTCGTACACCCGGCTCAGCGTGAGCTCGGTCGGCTTCAGCAACGGTGCGATGGCCCTGCAGCTGCAAGACGGCCGCACCGTGGGCTACGACCAGGTCAAGTCGTTCATGTAAGCGCCCGCCGCGCCCGCAACCCTCATTTCCACCCCGCTCCATTCAAGGACAACACCATGGCATTCCAACAAGGTCTCTCCGGCCTCAACGCCGCCAGCCGCAACCTCGACGTCATTGGCCACAACATCGCCAACTCCAACACCGTGGGCATGAAGAGCTCGCGCGCCGAGTTCGCCGAGATCTACGCCAGTTCGGTCAACGCCTCCGGCGGCACGGCCACCGGCATCGGCGTGGCCGTGGCCGCGGTGGCGCAGAGCTTCACGCAGGGCAACATCAGCGTCACCGGCAACGAACTCGATGTGGCCATCAACGGCAACGGCTTCTTCGAGCTCACCCAGCCCAACGGCTCGTCGGCCTACACCCGCGCCGGCATGTTCAAGCTCGACCGCGAAGGCAATGTGGTCACCAACGACGGCAGCAACCTCATGGGTTACCCGACCGACGCCGCCGGCAACCGCCTGAGCTTCGACACGCAGCCCCTGAACCTGCCCACCGGTGGCCCGATTCCCGCGCAGCAGCCCCCCGCCATCACCGCCGAGTTCAACCTCGACACCCGCGCGGCCGTGTGGAACGCGGTGACGCCCAACACGCCGCTGGCGACCTACGGCACCTCGCTCGTGGCCTTTGACGCCCAGGGCGTTGAAGTGCCGGTGGCCATGGCCTTTCGCAAGACGGCGGCCAACACCTGGACCGTCTACACCAGCGGCGACGGCACCGCGCCCACCACGGCCAGCCCGTCGTTCACGCTCAACTTCAACGCCGACGGCACGCTCAACCCGGCCTCGATCACCCCGGCACCCACCGTGGCGCTCACCTCGGCCAACGGCACCTTCAACGCCACGATGGACCTGACCGATGTGACCCAGTTCGGCACCTCGTTCGCCGTGACCAACCTCAACCAGGATGGCTACCGCCCGGGTGAGCTCACCAGCCTGAAGATCGACGAAAACGGTGTGGTCACCGGCCGCTATTCCAACGGCCAGTCGCGCGCGGCCGGCCAGATCGCGCTGGTGAATTTCCGCAATGCCCAGGGCCTGGCCCCGGGCAGCAACGGCATCTGGCAGGCCACGTTTGCTTCGGGTGATCCGCTGCGCGGCGAGCCCGGTGCGGGCAACTTCGGTGCCCTGCGCGCCGGTGCGCTGGAAGACTCCAACGTCGACCTCACCGCCGAGCTGGTGAACATGATGACGGCGCAGCGCGCCTACCAGGCCAACGCCCAGACCATCAAGACGCAAGACCAGGTTCTCAGCACCTTGCTGAACATGCGCTGATCGCGCGCCTGACCTGAACCAAGGAGCCCCGCATGGACCGTTTGATCTACACCGCGATGACCGGCGCCAACGCCGCGCAGCAACGCCAATCGGTGCTGGCCAACAACCTGGCCAACGTGTCCACGCCGGGCTTTCGCGCCGAGCTCTCCACCTTCCGTGCCGTGCCGGTGCGCGGCGACGGCGCCAGCACCCGCGTGTTCGCCCTCGAAGCCACGGCGGGTCATTCCGACACGCCCGGCGCCATCACCTCCACCGGCCGCAACCTGGACGTGGCCGCGCGCGGCAACGCCTACTTTGCGGTGCAGGGGCTCGACGGCACCGAGGCCTACACCCGCGCCGGCGCGCTCGAAGTCAACCAGGACGGCACGCTGGTCAACAGCCAGGGCCTGCCCATGCTGGGCGATGGAGGCCCGATCGTGGTGCCGGCCAACGCGCGGGTGGACATTGCCGCCGACGGCACCGTGAGCACCCGCGTGGGCAACCAGCCATCACAACAGGTCGGCAAGCTCAAGATGGTGTTGCCCGATGAAGAAAACCGCCTCAAACGCGGCGAAGACGGTCTCTTCCGCGGCCCGCAGGGCGACCCGCTGCCCGCCAGCGACGTGGCCCGGCTGCAGGACGGATCGCTGGAAGGCTCCAACGTGAACCCGATGGAAGCCATGGTCGGAATGATCGCTGTGGCGCGCCAGTTCGAGGTGCAGATGCGCATGCTGCAGAACGGCGAAACCAACGACAAGACCGCCAGCCAGTTGCTGAGCATGAACGGATAACCACTTTTTCTCGCGGAGCACACCATGATCAATTCCCTGATGATTTCCAAGACCGGCATGCAGGCGCAGCAGACGCAGCTGGACGTGATTTCGAACAACCTGGCCAACGTGTCCACCAACGGTTTCAAGCGCGCCACGGCGGTGTTTGAAGACCTGATGTATCAGAACCTGCGCCAGGTCGGTGCCAACACCGCCGAGCAGGCCGAGCTGCCCACCGGCCTGCAGGTGGGCCTGGGTGTGCGCACCGTGGCCACCTCGCGCAACTTCACGCAGGGCAGCCTGCAGCAGTCGGGCAATGCGCTCGATCTGGCCGTGAACGGCAGCGGATTTTTCCAGGTGCAGATGCCCGACGGCACCACTGGCTACACCCGCGACGGCAGCCTCCAGCTTGACGCACAAGGCCGCATGGTCACCTCCAGCGGTTACCCGCTCACCGCCGGCATCACGCTGCCGGCCGAGTCGCAAAGCATCACGGTTTCCAGCGACGGCATCGTCACAGCCAAGCTGCCGGGCAACCCCGTGCCGCAGCAGGTGGGCAACATCGAGCTGGCCAACTTCATCAACTCCGCCGGCCTGGAGCCGCTGGGCCAGAACCTCTTTGCCGAGAGCCTGGCCTCGGGCAACCCGATCACCGGCGCACCCGGTTCGGCCGGCCTGGGCACGGTGATGCAGGGCATGGTGGAGACCTCCAACGTCAACGTGGTGCAGGAACTGGTGACCATGATCCAGACCCAGCGCGCCTACGAGATGAATTCCAAGGCGATCCAGACATCCGACCAGATGCTGCAGCGCCTCGCCCAGCTCTGATCGTGAACGGAGAAACCAGCATGTTGCGTCTCGCCATTGCGCTCACCCTGGCCGTGCTCGCCAGCGGCTGCGAAACCATGAGTTCCAAGGTCGACCTTGAGCCGGTGCAGCCGGTGCGTTATGCCCAGGTGGCACCGGTGGTGAACGCCGTGCCCAGCGGCAGCCTGTTCCAGGCCGCCAGCTACCGTCCCGCTTTCGAAGACCCGCGCGCACGTTTGCCCGGCGACACGCTCACGGTGCAGATCATCGAGCGCCTGAACGCCAGCCAGACCTCGTCGGCCTCGATCGACCGCACCGGTGACGTCTCGGGCAGTGTTTCGGCCTTTCCCTTCCTGAAGGCGCCGCTGCTGGACAAGCTCACACTGGGCGCGAGCTCCGAGAACAAGTTCGCCGGCGACGGCAAGAACCTGAACAACAACACCTTCTCCGGTTCGATCACCACCACCGTGCAAGAGGTGCTGCCCAACGGCCACCTGGTCGTGGTGGGCGAGAAACAGATCGGCGTGAACCAGAACGTGGACGTGCTGCGCTTCTCCGGCACGGTCGACCCCAAGCAGATCAAACCCGGCAACACCGTGGCCTCGACCCAGGTGGCCAACGTGCGCGTGGAGTCGCGCGGACGCGGTGCGCAGGGTGAAGCGATGGCAATTGGCTGGTTGGCACGGTTCTTTTTGAGCGTTATCCCTTTCTGACCTCTGCCCACAATGGGTCTCGTTCTGCCCACTGAGGAATTTGCGGTGAAGTCCCTTCTCTCCCCCCTGCGTTTGCTGTCTTTGACCCTGGTCTCACTCACCATGGCCTGGCCCGCCGCCGCCCAGTCCATCCGCATCAAGGAGATCGCGGCGGTGCAGGGTGTGCGCAGCAACCAGCTCACCGGCTACGGGCTGGTGGTGGGGCTGGACGGCACGGGCGACCAGACCACGCAGATGCCTTACACCTCGCAGAGCCTGAACAACTACCTGCAGCAGCTCGGTCTCGCGCTGCCACCGGGCGCCAACATGCAGCTGAAAAACGTGGCGGCCGTGCTGGTCACTGCGCAGCTGCCCGCCTTTGCCCAGCCCGGCCAGGCCATCGACGTGACCGTCTCCTCCATCGGCAACTCCAAATCGCTGCGCGGCGGCACGCTGATCACCACGCCGCTCAAGGGCGCCGACGGCGAAATCTACGCACTCGCCCAGGGCAACCTGCTGGTGGGTGGCGCCGGGGCTTCGGCCGGCGGCAGCAAGGTGCAGATCAACCACCTGAGCGCGGGCCGTGTGCCCGGTGGCGCGCAGGTGGAGCGCGCCGTGGCCACACCCTTTGCCCTGGGCGAGACCATCGACCTGGGTTTGAATTCGAGCGATTTCCAGACCGCCAGCCGCGTGACCGATGCCATCAACCGCGTCATGGGCGCTGGTGTGGCCAGCGCCATCGACGGCCGCGTGGTGCGCCTGCGCGCACCGGCCGATCCGGGCGCGCGCGTGGGCTTCCTGGCCAAGGTCGAAGAGATCCGCCTGGACGCCGCCATCCCCATGGCCCGCGTCATCATCAATTCGCGCACCGGCTCCATCGTGATGAACCAGGCTGTGACCCTTGGCGCCTGCGCCGTGGCGCACGGCAACCTGTCGGTGAGCATCAGCTCCACCCCTGTGATCAGCCAGCCCAACGCCTTGTCCACCGGCGGCCAGACCGTGGTGGCCGAGCAGGCGAACATCCAGATCAGCCAGGACAAGGGTGCGCTCATCAAGCTGGACACCGCGCCGCAACTCGCCGACGTGGTGCGCGCGCTCAATTCGCTGGGCGCCACACCACAAGACCTGCTGGCCATCCTGCAGGCCATCAAGGCTTCGGGTGCCATGAACGCCGAGCTCGAGGTGATCTGACGTGAACCCGATGAATGCCTTGTCCAACGGCGGCCTCGCGGCCGACCCCACAGCGCTGAACGCGCTGCGGTACGGTGCGGGCAAGGACGGCAACGACAAGGCCGCGCTGAAAGAAGCGGCCAAGCAATTCGAGTCGCTCTTCATGCGCGAGCTCATCAAGAGCATGCGCGAGGCCACGCAGAAGTCGGGCCTCATGGAAGGCGAGGGCGCCGACCTTGGAACCGATCTGCTGGACCAGCAGTTTGCGGTGCAGCTCTCGGGTCTGCCCGGCGGAATGTCCGAAGCCATTGAGCGCCAGCTCGGCAAGCAGATGCAGAACAACGCCGCCGAGAAGGCAGGTGTCTCCAACGCGTTGCCGCTGACCAGCGACACCAGCACCGTGGGCCGCGCCAGCGCCGGTCCGCGCCAGGCCGGTTTTGTGGACCAGCACACCCAGGCCGCTGCGGCCGTGGCGCGCGAGTCCGGCATACCGGCCAGCTACATGATCGGCCAGGCCGGCCATGAGACCGGCTGGGGCAAGAGCGAGATCCGAAACGCCGACGGCACGCCGTCGCACAACCTCTTCGGCATCAAAGCCACCGCCGCCTGGAAGGGCAAGGTCGCCGAGATCACCACCACCGAATACATCGACGGCGAACCGCGCAAGGTCACCGCCAAATTCCGCGCCTACGACTCCTACGCCGACTCGTTCCGCGACTACGCCAGCCTGATCGGCAACAGCCCACGCTACGACAAGGTCATGGACCAGCTCGGCTCGGTGCAGGGCTTTGCCAGCGGCCTGCAGAAGGCCGGTTACGCCACCGACCCGCAGTACGCCGCCAAGCTCAGCCGCGCGATCAACACCACGCTGAGTCTCCAGCGAGCACAGCAAACTTGAGCGCCCCGATATGTCTGCACTGAACATCGGCGCACGCGCCCTCACCACCAACCTCGCGGCGTTGCAGGTCATCGGCCACAACATCGCCAACGTCAACACCGCCGGCTATTCGCGCCAGAACGTGCAGCTCACCACCGCTGGTGCGCAGGCCTTTGGCAACGGCTACATCGGCAAGGGTGTGGACATGGCCACGGTGGAGCGTTCGCACAATGCCTACCTCACGCGCGAAGCGCAGCTCACCGGTTCGGTCGCTGCGGCCGATGCAGTGCGTTACTCGCGCCTGCAGGCGCTGGAGGGCGCGTTTCCACTGGGCACGGCCGGCCTGGGTGCCGCGCTCAACGACACCCTCAACGCCTGGGCCGATGTGTCTGCGTCGCCCAACAACCTCACCGCGCGTGTCGTGGTGATCGCCAAGGGCGAAGAGTTCGCCAGCCGCCTGCGCAACACCGCCGGCCAGCTCGACACGCTCTCGCGCAGCACGCAGCAGCAGGTGCAGGGCTCGGTCGACGTGATCAACGGCCTGGCACAAGACCTGGCCAAGGTGAACCAGCGCATCGTTGAAGCGGGCGGCGGCAGCCACACGCCCAACGACCTGTTGGACCAGCGCGACCAGCTCGTTGGCGAGCTCAACAAGCACATCCAGACCAGCACCGTCTTCGACAAGGATGGCTCGGTGAGCGTGTTTGTGGCGGGCAGCCAGCCGCTGCTGCTCGGGGCACGCGCCAGCCAGCTGGCCGTGACCCGCGACGCCACCGACAACTCGCGCATCGGCTTGTCGTTCGTGCAGGGCGGCGTGTCGACCCCGCTGGCGGATGCCACGCTGGGCGGCGGTGAACTCTCAGGCCTGGTGAATTTTCTGAACAAGGACCTGGTGGCGGTGCAGAACCTGCTGGGCCGCATGGCACTGGCGTCTGCCACCTCGGTGAACGACCAGCACGCACTCGGCATCGACCTGCAGGGCAACCCGGGTCAGGACTTCTTCATTCCACCGGCGGCCGCCATCGGCCTGCCCGACCCGGCCAACACCGGCACCGCGGCCGTGAGCGCCAGCGTGAACGACCCGACCGCCCTGATGGCGTCGGACTACGAGATGCGGTTTTCAGCCGGCAGCGTGAGCGTGGTGCGCCTGTCCGACGGCGACAGCACTTCGTTCGCCATGCCCCCCACCGCCTTCAGCAAGGACGGCCTCACTTTCAACATCGACTCGGGTGCCGCCGCTGCTGGCGACCGCATGCTGGTCAAGCCTTTCGAAGCCGCTGCGCGCAACCTGCAAGTGGCCATCGGCTCGCCCGACCGCCTGGCCGCCGCCAGCCCGGTGCTGGTGACACCGGTGGTGACCAACGCCGGGGGCCTGAGCGTGGAGAGCCTGTACGCCTCGTCCAGCTCGCCCAACCTCACCGACCCGGTGAGCCTGACTTTCCAGGCCAACGGCACCTTCGTGGCCACCGGTCTGGGGCCGGGCAACCCGCCGCCCGACAACGTGGGCCCACCCGCCACCTACAACTTCACGCCGGGCCAGCCAATCGTGCTCAACGGCTGGAGCCTGACCCTGCGCGGCAGCCCCACCGCCGGTGACCAGTTCGACATCGGCGCCGCGCCGCCCGGCTCCACCACCCAGAACGCCGGCAATGCTGCCGCCGTGCTGGCCATGCGCGATCGCCCGACTTTTGAAGGTGTGGCCCTGGCCGACGGTTATGTGAGCATGTTCTCCGACGTCGGCACCCGCGTTCAAGGCGCGAAGTTCGCCACCAGTTTTTCGGCCCAGATCGCCACCACAGCAGAGACCGCGCGCACCAACGTCTCGGGCGTGAACCTGGACGAAGAGGCGGCCCGCCTGCTGCAGTACCAGCAGGCCTACCAGGCCTCGGCCAAGTTTTTGCAGATCGCACAAAGCACGTTTGACAGCCTGCTGCAAACCGTGGGCCGATAGGCCCCCGCACAACAGCCTGACAGGAACACACCATGCGAGTCTCCACCGCCAACAGCTACGACAACACCGTGAGCCTGCTCGCCCGGCGCCAGGCCGATCTGGCGGCGCAGCAAGAAAAGATTGCCACCGGCAAGCGCGTGCAAAAGCCCAGCGACGACCCGGTGGCCGCCACGCTGGCCGAAACTGCGCAGAACCGCCTCTCGCGCACGCAGGCCGACCTGCGCTCGCTGGAAACCGCGCGCACCGGGCTGCAGCAAGCCGAGAGCGGGCTGGCCGAGTCCGGCGAACTGATCCAGAAGGTGCGCGACCTGCTGGTGAGCGCGGGCAACGCCACCTTTGGACCGAGCGAACGCGAAGACATCGCGCGCCAGCTTGAGGGCCTGCGCGAACAGATGATCAGCGTGGCCAACCTCAAGGACAACTCCGGGCGCACGCTGTTCGGTGGTCTGGGTGGCTCGGCCACCCCGTTTGTGGACCTCTACAGCCCCACCGGCAACGGCGTGCAGTTCAATGGCCAGCGCGGGCAGGCCGCAGCGGGCAACACTTCGCTGCCGCAGACACTCGACGGCAACGCCATCTGGATGCGCGTGCCCGAGGGCAACGGCAGCTTCGCCATGAGCCTGGCGACGGGCAACACCGGCAGCGTGAGCACCAATGTGGGCGAGGCGACCAACCCGGCGGCGCTCACCGGCGCCAACTACAGCATCACCTTTGCCGACGTGGCCGGCGTCAAGCAGTACACCGTGACCAACCTCACCACACCCGCTGCCAACCCCATGCCTGGCCAGACCGGCGTGCCCTACACCTCGGGCATGACGATCGAGTTTGACGGTCAGTCGCTGCAGATGAATGGCCAGCCTGCGGCGGGTGACCAGATCGACATCGTGCCCAGCGGCAAGACCGACATCTTCAGCGTGGTCCAGGACGCCGTGAACGCATTGCGCGACACCAGCGCCAACAGTGGCGCCGTCCGCTCGCAGGCCCTGGCACGCACCATGACCGAGCTGGACGCCGGCCACGACCGGGTGCTGCTCGCGCGCGGGCGCGCCGGTGAATGGCTCAACCGCGCCGACTCGCTCGACACCCTGTTGGAAGACCGGGGCGTTGATCTCAAGGCCGAAAAATCCCGCCTGGAAGATCTCGACCTCGTCCAGGGCATCTCGGACTTCCAGACCCAGCAGCTGGGCCTGGAAGCCGCCCTCAAGTCCTATGCCCAGGTGCAGCGCCTGTCGCTGTTCCAGATGCTCTGAAGCCTTCCCGTCATGATGAGTCACACAGTCCTGGACAGCCTGGCGCTCGGCTACGAGCCGGTGTGGAACCGCGAGCGCCAGCTGGCCGCGGTGCGCCTGTCTGTTCACGCGATCGACGCCCCGGCGGTCGACGCCGCCCACCTCATGCAGGCCCTGGGCGACGACTGGCCCGAAAGCGCCCCGGTGCTCATCATCGCCATCGACTCCTCGCGCCTGCTGCAGCAAACACTTGCGTGCGCGCCGGTGCACAACACCTGGCTTGAAGTGCCCGCCACAGCGTTCGACGCACCCGAGACGTTGGCCGCCCTGTCGGTGGCCAGCCGGCGCGGCCACCGCCTGATGCGCCGCACCGATCTGAGCAGCCTGCGCCAGGCCGCTTCACCCGGCTTTGATGTGCGCAACCTGTTGCAGATGAGCCCGCAGGAAGCGGGCGAGATTCTGCAGGCCCAGGCCACCCCCGGTCTGCACCAGCGCAGCATCGGTGTGCCGCCGTCGCAGCTCCACCAGGGCGTGCAGACCCAGACGCTGGCCCGCCACCTGCTGGACGACGCAGGCGCCTGGGGCCTGCTCGGCTGGCCCGACGCCGATGTGTTGCTCGCGCACCGCCACCAACCCATTTCGTGCGACCCGCGGGTGATCCGCCAGATCGTGCAGGCCATCAGCGACGACTGTTCGCTCGAACGCCTGGAGCGGCTGGTGCGCCAGGACCCGGTGCTGGTCTACCGCATCCTGATGCTGGTGAACTCGGCCGCCTACGGGCTGCGCCACGAGATCGGCTCGCTGCGCCACGCGCTCATGCTGCTGGGCTTTCGCGAGCTCGGCCGCTGGCTGGTTGAACAGCTGCCCAGCAGCGAGCAAGACATCGACCTGCAACCCGTGCGCGGCGCCATGGTCATGCGCGCGCGGCTGGCGCAGCACATGCTCGCCACCGGGTCTGAAGACAACCTGCGGCTGGAGGTCTACACCACCGCGCTGTTTGCCCACCTGGACAAACTGCTGCACGCGCCGCTGTCGGAACTGCTGCACAAGCTGCCCCTCTCAGGCCGCCTGTACGACGCGGTGCTGCGCCACGACGGCCCTTACCACCCGCTGCTCGACGTGGCCCGCGCCCAAGGCGAGCCCGGCCAGCTGCACCGCCTGAGCGCCGTGTGTGACCGCAACGAAGTGAGCCTGGAACAAGCCAACCGCGCTCTCATCCGCATGCTGGCCACCAGCCGGGATCACGCGGGCGTCAGATCCGAACGCATGGTGTGAATGTGTCTCCCCCCGTTGCTTGCTCACTGCGTGTAGCCGCATACCCCCCAGGGGGCAACACCTGCGGCCCGGCGGAGCCGGTTCCGCGGTGTTTCTGGGGTGAGACATTTCTCTCCGGAGGGGCAGGCTTTACTCCCTCTCCCTCTGGGCGAGGGCTGGGGTGAGGGCCCGCGCGCTACCATCCCGCCCATGACCGCAGCCACACCCCCCAGCGCCCCCCACAAC
>QBMB01000067.1:25076-25385 GCA_003241965.1 Burkholderiales bacterium | reverse complement strand
CCCACCCGCAAGGCCGGCTGGTTCGCCCACCCCGTGTTGTCGCTGTTGCTGGGCGTGAGCTGGCTCGCACTCTCCCACAGCCTGGAACCGGCGCACATCGTCTCGGCCGTGTTGATCGGCCTGGTTGTGCCGCGCCTGTTGCGCCCGTTCCTGGCGCCCACCGACCGCATCGACTGGCTCGCGGCATTGCGCCTGAGCGGTGTGGTGCTCAAGGACATCGTGCTGTCCAACATCACCGTGGCCAGGCTGGTCCTGGGGCCCATGGAGCGGCTGCAACCGGCCTGGTTGCCGGTGCCGCTGGCCTGCAAC
>QBMB01000067.1:10131-25066 GCA_003241965.1 Burkholderiales bacterium | reverse complement strand
ATCCGCGCGTCAATGCACTGTTCGCCACCATCATCACCACCACTCCAGGCACGGTGTCATGCGTGGTCGACGAGCAGCGCCACCAGATCCTGGTGCACGCGCTCAACTGCGATGACGCTCAGGCCATGATCGACGACATGAAGCACCGCTACGAAGCGCCGCTGATGCAGGTCTTTGGTCAGCCCGCACGAACGGGGAGCGCTGCATGAGCATCCTCGACATCGCGCTGAACACGGCCCTGGCCGCGATCACCGTTTCGCTGCTGCTGTGCGGGTGGCGCCTCTTGCGGGGGCCCGAAACCACCGACCGGCTGCTCGCGCTGGACACGCTGTACCTCAACGTGGTGGCCCTCATCGTGGTGCTGGGCATGCGCTGGAACACCGCGCTGCTGTTCGAGGCCGCGCTGCTCGTGGCCATGCTCGGATTCGCGTCCACCGTGGCGCTGGCGCGCTACATCAGCCGCGGCGACGTGGTCGAGTAAGGAGCACACATGCATCCCCTGATTGAATGGACCGCTGCTGCGCTGATCGTCGCAGCCGCCTTTTTCTTGCTGGTGGGCGCCATCGGCCTGGCCCGACTGCCCGATTTCTACATGCGCCTGCACGCGCCCACCAAAGCCTCCACCCTGGGTGTGGGCGGTGTGCTCATCGCCTCCATGCTGGTGGCCGCGGCTCAGGGTCGGGCGGGTGTGGCCGAGTTGCTCATCACACTCTTCGTTTTCATCACCGCACCGGTCTCGGCCAACCTCATGGCGCAGGCTGCGCTGCACCTGAAGCTGGCATCGCGGGCGGCGCAGCCGCCCGACGCCGTGCCCGAACGGCGGGAAGGCTGAAGCCCAGGCCGCCGAGGTAGGCGTCCACCGTGTGGCGTCCGCTCTTTTCCAGATCAAACGCACCCGGATCGAGCAACCAGTTCTGGATCAGGCCATCCAGGATCACATGCAGGCCCAGTGCCGCAGCAGGCAGCGGCATGGGGAGCTTGATGGCCTCGCGGCGCACTGCTTCGCGCAGTGCTTCTTCGGTCATGGCCATGCATTGGTTGCGCACCCGCAGGTGGCGGTCGCGCACCGCTTGCATTTCACTCACGTACTCCACCTTGTGCGTGGCCACTTCAAACACACGGCGGGTCTGCTCGTCGGTGGCGGTCTGGCGCAGCGCGTTCATCATGGCGTCGCGCATCAACAGCAGGGGGTTGGCGCTGGCGCCAGCCGAGCGGGCCATGGATTCGAGCGTGCCTTCCAGCGGCATGGTCACGCGCTCCATCATGGCGTTGAACAGGTCCGCCTTGTCCTTGAAGTGCCAGTAGATCGCGCCGCGCGTGGTGCCCGCTGCGGTGGCGATGTCGTTGAGCGATGTGCGCGAAACGCCATGGGCCTGAAACAAATGCTCGGCAGCATCCAGCAAGGTGTTGCGAGTCGCCAGCGCATCGGCTTTGGTGCGTCGAACCATGGTTGTTGTCTCCGGATTGCATGCCCTTGGGGTGTAACAGGACTATACATACATTCTTGCATGTATGTATACTTCGCGGTTTTGCGGCGGGCATCGTGCTAGGGTAATCCCTGCTTTTGCCCCTCGACCACCTTCCACCCCAAGGACTCCCATGCCTGCCTTGAGCCCCACCCAGCCAGCGCCCGTTTCGCGCACCCGGTTTGTCTCCACTCCCCCGAACCACCTGCTGCGAGGACTCTCTGTATTGGCGCTCGCTGTGGTGTTGAGCGCCTGCGGCAAGCCCGCAGCGCCTGCAGCCGCTGCGGGTGGCGGCATGCCGGCACCTGAAGTGGGCGTGATCACCGTGGCGCCGGGCGACGTCGGTCTTCAGACCGAGCTGCCGGGCCGCCTGGAGGCCTCGCGGGTGGCCGAGGTGCGTGCGCGGGCAGCGGGCATCCTGCAGGAACGGCTGTTCCGCGAAGGCAGTGATGTGAAGGCCGGTCAGGCCTTGTTCCGCATCGACGCGTTGCCCTACGCCGCCGCGCTGCAAAGCGCCCAGGCCGGCCTGGCCCGCTCCCAGGCCAACCTCACGCAGGCCGCCGGACTGGCCGATCGTTACGCACCGCTGGTGAAGGAAAACGCCATCAGCCAGCAGGAGTACGCCAGTGCCGTGGCGGCCCAGAAGCAGGCCGAGGCCGACGTGGCCGCAGGCCGGGCAGCGGTGCAGACCGCGAACATCAACCTGGGTTATGCGCGGGTGACCGCGCCCATTGCGGGCCGCATCGGCCGCGCGCTGGTGACCGAAGGTGCGCTGGTCGGGCAGGGCGAGGCCACCCAGCTGGCGGTGATCCAGCAGATCAACCCGATGTATGTGAACTTCACCCAGTCCGCGTCCGAGGTGTACCGCCTGCGCAAGGCCATGGAAGGCGGTCAGCTCAAGGGCGCGGGTGCACAAGCCGCCGCCGTGCAGGTGGTGATGGAAGACGGCAGCGTCTACGAACAGCCGGGCCGCCTGCTGTTCTCCGACCTGACTGTGGACAGCACCACCGGCCAGGTGACCCTGCGCGCCGAGGTGCCCAACCCCAAGGGCACGCTGCTGCCAGGTTTGTACGTGCGCGTGCGCCTGGAGCAGGCCACGGCGGGCAATGCGATCACGCTGCCGCAGCAGGCCGTGACGCGCTCTGCGCAGGGCGACTCCGTCTCGGTGGTGGGCACCGACGGCAAGGTAAGTTTGCGCACCGTGAAGGTGGGTGGCCAGCAGAACGGTCGCTGGGTGATCCTCGATGGTCTGAAGGCCGGTGAACAGGTCATGGTCGATGGCTTCCAGAAACTTCAGATGATGCCGCCGGGAACCGCCGTGAAGGCCGTGCCCTGGCAGGCACCAGGCAGTGCACCGGCCGCGCCAGCATCCGCGGCGCCAGCGCCCGCGGCTGCCAAGTAAGGAGCGCCCGACATGGCGAAATTCTTCATCGACCGGCCCATCTTTGCGTGGGTGATTGCGCTCTTCATCATGGTGCTGGGCGGCGTGTCCATCACGCAGTTGCCCATTGCGCAGTACCCGCCGGTGGCCCCACCGGCCATCATCATCAACGCCACCTACCCTGGTGCATCGGCTGCCACGCTGGAAAACAGCGTGCTCTCGGTGATCGAGCAGGAGATGAACGGCTCACCCGGCCTGATCTACATGGAGTCGGTGGCCCAGGCCAACGGCACCGGCAGCATCACGCTGAGTTTCGAGACCGGCACCAACGCCGAGCTGGCGCAGGTGGATGTGCAGAACCGCCTTTCGCGCGCCTCGCCGCGCCTGCCCGCGGCGGTGACGCAGCAGGGCGTGCGCGTGGACCGCTCGCGCAGCAACTTCCTGCTGTTCGCCATCCTCTCCAGCGACGACCCGGCCTGGGACCCGGTGGCCCTGGGTGACTACGCCTCGCGCAGTGTGGTGCCCGAGCTGCAACGCCTGCCCGGCGTGGGCCAGGCGCAGCTCTTCGGCACCGAACGCGCCATGCGCATCTGGATCGAACCGGCGAAGCTGCTGGGCTACAACCTCAGCGCGGCCGACGTCACCAACGCCATCCGCGCGCAGAACGCGCAGGTCTCCGCCGGTGAAATCGGGGCGCTGCCCAACGTGGCTGGCCAGAGCATCGCGGCCACCGTTGTGGTCAATGGCCAGCTCGGCAGCGTCGAGCAGTTCGGCAACGTGGTGCTGCGCGCCAGTGCCGATGGCTCCACCGTGCGCCTGAAAGACGTGGCCCGCATCGAAATGGGTGCGCAGGCCTATGCCACCTCGGCGCGCCTGAACGGCAAGCCCTCCACCGGCATCGGTGTGCAGCTCTCGCCCAGTGGCAATGCGCTGGCCACGGCCGATGCGGTGCGCGCCAAGATGCAGGAGCTGGAGCGCTTCTTTCCCAAAGGCATGACGTGGGCCATTCCTTACGACAGCTCGCGCTTCGTGAAGATCTCCATCGAGCAGGTGGCGATCACGCTGGCCGAGGCCATGCTGCTGGTGTTCCTGGTGATGTTCCTGTTCCTGCAGAACATCCGTTACACCATCATTCCCACCATCGTGGTGCCGGTGGCGCTGCTTGGTACTTTCGCCGTGCTGCTGGCCATGGGCTTCTCCATCAACGTGCTGACCATGTTCGGCATGGTGCTGGTGATCGGCATCGTGGTGGACGATGCCATCGTGGTGGTGGAGAACGTCGAGCGCATCATGAGTGAGGAGGGTTTACCGCCGCTGGAGGCCACGCGCAAGGCCATGACGCAGATCTCGGGCGCCATCATCGGCGTGACCGTGGTGCTGATCTCGGTGTTCGTGCCACTGGCCTTCTTCGCCGGTTCGGTGGGCAACATCTACCGCCAGTTCTCAGCCGTCATGGGCGTGTCGATCGCGTTCTCGGCGTTCCTGGCGCTCTCCCTCACGCCCGCGCTCTGCGCCACCCTGCTCAAACCGGTGGAGGCCGGTCACAACCACGAGAAGAAGGGCTTCTTCGGCTGGTTCAACCGCGGCTTTGCGCGCACCGCCAAGGGCTACGAAGGGGGTGTGGCCAAGCTGCTGCCGCGCGCCGGTCGCACGCTGGTGATCTACGCGGCCATCGTCGCTTCGGCGGTGGTCGTCTACATGCGCCTGCCCACGTCGTTCCTGCCCGGTGAAGACCAGGGCACGATGTTGGTCAACGTGCAGTTGCCTCCGGGCGCCACGCAGGAGCGCACGCTGGACGTGATGAAGCAGGTGGAAGGCTTCATCCTCAAGCAACCCGAAGTGCAGAGCATGGTCGGTGTGCTGGGCTTCAGCTTCTCGGGTCAAGGCCAGAACGCGGCGCTCGCCTTCATCACGCTCAAGGACTGGTCCGAGCGCACGGCGCCCGGCAGTTCGGCCGATGCCCTGGCGGGTCGGGCCTTCGGTGCGCTCTCGAGCATTCGCGATGCGTTCATCTTCCCGCTGAGCCCACCACCGATTCCCGAGCTGGGCGCCTCGTCCGGCTTCAGCTTCCGGCTGCAGGACCGCGCCGGTCTGGGGCGAGAAGCCCTGCTGAGCGCGCGTGGCCAGCTGCTCGGCCTGGCCGCGCAAAGCAAGGTGATCACACAGGTGCGCCCCGACGGTCTTGAAGACGCGCCGCAGCTGCAGATCGACATCGACCGCGACAAGGCAAATGCGCTGGGCGTGGGCTTTGATGCCATCAACACCGCGATCGGCACGGCGCTGGGTTCGACTTATGTGAACGACTTCCCCAACGCGGGTCGTCTGCAGCGCGTGATCGTGCAGGCCGATGCACCGGCCCGCATGCAACCCGATGACCTGCTGCGCCTGAACGTGGTGAACAACAAGGCGCAGGCGGTGCCACTCTCGGCCTTTGCCACCACGAAATGGATCACCGGCCCGATGCAGACCGTGCGCTACAACGGTTACCCGTCCATGCGCATCAGCGGCAGTGCCGCGCCCGGCGCCAGCACCGGTGCCGCCATTGCCGAGATGGAACGGCTCGCGGCCCAGTTGCCGCAAGGCATTGGCTACGAGTGGACGGGCCAGACGCGCGAAGAAAAGCTCGCGGGATCACAAGCCATGATCCTCTACGCCTTCGCCATCCTCGCCGTGTTCCTGTGCCTGGCCGCGCTGTATGAGAGCTGGACCATTCCGCTCTCGGTGATTCTGGTGGTGCCGCTGGGTGTGGTCGGGGTGTTGCTGGCCACCTTGCTGAGGGGGTACTCCAACGACGTGTACTTCCAGGTGGGACTGATCACCATCATCGGTTTGTCGGCGAAGAACGCGATCCTGATCATCGAGTTCGCCAAGGACCTGCAGGCGCAGGGCAAGGGCGTGATCGAGTCCGCGCTGGCCGCCGCCCACCTGCGGTTCCGCCCCATCGTCATGACCTCGCTGGCGTTCACGCTGGGCGTGTTGCCACTGGCCTTGGCCTCGGGCGCAGGCTCGGCCAGCCAGCGCGCCATCGGCACCGGCGTGATCGGCGGCATGCTCACCGGCACTGTGCTGGCGGTCGTGTTCGTGCCCATCTTCTTCGTGCTGGTGCGCACCTTCTTCAAGGGCAGTGAACGGCAGCACCGCCACGATGCCGATCAGGCGGATCACCATGGAGTGCAGAAAAATGCATAACGCGACTTCTTCCTCTTTTTCTTCCTCTTTGCGTGCAGCGATGACCCTGGTGGCTGTGGCCGCCCTGGCCGCCTGCTCGTTCACGCCCAAGTACGAGCGCCCCGCCGCGCCCGTGGCCGCCACGTTCCCCGACCAGGCCTCACCCGTGGCGGCCCAGGCAGACAATCTGGCCTGGCGCGAGTTCGTGGGCGACGCTCGGCTGCGCGATCTGATCGCGCTGTCGCTTGCCAACAACCGCGACCTTCGCGTGGCCACGCTCAACATCGAGCAGGTGCGCGCGCAGTACCAGATCCGCCGGGCCGACCAGTTCCCCGCCATCGGCCTGGCCGCGGCCGGCAACCGCCAGCCCGATGCCAACGGTGGCATTGCCAGCACCTACAGCGTGGGCCTGGCCATAAGCAGTTGGGAGATCGATTTCTTTGGCCGCCTCGGCAGCCTGAAGGAAGCGGCCCTGGCCCAGTACCTCGCCAGCGAGGAAGCTCGCCACGCTGCACAAACCAGCCTGGTGGCGGCCGTGGCCAGCACCTGGCTCAGCCTGCAGACCAACGACGAGCTGCTGGCGCTGACCGAACGCACCGTGGCCACGCGGCAGGACTCGCTGCGGCTGAGCCAGCTGCGCTTCGACAACGGTGCCACCTCAGCGCTGGACCTGCGCCAGGCCGAGTCGCTGACCGCTGCGGCGCAGTCCGCTCTGGCCCAGCAACGCCGCCTGCGTGCGCTGGATCTGAACGCGCTCACGCTGCTGGTGGGGCAGACCCCGCCCTCCGCGCTGCTGCCCCCGTTGCCCACCATGCCGGCAGCCGTCGCGGCCAACGGTGTGGCGGTGCCGACCGCGCCCGTGCCTGCCGCGCCCATGCTGCGTGATGTGCCGGCCGGTTTGCCGTCCGATCTGCTCACCCGCCGCGCTGACATCCGCCAGGCCGAGCAACAGCTGATCGCGACCAACGCCAACATCGGCGCTGCGCGCGCTGCGTTCTTCCCACGCATCTCGCTCACCGCGAGCGCGGGCACGGCCAGCAGCAGCCTGTCGGGCCTGTTCGAGAGCGGTTCCTGGGGCTTCACGCTGGCACCGCAGGCGTTGTTGCCGATCTTCGATGCCGGGCGCAACAACGCCAACCTCGACTCGGCCAGGGCCGGGCGCGACATCGCGGTGGCGCAGTACGAGAAGGCGATCCAGACCGCGTTTCGCGAAGTGGCCGATGCGCTGGCCGGCAGCGCCACACTGGGCGACCAGCTCACGGCCCAGCAGGTGCAGGCCACCGCCGAGGCCGAGCGCTTCCGCCTCGCCGAGCTGCGTTACCGCAACGGGGTGTCGAGTTTCCTGGACGTGCTCGATGCACAACGCTCGCTGTTCACGACCCAGCAGGCGCTGGCTCAGACGCGGCTGGCGCAGCAGCAAAACCAGGTGGCTCTGTACAAGGCGCTCGGCGGCGGCTGGACACCGTGACCGGTTCGTTCGGGCGGGGCTTCAATAGGCTCAGCCCGAACGGAATGGTGTTCCGATCGTCCTGAGCCTGTCGAAGGGCTCGCGAGGTCAAGTCTTCAAATCGTAGAACTTGACGATCGCGTCCCACGCGACTTTGGGATCGTCCACGTACTGGAACAGCTCCAGGTCTTCGGGCGAGATCGCGCCTTCTTCCACCAGCACGTCCAGGTTGATCAGGCGCTTCCAGTAGCTGGAGCCGAACAGCAGGATCGGCACCGGCTTGGCCTTCTTGCATTGCACCAGCGTGATCACCTCGAACAGTTCGTCCAGCGTACCGAAGCCGCCGGGGAAGGCGAGCAGGGCCTTGGCGCGCATCATGAAATGCATCTTGCGCAGCGCGAAGTAGTGGAACTTGAAGCTCAGCTCGGGTGACACATAGGGGTTGGCCGCCTGCTCGTGCGGCAGCGCGATGTTCAGGCCCACGTTGAGCGCGCCTTCGTCGTGCGCGCCGCGGCTGGCCGCTTCCATGATGCCGGGCCCACCACCGGTGCAGATGTACAGCTGGTCGGCCTTGGGGCAGCTGGCGCTGTAGCGTGCCACCATACGTGCGAACTCGCGGGCATGGTCGTAGTAGGGCGCGTTGCGCACCATGGCCTGGGCGCGTGCGATGTCTGCGACCTCGCCGCTGCGCTCGGCACGCACCAGCATCTCCTGCGCTTCGCTGGCCTCACGAAAACGCGCGCTGCCGAACACCACCACGGTGTTCTCGATGCCGGCGTCCTGCTGTGCCAGATCGGGCTTGAGCATCTCCAGCTGAAAGCGGATGCCGCGCGTCTCGCGGCGCAGCAGAAACTCCGGATCGGCAAACGCCAGCCGGTAGGCATCGGCGTGCAAGGCATTGCCCTCGTTGGCGTGGGTTTGCAACTCGGCCCAGGCGTCTGCCAGGCGTCGCTCGTTGATGTTTTGTGCGGT
Organism: Burkholderiales bacterium; assembly: GCA_003241965.1. Taxonomy (GTDB): domain Bacteria; phylum Pseudomonadota; class Gammaproteobacteria; order Burkholderiales; family Burkholderiaceae_C; genus Hydrogenophaga. Next base: position 16,632 of record QBMB01000067.1, on the reverse strand, counting down.
TTCCATGGGGAGCTCCTTGAATCGTCAGTGTCTTTGAATCGTGTGGCTACAGGCCCAGTGCCAGGGCCAACGGCACAAACAGGATGGCCAACGCATTGCCCAGCATGATCATGGCGCCGACCTTGTCGGGCTCCTGCTGGTAACGCTCGGCGAGCATGAACTGCATCACGGCCGGCGGCAGGGCCGCAAACAGCAGCAGCTGGCCACGCGCCGCGCCCTCCAGGCCCAGTGCCCAGGCCAGTGGAATGGCTACGGCCAGACCGATGAGGGGTCGGGCCAGGGCGCCGAGCAACCCCAGCGCCAGGCCCGAGCGGGTCAGCGCGGTGAGCCGCACGCCCAGGGCAAACAACATCATGGGCAGCAGCGCGTCGCCCAGCAGCTTCAGGCCGGCGATCACCACGTCGGGCGGGCGCACCTCGGTGAGGGCACTGATGAAGCCCAGCGCGGTGCCGATCATGAGCGGGCTGGTGAGCAGATCGCGCGTGCGCGCCAGCCGGCTGGTGATGCGCGCACCCAGCGAAAAATGCAGCAGGTTGCTCACCGAGAACAGCGCCACTGCTGCGCCGAAGTTGGCCGGGCCGAACGCCAGCAGCGCCAGGGGCAGGCCCATGTTGCCGCAGTTGTTGAACATGACCACCGGCACCAGCGTGCGCGGCTGCGCGCCGAAGGCCCTGGCCAGCGGCCAGGCCAGCAGACCACTGAGCAGGATGAGCAGGGTGCCGCCGATCAGCAGCGCGGTGTGGTCGGCCATGCGGAAGTCGCGCGAGGCCAGCGCTGAATACACCAGCAGCGGCGCGAGCACGTCCAGCGCGATGCGGTTGAACGTCGACATGTCGGGCGCACCGCGGCGCGCGTAGCCGTAGCCGATGGCCACGATCAGGAAGACCGGGATGATGACGTCGGCGATGCGGGTGATCAGGTCCATGGCGCAGGGGGTTGGGTGCAAACGCAAGAGGCTCCCGCAGGAGCCTCTCGAACCGGACGATCAGGAGCTGATCAAACCCGTTTGCGGTACTCGCCGGTGCGGGTGTCGATTTCGATCTTGTCGTCTTGTGCCACGAACAAAGGCACAAAAACCTCGAAGCCGGTGGCGATCTTGGCGGGCTTGAGCACCTTGCCGGACGTGTCGCCCTTGACGGCGGGTTCGGTCCAGGTGATCACGCGCTCGACGCTGGTGGGCAGTTCGACCGAAATGGCCTTGCCGTCGTAGAACACCACTTCGACGGTCATGCCGTCTTCAAGGTAGTTCAGCGCGTCGCCCATGTTCTCGGCTTCCACCTCGTACTGGTTGAAGTCGGTGTCCATGCACACGTACATCGGGTCGGCGAAGTAGGAGTAGGTGCACTCCTTCTTGTCCAGGATGATCTGGTCCATCTTGTCATCGGCCTTGCAGACGACTTCGGTGGCCATGTTGTTGAGCAGGGCCTTGAGCTTCAGGCGCACGGTGGCGGCACCACGGCCACCACGGCTGTATTCGGTTTTCAGGACGATCATCGGGTCCTTGCCGTGCATGATGACGTTGCCGGCGCGGAGTTCTTGAGCGATTTTCATAGGGATTCCAACGGTTGGGCCGCGTGTTCCCGGCGTGGGCTGGACACCCGGGAACCGATCTGATGGCTGCGATCTGTGCGGCGAGACAGATGGCTGGCAGTCACATGGCGCCAAGCTGAGCCTGGGCCGATTTCTGCAAAGCCTCGAATTTTATCGCCTTTTGCCTACCGCTTGCCCGCCACGAAGCCCAGCAGCTGGGTGCACAGGTCGGGCTGGGCCAGCAGCCGGGCGCGGGCGGCTTGCACGCAAGCGCGCCAGTCGTCGAGCTCGCCCGGTTCCGGCCAGACGGCGGGCTGGCTGCCGATGCCGTTCCAGGCCAGGTGAAATGCGCGCAGCGAGGCCGGTGCCTGCAACCAGCCCAGGAAGGCCTCCAGCTTGGCGTGGTGGGCGTTGTCGTGCTGCGGGTAGATCTGCCAGACGAAGGGCTGGCCAGCCCACAGCGCGCGCACCAGCGAATCCTCGCCACGCACGAAATTGAGGTTGCAGGCCCAGAGCAGGTGGTCGAAATCGCGCTGGTTCAGCAAGGGCAGGGCATGCAGCTGGCCGGCGGGTGCTGCTTGCGTGGCTTGCCAGGCGCGCCCCGGCGTCACCAGCCAGTCGACGCTGAGCGGTGCTTGGGCGGCCTGGCGCAGCACATGGGGCAAGGCGGCGGGTTCGTAGCAGAAGAGGCTCACCCGGTGCCGCGCTGGTGGCAAGCCCAGGCTCTGCAGCCAGACCGCAGCGTCGAACGTGGCCTGGCGCTGTTGCAAGTCGGGCTCGCGCAGCAGCCCACCTGTGCGTTCGGTGAAGCCGGGGTAGAAGAACCATTTGGTGAGACCGCCCGGTGCGTTGCGAAGGGGCCCGCTCATGACCGGCGAGGGCAGGCGGTGCGAGCGCTCCACATAGGGCTCGGCGCTGAGGTATTCGAGGTTGATCCACACCGGCGCGCTCTGCCCGGCGGCCACGCGGTCGGCCAGTGCGTCGATGCACTCGGTGGGCGGTTCGCAGCCGAAGGCCTCGATCCACACGTCGGCAGGTGGCAGGCCGTCCGCCATCCCGGGGACCAGGGGTGTGCTCCAGTGCAGCACTTCAACGCCTGGCCAGTGGCCTTCCAGCGCGCCGGGGGCCATCCAGGTCAGCGCTTGCGGGTCGTCCAGCCACAGGCGCACCTGCTCGCCGCGTTCAGCCAGTTGCGCGCACAGCCGCCAGCACACGCCCACGTCGCCGAAGTTGTCGATCACCCTGCAAAAAATGTCCCAGCGCATGGGGCCATTGTCGGGGCTCGGCTCATCTGCAGATTGCCGCGCACAATACGCGCCCATGTCCGACACGCATTCCGAACAACTGCTCAGTGAAGTGGCCGCGCTGCCTGCGCTGCCGGGCGTCTACCGCTATTTCGACGCCCAGGGCCAACTGCTCTACGTGGGCAAGGCGCGCAACCTCAAGAAGCGCGTGTCGAACTATTTCCAGAAGAGCCACGACGGCACGCGCATCGGCCACATGATCAGCAAGATCGTGCGCATGGAGACCACCGTGGTGCGCTCCGAGGCCGAAGCCCTGCTGCTGGAGAACAACCTCATCAAGACGTTGAACCCCAAGTTCAACATCCTGTTCCGCGACGACAAGAGCTACCCCTACCTCAAGATCACCGGCACGCGCGAAACCTTTCGCACCTCGGCGAAGATGCCGTCGCCATCGCTGGCGTTCCCGCGCATGGCGTACTACCGCGGTGCGGTGGACCGGCGCCACAGCTACTACGGCCCGTACCCCAGCGCCTGGGCGGTGAAGGAATCCATCACGCTGCTGCAGAAGGTGTTTCGCCTGCGCACCTGCGAAGACACGGTGTTTGCCAACCGCACGCGGCCCTGCCTGCTGTACCAGATCAAGCGCTGCAGCGGGCCCTGTGTGGACCTGGTGGACAGTGAGGACTACGCGCGCGACGTGCAGGACGCCGAGCGCTTTCTGCGCGGCGAGACACAGGCGGTGCTCGACGCTCTGGAGCAGCGCATGATGGCGCACGCCGACAAGCTTGAGTTCGAGCAGGCGGCCGAATTGCGCAACCAGATGACAGCGCTCTCTCGCGTGCTGCACCAGCAGGCGATCGACAACGTGTCCGACAAGGACGTGGACGTGCTGGCGGTCAAGGTGCACGGTGGGCGCGCCTGCGTGAACCTGGCCATGGTGCGCGGTGGGCGCCACCTGGGTGACCGGCCGTACTTCCCCGCGCACGTGGAAGACGCGACCGCGATCGACAACGCGCTCTCCGAAGAGGGCGACGCCCCCGCAGGTGACCCGGCCGAGCGCGTGGCCGTGCAGGTGCTCGAAGCCTTCATTGCCCAGCACTACCTGGGCATTGCCATGCCGCACATCCTGGTGACCAGCCACGCGGTGGGCAAGCCCCTGCTGGACGCGCTCTCAGAACAAACAGGCGCCAAGGTGAATGCGGTACACAACCCGCGCGAGCACCGGCGCATCTGGCTGGAGATGGCGCAGAAAAATGCCGACATTGCACTGGCCCGCCTGCTCGCCGAAGAAGGCAGCCAGCAGGCACGCACCCGCGCGCTGGTCGATGCCCTGCAGCTGCCGGACGACCAGCTGGACGCCCTGCGCATCGAATGCTTCGACATCTCGCACACGGCCGGTGAATCCACCCAGGCCTCGTGCGTGGTGTTTGAAGGCCACAAGATGCAGAACAGCCAGTACCGCCGCTACAAGATCGAAGGCATCACCGGGGGCGACGACTACGCGGCCATGAAGCAGGTGCTGCTGCGCCGCTACGGGAAGATCGCCGAGGCAATACGCTCGGACGACACGCCGGCGCCAGACCCCACCGTTCGGGCTGAGCCTGCCGAAGCCCTCCTCGATGAAGCGGTCGAACCCACGGCCGAATCTGTCACCGGAGCGCGCATGCCCGACCTGGTGCTCATCGACGGTGGCAAGGGCCAGGTGAGCATGGCGCGCGAGGTGTTCCAGCAACTCGGCCTGGACCTCTCGCTGATCGTGGGTGTGGAGAAGGGCGAAGGCCGCAAGGTCGGCCTGGAAGAGCTGGTGTTTGCCGATGGCCGCGACAAGGTCTACCTGGGCCACGACTCCGCTGCACTGATGCTGGTGGCCCAGATCCGCGACGAGGCCCACCGCTTCGCCATCACCGGCATGCGCGCGCAGCGCGCCAAGGTGCGCACCGGCGGCAGCAAGCTCGAAGACATCCCGGGTGTCGGACCCAAAAAAAGGGCTCGATTGCTGCAGCGCTTCGGCGGTGTGCGCGGCGTGGCTTCGGCGAGTGTGGAAGACCTCGGCACCGTGGAAGGCATTTCAGCCGAGTTGGCCGACGCCATCTACCGGGCGCTGCACTGAGGGTCAGTAGCAGGCGATGTCGGTGTGGCCGTGCGGCATCAATTCGGCCGGAACAGTGACTTCCCAGTTGGATGGACCGGGCAGTGTCGGTGTGCTGCGGGGGGTGCTCAGGATCGGGCGGTCCTGCCACCACACACGTGAGCCTTGCGGGGTGCACGTGTCGCCTCGCCAGGTCATGACGCGCTGACCCCGGATGCCGGGGTGTCGGTACAGGCTGCGGGCGGTCTGCCGGGCAAAGAGTTCCAGCATCGGCTGGCGCAACTGCAGCGATTGGCCAAAGGGCGACACCCAGTCGATCAGCCACAGGCGGTCGCCACTGCGCCAGTCGGCTGGCGCGAGCGGCGCCGTGGGGTTGTTTATGTAACGACTCTCGGCCTGCGCGTTCAGGCAGGCGTAGAGAAGCAAGGCGACCGGGTCGCGCTGGCTGCTGCTGATGCGTGCGCTGGCCAGCACGTACTGACCTTGCTGCACGGGTTCCAGCAAGCGTCTTTCGAGGTTCCTGATCGACAGCTGGCGGTGGCGCGGCAGGTGCATCCAGAGCCACACGGCAGCACCGAACACCTCGCTGGCGCGGTTGGCCTCTCCGGTGAGTTGGGGCGCTTGAAAGTGGTGCTGCGTGTGCAAGGTCAGACTCCTGTGTTGGGTTGAAGTTCGAGGCCAGGACAAAGCCGGAGTGGATGAAAAAGTGTAACTACTTATATCTATTCATGGGCGTTTGTTGAGTACTAAATGAACACTTGACCGATCGGGAATCGGGTGCGATCGTGAAAAACTGGGCAAAGCCAGCACGCGTTCACGGGGGCGGAATTCGTGCAGGAACGAACCCGCATAATCGGGCGATGTTTTTCAACCTCCCCACCCTGCTCACCTGGGCACGCATCGTTGCCATCCCGCTGATCGTGGGGGTTTTCTACCTGGAAGGCATGAGCGTGGCGCAGCAGAACCTGATCGCCACGGTCATGTTCGTCGTGTTCGCACTGACCGACTGGGCCGACGGTTACCTCGCCCGCAAGCTCAATCAGACGTCGGCCTTTGGTGCTTTCCTCGATCCCGTGGCCGACAAGTTTCTGGTGTGTGCAGCTCTGCTGGTGCTCGTGCACCTGGACCGGGCCGACGTGTTTGTGGCCCTCATCATCATTGGCCGCGAAATCGCCATTTCGTCGCTGCGCGAATGGATGGCGATCATCGGCGCCACCAAGAGCGTGGCGGTGCACATGATCGGCAAGGTCAAGACCACCGTGCAGATGGTGGCGATTCCCTTCCTGCTGTTCGATGGCACCTTGTTCAAGCTGATCGACACCCAGCTCTGGGGCACCTGGCTGATCTGGATCTCGGCGGTGCTCACCGTCTGGTCGATGGTGTATTACCTGCAGAAGGCCATTCCCGAGATCCGCGCCAAGTCGCGTTGAGCACTCAGACGGCGCTGAGGGCCTGGCCATGAACCCACCGACGCAAGACAACGCGTGGCTGCGCGCCATGCCCTGGGTGTTCGTGCTGATCTGGAGCACCGGGTTCATCGTGGCGCGCTACGGCATGCCCCACGCACCTCCGATGAAGTTTCTCGCGGTGCGTTATGCACTGTCCATCGCCTGCTTCCTGCCCTGGATTCTGTTGGCC
>QBMB01000067.1:0-10121 GCA_003241965.1 Burkholderiales bacterium | reverse complement strand
GCGTGAAGTGGCCCACGAACCGCACGCAATGGATGCACCTGGCCGTCACCGGCGTCTTCATGCACGCGGGTTATCTGGGCGGGGTCTGGGTGGCGGTCAAGGCGGGCATGGGGTCCGGTCTGTCCTCGCTCATCGTCGGCCTGCAGCCGGTGCTCACGGCCATCTGGCTCTCGGGCACCGGCTCCAAGGTGTCCAGGCGCCAGTGGCTCGGCCTGTTGCTGGGCTTTGCCGGTCTGGTGCTGGTGGTCTCGCGCAAGTTCGGTGCGGGGGGACCGGGCGATCAGGCCAACTGGTTCAACCTGTCGTTCGCGGTCATGGCGCTCTTTGCCATCACCGTCGGCACGCTCTACCAGAAGCGTTTTGTGGCGGCCTGTGATGTGCGCACCGCGAACGCGGTGCAGCTCATGGCGGCCCTGCTGGTCACCCTGCCACTGACCCTGCTGGAAGCCGAGACCATGCACTGGAATGCCGAGCTCATGGGTGCCATGGCGTGGTCGGTGCTCGGTCTCACGCTGGGGGGTAGCTCTCTGTTGTACATCCTGATCCAGCGCGGCGCGGCAGCCTCGGTCACGAGCCTCATGTACCTGGTGCCGCCCTGCACAGCGTTGATCGCGTGGCTGCTGTTCTCCGAGCCCATCACGGCTGCCACGCTGGCCGGCACCGCGCTCACCGCTTTCGGGGTGAGCCTGGTGGTGCGGGCTTCCCGCCCTTGAGGCGTTGTGCGGGCTTCCACGGTTCATTCTGAAACCGTTCCGCCAGAAAATCGATCAGCAGCCGGATGCGCCGCGGCGTCTGAGGCCGGTAGGGTGCCAGCCAGTGGATGTCGGCGTCGGGCATTGCGCACTCGGGCAACACACGTACCAACTCACCACTGGCCAGCTGTGGGGCGATGTCCCACAGGCTGCGCAGCATGATGCCGTGGCCGGCCAGACACCAGTCGCGCACCAGTTCGCCCGAGTTGCTGGAGAGCGGTCCACCCACCGGCACATGCGTCACTTGTGTGTCCCCCGTGTGCAGCAGGCGCCAGTGGTCAAAGCGCTGGCCCGGGCCACCGCCGTTTTCGCGCACCAGCAGGCAAGCGTGTGCGGCGAGGTCTTGCAGCGCGCGCGGCGTGCCGCGTTGTTGCAGGTAGGCGGGTGAGGCCACCAGCACACGTTGGTTGCCGGCGAGGCGGCGCGAGACCCATTCAGCCGCGCGCTCGCTGGGGGCGTTCCACAGCCAGATGGCGCCATCAAACCCCTCCACCGCCAGGTCGGGCAACTGCTCGGTGAGTTGCAGCTGGATCTGAATGCCGGGATGGCGCGCCTGAAAGTCCGCCAGTGCCGGGCCCACCCAGAGCCGCCCGAAGCCGAAGGTGGCGGCCAGGCGGATCGGTCCGGCTGGCTCGGTCTGGCGTTCCCGCAGCTCGGCCTCCACCTCGTCGAACGTGCGCAGCAGGTGTACCGCACGTTCGCACAAGGTGTCGCCTTCGGCCGTGGGGCTCACGCTACGCGTGGTGCGCTGGAACAGGCGCAGTCCCAAGCGGGCTTCCAGTGCAGCCAGGCGCTTGGTCACCACCGAGGGCGCCACCCGCATGGCGCGAGCGGCCATCACGAGGCTGCCGTGTTGCCGCACGGCGAGCACGAGTTCCAGATCAGGGCGGTCCAACAGTTTCCTTTTTGGAATTAATCAATTGCTGAATTATTGCCGCAATGCGGGCTATGCTGGCGCCCATGTTGAATGCATTCGTGCCCCACACCGTGACCCGCGAGGGCGTGTCGCTGCACACGCGCGTCGGTGGCAGAGGCGCTCCTCTGCTGTTGCTGCACGGGCACCCGCAGAGCATGGTCATGTGGCACCGTGTGGCGCCCGCGCTGGCCCAGCACTTCACCCTGGTGCTGATGGATGTGCGCGGCTACGGCGACTCGGCGCGGCCTGCGCCCGATGCAGCGCACATCAACCACGGCAAGCGCGAGATGGCACTGGATGCTGTAGCCGTCATGAAGCACCACGGTTTCGAACGCTTTGGCGTGCTGGCGCACGACCGGGGAGCGCGCGTGGCGCACCGGCTCGCGGCCGACCATCCCGCATCGGTGCAACGGCTCATGCTCCTGGACATCGCGCCCACCCTCGCCATGTACGAGAAGACCAGCGAAGCTTTTGCGCGCGCCTACTGGCACTGGTTCTTTCTGATCCAGCCTCCACCGCTGCCCGAATCCCTGATCGACGGCGACCCGGCGCGCTATGTGCGCAGCGTCATGGGCAGCCGCCACGCGGGTCTGGCGCCGTTCGATCCCGCCGCGCTGGCCGAGTACGAGCGCTGTGCGGCCCTGCCAGGCACCGCTGCGTCCGTCTGCGAGGACTACCGCGCCAGCGCCACCATCGATCTCGAGCACGACCGCGCCGACGTGGCTGCGGGGTCCATGCTCCATCAGCCCTTGCGCGTTTTGTGGGGTGAACACGGCACCGTTGCCCGTTGCTTCGACGTGCTGGCGCTGTGGCGCGAGCGCGCTCTCAGCGTGTCGGGTCAAAGCGTGCCGTGCGGCCACTACATCGCGGAGGAGGCACCCGATCGCCTCATCGCCGAAGCCCTTTCATTTTTTCAACCCGATCCGAAGGAACAACCATGAGCAAACACCGCATTGCCGTCATCGCCGGCGACGGCATCGGCACCGAAGTCATGCCCGAAGGCATCCGCGTGCTCGAAGCCGCAGCCACGCGCTTCGGCATCGACCTGCAGTTCGACCACTTCGATTTTTCGAGCTGCGACTACTTCGAGCGCCACGGCAAGATGCTGCCCGACGACTGGAAGGACCAGATCGGTGGCCACGACGCGATCTACTTCGGCGCGGTGGGGTGGCCCGACAAGGTGCCTGACCACATCTCGCTGTGGGGCTCATTGCTGCTGTTTCGCCGCGAGTTCGACCAGTACGTCAACGTGCGTCCCGCTCGCCTCATGCCCGGCGTGATCGCGCCGGTGGTGCGCCGCGACGGCAGCGCGCGTGCGCCCGGTGAGATCGACATGGTGATCGTGCGCGAGAACACAGAAGGCGAGTACTCCAGCATTGGCGGGCGCATGTACGCGGGCACGGAGCGCGAGATCGTGATGCAGGAAACCGTGATGTCGCGCATCGGGGTGGACCGCGTGCTGCGCTACGCGTTCGAGACCGCGCGCTCGCGCCCGAAGAAGCACCTGACCAGCGCGACCAAGTCCAACGGCATCGCCATCACCATGCCCTACTGGGACGAGCGGGTGGCCGAAATGGCCAAGGAGTACCCCGACATCCAAGTCGACAAGTTCCACATCGATATCCTCACCGCGCATTTCGTGCAGCGCCCCGATTTCTTCGACGTGGTGGTCGGCAGCAACCTGTTCGGCGACATCCTCTCCGACCTGGGCCCGGCCTGCACCGGCACCATCGGCATCGCCCCCAGCGCCAACCTCAACCCAACGCGTCAACACCCCTCTTTGTTCGAACCCGTACACGGGTCGGCGCCGGACATTGCCGGCCAGGGCATCGCCAACCCGATCGGTCAGATCTGGTGTGGAGCCCTGATGCTCGACTTCCTGGGCCACAGGGACGCACACGACGCCGTGATGGGTGCCATCGAGTCGGTGCTGCATCCCGGCAGCGGTGCGCCGCGCACCGCCGATCTTGGTGGTCGGGCGGGCACAACCGACGTGGGCCGTGCGATTGCGCAGGCGCTGAAGGGATGAATGGGGGGTGCGTTGGGCCCGAGCACAGGCGCGTCGGCGGCGGGCGGCGCGATCAAAGCGTCTAGAATCTCGCCTCTTGTGCCGCCGAGTGCGGGCGCGCGGTTCCAGTGTATTGACACGGGTTGCGGCCCATGGGTCTAATGGGCTGCGCGCGCCACGGTCATCACCGTGTCCAGCGATCACCAGACCCAGTCCCTCGGCCGCCTTGCGCGCCGTCTCAGGACAAGCTTTGTACCAACTGAACTACTCATCTCCAATCAAGAGGGGCCATTTGTGAATAAAACAGAACTCGTCGAACACATCGCCAAGCACGCCGACATCTCCAAAGCGGCTGCCACGCGTGCACTCGATTCCACGATCACCGCGATCCGCACCACCCTGAAAAAGGGCGGTACCGTGTCACTGGTGGGTTTCGGCTCCTTTGCCGTGACCAAACGTCCCGCCCGCAAAGGCCGCAACCCGCGCACCGGCGAGGAGATCAAGATCAAGGCCGCCAAAGTGCCGAAGTTCCGCCCAGGCAAAGCGCTCAAAGACGCCTTGAACTGAGCATTCGCCCATGTTTTCGGTGGGGTGCTTAGCTCAGTTGGCAGAGCGGCTCCTTTACACGGAGTAGGTCGGCGGTTCGACCCCGTCAGCACCCACCACCATCGAAAAGGCGAACCCGGGTTCGCCTTTTTTGTTGTCGAGTCAGGCAACTCTTTCCACCCCCATTCACGCAGCAGGTCTCAGGCATGTTCGAAACCATCCGCAACCACAAGAGGTACCTCATGGGCTTCTTGATGATCGTGATCATCCCCTCGTTCATCTTCGTCGGCGTGGAGGGCTACACGCGCTTCGATTCGAAGGGCGCAGCCGTGGCGTCCGTTGACGGGAAGAAGATCACCCAGCCCGAATGGGACCAAGCGCATCAGATCGAATCGCAGCGCCTGCGCGAAGCCATGCCGACGCTGGACGCCAAGCTGCTGGACAGCGAGGAAGCGCGATACGCCACGCTGGAGCGCCTGGTGCGCGACCGCGTGCTGGCCACCGCCGCACAGAAGCTCAACCTTTTCACCAGCGACCAGCGCCTGGCGCGCGAGTTGCAGCAGAACGAAGCCATTGCCGCCCTGCGCAAGCCCGATGGCTCGCTGGACATGGAGGCCTACAGGACGCTCGTGGCCCGCCAGGGAATGACCCCCGACATGTTTGAAGCACGCGTGCGCGCCGATCTGTCGCAGCGCCAGGTGGCACAGAGCATCGTGAGCTCCGGCTTCGCGCCCACAGCGCTGGCCGCCGTGTCGCTCAACGCGTTCTTTGAGCAGCGCGAAGTGCAGGTGGCCCGTTTCAACGCAGCTGATTTTGCTGCTCGCGTGAAGCCCACCGATGCCGAGATCGAAGCCTTCTACACCGCCAACGCGCCGTTGTTCCAGGCGCCGGAGCAGGCCGATGTGGAGTACCTGGTGCTCGATGCGGCTTCGCTGCAGAAGGGCCTGACGCTCAATGCCGCCGATGTGCGCGCCTATTACGACCAGAATGCCGGCCGGCTGGCGGGCACCGAAGAGCGCCGCGCCCGCCACATTCTGCTGACCGTGCCCGCGGGCGCGCCGGCCGCCGACAAGGAAGCCGTGCGCGTGAAGGCGGCGGCCTTGCTGGAGCAGGTGCGCAAGAGCCCCGCCAGCTTTGCCGAGGTGGCCAAGGCGCAGTCGCAAGACCCCGGCTCGGCCGCCAACGGGGGCGACCTGGACTTCTTTGCGCGCGGCGCGATGGTCAAGCCGTTTGAAGACGTCGTCTACGCGCTGCCCAAAGGCGGCATCTCTGATCTGGTGGAGACCGAGTTCGGCTTTCACATCATCCAGCTCACCGACATCAAGTCGCCACCGCAACGCAGCTTCGAGGCCATGCGGCCCGAAATCGAAACCGAGCTCAGGCAGCAGCAAGCGCAAAAACAGTTTGCAGAATCCGCCGAGGCGTTCAGCAATCTGGTGTACGAGCAGGCCGACAGCCTCAAGCCCGCAGCCGACCGGCTGAAGCTGGAAATCCTCACCGCCAAGGGTGTGCAGCGCCAGCCGCAAGCCGCAGCCGGCGTGTTGGGCAACGAGCGCCTGCTCGCCGCACTGTTTGCGCCTGACGCCATTGACAAGAAGCGCAACACCGAAGCCGTCGAGACCGGCTCCAACCAGCTGGTGGCCGCACGCGTGGTGCAGCACTTCCCCGCCCGCACACGCCCACTGGACGAAGTGCGGGAAACCGTGCGCCTGCGCCTGGTGGCTCAGCGCTCGGCCGAACTCGCACGCGAGGAGGGCGACAAGCAGCTCCAGGCCTGGAAGGCCGGTGGCGCCGCCGCGGGCCTGTCGCCCGTGCAGACGGTGTCTCGTGAGAAGGCACAAGGCCTGCCCCAGCCGCTGCTGATCGCCGCGCTCAGCGCCGACCCCAAGAGCCTGCCGGCCTGGGTGGGTGTGCCACTGGGTGACCAGGGTTATGCGGTTGTCAAGGTCGAAAAAGTGCTTCCCCGCGAGACGCGCGAAGCCCGCGCGCTGGGCCAGGAAGTGCAGCAGTACAGCCAGTGGTGGGCGGCGGCCGAGAGCCTGGCCTACTACGACACGCTCAAGGAGCGTTTCAAGGCCCGCATCCTGGTGAGCGAACCCAAACCTGCGGCTTCGATCGCCCGTTGAGCGTTGTCGACAAGGCAACGCCAAAGGTGGCGGGTCTTGCGGCTATAATTTGCGGCTTGTGGTGGCTGTAGCTCAGTTGGTAGAGTCCAGGATTGTGATTCCTGTTGTCGTGGGTTCGAGCCCCATCAGCCACCCCAAATGAATCAAAGACAAAGCCCGGTTTCGACCGGGCTTTGTCGTTTCTGGCGCTCTTCTTGTTCGCGCCATGAGGTGTCACGGCATCAAGGTTTGATGTACGCGTAACCTTGTTTTTGCAGTTTGGCGAGTCGGACCACACCCGATGGCGTGAAGTCGGCTTCCTGGATGAACTGCTCTTTCTTCAGGCCCCTGTTCTTCAGAGTGATCTCGCAGATCTCGAACGCCACCCCCCGGCTTTTGAGGGCCGACACCAGGGGTGCGTACTCGGTGCCGTTGTCCGATTTGGCTCCTTCCATCAGCATGTCGACGCCTTCCGCGTGCGTCACGACGGTGATCTTTGCAGTCGGGTCGGTTTCAATGTGGTTGCGAATGTTGCGCAAGCCCTTCAGGCCTTGCGCTGCGGTGTTGTCGAAGTGGTAGACGACCGTGTCTTGTGCACTGGCGATTCCGGTGGTCAGGACCAAGGCGAGGCTGACGAGGACGGACTTGATGGACATGGGTATCTCCTGAAGGGTTGCTGCCAAAGGCATCAATATAGGCGACTGCACTTTTGCTGATGATCTGCGGCGCAGCAACGCGCTGGAAGACGTCGTGGGAGTGTCTTCAGGGGCCGGGCCTGAGCTGGCGCAGTCGACTCTGCAGCGCGGCCGCGTTGAGGATGCCGAAGTGCGCGTCTACCTGGTTGCCCTGGGCATCGTAGAAGAGCGTGATGGGCACGCCACGCGAGCCGATGGCCTGTCCCAGTGTGGACCCACTGTCCAGCAGCACCTCGCGCAGCGGCAGGCCCTCCTGGCGCAAATAGGTCTGCACGGTGGCGGGTGACTCGCCCTGGTTGACAAAGAGGAAACCCACCGCTGTCTCACGCTGCTGTGCGGCCGCGAGCATGGGCATCTCCACGCGGCAGGGGCCGCACCAGCTGGCCCAGAGATTGACGACCACCGGGCGCCCACGGGCGGCCTCCGTCAGGCTGACGGGCCGGGCTCCATCAAGCTCGGTCAGTTGAACCGATGGCATTGCTTGGGAGCCCATCAACCCGATCGCGGCCGAGGCGAGCCACCACAGAGCCACGCCTGCCACGCTGCCCACGATCCAGGGTCGGCGCAGCAGCGGCCAGCGAACACTGCGCCAGGCCAACCAGGCCAAGCCGGTGACCAGTCCGGCAGGGGCGTACCAGCCGCCGTCACGCAGGTCGAATGCGGCCAACGGCGACGCCAGGTAGGCGTCAATGTGCAGCGCCAGATACGCCAGCCGCGCGACCAGCAAACCCAGCAGCGCGGCGTGGATCACGGTGCGGCCAGCGAGCTCACCCGGAGCCTTGTCTGCCCCCTTGCGCGCCAGGCGCGTGGCCAGCCAGGACGAGGCCCAGACGGCGATCAGCAGAAGAACGGGCGCCAGAGGCAGCGCCACCGGGCCGAGGGCCAGGGACAGCATGGGTTCGAGCGCCTCAGCTCTGGTCGCGCAGGGTTTGGCCGGCGGAGTCGATCACCGTGACCCGCACCGGCACGGCCTGGCGCACGCTTTGGGTGACCGTGCAGAACTCCTCGAACTGCGCCAGGGCGCGGTCCAGGTGTTCCAGCGTGTTGGCGGCCACACCCAGTGTGATGGTGGCGTGGATGCCCAGGATACGCAGCCTGCCTTCGGGGTTGCGACCCACCTCGGCCTGCACCTCGCAGTGCAGCGGCTCGGGTGCTTGCTTGAACTTGCGCAGCGCAAACAGCAGCGAGTCGCTCAGGCAGTTGCCGACCGACGCAGCCAGCAGCTGGGCGGGCGAGGGGCCTTCGCCCTTGCCCAAGGGGGCGGGCTCGTCGGCGATCAGGCCCGGGATGTTCTCGCCGAAGCGGATCTCGAAGCGGTAATCGGCATGCTGCTGGAGCGCAACGGAAACAGTGGTCATGGTGCTGGCCCGGTTGAATGGTGAGTGAATCAGAGTGCGTTCAGGGGGATCTTCAGATAGGCCACGCCGTTGTCTTCCTTCGGTGGCAGTTCACCGGCGCGGATGTTGACCTGCACCGAAGGCAGGATCAGCGTGGGCATCTCCAGCGTGGCGTCGCGCTTCGTGCGCATGGCCACAAACTCTTCTTCGCTCGCGCCGTCGTGCACGTGGATGTTCTTCGCGCGTTGCTCGGCCACCGTTGTCTCGAAGGCCACCGGCCGGTCGGTGGGTGGGTAGTCGTGGCACATGAACAGCCGCGTTTCAGACGGCAGGCTGAGCAGCCTGCGGGTGGAGGCGTAGAGCGCGCGGGCGTCACCGCCGGGGAAGTCGCAGCGCGCGGTGCCCACGTCGGGCATGAACAGCGTGTCGCCCACGAACACCGCGTCGCCGAAACGGTAGGCCGCGCAGGCCGGTGTGTGGCCGGGCACGAACATCACTTCGCCAGACAGTGCGCCCAGCGGGATGGCCTCACCCTCCTGGAACAGGTGATCGAACTGCGAGCCGTCCTGCTTGAAGCCAGGCTCCAGATTGAAGATGCCCTTGAACACCTTTTGCACCAGGGTGATGTTTCCGCCAATGCCGATCTGTCCACCCAGTTGGGCGCGCAAGTAAGGCGCTGCCGAGAGGTGGTCGGCGTGGGCATGGGTTTCCAGAATCCATTGCACCTTCAAGCTGTTGGCGCGCACATAGGCCACCACTTGGTCGGCAGATGCGTGCTGGGTGCGGCCTGACTTCGGGTCGTAGTCAAGCACCGAATCGATGATGGCGGCCTCGCTGCCCGGGCCGTTGTGAACGATGTAGGTCACCGTCCAGGTGGCGGGATCGAACAGGCCGTGGACTTGGGGCTGGATGGACGTTGCGGTCATGAAGCGTTCCTTCAAATAAGTTGTTTATAGTTTATTGACAAATAGATTGTTTGTCAATAAACTGACGCCGTCGATTCAACAAACCCCCAGCCATGAAAAACGCCACCCTCGATCTGGAAGACATGCAGGCCGCTGCGGCAGACGCCTGCCGCTTGATGAAAGTGCTGTCCAACCCCGACCGCCTGCTCATCCTTTGCCAACTCTCGCAGGGCGAGCACTCGGTGGGTGAGCTGGAGGCCTTGCTGGGCATCGTGCAGCCCACCTTGTCGCAGCAGCTCGCGGTGCTGCGCGAAGAAGCCTTGGTGAGCACGCGCCGCGAAGGCAAGAACATTTTTTATCTGCTCGACAGCCCCCAGGCGCTGGCTGTGATGCAGGTGCTGTACGCACAGTTTTGCGGTACTCCGAGGAAAAAATCATGACGATCGATTGGGTCAATTTCACACCGTGGGCTTCGTTGTCCGGCGGCATTCTGCTGGGCGTTGCCTCGGCTTTCTTCATCCTGGTCAATGGCCGGGTGTTGGGCATCAGCGGCATCCTGGGCGGCCTGTTGCCGCCCAAGGTGGGCGACGCCGGCTGGCGCATCGCCTTCCTGCTGGGCATGCTGGCCGCGCCGCTGCTGTACGGCCTGCTGGCGCCAGCCGGCTTCGTCAAGGCGCCCACCATCGACGCAGGCTTCGCCACCATCGTGGCCGCCGGGCTGTTGGTGGGCCTGGGCACGCGCTTTGGGTCGGGCTGCACCAGCGGGCACGGTGTCTGCGGTCTCTCGCGCCTGTCACCGCGTTCGCTCGTGGCCACGCTGGCCTTCATGGGCGCGGGTTTTGTCATGGTCTTCGTGG
>QBMB01000066.1:9794-35212 GCA_003241965.1 Burkholderiales bacterium | reverse complement strand
GTTGAGGCGGGTGGTGGGCGGGAGGGTTGAGGTGTTCTGCATGGGCTTGTGAGGGGGTGTCGCTGGATTGTGACCCTTGCCTCGCTGCGAGAAAAGTCACATGACCGGCTAGCAGCTAGAACGAAACCACATAACTATGATCAAGCTTGTTTCCACATTCCGTTCGATCGCCAGACGCCATGGACCTCAAGCAACTCGAATACTTTGTGCGCGTGGCCGAGCTGGGCAGCTTCACCCGGGCCTCGATGGCGCTGAACGTGGCGCAGCCCGCGCTCTCGCGCCAGGTGCGCCTGCTCGAAGTGGAGCTGCGTCAAAACCTGCTGGTGCGCAACGGCCGGGGCGCCACACCCACCGACGCGGGCAAACTCCTGCTGGCACATGGCCGCGGCATCCTGCACCAGGTGGAGCGCGCGCGCGAAGAGCTGGGGCGGGTGCGCGGTGCGCTGGCCGGGCGTGTGGCCATCGGCCTGCCGCCGAGTCTGGCCCGCGTGCTCACCGTGCCGCTCACGCGCGCTTTCCGCGCGCAGCTGCCCGAAGCCAGCCTGTCCATCAGCGAAGGCCTGTCGGTCACCATGCTGGAGTGGCTGACCACCGGGCGGCTGGACATTGCGGTGCTGTACAACGCGCAGCCCGCAGGCGAGATCGACATCCACCCGCTGCGCGACGAAGAACTGCTGCTGATCGAGCCGCGCCCGCCAGGGCTGAGCGAAGACCCGCCCAGCTCGGTTAGCCTGCGTGAGGTGGCAGCCATGCCGCTGGTGATCCCGAGCCGGCCCAACGCCATCCGCATGCATGTGGAAACCGAGATGGCCAACATCGGCTGTCGCCCCACCGTGGCGCTCGAGATAGATGGTGTGTCGGCCATCCTCGATCTGGTGGCCGACGGCGCGGGCGCCGCCCTGCTCTCGCGCAACGCCGTGGCCAGCTCGATCCGGCCTTCCGCCTACCGCATGCGCCCGGTCAGCCCACCGCTGAAAACCCGCCTGTGCCTGGCCACCAGCTCACAGCGCCCCGCCACCCTCACCCAGCAAAGGACACTGGAGCTGATCCGCCAATTACTGGTTTGACCCCCCGCCGCGCTGCGCGCGTCCCCCCTGAAAAGGGGGGCGCACCCTACGGCCCGGCAAAGCCGGTTCCGTGGGAGCCCTGGAAGGAGGCGCGTCGCCCGAGTGAGAGGGAGTTTGGTCCAGAGGCATCGCGGAACCGGCTTTGCCGGGCCGCTGATGCCGCCCCCCTTCGAGGGGGGACGCGCGCAGCGCGGCGGGGGGTGTTCACTGTTTCTGAATGCCGGCGCGCTCGATCACCGCGCCCCAGCGGCGGATGTCGGAGGCCAGCAGCGCAGCGGTCTGCTCCGGTGTGGACGAACGCGCGTCGATGTTGAGCCCGCGCAGCTTCTCACGCACACCCGGGTCGGCCAGTGCGGTGGCGATGTCGCGCTGCAGGCGCTCCACCACCGGGCGCGGCGTCTTCGAGGGCACGGCCAGGGCGTTCCACGACGAGGCCACGAAGTCCTTCACGCCGGCTTCCACCGCGGTGGGCACCTCTGGCAGCACGATGGAGCGTTTCTCACCGGTCACGGCCAGCGCACGCACGCCACCGCCCTGAATCTGCGTGAGCATGGGTGCGAGGATCTCGACCGCCACATCCACCTGCTGTCCGCGGATGGCGCCGATCAGCGCTGGCGTGCCGTTGAAGGGCACGACCTGCGCGTCGATGCCGGCGGTGCTTTTGAACAGCTCGGCCGCCAGGTTCTGCGTGCTGCCGATGTTGATGCTGCCCACGTTGAGCTTGCCTGGATTGGCCTTGGCAAAACTCACCAGCTCGCCCAGCGTCTTGTAGGGCGAGTTCGCGGGCACCACCACGGCGATGTCGAAATAGCCCAGCGTGGAGACCGGGGTGAAATCCTTCACCGTGTCGAACGGCAGGCTCTTGAACAGCCCGGCCGTCACGGCCGTTCCGTTGGACATGAGGAACATGGTGTGGCCATCCGGCTCGGCGCGCGCCACCGTGTCGGCCGCCACCACACCGCCGGCGCCAGGCCGGTTGTCGATCACCACCGACTGCCCGAGCAGCTCGGCGAGCTTCTGCGCCACGATGCGCGCGGTGAGGTCACCCACGCCGCCCGCGGCGAACGGCACGACGATGCGCACGGCCTTGGAAGGAAACGCGGCCTGTGCGTGCACAGGCCCTGCCGCGAGTGCGGCGAGGGACAAGGTGGCACCCAGCAGGGCGCGGCGGTTGAAGCGTTGCATGTTCATGACTTGTTCACCCCACAAACTGAACCAGCCACAGGGAGATGCCGGGAAAGCTCAACAGCAGCAGCGTGCGGAACACGTCGCTGATGAGGAAGGGCATCACGCCCTTGTAGCTCTCGCCGATGGGCACATCCTTGGCCATGCCGTTCACCACATAGACGTTCAGACCCACGGGCGGAGCGAGCAGGCCGAAACCCACCGTCATGAGCACCATGATGCCGAACCAGATCGCCACCGATTCCTGCGGCATGCCGAAGTCCAGCCCGATGACCACGGGGAAGAAGATCGGGATGGTCAGCAGGATCATGGACAGCTCGTCCATCACGGCACCGAGCACCACATAAAACAGCATGATGCCGGCCACCACCATCACCGGCGACACATCCATGCTCTGGACCACCTCGGCCAACTGGGCCGGCACCTGGGTCAGCGCAAGCGAGGTGTTCATCATGTCAGCGCCGATGAAGATCAGGAAGATCATGGCGCTGGCCGTGGCGGTGGAATAGAAACACTGGCGGACCTTGGCCAGCGTGAGCTCGCGCTTGAGCAGCGCAGCAACGAAGGTGGCCGCGGCACCCACGCCCGCACCTTCGGTGGGGGTGAAGAGGCCGCCGTAGATGCCGCCGAACACGATCAGAAACACGATGGCAATGGGTGCCACCCCGATGAACGCTTCCAGCGTGAGTTTGGTCTGGTCTTCGTGCTCGGGCGCGTGGCCGGGGACCAAGCGCACATACACCGCGATTGCGATCATGTAGCCCAGCATGGCGATGATGCCGGGCACCATGGCCGCAGCAAACAGTTTGGCAATGTTCTGCTCGGTCAGGATGGCGTAGATCACCAGCGGCACCGAGGGCGGAATCAAGATGCCCAGCGTCCCGCCGGCCGCCAGCGTGCCGGTGGACAGGCGCCCGGAATAACCGTGGCGCTTCATCTCGGGCAAGGCCACCGAAGTGATGGTGGCGGCCGTTGCCACCGATGAGCCACAGATGGCGCCAAAGCCCGCGCTGGCCAGCACCGCGGCCATGGCCAGACCGCCCTTGAAGCGCGACGTGACCACGCTGGCGAACTGGAACAGCGCCTTGGAGATGCCGCCCTGGGTGGCGAAGTTGCCCATGAGGATGAACAGCGGGATCACCGACAGGTCGTAGCTGGCAAAGCGCGCGAAGGTCGCGCCGTTGAGGTTGTTGAAAAAGGGCGGCCAGCCGACCTGAAAGATGTAGCCGAAGCAGCCGGCAGCAAACATGGCGATCGCTATCGGCACGCGAATGGCCATCAAGCCCAACATGGTGGCGAAGATCATCCCCGCCAGTGACAAAGAACTCATGCGCCCTGCTCCGAAAAATTGCCAAAGATGGTCTGCGTCCAGGCAATCACGCCGGTGAGGATCAGCGGGGGCACCATGAGGGCGTAGACGATCCACTCGGGGAAGGCCAGCATCATGGTGGTGGTTTGTGCGCTGTAGGCGCTCAGGCCGCCGACGGCGGTGCGCCAGGCCAGCAGCAGCATGGTGCCGCCCAGCAAAAAGCTGCCGAAGCGGTCCAGGTTGGCGTTCGCCGCATCAGAGAGCTTCGCGGTGAAAAAGTCCACGATGATGTTTTCGCGCTTGAGCTGGCACCACGGCAGAAACAGCGCGACCGCCGCGCCCGCCGTGACCGCCGTGAGCTCGTAGTCACCCACCAGCGTGACGCCGATGGTGTTGCGCCCGATCAAGCTTGCACAGGTGATCAGGGTGATCACCGTGAGCAGCACGCCCGCCAGAATCGCGCTGGCTCGGGCCAGCAAGGACAGTAGGTTCAATTTTTCACCCTCAACAAAAGAGAAACCGGCTTCCGTCCGCCTGCGTCGGCGGTCGGAAGCCGGTTGAGCAGGCCCGGCGCAAGGTTGCGCTCGGGCCGGCCGGAATTATCACCGGTCGATGGACCTGTGAATCACTTCTGACTCACTTCTGAATCACTTCTGATATTTGGCAATCAGCGAGCGGGCCTCAGACACCAACTTGGCGCCGTCGATGTTCTTGCCCTTCATCTCGTTGACCCAGTCGGTCTCCACCGTGGCAGCGGTGCGCCTCCAGCGCTGCGTCTCGGCCAGGTCCAGTGCCACGATGTTGTTGCCCGCCTTCTCGGCGATTGCACGCCCGGCCTTGTCGCCCTCGTCCATGGCGCGGCCGAAGAAGGCGGCGGTCTCGATGCCGGAGTTCTTGTCGATCACGGCCTTCAGGTCGGGCGGCAGCTTCTCGTAAGCCGCCTTGTTCATCGAGAACGCAAACGTCTGCGTGTACAGGCCTTCCTTGCCGGCAAATGTGGTGTGGTTCTTCACCAGCTCGGTCACCTTGAGCGACGGCGTCACTTCCCAGGGAATGGTGGTGCCGTCGATGGTGCCTTTGGACAGTGCGTCGGTCACCGCCGGCACGGGCATGCCCACGGGCGTGGCGCCCAGCTTGGTCAGCATGTTGCTGATGACGCGCGAACCGCCGCGCACCTTCATGCCGCGCAGGCTCTCCAGGCCGGTCACCGGCGTCTTGGTGTGAAACAGGCCGGGGCCGTGGGTGTGCACGGCGATCAGGTGCACGTCCTTGAATTCATCTGCGGCGAACTTCTCCACGTATTCCTGCAAGGCGCGCGAAGACTGCTCGGCCGAACCGCTCATGAAGGGCAGCTCAAACACCTCTGTCTTGTTGAAGCGGCCCGGGGTATAGCCCAGCACCGTCCAGGTCAGGTCGACCACACCGTCGCGGGCCTGGTCAAACAGCTGCGGCGGGGCACCGCCCAGCTGCATGGCGTGGAACAGCTGGACCTTGATCTTGCCGCCGGACTCTGCCTCGACCTTCTGGGCCCAGGGGATCAGCGCCTTGGCGGGGATGGTGGCCTGCTGCGGCAGCATCTGGTGCAGGCGCAGGGTCACGGTCTGGGCCAGGACCGAGCCAGCCATGGTGAAGGCAGCAAGTGCGCCCAGGGCCAGCAGCGTGGTGCGGCGTTTGAGGAAGGTCATGGTTTGTCTCCAGCGAAGAGGATGGTTGAGCCCGGGTGACGGGCAACCATGCCCGCCCCGGATCACTTTTGCATTCGAACACCCGGACTGTGCATGGGCCAGGGTGTTAACGCCAGTGTGTGGAAAGACTTTCAGATATGCCGTTTTTCTATGGTCTGTTGTCTACGAAAGGGCCTCCTCTCGCCAGGCGGTGTCCAGCGTGATCCGCCCCACCACGCGCGACACACAGGCGCAGATGCGCTTGTTCTGCTGCTTCTCGTCTGCGCTCAGAAACACGTCGCGGTGGTCGATCTCGCCGTCCAGCGCGAGCACGTCCAGCGTGCACAGGCCGCATTCGCCCCGGCGGCAGTCGTTCATCACCTCGATGCCGGCGGCCTCCAGCACCTCGATCAGCG
This sequence comes from Burkholderiales bacterium, assembly GCA_003241965.1. Lineage (GTDB taxonomy): Bacteria > Pseudomonadota > Gammaproteobacteria > Burkholderiales > Burkholderiaceae_C > Hydrogenophaga. The sequence goes on along the minus strand of QBMB01000066.1, from coordinate 29,571 downwards.
ACTGCCCGGGCGCCACATGCAACTCGGTCTGGTGGCGCGGCACGGACACCTCGAAGCCGGCGGTGGGCAACTGACCACCGCTGCCGAAGGTCTCGAAGCGCAAGCTGGGCAGCTGCCGACCGGCTGCCAGCCAGCGCTGGCGCACGGCGTCGAGCAGGCCCGCCGGACCACACACATACACCTGAGCACCCGCAGGCAAGGCGTCGATGGCGCCGCTCAGATCGAGCACCTCGCCGCAATCAGACGCACAGGTGACCAGTGCGTCGCCCAAGAGGGCTCGCAGCGGTTCGGCAAACGCCAGCTCGGAGGAGGTGCGCGCGGCGTACAGCAACGTCACGGGCAGACCACGTTTGACCAGCGCCTGCGCCATGGACACCATGGGCGTGATGCCGATGCCTCCGGCCACCAGCAGCGTGGCCGGCGCCAGCCAGGCCAGCGGGAAATGGTTTTGTGGCGTGCTCACTTCCATGCTGTCGCCCACCGCCAGTTGCCACATGGCGCGCGAGCCACCGTGGCCGTCCATCAAACACTTCACGGCAATGCGGTAGCCCGCCGCGTCCTCGGGCAGGCCCACGAGCGAATACGACCGCGTCAGCAGCCGACCGCCCACGTTCAAACGCACCATCAGGTGGGCACCCGGCGCCCAGCGCTCAGCTGCGCCGTGGGCTGGCGTGATGATGAATTCGCGCACGGTGGGGGTCACGTCGCGCAGGGCCGCGATGCGGGCGCTCTGCCAGTGGGAGGTGCTCTTCATGGTCGGTCAGGAAGTGAAAGGCTTCAGCGGCGGCGGATGAGTTTGATGGCGGGCATCGACACAGGTGTGAGGCCAAGCGCGTGGCCCGCCAGCACTTCGCGCAGGTTGCGCTGCGCCAGGCGCGAGTGCTCGCGCATGATGGCTTCGGCCCGCGCGCCTTCGCGGCGCTCGATGGCATCCAGCACCTGGCGGTGCTGGTCTTGCGCCACCACCAGCATGTCGCGCGCCTGCGGCGAATGCGCCTGCATCACCACGAAGCCCGAGGGCGAGGCGAACGGAAGGCTCACCACACGCTCCAGCTGCCGCGCAATGGTGGGGCTGTCGGCCAGCTCGTACACGAGGGTGTGGAACTGGCTGTTGAGTGCGACGTAGCTGGCGAAGCCTTCTTCACTGAGCGAGGGCGCGGCCAACACCGCATCGATGCGGTCCAGGCATTGTTTGGCCTCGGCCAGCACCACCGAGGGCGCGCCACGCTCGGCGGCCAGCCGGGCCAGCAAGCCTTCCAGCGTGCCGCGCAGCTCGATCGCGTCGGCAATGTCGCGCTCCGAGAACGTCTGCACCACATAGCCGCCGTTGGGCAGCGCCTGCAGCAGACCTTCCTGCTCCAGCCGCATCAGGGCGGCACGAATGGGGGTGCGGGAAACACCCAGGCGCTCCACGATGGCGAGTTCGGCGATGCGCGAGCCGCCCGGCAGTTCGCCTGACAGGATGAGTTCGCGCAGCTGCAGCAGCGCGCGGACCTGGGCGCTTTCGGTGGCGGGTTCAAGGGTCACTGTTGAAGTCATTGATTGCCTGCTGGGTCTGGTGTGTCAGGGGTGGGTGTGCGACTGAGGCGGCTTCACTGCAGCGCCCCTCGCTGTGCGAGGGGTCCCCTGCGTGCTCGGTGCCTCAGGCGATCGCGCAAACTCGCTTCGCTCAAACAAGCGCGATCGACCGCGCTCCGCGCGGCAACCTGAGACCCCTGCGCGCCTCGGCACTGCAGAGGCGCCGCCTCCGCCGCACACCCACCCCTGACGGGTAGCGTGCTTGGCGCTCCACAGGGCAGATCGCCCGAGCCCTCGGCTCGCCAACAAGGCATCGCCATCAACCCACCTGGCGCGGATGAAGGGTGACAACCGCGAGGCGCCGCGGATCCGGCTCTGCCGGTCCGCTGGCGCCGCCCCTCTGGGGGGGTCGCGCGGAGCGCGGCGGGGGGGCTTCCTTCTTCACCATGCGGTCAATCAAGCGCCGCGCCCACATGGCACCCGCGTCGATGTTGAGGTTGTAGAACTTGTGGTCCGGGTGTTCGTCGATGGCCTTCTGCTGGGCTTCGAGCACCAGTTCGTCTTCGCGGAAGATGTGGGCCACACCCTCGCGCAGCTGGTGCGTGAGGCGCTGCTCGCCCAGCGAGTAGTTGCGCGCGAAGGCCCAGAAATACAGGCAGGTGCCGTCGGTCTCGGGGGTGATGGTGTTGAGCACATACCCGTTCACGCCCTGGCTGCGGTCGCCTCCATCCTGCGGCAGCGCACCACTGCCCGCAGGAGCCACGCCCACGTCGATGGCCACGGTGCACGGCGCCTCGAAGCGCACGACCTGCCAGCGGTCGACCGGGCCCTGGTAGCCGCGCGCGTCGTGGATCTGGCCCGCCCAGAACGGTGGCGCCTCGATGTTCTCCATCCAGCGCGTCACGGTGGCAAACCGCTCGCCGTGCGTGGCCACGAAAGGGGCCTCGGCCACGGCGCTGTTGCCGATGCTGCTGCCGTGCACGAAGGTCTCGTGGGTGAGGTCCATCAGGTTGTCCACCACCAGGCGGTAGTCGCACTGCACGCGGATCATCTTGCCGTCGCCGGCCCATTCGGGGTCGTGGTTCCAGTGCAGGTCGGGCACCAGCGCGGGGTCGGCCAGGGCCGGATCGCCCGGCCACACCCACACGAAGCGGTGCTTCTCCACCACCGGGTACGAGCGCACGCAGGCCGAGGGGTTGAGCGTTTCCTGGCTGGGCATGCGGGTGCAGCGGCCCTCGGCGTTGTAGACCAGGCCGTGGTAGCCGCACACCACATCGTCGCCGTCGAGCCGGCCCATGGACAGCGGCAGCAGGCGGTGCCAGCAAGCGTCTTCGAGTGCGGCGGCCACGCCCGTGGTCTGGCGGTAGAGCACGAGTTTCTGGTTGCAGATGGTGCGAGCCAGCAGGCTGCGACCGACCTCGACGTCGTACGCGGCGGCGTACCAAGCGTTCAGCGGGAAATGGGCTTTTTCGGTGTTCATGGATACGCAATGTATACATTAATGCCGAATCAACGAAGAAAAATCTGACTTTCAAAGCTCTTTCGTCGATTCATGTATTCAATGATGGTGCTCGTATTCATTGTAAAGTGTCCGTTCCCATCCAAAAACGAGGACGACACATGACACCGCGCAGCCACCCGCCCTTCCGCGCCGACCACGTCGGCAGCTTCCTGCGCCCGGCGTATCTGCTGGAAGCGCGCGACCAGTTTTTCAACAAAAAGAGCATCACCGCCGAACAACTGCGCCTGGTGGAAGACCGCGCCATCACCGAGATCGTGAAGTTCCAGGCCGACGTGGGCCTTTCATCCATCACCGACGGCGAATTCCGCCGCACCTACTTCCACATCGACTTCCTGGAACAGCTCGGCGGCGTGAAGACCGACATCCCGGTGACCATCGTGCGCCCCGACGGCACCGAAGAACTGGCCCCGCCGGTGATCCGCGTGATCGACAAGGTGCGCCATGCCAAGAACATCCAGCTCGCCGACTTCCAGTACCTCAAGGCGCAGGTGGACGCGCTGGGCAAGCCGGGCCTCACGCCCAAGGTGACGATCCCCTCCCCGACCATGCTGCACTTTCGCGGCGGGCGCGCCGGCATCAGCAAGGTGGCCTATCCCGAGCTCGATCCCGAGTTTTACGACGACGTGGCCAAGGCCTATGGCGACGAGCTCCAGAGCCTGGCCGACGCAGGCTGCACCTATGTGCAGATGGACGACACCAACATGGCCTACCTGTGCGACGAGCGCATGCGCGAAGCCGCCCGCAGCCGTGGCGATGACCCGAACGAACTCCCGCACCGCTACGCCCAGTTCATCAACAAGGTGGTGGCGCACAAGCCCGCCGGCATGACGCTGGCCATGCACCTGTGCCGTGGCAACTTCAAGAGCACGCACGCGGCGGCCGGCAACTACGAGCCGGTGGCCGAGGCGCTGCTCTCCGAGATGAAGCTGGACGCCTTCTTCCTCGAATACGACGACGAGCGCTCGGGCGACTTCCGACCGCTGCGCTATTTGTCCAAAGACAAGATCGTGGTGCTGGGCCTGGTGACCACCAAGTTCGGCCAGCTGGAAACCAAGGACGCGCTCAAGCGCCGCATCGAAGAAGCGGCGAAATACGCGCCGCTGGACCAGATGTGCCTGTCGCCGCAGTGCGGTTTTTCCAGCACGGTGCACGGCAACAACATTGCAATGGAAGACCAGCGGCGCAAGTTGGCGCTGGTGGTGGAAACAGCCCAGGAAGTCTGGGGATGAGACAACGCAAAAGGGCCGCTCACAGCGGCCCTTTTGCACTCAAGGGGTCACCCTTTATCTGGTGTGCTTCGCGAGCAGGGCACGAGCTTCTGAAACAAGCTTCGCACCGTCGATGTTCTTGCCCTGCACTTCCTTGATCCAGTCGGCCTCCACCGCCATCGCTGCGGTCTGCCAGCGCTTCGTTTCAGCAGCGTCCAGCGTCACGATGTTGTTGCCCGCTTTGCGGGCCACGTCCAGGCCGGCCTTGTCACCCTCGTCCATCGCGCGACCAAACATGGCTGCGGTCTCCACGCCCGAGTTTTTGTCGATCACCGCCTTCAGATCGGCCGGCAGCTTGTCGTAGCTGGCGCGGTTCATCACCAGCGCGAAGGTCTGGGTGAACAGGCCGGTCGGGCCTGCGAAGGTGGTGTGGTTCTTCACCAGTTCGGCGATCTTCAGCGACGGCGTCACTTCCCAGGGAATCGTCGTGCCGTCGATCGTGCCCTTGGTCAGCGCGTCGGTCACCGCAGGCACCGGCATGCCCACCGGCGTGGCGCCGAGTTTGGAGAGCATGTTGCTGATCACGCGCGAGCCGCCGCGCACCTTCATGCCGCGCAAGCTCTCCAGACCCGTCACTGGGTCCTTGGTGTGGAACAGGCCCGGGCCGTGGGTGTGGGCGGCCAGCAGCTTGACCTCGCGGAATTCGTCGGCGGCGAACTTCTCCACGTACTCGTGGAAGGCGCGCGAGGCCGGCTCGGCCTGGCCGCTCATGAAAGGCAGCTCGAACACCTCGGACTTGTTGAAACGGCCCGGCGTGTAGCCCAGCACCGTCCAGGTCAGGTCCACCACGCCGTTGCGGGCCTGGTCGAACAGCTGCGGCGGCGTGCCGCCCATCGACATCGAGTGGAACAGCTGCACCTTGATGCGACCACCGGATTCGGCTTCGATCTTCTTCGCCCACGGCACGATGGCGCGCGCGGGAATGGTGGCCGAAGGTGGCAGGAACTGGTGCAGGCGCAGGGTGACGGTCTGCTGGGCCAGGGCGCTGCCCGCCAGGGTGGACGCGCCCAGGGCGGCGATGGCCACGATGGCATTGCGGCGACGAAGATGGGTCATGGAGAAGCTCCTGTGATGAGTGAAAAGGGATGCGTGCAGCGGACCCGTGCGGGTCGTGCGGGGACACGTGTCGCGTCAGACACAGGCGCTTCACTGTGCCGGCTTTGCACAGTCTTTGCCAGACCCTTTCTCCACTTGCTGCTAGTGCATGCCGGCATGAAACTTCCAGCCCGCAGACCACTCCCGCGCGCTGCGCGTGGGTACCATGCAGGCATGACCCCAGTGCTCGCTTTCCACTTCGACTTCATCTCGCCCTTCGGTTACTTCGCCTCGCTGCGCATTGAAGACCTCGCCGCACGGCACGGGCGAAGCGTTGAATGGCACCCCATGCTGCTGGGTGTGTCGGTGATGAAGGTCATGGGCCTCAAACCCTTGCTCGACACCCCGCTGAAAGGCCCGTACACCGAGCGCGATGTGTTGCGCTACGCACGGGAACACAGCGTGCCGATGCTGCGCCAGCCCAGGGATGCAGTGATGAACCCGCTGACCTGTGGACGGGCGCTCGCCTGGGTGAACCGCCACCAGCCGCAACGCGCAGCCGAGGTGGTGCATGCGATCTACGGCGCGTACTGGGGCCGGGGGCTGGACCTGTCCACACCCGGATCGTTGGTGCCGGTGGTGGGCGAAGAGATTGCACAAGCCGCCGCCAGCGACGAAGCCGCCGCGCTGCTGCGCGCCGAGGTCGACGCCGCGCTGCAGGCTGGCGTGTTCGGCTCACCCACTGTGGTGGTGGACGGCGAGCCGTTCTGGGGCATCGACAAGTTCGAGCAGATCGACCGCTGGCTGACCCGTGGCGGCTGGTGAGCGGCGGTTGTTGAGCTTCAGCCGAAACGGATCTCGACCGGCACCGCAATCGCGGCGAGTGCTTCGCGCAGTTGCTCGGACAGGTCTTCATCGGCCACACCACCGAGTGTGATCAACGCGCGCTGGCGGCCACCGTCATCGCTGGCCTGCACACGTACCGCGCGCTCGGGCGCCAGCGCCTGCGCGATCTCGTTCAGGCGGATCTCGATGGCGCGCAGCCGCAGCGTGGGCTTGAACACCTTGCCGATCGCGGTGAGCGGCAGCGCATCGACCAGCACCACCCGTTTGGGACAAGCCGGCCGCTCGTACACCTGCGGCGCCACCTCGCGCAAGAGCGCGTCGGCGTCCAGCCCCGCACCGGGGCGCAGCACCACGAAGGCCACCGGCACCTCTCCCGCGTAGGCATCGGGCTCGGCCACCACGGCGCACTGCAACACGGCGGGGTGCGCCATGAAGGCATCTTCCACAAGACCGGGGTCGATGTTGTGCGAGCCGCGGATGATCACGTCCTTGGCGCGGCCGGTGATGTGGATGCGTCCCGCGTCGTCAAGATGCCCGAGGTCGCCGGTGACGATCCAGCCGTGCTCGAACAACCCGGCGTTGCGCTTCGCATCGAGGTAGCCTGGGCTCATGTGTGGTCCGCGCAGCACCAGCACACCGGTCTCGCCCGCAGCACAGCGTTCATCCAGCTGTGTCTCACCATCGCGCCACGGCACGGCATGCACCTCGGTGTAGGGCAGGCGCAGGCCGGCCGAGCCGGGCGTGCGCGGCCCCAGCAGCGGCTCGATGCTCACCAAGCCAGCGCACTCGGTCATGCCCAGGATGTTGCGCACGGGAATGCCGGTGGCGGTCTCGAAGCGTTGGGCCAACTCGGCCGGCAGCGGTGAACCGCCCGTGAAAGCGGCGCGCACTCCTTCGATGTTCGCGTTCACCGGCACACCCAGCAGGCTCGCCAGCACCGTGGGCACGCAGGCCAGATGCGTCACGCGTTCGCGCTCACAAAACTGCCAGTAGCGCTGCACGAAGCCGGTGTTGCGCATGCCACTCAGCGTGGGCAGAACCTGCCGCGCACCGATGGCCAGCAGCGCCAGGCCGTAGACAAACGCACCCGCCACATGGAACAGCGGGAAGCCGTTGATCTCCACCGCCGTCTCGTCCATGTCGTAGAAGGCGTGCGCGAACCACGCCGTGTGCGCCTCGTTGCCGGCGGTGTGCTGCGCGAGTTTGGGCGCGCCGGTGGTGCCGCCGGTGTGGAATAGCGCCACCGCACGGTCGGGGTTCAGGTCGGGCACGAACGTGAGGGTGTCGGGCTGCGCGGCCAGGAGGTCTTGCAGCGACGGCGTGCCGGGCACTGCCTCATCCATGGTGATGGGCACGAGCACAGCGGCGTGCAACGCCTGCACCGCCAACGCCGTGGGCCACACTGCAAGCTCCGCGTTGGGACCGAGAGCCACGAGCACCTTGGCACCCGAGGCCTGCAACAGCGCGGCGATGTGGTCGGGCTGCAGCAGGAAATTGATCGGGCACACACGGCCTGCGAGCTGCGCGCCCCACAGGACGGCATGCGCCTCGGGCGTGTTGGGCGCGAGCATGGCCACGGTGTCGGGCTCGTGCACACCGAGCGCGCGGAACGCATTGGCCGCGCGGTGGATGTGGGCCAGCAGCTCGCGGTAAGTGATGCGCTGCGGCGGTGTGTCCAGCTCTGCGTCAGGCAGGAAGGTGAAGGCCTCGCGTTCCGGGAAACGAGCGGCGGTGGCGCGGATGAGTTCGTACGGCGTGCGGTGGGGTGCAACCTCGGCCAGTGGCCGCTGCTCCAGTGCTTCGATATCGGCGAGCGTGGTGAAGGCTTGCATCGCCGTGCCCTCAGGCATCGAGCCCGAGCAGGCGCACCGCATTGCCCTTCAGGATGCCGGGCATCACCTCGGGCTTGAAGCCGGCCACCTCGAAGTCCTTCATCCAGCGTTCGGGTGTGATGAGCGGGTAGTCGCTGCCGAAGAGGATGCGGTCTTTCAAGAGCGTGTTGGCGTACTGCACCAGTTGTTTGGGAAAGTACTTCGGGCTCCAGCCGGAGAGATCGATCCACACATTGGGCTTGTGCGTGGCCACGCTGAGTGCCTCGTCCTGCCACGGAAAACTCGGGTGCGCCATGACGATCTGCATGTCGGGGAAGTCGATCGCCACGTCGTCCAGGTGCATGGGGTTGCTGTACTCCAGCCGCAGGCCACCACCGCAGCGCATGCCGCTGCCGATGCCGCTGTGCCCGGTGTGAAAGATCGCGGGCAACTTGTGCGCGTTGATCACCTCGTAGATCGGCCAGGCCATCTTGTCGTAGGGGTGGTAGCCCTGCACCGTGGGATGGAACTTGAAGCCCTTGATGCCCTCTTCCTTGATGAGCCGTTCGGCCTCGCGCGCACCCATCTTGCCCTTGTGCGGATCGATGCTGGCGAAGGCAATCATCATGTCGCTGTTCTCGCGCGCGGCCTGGGCAATCTCCTCGTTCGGGATGCGCCGGCGGCCGAGCTGCGACTCGCTGTCCACCGTGAACATCACCAGGCCGATCTTCTTCTCGCGGTAGTAGGTCACCGTCTCGGCGATGGTGGGCCGGCGGTCGCTGCCGAAGAACTTGTCGGCCGCGCGGTCGTACTCCTCGCCGTAGTTGTCGAAGGGGTTGCGGCAGCTCACTTCCGCGTGGGTGTGGATGTCGATCGCGATGAGGTTTTTGTGGTCCATGGATGTCTCCTTCTTCTGCTGAATGGGGGTCTCGACCTAGGGAAAACACGGGGGTCGGTCGGACCAGTTTGGCTTGTTTTGGTTATTGTTTATAACCATAATCAGCCCTCGATTCAAGCGCAAAAACCCCGAACACACCGACCGACGCCGAGACAAGACATGCCCATCCATTCCACCGACATCAGCCTGAGCCTGCAAGGCGCATCGTCCGAAATCGCCGTCATCACGCTCAACCGTCCGGCCAAGCGCAACGCGCTCAACGACGGCCTGATCCTGGCGATCCGCGACATGTTCCAGGCCATGCCGCACGGCGTGCGCGCCGCTGTCATCCACGGCAGTGGCGACCACTTCTGCGCCGGCCTGGATCTCTCCGAACTCAGCGAACGCGACGCCGGCCAGGGCCTGCACCATTCGCGCATGTGGCACAGCGCGCTGGAGTGCGTGCAGTACGGCCCCGTGCCGGTGGTGGCCGCGCTGCACGGCGCGGTGGTGGGTGGCGGCCTGGAGCTGGCCAGCACCTGCCACATCCGCGTGTCTGACGAGACCGCCTTCTTCGCGCTGCCCGAAGGCTCGCGCGGCATCTTCGTGGGCGGCGGCGGCTCGGTGCGCATCCCGCGCCTGATCGGTGCGGCCCGCATGGCCGACATGATGTTCACCGGCCGCGTTTACAAAGCCGCCGAGGCCGAACGCGTGGGCCTCACGCAGTATCTGGTGCCTGCCGGCGCGGCGCTGGAAAAGGCCATGGAACTGGCCGCGCGCATCGCACAAAACGCACCGTTGACCAACTACGCGCTGATGCACGCGCTGCCGCGCATTGCCGAACAACCGGCGGACCAGGGCTACCTCACCGAGGCCATGATGGCCGCCATTGCGCAGAGCGACCCGGAAGCCAAAACCCGCGTGCGCGCCTTCCTCGAAGGCCGTGCCGCGAAAGTGAAAAGCGACTGAAGTCGCTCCCACCGCGCCGCCTGCGGCGTCACCCCCCACAGGGGGGCGATGCCTGGGACCGGCGGAGCCGGATCCGCGGCATCTCTGGATCAAGGCACGAGCGCCGACCGGAGCCCTGGAAGTGATCAACAAAGACAACACGCCCGAGACAACATGACCGCAGCGAAGTACCGCCCCCTCACCTTCGGCGTCACCCGCGCCACCCTGCGCGACGGCGCCCAAGGCACGCACTACCTGCGCGCCGACCAGGACCTGCCGCCCTTCCCCGAGCGCATCACCGACCGGCTGGTGCACTGGGCCCAGACACGCCCCGACCAAACCGTGTTCGCCCGGCGCACAAAGAACGCCGACGGCAGCACAGGCGACTGGCGCCACATCACGTTCGCGCAGGCGCTCGACGCCGCGCGCCGCATCGGCCAGGGCCTGCTGAACCGCGGCCTCTCGGCCGAGCGCCCGGTGCTGATCCTGAGCGAGAACGACCTCGAACACGCGCTGCTTTCGCTGGGCTGCATCTACGCCGGCATCGCGTATTGCCCCACCTCGCCCGCCTACTCGCTGGTGAGCCAGGACTTCGACAAACTGCACCACGTGGTGAAGACACTCACACCCGGCCTGGTGTTCGCCAGCGACGCGGGCCGCTACAGCCGCGCCATGCTGGCCACGCTGGGCGACGGCGTGGAGCTCGTCACCACCACGGGTTCGGTACCGGGGCGCGACACGACGCCGTTTGACGACCTGCTGGCCACCGAGCCCACACCGGCGGTGGACGCGGCCATGGCCGCCACCGGCCCGGACACCATCGTCAAGTTCCTCTTCACCTCGGGCTCCACCAAGATGCCCAAGGCGGTGATCAACACCCAGCGCATGTGGTGCGCCAACCAGCAGCAGATGGTGGAGTCGATGCCGGTGCTGGGCGAGGGTCCGATGGTGCTGGTCGACTGGCTGCCCTGGAACCACACCTTCGGCGGCAACCACAACGTGGGCATGGTGCTGTTCCACGGCGGCACGCTCTTCATCGACGACGGCAAGCCCACGCCCGCGTTGATGAGCGAGACGCTGCGCAACCTGCGCGAAGTGGCGCCCACGGTGTACTTCAACGTGCCCACCGGCTTCGAGGCGATTGCCAACGCCATGAAAACCGACGACGCGCTGCGCAAGACCCTGCTCTCGCGCGTGCAGATGTTCTTTTACGCCGGCGCCTCGCTGGCCCAGCCGGTGTGGGACGCGCTGCACGCCGCGCAGGAAGCCGAGATCGGCGAGCGCATCGTCATGGGCACCGGCCTGGGCATGACCGAGTCCGGCCCATTCGGCATCTTCGTGACCAGCCCCAACGTGAAGGCCGGCGACTTGGGCCTGCCCACGCCCGCGCTCGAACTCAAGCTGGTGGACGCCGGTGGCAAAACCGAGGTGCGCTACAAGGGCCCCAACATCACGCCGGGCTACTGGCGCATGCCGGCCGAGACGGCCGAAGCGTTCGACGAAGAAGGCTTCTTCAAGACCGGTGATGCGGTGAAGTGGATCGACGAGACCGACATCCACCTCGGCCTCAAATTCGACGGGCGCATTGCCGAAGACTTCAAGCTCGCCACCGGCACCTTCGTGAGCGTGGGCCCGCTGCGCGCCAAAGTGATTGCCGCTGGCGCGCCCTACATCCAGGACGTGGTGATCACCGGTCTGGACATGAAAGAAGTGGGCGCCATGGTGTTCCCCACGCCGCTCGTGCGCACGCTCAGCGGATTGGGGGCCGACGCGCCGATGCATGACGTGCTCAACAGCGCGCCGGTGCTCGCGCACTTCCAGCGCGTGGTGACCGAACTCGCAAAAACATCCACCGGCAGTGCCAGCCGCATCGCGCGCCTGTGCCTGCTGGCCGACCCGCCCACCATCGACCGTGGCGAGGTGACCGACAAAGGCTCGATCAACCAGCGCGCCGTGCTGGCCCACCGCGCAGAAACCGTGCGCCACCTGCACGACGGCACGCTGCACGCGATCCTTCAACCTGAATAAAGAAACAGCCATGGCAACCCGCGGATTTTTCAACGCCTTCGACGACGTCTGGCTGCTCGCCGGCGTGCGCACGCCCATGGTGGACTACTGTGGCGCGCTCGGGCACATCTCGCCCACCGACCTCGGCATCAAGGCCGCGCGGGAAGCGCTTGCGCGTGCCGGCGTGCCGGGTGAGCACATCGGCTCGGTGATCGCCGGCAACATGGCGCCCGGCGACTTCGACCAGTTCTTCCTGCCGCGCCACATCGGCTTGTACGCCGGCGTGCCGGTGGAAGTGCCGGCGATCATGGCGCAGCGCATCTGCGGCACCGGCTTTGAGCTGTTTCGCCAGGCGGGTGAACACATCCAGGGCGGCGCGTGTGATGCCGCGCTGGTGGTGGGCACCGAGAACATGACGCGCAACCCGATCGCCGCCTTCGACCACCGCACCGGCTTCAAGCTGGGCGCACCGGTGGGTTTCAAGGACTACATGTGGGAAGCGCTCAAAGACCCGGCGGCGGGCATCAACATGATCCAGACTGCGGAGAACCTGGCCACGAAATACGGCATCACGCGCGAAGAGGTGGACGCGTTTGCCAGTGCCTCGTTCGCCAAGGCCGTGGCCGCGCAGGAGAGCGGTTTCCTGGCGGGAGAAATCGTCTCCGTGATCAGCGAGAAGTTCGAACTCGCTGGCTACAAGTCGCGCGGCATCAAGCTGCAAGGCAAGCTCACCGAATTGACCACCGACACCCATCCGCGCATCTCGCCGGTGGAGGTGCTGGCCAAGCTGCGCGCGGTGTTTGATGGCGGCGTGCAGACCGGCGGCAACAGCGCGGCGCTGGTGGACGCCGCCGCGGCCTGCGTCGTGGCTTCGGGTAACTACGCGAAGGCCAACGGCAAGCAGCCGCTGGCGCGCGTGGTGGCCGCATCGGCCGTGGGCGTGCCGCCCGAGATCATGGGCATCGGTCCGGCGCCGGCGATCCGCCTGCTGCTGGAGCGCACCGGCCTGACGCTGGCCGACATCGGCCGCTTCGAAGTGAACGAAGCACAAGGCGCACAGACACTGGCCGTGGCGCGCGAACTGGGCATGGACCTGGACCGCCTCAACGTCAACGGCGGCGCCATTGCCCTGGGCCACCCGCTCGCGGCCACTGGTGTGCGCCTCACGCTCACGCTGGCGCGCGAACTGCAGCGCAGCGGTCAACGCTACGGCATCGCCAGCGCCTGTGTGGGCGGTGGCCAGGGCATGGCACTGCTCATCGAAAACACAACCGCCTGAATCCAGAAGGACAACACCATGAACATTCAAGGACACGCCGCTCTCGTCACCGGCGGTGGCTCGGGCCTCGGCGAAGCCACCGCGCGCGAGCTCGCACGCCTGGGCGCCAAAGTCGCCGTGCTCGATGTGAACCTGGACAACGCCCAACGCGTGGCCAGCGAGATCAACGGCATCGCCTGCCACTGCGACATCACCAACACCGAGAGCCTGCAGGCTGCGATGGACGCCGCCACGGCTGCCCATGGCCCGGCCCGCATCCTCATGAACATCGCCGGTATCGGCAGCGCCAAACGCGTGGTCGGCAAGGACGGCTCGGCCGCGCCGCTGGAAGATTTCGCCAAGGTGGTCACGGTCAACCTGATCGGCACCTACAACGCCAGCCGCCTGTTTGCTGCCGCCTGCGCCAAGCTCGATCCGCTGGAAGACGGCGAGCGCGGCGTGATGGTGTTCACCGCCAGCGTGGCCGCGTTCGACGGCCAGGTGGGCCAGCAGGCCTACAGCGCGTCCAAGGGTGGTCTCGTGGGCATGACGCTGCCGATGGCGCGCGACCTGGCACAGCACGGTATCCGCGTCTGCACCATCGCGCCCGGCCTGTTCTCCACGCCGCTCATGCGCACCCTGCCCGAGCCTGTGCAGGCTTCGCTGGCGGCCAGCATCCCGTTTCCGCCGCGCCTGGGCAAGCCCGAAGAGTTCGCATCGCTGGCCGCGTACATCGTCACCAACACGCACCTGAACGGCGAAGTGATCCGCCTGGACGGTGCCCTGCGGATGGCTCCGCGATGAGCAAGGTTGTCGTCTTTGAAGTGGACGTGATGTTCGGCGATTGCGACCCGGCCGGTATCGTGTTCTTTCCCAACTTCTCGAAGTGGATGGACGCGTCTTCGCTGAACTTTTTCATGAAGTGCGGCGTGCCGCCCTGGCGCGAGCTGAAGAAGACGCGCGGCATCGTCGGCACACCGCTGCTGGAGATCCACACCAAGTTCATGCGCCCGGCCACGTATGGCGAACGCCTGCAGATCCACACCAGCGTGACCGAGTGGCGCGAGAAGGTGTTCATGCACAAGCATGTGGTCATGCGTGGCGAGGACGTGTTGTGCGAAGGCAGCGAGACGCGCGCCTTTGTGATCCACCCGCCCGAGGCGCCCGAGCGCATCAAGGCCATTCCCGTCCCCGAAGACATCAAGGCGCTCTGTTCCTGATGTCCTGATTTCCTGTTTCGCCCGCCCTTTCGCAACCCACCCAGAAGGAGACATCCCATGAAAGCCGTCAAGACCCTCGTAGCCCTGGCCATCACCGCCCTGAGCACCACCGCCGCCCTGGCCGACATCAACATCGGCGTGAGCCTGGCGCTCACCGGCCCCGGCTCCGGCCTGGGCATCCCGATGCAGAACCAGTTCAAGCTGTTCCCCCAGACCATCGCCGGTGAGAAGGTCAACCTGATCATCCTGGACGACGCGACCGACCCGGGCAAGGGCGCGGCCAATCCGCGCCGCATCACGGCCGTGGCCGCCGCCATGAGCGACATCGCATCCGAGGCCGGCACTGTGCAGCTCACCGGCTCGCCCGTGGGTCTGCCGCCCGGAAAGGACAAGTGGGTGTTCCGCCTGCCGCAGTCCAACACCGTGATGGGCCACGCCGTGGTCGAACACATGAAGAAGCAGGGCATCAAGACCATCGGCTTCCTGGGCTACACCGACGCTTACGGCGAGCAGTGGCTGAAAGAAAGCGCACCGCTGCTGGAGAAAGCCGGCATCAAGGTCGTGGCCACCGAACGCTTCGCGCGCACCGACACCGGCGTGACCCCGCAAGCCCTGAAGATCACGGCCGCCAACCCCGACGCGGTGCTCATCGTGGCCTCCGGCAGCGGTGCGGCCATGCCGCACATGGCCATGATCGAGCGTGGCTACAAGGGCAAGATTTACCAGACGCACGCCGCAGCCACGCAAGACCTGATGCGCGTGGGCGGCAAGGCGGTGGAAGGTGCGTTCGTGGTGTCCGGCCCGGCCGTGATCGCCGAGCAGCTGCCCGACAGCCACCCGTCCAAAGCGGTGGCGATCGACTTCGTGCAGAAGTACGAAAAGGCCGTGGGCGCCGGCCTGCGCAACCAGTTCGCAGGCCACGCCTACGACGCACAGATCGTGCTGGAAAAGATCATTCCAATGGCACTGAAAAAGGGCAAGCCCGGCACGCCTGAATTCCGCGCCGCGTTGCGCGACAGCATGGAGACCATGGGCCGCACCATCTTCTCGCACGGCGTGATGAACTGGACGCCTTCGGACCATTGGGGCTTCACCAACGAAACCGGTGTGATGCTGAAAGTGGTGGACGGCAAATTCAAGGTGGAGTGATTCGGAGCACCCCCCTGCGCCGCTGACGCGGTTTCCCCCCTCTCTGGCGCGCCTTCGGCGCTGGGAGGGGGGACGGCATCTCGGGCCGGCGGAGCCGGACCCTTGATGTCCCTGGAGGGAGGCACTTCGCGCGGTGCGAGGTCTTCTGGCCCCCTCGCCCCTCTGGGGAGAGGGCTGGGGTGAGGGGCAGGCGCGAAGGGGTCTTCTTTCGGAAGTTCTTGTGCGTCGTCGTTTGATTTGTTTACGCCCATCTTTTCTCGTTAGGCTTTTATGGATTTCTCCATTGCCAGCATTTTGTTGCTGGACGGTTTGACCAACGGCGCGGTGTACGCGCTCTTGGGCCTGGCCATCGTCCTGGTGTTCACCGTCACCCGGATCATCTTCATTCCCCAGGGTGAGTTCGTCGCGTACGGCGCGCTCACCCTGGCCATCTTTCAAACCGGCAAGGTGCCCGGCACAGTGTGGCTCTTGCTGATCGTCAGCGGCGTGGCTGCGCTCATGGAGCTCTCGGGCCGCTGGCAACACCACCGCAATGCGCTCACCGCCTTCAAGGCCGCAGGCCGCATGGTGATCGTGCCGTTGGTGGTCTCGGCCGTGGCCATCTGGGCCGCGCCGCAGCAGTTTCCGCTGGCCGTGCAGGCCGCGCTCAGCGTGGCCATCGTCACGGTCTACGGCCCCCTGGTCTACCGCGTGGCGTACCAGTCGCTGGAGAGTTCCACGCCGCTGGTGCTGCTGATCGTCTCGGTCGGCGTGCACTTCGCCATGACGGGCCTGGGCTTGCTGTTCTTCGGTGCCGAGGGGTTCCGCAACCCGGCGTTCTGGGACGTGCGTTACACCATCGGCCCGGTCATGCTGTCTGGTCAGGCCATCATCACCGGGCTGGCCACGCTGGCACTGATCGTGATGCTGTGGCTCTACTTCGAGCGTTCGTTGCGGGGCAAGGCGCTGCGCGCCATCGCCGTCAACCGCACCGGTGCGCGCCTCATGGGCATTTCGTCGCAGTCCTCGGGCCAGCTCACCTTCACCCTGGCGGCCTTCATCGGTGCCCTCTCGGGCCTGCTGATCGGCCCGACCACCACCGTGTTCTACGACTCGGGCTTCCTGATCGGCCTCAAGGGCTTCGTGGCCGCCGTCGCCGCCGGTCTCGCGAGCTACCCCGGCGCGCTGATCGCTGCGTTGTTCGTCGGCGTGATCGAAGCCTTCGGCTCGTTCTGGGCCAGCGCCTTCAAGGAAGTGATCGTGTTCACCCTGATCCTGCCGGTTCTTCTCTTCCGTTCGTTGCGGAGCAAACACTCGGACGAGGACCACTGACATGCCGAAGCTGCAAAACCTCGGCCTGCTGATCCTGGCCGCCGCCATCCCGCTGATCGTCGTGCTGCCCCTGCCCGACTTCTGGATTGCGCAACTCAACTACATCGGCATGTACAGCATGACGGTGATGGGCCTGATCCTGCTCACCGGCGTGGGCGGACTCACCTCGTTCGGCCAGGCAGCGTTCGTGGGCATCGGTGCCTACACCACAGCCTGGCTCACGCTCAACACCGGCATCTCGCCCTGGCTGACGCTGTTCATCGGCATGGGCCTGACCGCTGGCAGCGCGCTGCTGGTGGGCCTGATCACGCTGCGCATGTCGGGCCACTACCTGCCGCTGGCCACCATCGCTTGGGGCCTGTCGCTGTACTACCTCATGGGCAACCTCGATGCGCTGGGCAAATACGACGGCCTGCTGGGCATCAAGAGCCTGTCCATCGGCGACTTCGACATCGGCCAGGGCCGCGCGTTCTTCGTGCTGACCTGGGTGATCCTGCTGGCCTTTGCCGCCGCGCTGCTGCACCTGCTCGATTCGCGCGCGGGCCGCGCCATCCGTTCGCTCAAAGGCGGTTCGCAGATGGCCGAGGCCATGGGCATCAGCACCTTCCGCTACAAGGTCACCATCTTCGTGCTGGCCGCCTTGTTCGCGTCGGTGGCGGGCTGGCTGCTCGCGCACTTCCAGCGCACGGTCAACCCCTCGGCCTTCGGTCTGAAGATGGGCATCGAGTACCTGTTCATGGCGGTGATCGGTGGCGTGGGCCACGTGTGGGGCGCCATCGTCGGCGCCGGCCTCATCCGAGTGCTCGAAGACCAGTTGCAGGTGCTGCTGCCCAAGCTCATCGGCACCAGCGGCAGCTACGAGGTGATCGTCTTCGGCATCGCGCTGGTGGTGGTGCTCAAGTACCTGCCCGACGGTCTGTGGTCGCTGGTGGGCCGCCACCTGCCCAAGGCGCCGCGCAAGGTGGACTGGGCGAACGCCCCTGCCCTGCCGGAACGCGCCAAACCCGCCACCGGCGCGCTGGTGCTCGACGTGAGACGAGCGCGCATGCAGTTCGGTGGTCTGGTGGCCGTGAACGACATCAGCTTCCAGATCCACGCGGGCCAGATCGTCGGCCTGATCGGGCCCAACGGCGCCGGCAAATCGACCACCTTCAACCTCATCACCGGCGTGCTGCCAGCCACCAGCGGCGAGGTGCAGTTTCAGGGCGGCAACATCGTCGGCCAACCCTCGCGCACCATTGCTCAGCTGGGCATGGCGCGCACCTTCCAGCACGTGAAGATGATCCCGGACATGACGGTGCTGGAAAACGTGGCCCTGGGCGCGCACACGCGCGGGCGCAAGGGCGTGCTGCCGGCCATGCTGCGCACCAACCGCGCGGAAGAAAAACAGCTCTTTCGCGAAGCGCAGCGCCAGCTGGAACGCATCGGCATGGGCGAGTACCTGCACGAGCAGGCCGGCAACCTGGCCATGGGTCCGCAGCGCTTGATGGAGATCGCACGCGCCCTGTGCGCCGACCCGACCCTGCTGCTGCTCGACGAGCCAGCCGCCGGCCTGCGCCACCAGGAGAAGCAGTCTCTGGCCGGCGTGCTGCGCCAGCTCAAGAATGAAGGCATGAGCATCCTGCTGGTGGAACACGACATGGACCTGGTCATGCAGATCTGCGACCACCTGGTGGTGATGGAGTTCGGCACCCTGCTCACCCAGGGACCGCCCGAGCAGGTGCAGCAAGATCCCAAGGTGCGCGCCGCCTACCTCGGAACGGAACACTGACATGAGCACACCCATTCTTCAAGTCAAGGGCCTGCGCGCCGGCTACGGCCGCGCCGAGGTGCTGCACGGCATCGACATCGAGGTCCAGCCCGGTGGCGTGATCACCGTCATCGGCCCCAACGGCGCGGGCAAGTCCACGCTGCTCAACACGCTCATGGGCATCCTGCCCGGGCAAGGCACGATCACGTTTCGCGGCCAGGACATCACCACCCTCTCGCTCGAAGAGCGCGTGATGAACGGCATGGCGCTGGTGCCCGAGAAGCGCGAACTTTTCGGCACCATGCCGGTGGAAGACAACCTGCTGCTCGGCGGCTTTCGCCAGATGCGCCTGGGCAATGCGAAATGGCGCAGCAAGCTCGACGATGTGTACGGCATCTTTCCGCGCCTGCAGGAGCGCCGCACCCAGCTGGCCGGCACGCTCTCGGGCGGCGAACGCCAGATGCTGGCCGTGGGCCGAGCGCTCATGTCCAGCCCCGACCTGCTCATGCTCGACGAGCCCAGCCTGGGCCTGGCGCCACTCATCGTGCGCGAGATCTTTTCCATCATCGAGCGCCTGCGCCAGACCGGCGTGACCATCGTGCTGGTGGAGCAGAACGCACGCGCCGCGCTGCAGGTGGCCGACCACGGCTATGTGCTGGAGATGGGTGAGCTCAGCGCGCAAGGCCCGGCCAGTGAGCTGGCCAGCGACCCGCGCGTGATCGAGACCTATCTGGGCAGTGCGCGCAAGGCGGCCGCGGTATGAACGCCTACCAGCCCCGCGCGGCCGACCACGCCTTCGTGCTGTTCGACGTGTTGCGCGCGCACGAACGCCTGGCCGAGCTGCCGGCCATGGCCGAACACGCCGACACCGCCCTGCTCGGTCAAGTGATCGAAGAAGCGGGCAAGTTCGTCGGCGAGGTGGTGGCGCCGCTCAACCGCAGCGGCGACGAGACTGGCGCGCAGTGGAACGCGGGCGAGGTCACCATGCCGCCGGGCTTTCGCGATGCGTACCAGGCCTTCTGGCAAGCGGGTTGGCCTTCGCTGGCTTGCGCCGTGGAAGACGGCGGCCAGGGCTTGCCCACCGTGGTGGAGGCCGTGTTGCATGAGCAGCTGAACGCCGCCAACCACGGCTGGACCATGGCGCCCGGCCTGCTGCACGGCGCCTACGAATGCATCCGTCACCACGGCAGCGCCGAGCTGAAAGCGCGCTACCTGCAGAAGCTCGCCAGTGGCGAGTGGCTGGCCACCATGTGCCTG
>QBMB01000066.1:932-9770 GCA_003241965.1 Burkholderiales bacterium | reverse complement strand
ACGCCGGCAGCGACCTGGGACTGGTGCAGACCAAGGCTGTGCCCCTGGCCGACGGGCGTTTTGCGCTCAGCGGCACCAAGATCTTCATCTCGGGTGGTGAACACGACCTGAGCGACAACATCGTGCACCTGGTGCTCGCGCGCCTGCCCGATGCGCCGCCGGGGCCCCGGGGTTTGTCGCTGTTTCTGGTGCCCAAGTTCGACGAGGACGGCAGCGCCGGCCGCCGCGCCGGGCCGCCCCAAGCAAGGCCCGCCCCCTCGGGGGGCAGCGAACCACACGAAGTGGGGAGCGTGGGGGTACGAAGCCAGGTTCATTGCGAACGCATCGAAGAAAAAATGGGCATCCACGCCAGTCCCACCTGCGTGATGCGGTTTGACGAAGCCGCCGCGTCGCTCGTGGGCGAGCCCGGCAAGGGCCTGAACGCGATGTTCGTGATGATGAACGCCGCGCGCCTGCTCGTAGGCCTGCAGGGCATCGGCCTGCTCGACGCGGCCTGGCAAAAGGCGAACGCTTACGCGCAGGAGCGCCGCCAGATGCGTGCACCCGGCAGCGCGAGCAAAGCCGGCGCTGCCGACGTGATCGCGCTGCACCCCGCCATCCAGCGCATTCTTCAGACCCAACGCGCCTGGATCGACGCCGGACGCGTGATCGCATACCGAACTGCGCTCGAACTCGACACGCAGAAACACCACCCCGAGGCCACACAACGCGACGTGGCCGCACGCTGGTGCAGCCTGGTCACCCCGGTGCTCAAGTCGGCCTGGACCGAACAGGCCTTCACTGGCGCCAGTGCCTGCCTGCAGGTGTTCGGCGGCCACGGCTATGTGCGCGAATGGGGCATCGAGCAGCACGTGCGCGACGCGCGCGTGGCCATGATTTACGAGGGCACCAACGAGATCCAGGCGATCGACCTGCTGGTGCGCAAGACGCTGCCCGACGGCGCTCTATCGCTGCAAGGCTTGCTCACCGAATTGGAGGCCGAGCCCGGGCAAAGCCCGCGCACGCGGCAGGCCTTGCAAGCCTTCGGTGCCTTTGTGCGTGAACAGGTTGTACCGCACACCAGCGCGTCCGACACAGCGCCCGATCAAGCCTTCTGGCTGGCCGACGACTTCCTGCGTGCGCTCGCCCTGCTGCTCATGGCCTGGGCATGGGATCGGTTGGCCGCAGCGCCCCAACACAACGCCACCGCGCACGCCGCGTTCTGGCGCTGGGTGTGGCCCGAGTTCGGCATGCGCATGTCCATGATGAACACCACTGTGTCGGTCGGGCAGAGCGCCCCGGCTATGCTCTGACGCCATGCCCGAGACTTCAACCGCCAACGCCATGCGCCGTCCCCGCGGACCGCGCAAGAAGGACACCAACGACGGGCTGCTGGGCGATGGCGCCACGGGCAGCGGGCCCAGTGAAGCGCCCGAAGTCGACACCTCGTATCTGGAAACCCTGCTCGGCTACAACGCCCGCCGCGCCGCGCTCACCGTCATTGCGCTGTTCCTGCGCCGCATGGCGCCCTACGACCTGCGCCCGGTGGACTTCTCGGTGCTCACCGTGGTGGCGCACAACCCGGGCGTGACCTCGCGCCAGATCTGCGCGGCGCTGGACATCCTGCCGCCCAACCTGGTGGGCATGGTCAAGGCTCTGCACAAGCGCGGCCTGATCGAACGCCAACCCCACCCCACCGACCGCCGCGCCCAGGGCCTGCACCTGACCCTGGCCGGGCAACGCTTGCACATACAGGCCCAGAAAACCGCCACCGACCTGGAACAGGAAGCCACGCAAGCCCTGAGCGCGGCCGAGTTGCAGACCCTCACCGACCTGCTGCGCAAGGTCTACCGGCGTTGAAGTCGGGTTCTCTGGGGAAACTTCGCCTATCCGCCAATGGCGTATAAAATTACAACGATGGAGTTTGTCGAAACGCCCACCTTCACCCGCCTCGTCACGCAGTTGCTGACCGACGATGAGTACCGGGAGATGCAAAACGTCCTGGTTGAAGATCCCGAGCGGGGTGACCTCATCAAAGGGGGCGGCGGCATCCGCAAGCTGCGCCACGCTGTGCAGGGGCGAGGCAAGAGTGGTGGAGTTCGTGCCATCTACTACTGGGTCAAAGACGATCATCAGATCTACATGTTGGTGGTTTATCCCAAGTCCAGCAAAGACAATTTGACGGACAAGGAAGTGGCCATCTTGCGGGAATTGGTCAAGGAGCTATGAGCATGGAAAAGACACTGTTTGAAGACCTGGTGAGCAGCCTGAAAGAAGCCAAGGCGATCGCCAAGGGCAAGGCCCCGGCATCGCGCCGCTTCGAGGCCATTGCACCCGATGCCAAGGCCGTGCGTGAACAGATCGGGCTGTCGCAAAGCGAGTTTGCCGGTCTGATGCGCGTGAGCGTCAAGACGCTGCAGAATTGGGAACAACACCGGCGCAGCCCGACAGGGCCTGCGGCGGCATTGCTCAAGATCATGTCCACAGCACCAGACGTGGCCCTGAAGTCTCTGCATGCGTAAAGCCGTCATCGGTTTGGCGGTCTTCATCACACCCCAGCGCGAAGCGCACCTGGCAATCCGGGTAAATCCGTAGCGTCGTTCTTTGCGCCACATTGCTGCGCTGCACGCAGCTAGCAAACTGGTAGCACGCTGCCTTCGTGTCTATAGTTCTCTTTCGGGCTTTCGCCAGGCGTCCCAGGAGAATCCGCATGAGTGCCAAAGACAACGCTGCCGTGATCCAGCTCTTCGACCTGCTCGAATCACGTTACGCCATGCGGGTGATCTGGGCCCTCTCCGACGGCCACCCGCAGACCTTCCGGCTGCTGCAGGACAGCGTGGGCGGCGTGACGCCCAACACCCTCAACACCCGCATCAAGGAACTGCGCGCGGCGCGGCTGGTGGACCACAGCGGCCACGGCTACCGGCTCACGCCCCAGGGGGCCGAGCTGGCGCGCCGCCTGAGCGACGTGCAGCAGTTCGCCACCAAATGGTCGCACCAGCAGGCGCGGGTGGCGGCCAGCGCCGCACCGCACCAGCCGGGCGCCTGATCAGGCGGCGGGGCTCGCGACGACGGTTTGGCGTTGTTCGCCCAAGCCCCGGGCACCCAAAGTCATCACATCCCCAACCTTCAAGTACAGCGGCGGCTTGTGGCCCATGCCCACGCCGGGTGGTGTGCCGGTGGGAATCACGTCGCCAGGTTGCAAGGCCATGAAGCGGCTGAGGTAGCTCACGATGGTTTTCACGCCGAAGATCATGGTGCGGGTGTTGCCGGTCTGGCGGCGCTCGCCGTTCACGTCGAGCCACAGGTCCACGTCCTGGGGATCGCCCAGCTCGTCAGGCGTCACCAGCCAGGGGCCGATGGGGCAATGCGTGGGGTAGCTCTTGCCCTTGGCCCACTGGCCTTCATATTCCATCTGGTAGGCGCGCTCGGACACGTCGTTGACCAGGCAGAAGCCGGCCACGAAGTCCATGGCCTGGTCTTCGCTCACGTGGAAGGCGCGCCGCCCGATCACGATGCCCAGCTCCACCTCCCAGTCGAGCTTTTGCGCGCCCGGTGGCAGCCACACGTCATCAAAGGGACCGCAGATGGCGCCGCTGTGTTTGTTGAACACGATGGGCTGGCCCGGTGCTTTGAGGCCGGCTTCGGCTGCGTGGTCGGCGTAGTTCAGGCCGATGCCGATGACGTTGCCCACAGCGCCCACACAGGCTCCAAACCTCGTGCCTGGCGGCACGGCGGGCAGACCGGTCGGATCGAGCGCGGCCAGCCGGGCCATAGAATCACGCCCCAGGGTGGCCGGATGGATGTCGACCACCACACCGGAGAGATCGCGCAGCGTGCCGCTGGCGTCGATCAGGCCGGGTTTCTCGGCACCTGCGGGTCCATGGCGAAAGAGTTTCATGGGTTCAACCTGTTGAGTCGTCTGTTGGAAAGGGGCCGATTGTGGCCCCGTTGCAGCACAAGCACTGTCACCTCCTTGAAACCGGGCCAACCGTCCCCATGTCTGCGCCTGTGGCCCACGTTGCCCGCCTTTTTCACGAACTTTTTTCTTCACTGCCATGAGCCAAGACAACCCTTCCACCGATGCGTCAGCCCACGAGCACAGCGCTCCCGTGAGCCCCGAAGAGGCGATGGCGGCCGCCGCAGCCAACGAGGCCGATGCCCTGACCGCGCTGACCCAGGAAGTGGCCACGCTCAAAGCACAAAACACCGATCTGGCCGAGCAGTTCCTGCGCGCCAAGGCCGAGGCCGAGAACACCCGCCGCCGCGCCGAGGAAGAAATCAGCAAGTCGCGCAAGTTCGCGGTGGAAAGCTTTGCCGAGAGCCTGCTGCCGGTGGCCGACAGCCTGGAAGCCGGCCTGGCCATCACGGAGGCCACGCGCGAGCAACTGCGCGAAGGGTCTGAAGCCACCCTCAAGCAGCTCAAGAGCGCGCTGGAGCGCCACCGCGTGCTGGAGATCAACCCACCGAGTTCCACGAAGTTCGACCCGCACCAGCACCAAGCCATCAGCATGGTGGCGGCCGAGCAGGAAGCCAACACGGTGGTGAGCGTCCTGCAAAAGGGTTACTCCATCGCCGACCGCGTGCTGCGCCCGGCCCTGGTCACGGTTACCGCCCCCAAATAGCGCTTTCGGTGCGGTTGCGCTCTTGAAAAGAGCCTGACTTATCCACACCTCATCCACATCGTTTTCAACAATCTTTTTTCTAGACGGAGTCACAACATGGGACGAATCATCGGCATTGACCTGGGCACCACCAACTCGTGCGTGTCGGTCATGGAAGGCAACACCACCAAGGTGATCGAGAACTCGGAAGGTGCACGCACCACGCCCTCGATCGTGGCTTACCAGGAAGACGGTGAGGTGCTGGTGGGCGCCTCGGCCAAGCGCCAGGCCGTGACCAACCCGCGCAACACGCTGTACGCGATCAAGCGCCTGATCGGGCGCAAGTTCACCGAGAAAGAAGTGCAGAAGGACATCAACCTGATGCCCTATTCCATCGTGGCCGCCGACAACGGCGACGCCTGGGTGGAAGTGCGCGGCAAACAGATCTCGGCCCAGCAGGTCAGCGCCGACATCCTGCGCAAGATGAAGAAAACCGCCGAGGACTACCTGGGCGAGCCGGTGACCGAGGCCGTGATCACGGTGCCGGCCTACTTCAACGACGCTCAGCGCCAGGCCACCAAAGACGCTGGCCGCATTGCCGGCCTGGATGTGAAACGCATCATCAACGAGCCCACCGCCGCGGCGCTGGCCTTCGGCCTGGATAAGCAGGAAAAGGGCGACCGCAAAATTGCCGTGTACGACCTGGGTGGCGGCACGTTCGACGTGTCCATCATCGAGATCGCCGACGTTGATGGCGAAAAGCAGTTCGAAGTGCTCTCCACCAACGGCGACACCTTCCTGGGTGGTGAAGATTTCGACCAGCGCATCATTGACTACATCGTCACCGAGTTCAAGAAAGAACAAGGCGTCGACCTGACCAAGGACGTGCTGGCCCTGCAGCGCCTGAAGGAAGCCGCCGAGAAGGCCAAGATCGAGCTCTCCAGCTCGGCCGCCACCGACCTCAACCTGCCCTACATCACCGCTGATGCGTCGGGTCCCAAGCACCTGAACATCAAGCTCACGCGCGCCAAGCTCGAGGCCCTGGTGGAAGAGCTCATCGAACGCACCATTGCGCCTTGCCGCATGGCCATCAAGGACGCTGGCATCAGCGTCTCCGACATCCACGACGTGATCCTGGTCGGCGGCATGACCCGCATGCCCAAGGTGCAGGAAAAAGTGAAAGAGTTCTTCGGCCAGGAGCCGCGCAAGGACGTGAACCCCGACGAAGCCGTGGCCGTGGGTGCTGCCATCCAGGGCCAGGTGCTCTCCGGTGACCGCAAGGACGTGCTGCTGCTCGACGTGACCCCCCTGAGCCTGGGCATCGAGACCATGGGCGGCGTCATGACCAAGATGATCCAGAAGAACACCACGATCCCGACCAAGTTCGCGCAGACCTTCTCGACCGCCGAGGACAACCAGCCAGCCGTGACCATCAAGGTGTTCCAGGGCGAGCGTGAAATCGCTGCCGGCAACAAGCTGCTGGGCGAGTTCAACCTGGAAGGTATTCCTTCGTCGCCACGCGGCATGCCGCAGATCGAGGTCTCGTTCGACATCGACGCCAACGGCATCCTGCATGTGGGCGCCAAGGACAAGGGCACCGGCAAGGAAAACAAGATCACCATCAAGGCGAATTCGGGCCTGTCGGAAGCCGAGATCCAGCAGATGGTGAAAGACGCCGAGCTCAACGCCGCCGACGACAAGAAGAAGGTCGAACTCGTGCAGGCACGCAACCAGGCCGAGGCCATGGTGCACAGCGTGAAGAAGAGTCTGGGCGAACACGGCGACAAGCTCGAAGCGGCTGAGAAGGAAGCCATCGAAGCGGCCGTGAAAGACGTGGAAGAAGCGGCCAAGGGCGAGGACAAGGAAGCCATCGAAGCCAAGACCGAAACGTTGATGTCCGCCAGCCAGAAGCTCGGCGAGAAGGTGTACGCTGCCTCGCAGGCCGAACAGGCCGCCAGCGCAAACGCCGAGAGCTCCACGCAAGGCAACAGCAAGGCGAACGACGACGATGTCGTTGACGCCGAAGTCAAGGAAGTGAAAAAGTCCTGATCCGCTGAAGCTTTTCGATCATCCGCCGCGTCAGGGCAACCTGCCGCGGCGTTTGTGTTCCAACCGAACCCCAGGGACTGTTCCCCAAAGACCATGGCTAAACGCGATTTTTACGAAGTGCTGGGCGTGCCCAAGAACGCCGCAGACGAAGAAATCAAAAAGGCGTATCGCAAGCTGGCGATGAAGCACCACCCCGACCGCAACCAGGGCGATGCGGCCAAGGCGGCGGAAGAGCGATTCAAGGAGGCGAAAGAAGCCTACGAAATGCTCTCGGACCCGCAGAAGAAGGCGGCTTACGACCAGTACGGTCACGCCGGCGTGGACCCGAACCTGCGCGGTGGTGCGGCCGGCGCCGAGGGCTTCGGCGGCTTCTCCGAATCGTTCGGCGACATCTTTGGCGACATCTTCGGTGGTGCGCGCGGCCAGCGCAGCGGGCGCCAGGTGTTCCGCGGCGCCGACCTCTCGTACGCCATGGAGATTTCGCTGGAAGAAGCGGCGGGCGGCAAGGACACGCAGATCCGCATCCCGAGCTGGGACGATTGCGAAACCTGCAGCGGCACCGGCGCCAAGCCCGGCACCAGCGTGAAGACCTGCAGCACCTGCCACGGCCAGGGCTCGGTGCAGATGCGCCAGGGCTTCTTCAGCGTGCAGCAGACCTGCCCGCAGTGCAGCGGGACCGGCAAGCTCATCCCCGAGCCGTGCGCCACCTGCCACGGCCAGGGCAAGCTCAAGAAGCAGAAGACGCTGGAGATCAAGATCCCCGCCGGCATCGACGACGGCCAGCGCATCCGCAGCACCGGCAACGGTGAACCCGGCCAGAACGGCGGACCTTCGGGCGACCTCTACATCGAAGTGCGCCTGCGCAAGCACGACATCTTCGAACGCGAAGGCGACGACCTGCACTGCCAGGTGCCGGTGAGCATGACCATCGCCGCCCTGGGTGGCGAAATCGACGTGCCCACCCTCGCGGGCAAGGCCACCATCGACCTGCCCGAAGGCACGCAAAGCGGCAAGACCTTCCGCCTGCGCGGCAAGGGTGTGAAGGGCGTGCGTTCCAGCTACCCCGGCGACCTGTACTGCCACGTGGCGGTGGAAACCCCGATCAAGCTCACCGAGCACCAGCGCAAGCTGCTCAAAGAGCTGGACGAGTCGTTCAGGAAGGGTGGCCACAAGCACAGCCCGAACGACAAGGGCTGGTTCGAGAAGGCAAAGTCGTTCTTCAGCTGATCAAGTGCCCGGTCGCGGGCCGCGCCACTGGTTGGCCCGCTCGTTGCGGGCGGCCAGGCGCGCGGTTTCTGCCACCCGCGTGGCGCGGGTTTCAGTGCGCCTGGCGTTCTGTATCCACTCCAGAATGCCGCGCTTGGCCGATCGGGGAAACGCTGCAAAGTGCGCTGGTGCCTCGGGGTACGCGGCCAACGCCAGCGCCAGGTCATCGGGTATCGCCAGCGCCTCGACCGCATCCAGCGCATTCCACGACCCATCCGCCCGCGCGGCATCCACCTTGGCCTGCCCGGCGGGCAGCATCAAACCGGCGGCTTCCAGGAGCAACACACGCGCCTTGTTGGGTGCCGACCATCCCGTGCCCAGCTTGCGCGGTGCAAACCAGAGCATCGAACGCTGCGCGTCGAGCTTGTTGGGCTTGCTGTCGATCCAGCCCACACACAGGCCTTCCTGCACCGACTCGTCGTAGGTGACGCGCGGCTGGCCCGTGGCCACTTTGTAAGTGATCAGCCAGACACCGGCGGCCCGTGCGTGATGCGCCACCAGCCAGGCGCGCCACTCGGCGCGAGACAAGGGGTGAAAGGCGTTGTCGGGAAGTGGGGGCATGGCGGGTTGTCCGGGGGCCAAAGACTGAGGAGCGCAGCGCAGCGACTATAGGCAAGCCAGTGCGCTCTATGGGCTTGATTGGAACGATCAAATGGCGCGCAGCAATAGCTTTTGCCAAACTCTCATACCGGGTGCACCGTCTCCCTTTGACTATTGAATGCAGGAGCACAACACCATGGCAGAACTGATCCGGCAAGTCCGCCCCGCCTTCGACCTGCAGCTGCCAGCACACGCACTGCGCAACGCCTTGCTGGCCCTGGGCGCCGGTCTGCTCGTGATGGCTGGCCTGGCCGCGCTGAGCACCTTCTGGGCGCCCACCCGCGCCTGGTGGGACGCCGCCGACCAGGGCAGCGCCATGGCCGCCGGCGTGCAGGCGTCG
>QBMB01000066.1:0-922 GCA_003241965.1 Burkholderiales bacterium | reverse complement strand
GGCCACGGCCGTCGGCGCATTGCCGGTGTTCCTGGTGCAGCGCGTGAGCAAGCTGCAAGAGGCCGCGCTCTTGTCGTTCTCGGCCGGCATCATGCTGGCCGCGGCCATCTTCGCGCTGCTGCTGCCCTCGTTGGACGCGGGGCAAGCGCTCTTCGGTGGCCGTGTTGGCGCCGCTGCGCTCAGCGGCTTGGGCCTCGCGCTGGGCATGGGGCTCATGCTCGCGGTTGACCGCTTCACGCCGCACGAACACGCAGTGCTGCCGCCAGCCGCGCAGGGCCACGCAGCTGCACACACGGACCCGGCGGTGCAGGGCGCCAAGCTCATGGTGCTGGCCATCCTGATTCACAACGTGCCCGAAGGCCTGGCGGTCGGCGCAGCCTATGCGGGTGTGGGCAATGCGGGCGCCACGCAGGCGGGCGCTTCGGTGGCGCTGGCCATCGGCTTGCAGAACATGCCCGAAGGCCTGATCGTGGCCATGGCGCTGCGCACCTTGGGCCGCAGCGCGGCGCAGGCTTGGGGCGTGGCCGCACTCACCGGCCTGGCTGAGCCACTGGGTGCCATCCTGGGCTTGTGGCTGCTCGGCAGTGTGCCGGTGTTCTACCCGCTGGGCCTGGCGCTGGCGGCCGGCGCGATGCTGTTTGTCGTCAGCCACGAGATCATTCCGGAGACGCACCGCAACGGTTTCGAAACCATGGCCACGGCCACGCTGTTGGCGGGCTTCGTGTTCATGCTGTTACTCGATGCCGCATTGAACTGAGACACCCACGCAGGGTGCGTGGCTAAGATCGGGTGAACCCTGACGCTCGAGAGGACTCGCACCCTGATGAACCCACGCCAAGCCGCTCTGCTCCTTTGTTGCGCCGCCCTGCTGCCCTCTGCGGCCTGGGCCCAGACACCCACCCCGACCCCCAACCCCGAATTC
>QBMB01000065.1:22304-25627 GCA_003241965.1 Burkholderiales bacterium | reverse complement strand
CACCCATGAAACGACGCACCGCCCTGGCCGCACTGGCCGCTGTTCCAGCCGCCATCAGCCTGCCCGCGTTCGCGCAGGGCAGCACGAAGATCGTCTTCGGATACACCGCGGTCACCGATTTCGCCTCGGTGTTCATCGCGGCAGAAAACGGCTACTTTCAGAAGCGTGCGCTCGACGTGGAACTCAAGTTCATCCCGATCAACTCCACCATCCCGGCCGCGGTGCAGGCGGGCTCGCTGCAAATCGGCGGACCCACGCCCAGCGTGTTCCTGCAATCGGTTGACGGAGGGCTGGACCACGTGGTCGTGGCCGGTGGCGGCGTGACCTCCAAAACCATCACCGGCTTCGGCCTGGTGGCCAAGGCCGGCAGCGGCATTCGCACGGCGAAGGACTGCGTGGGCAAGAAGATCGGCGTGCCCGGACTCGGTGCGTTTCTGCACGTGACCTTTCGTGGCTGGCTCAAAACGCAAGGCGTGGACTTCAAGACCGTCAACTTTGTCGAAGCCTCCTTCCCCCAGCACGGCGACCTGCTGCGTGGGGGCTCGGTCGATGCGGTGGTCAGCGCCGACCCGTTCATGAGCCGCATCACCGACAGCGGCATCGGCTACGTGGCCTCGTACTACTCGACCTTTCTGCCCGAGAACCAGCCCACCATCATCCACACCGCGCGGCGCGACTGGGTGGCGCAGAACGCCGGAGCGGCGCGCGCATTCCGGGAAGCGGTGCAGGAAGCCGCCACCTTCATGCAGCAACCGAAGAACAACGACGCGGTGCGCGCTGCGATCGGCAAATACATCAAGCTGCCGCCCGAGGTGATCGCCAAAATCCAGATCTCGCCACCCGGGCCGGTGGTCACCGAAAAGCAGCTCACCTACTGGGTCAACCTCATGAAGGAGCAGGACATGCTCAGGGGAACGCTCGACGTGACGCGCCTGATCGCGAAGTGAGCACGCTGCACCCATGACCGATACCGTCCTGCAGTTCGACCGTGTGTCCATCACCCTGGGCGGTCGGCAGATCCTTTCGCCCACGGATCTCTCCATTGGCCGAGGTGAATTCGTCTGCGTGATCGGTCCCTCGGGCTGTGGCAAGACCACGCTGCTGCGCGCCGCTGCCGGCTTCGTAGCGCCCAGCAGCGGACGCGTGCAACGCCAGGGCAAGACCATCACCGGCCCCAGCCGCGAGGTGGCCTTCGTGTTCCAGGATTACGGGCGCGCCCTGCTGCCCTGGCGCACGGTGCAGGCCAACGTGAGCCTGGCGCTGGAGGCTGCGCGGGTACCCGTGGCAGACCGGCCTGCGCGCATCGAGCGCGTGCTGAAAACCGTTGGCCTGGGTGCGCACGCAGACAAGTTCCCGGCCCAGCTATCGGGCGGCATGCAGCAACGCGTGCAGATCGCGCGCTGCCTGGCGCAGCAGCCCGACGTGATGTTGATGGACGAGCCCTTTGGAGCGCTGGACGCCATGACGCGCGAAAACTTGCAGGACGAACTCGCGCGGCTGGTGCGCGAGGAAGGCCTCACGGTGATGTTCGTGACCCACGACCTGGAGGAGGCGCTGTACCTGGGCGACCGCGTGATCGCTCTGCGCAGCAACCCCACACCCGAGCAGCCCAGCCTGGCGGCGTTGATCGACGTGCCACTGCCCCAGCCGCGTGATCAGCTCGGCACCAAGGAACACCCCGAGTTCCTGCGTTTGCGCCGCGAGCTCTACCACTATCTGGGCCACTGAACGCCATGGCTCTCCCCCTGAAATCCCTCGCGTTTCCCGCGCTGCTGATCGGGGCGCTGGAGCTCTGGGCGCGCACCACCGGCCAGGGCAGCGACGCCATCGCGCCGCCGAGTGCAGCGCTGCGCGCCTTCGGCAACGCGGTCATGGACGGCTCGCTCCTGGAAGCCACGGCCTTCACGCTGGGCAGCGCCGCGCTGGGCCTGCTGATCGGCGCGCTCGGTGGTGTGTTGCTCGGCACGCTGCTGGGCCTGTCGCGACGCGCCGCACGAATGGGCTATCTCAGCGTGGAGGTCGCGCGTCCGATCCCGTCGGTGGCGCTGATTCCGCTGGCCATGCTGGTGTTCGGGTTCGGCCTGCGCATGGAAGTGAGCGTGGTCGCCTTCGCGTGCCTGTGGCCCATGCTGGTGCTCACACAGGCCGCGGTGCAGCAGGTGGAGCCGCGCCTGCTCGAAGTGGCGCGCGCGCTGCAGCTCTCACCGCTGCAGCGCTTCGCCTGGATCGTCGGCCCGGCCATCGTTCCGCGCCTGTTCGTGGCGCTTCGCCTGGGCGTGGCGATTGCCCTGGTGGTCGCGGTCACGGTGGAGATCGCGGCCAATCCCTATGGCATGGGCTACGCCATGATGATCGCGCAGCAAAGCCTGGACCCGGCGCTGATGCTGGCCTGGCTGGCCTGGATCAGCGTGGTGGGCTATGCCATCAACGTGGCGGCGCTGGCGCTGCAACGTTCGGTGGCACGCCGCATGGGGGAGCAGGCGGCATGAAGCGATTCCACACCACCGGGTCCAACCTGGCCAGCGCTGGCGGGTCGCTGCTGGTGCTGGGTGCCTTCATCGCCCTGTGGTGGGCGGCCAGCACCAGCGGCTGGGTCAACCGCGCCTTTCTTCCTTCACCCCAGGCCACGCTGGAGAGTCTGGTGCAGGGTCTGTCCGGCGGCGACCTCGTGGCCTACACCTGGGCCACGCTCAGCCGCATGGTCAGCGGCTGGGTGCTGGCCAGCGCCCTGGGCATCGCGCTGGGCGCGCTCATCGGCAGCTCGGTGCGGGCCCGCGAATGGATCGCGCCCACGCTGGAATTCATCCGCCCGCTGCCGGCGTCGGCCGTGATGCCGCTGGCCATTGCGCTGTTTGGTCTGTCGGGCAACATGGTGCTGGCGGTGGTGGCCTTTGGTGCCATGTGGCCGGTGCTGCTGGCCACGCTGCATGGCCTGGCCCACGTGCACCCACAGCTGCGCGAGGTCTCGCGTTCGCTGCAACTCGGCCACCTCGCCTTCGTTCTCAAGATCGGCCTGCCCAATGCCTTGCCAGACATCCTGGCCGGCATGCGCCTGTCGCTCACGGTCGCGCTCATCGTCTCGGTGGTGGGCGAAATGATCGCCTCGCAGCCCGGCCTGGGCCAGGCCATCCTGCTGGCTGCGCGCTCCTTCCAGGCGAGTGACCTGTTTGCCGGCATCGTCTTGCTCGGGGCCATGGGCTTCGTGAGCAACGTGCTGCTTGCCCTGGCCGAGCACCGTCTGCTGCGCTGGCAGCGCCCCTGATTCATCACCCGGAGACCACCATGCCCCGCCGATTTGTCGACCTCTCGATCTTCCTGGAAAA
>QBMB01000065.1:0-22294 GCA_003241965.1 Burkholderiales bacterium | reverse complement strand
GGTGAGCGACCCGCCGTCCTTCGCGCCCAAGATCCAGTACTTCACGCACGAACACACCTTCGAGCAGATCGAGCCCTTCTTTCCGGGCTTGAAAAAAGAAGAACTGCCCGATGGCGAAGGCTGGGCGGTGGAGCTGGTGCAGCTCTCCACGCACAACGGCACGCACCTCGATGCGCCCTACCACTTCCACTCCACCATGGACCAGGCGCTGGGTGAAAAAAAGCCGGCCATCGCGATCCACGATGTTCCGCTGGAGTGGTGCTTTCAGCCAGGTGTGAAGCTGGACTTTCGCCATTTCGCCGACGGCTACGTGGTGACCGCCACCGATGTCGAGGCCGAGTTGAAGCGCATCGAACACACCATCAAGCCCCTGGAAATCGTGGTGGTGAACACGCGCGCCGGTTCGCGCTACGGCCATGACGATTTCGTCTCGTCCGGCTGCGGCATGGGCTACGAGGCGACCATGTATCTGCTGGAGCGTGGCGTGCGCCTGACCGGCACCGACGCCTGGAGCTGGGACGCACCCTTCGTGCACACCGCACAGAAGTACGGTGAGACGAAAGACGCTTCGCTGATCTGGGAAGGCCACAAGGCGGGGCGCGACATCGGCTACTGCCACCTCGAGAAGATGCACAACCTCGAAGCCCTGCCGGCCAGCGGCTTCTTCATCTCGTGTTTCCCACACAAGATCCGGGGCGCCTCCGCCGGTTGGACCCGCGCCGTCGCCATCTTCGACGACGCCTTGCAAGCCACGGCCGCATGACCATGGAACTCAACCAGACCCACGATCCCGCCGTCCGCAGCTGGCTCGAATCGGCCAACGCACCGGGCACCGACTTTCCCATCCAGAACCTGCCCTTCGGCGTGTTCCGCCGCGCTGGCGGCAGCGAAGCCTTTCGCGGTGGCGTGGCCATTGGCGACCAGGTGATCGACCTCGCAGCCATCGCGCGCGAAGGCGCGGTGTCGGGCCCGGCGGCGCAAGCGGTGAACGCCTGCACCGGCGACGCGCTCAACGACTTTCTGGCGCTGGGCCCGGCGGCCTGGCGCGCGCTGCGCCACGCGCTGTTTGACCTGCTGAAGACCGGTGCCAACGGCCCCGGCGTGAGTGCGCTGCGCGCCAGCCTGGTGCCACTGTCCGAGGTGGAGATGCGTGTGCCCACGCGCATCGGCGACTACACCGACTTCTACACGTCCATCCACCACGCACGCAACGTGGGACGCGTGATCCGGCCCGACGCCCCGCTCTCGCCCAACTTCCAGTGGCTGCCGATCGCCTACCACGGCCGCGCCTCCAGCGTGGTGGTGAGCGGCACGCCGTTCAAGCGGCCCATGGGCCAGGCCATGCCCACGGGCGCCAGCGCACCGGTGTACGGCCCCTGCCACCGGCTCGACTTCGAACTCGAGATGGGTTTCTATATCGGCCTGGGCAACGCGATGGGCGAACCCGTCGCGCTCGCCGAGGCCGAAGACCACATCTTCGGCATGTGCCTGCTCAACGACTGGTCGGCGCGGGACCAGCAGTTCTGGGAAATGAACCCGCTCGGGCCCTTCCTGGGCAAGAACTTCTGCACCACCGTCTCACCCTGGATCGTGACGCTGGAAGCGCTCGCACCCTACCGCCTGCCGTTCGAGCGGCCAGCAGCCGACCCCCAGCCGCTGGCCTATCTGCAGACCGAACGCAACCGCGCACAGGGCGCCATCGACGTGCAGCTGGAAGTGCAACTTGAATCGCGCCAGCACCGCGAACGCGGCATCGCACCCGACCGGCTCAGTGGCACCAGCTTTCGCCATCAGTACTGGACGATTGCGCAGATGGTGGCGCAGCACAGCGTGGGCGGATGCAACCTGCAGCCGGGCGATCTGCTGGGCACCGGCACCATCTCCGGACCCACGCTGGACGAGGCTGGTGCAATCGTGGAGCTCAGCCTGGGTGGTACACGCAGCATCCCGCTGCCGGGCACGGGTGAAGCGCGCACCTTTCTTGAGGACGGTGACACCGTGATCCTGCGTGGCTGGTGCGAGAAGCCGGGCGCGGCGAGGATCGGGTTCGGCGAGAGCCGGGGCGAGGTGCTGCCAGCCCTCGGCGCATAGGGCCGCCCTGCGTCGCCCGGGTGGGCATGGCTTTGCGGGCACAATGCCTGCCGGCCTGAGGGGCGGCCATCACCCACAACAAGGAGACATCGCATGGGCCTGTTCAACTGGACCGAGAAACCGTCCACCACGCTCGACAACGGTGGCGTGATCGCCCCCGATGAACGACTGCCCTGGCCGCAGACCACCGCGATGGGCGTGCAGCACGTCATTGCGATGTTTGGCGCCACGGTGCTGGCACCCTTGCTGATGGGCTTCAACCCCAACGTGGCCATCCTCATGAGCGGCATCGGCACGCTCATCTTTTTCTTCATCACCGGCGGGCGGGTGCCCAGCTACCTCGGATCGAGCTTTGCGTTCATCGGCGTGGTGATCGCCGCCAGCGGCTATGCAGGCCCGGGCCCCAACACCAACCTGGGCGTGGCGCTGGGCGGCATCATCTTCTGCGGCGCGCTGTACACGCTCATCGGCGTCCTGGTGCAAGCCACGGGCACCGGCTGGATCGAGCGCCTCATGCCGCCGGTGGTGACCGGCACGGTGGTGGCCGTCATCGGCCTGAACCTCGCGGCCATTCCCATCAAGAACATGGCGCCCACCGGGTTCGATGCCTGGATGCAGGCCATCACCTTCATCAGCGTGGCGCTGGTGGCCGTGTATGCGCGCGGCATGACACAACGCCTGCTGATCCTGGTGGGCCTTGTCGTGGCCAGCGTGATCTACGCTGTGCTCACCAACGGGCTGGGTCTGGGCCAACCCATCAACGTCTCGGGCATCGCCCAGGCGCCGTGGTTCGGCATGCCCACGTTCACCGCGCCGGTGTTCCAGGCGCAGGCCATTTTGCTGATTGCGCCGGTGGCGCTGATCCTGGTGGCCGAGAACCTGGGCCACATCAAGGCCGTGAGCGCCATGACCGGGCGCGACCTCAACCCGTACCTCGGACGGGCCTTCATCGGCGACGGCGTGGCCACCATGGTGAGCGGCGCGGCAGGCGGCACGGGCGTGACCACCTACGCCGAAAACATCGGCGTGATGGCCGCCACCAAGATCTATTCCACCGCCATGTTTGTGGTGGCCGCGGTCATCGCCATCGTGCTGGGTTTCTCACCGAAGTTCGGCGCGCTGATCCAGGCCATTCCGCTGGCCGTGATGGGCGGCGTGTCCATCGTGGTGTTCGGCCTCATTGCCATTGCCGGCGCCAAGATCTGGGTCGACAACAAGGTCGATTTCTCCGACAACAAGAACCTGCTGGTGGCCGCCATTCCGATCATCCTGGGCACGGGCGAGTACACGTTGAAGTTCGGCCAGTTCGGTCTGGGCGGCATCGGCACCGCCACCTTCGGCGCGATCTTTCTCTACTGGCTGCTCAGCCGCGGCAAGGCCTGAGCACCTGCGCCGCACGGCGAGAAGGCGCGGCCGTCATCGTCGAACCCGGTCCGGCGGCGGTGGCTTCGGCGGCCCACCCACCACCCCGCCGATCTTGGCCCCGAGGACGGTACCGATGCCCGGCAACACCGCCGTGCCGATGGCGGCACCGGCCAGCACTTCCCAGGCCACGCTGAACGATGGCTGCTGGGTCGGCCCCTGCACCGAGAAGGGCACCTCGACCAGGCCACCGCCCACTTCCAACCGGCCTTGCGCGTCGATCTGCATGCGGTAGAGGGTGGCCTGACCGGTGGCGGTGTAGGTGCCCGCCGCCGCCTTCACGTTGGTGAACACCGCCTTCATCCCTTGCTCGGTGTTCTGCGTGTCCACCACGGTGCTGAGGCTGTCCAGCGGCGTCTCGCCGGCACGTTCCTGGCCGGCCGACTTGACGGCCGCCTCCATGTTGAAGCGCAGGATTTTTGCGCGCACCACCGTGAGCACGCTGCGCGTATGCAGTGAGCGGATCAGTGCCTGCACCGTGTCCCCGTCAGCGCGCAATGCCGTCTGACCCGAAGCAACGCCGCTGACGGGCGAGCGACGGTGAAAGGCATCGAGCAGCGACTGCACTTCAATGCCGCGCGGCGCCAGTTCGCCGGTGAGCACCATGCGGCCATCGGCCGCCGTGGCCAGCCGCGCTTGCCCGCGCGCCGAGCCCCCGCCGCCCTCCACGCGCAGCTCGTATTGTTCGGCGCCGTTGTCGGACTTGCCCTCGCGCGTGGCCACCAGCGAGGTGGGCTGTTTCGCGTCGGGGCGGCGAACCTCAACGCGCTGCGGCAGTTGGTCACCGTCAAATTCGACCGCGCCCTCGTACACCACAGGGATTCCGTTGAAGGCGATGTAGGTCGCGTCGGTGAATTCCACGGCGCGCAGGACCACCGAGTCCATCTCGTCCTGCGCCTTGCCTCGGAAAGCGGCCAAGGCGTTGCGCGGCAGCACGGCGCCGTCCACCTCCAGCCGGTTGATGACGAGCTCCTGACGCAACAAGGGCATGAGCGCCGGGTACATCGCGATACGGCGAACCCGAATGGCTTCGGGCTGCACCGTGTGAGCGTCCAGCACCTCCACCCTGGGCAGCCCGAACAAGCGCCAGTGCACGGCCCCCACCACGAGCTTCTGGCCCAGGCGCGCCTCAAACTCCGCCTCCACACGACGCGCGAGTTCGTCGTCGTCGGGCACGAGCACCCACAGCGCCAGCGATGTGACGGCGAGCAGCGCCGCGAAGGCGGCTGCGGCGATGACCCAGCGGCGGGTGTGTGTCATGAGGGGTGACCTCCGTCGTGCATGGTGGGGGCAAAGACGCCTGGCGCCTGTAGGCGTTCACCGCATCTTCAGGGGTGTGCCTATAGTGGGCGCCTTCAACCTCAGGAGTCTGACCGTGCCCATCTGGAAAAAATCCATCTCCATCGAAGAACTCGCCAGCATCCACGTGGGCACCACCGTGGAGCACCTGGGCATCGAGTTCCTGGAAGTCGGCCCCGACTTCATCAAGGCCCGGGTGCCGGTGGACACGCGCACGAAGCAGCCCTACGGACTGCTGCACGGCGGCGTGAGCGTGGTGCTGGCGGAAACGCTGGGCTCGTGCGGCGCGGCCTACAGCGCCCCCGAAGGCCACCGCGCCGTGGGCCTGGACATCAACGCCAACCACCTCAAGGGCGCCACCAGCGGCTGGGTGACCGGCATCACACGCCCGGTGCACATCGGGCGCACCACGCAGGTGTGGCAGATCGACATGACAAACGACGCCGGCGAGCTGACCTGCGTGTCGCGGATCACGATGGCGGTGCTGGCGCCGAGGTGATGCCTCCCGACCCGGCGCTCACCCCCGCTCGCACCGCCCCATCGCCGTGGCCTGCCCCCTGAAGTCGCTGCTCCAGGTCTGTGCCGCCGTGTCGATCTGGATGCGCTCGTTGTCCACCGCCGTGAGGATCACCGTGTCCTGGATCGCGAAGGTGTAGACCGGAACGCCGTCGATCTGCACCGAGCGCACGCGCTTCTTGTCGTAACCGATGCTCACCGTGCGTGTCCAGGTGGTTCGCGCAGGCATGTAGACGGCTTCGCAGACCAGCGTCACTTCTGTGGCTTTGGGGGCGGACTTGGCTGGCGGCTTGTTTTGCGCCGAGGCGGCGCTCGACAGCGCGGCGGCCATGCAGGCCACCACGATCAGCGCGGCTTTCATTCGGCCGCACCCTTGGCCATGCGCTCGCTCTTCCAATACACATCGTCGCCACCGTTCATGCGGTTGAGCACGCGGGCCAGCACGAACATCAGATCGCTCAGGCGGTTGAGGTACTGGCGCGGTGTGTCCTTCAGCGCTTCTTCGTTGCCCAGCGCCACCACCGCGCGCTCGGCGCGGCGCGCCACGGTGCGGCATATGTGGGCCTGGCTGGCGGCGCGCGAGCCGGCGGGCAGGATGAACTCCTGCAGGCGCGGCAGCGTTTCGTTGTGGGTGGCGAGGGCTTCGTCCAGCGCGATCACGGCCTCGGGCTTGAGCAGCTCGTAGCCGGGAATGGACAGCTCGCCGCCGAGGTTGAAGAGCTGGTGCTGGATCTCCACCAGCAGGGTGCGCACCTCGGGCGCCATGTCTTCGCAGAGCAGCACGCCGATGGTCGAGTTGAGTTCGTCCACGTCACCCATGGCGTGCACGCGCAGGCTGTTCTTGGAGACGCGGGTGTTGTCGCCCAGCCCGGTGGTGCCGGCGTCGCCGGTGCGGGTGGCGATCTGGGTGAGGCGGTTGCCCATGGAAGGTCCTTGGATTGAGTCGGAGTTACCGGATTGTGCAACTTTGACCTGCCGTAACGGGGTGAAGGGAAATGTGAACAAGGCAACGTGAGGCAAGAAGGCTGGCTTCATGCGCCGGTGCGGGTGTTAATGGTTCCCCGTTCCACCCACAGGAGACACCGATGGCGCAATGCCGACAACGACTCGCCGACTTCGAAGCCCGCAGCGTTCAACTGCTCGCCGCCTGCACCCTGGGGCTGGCCGGCATGGCCAGCATGCCTGCGGCCCACGCTGTGCGCATCACCGGCCAGGCCACCAGCCTCACAGGCTCTTCTGGCAACACCACGGCACACGGCGCCACGCGGGTCCACAGCACCACGCCCGCCCTGCTGCAGGCCGGGAAAGCCCGCAGCTGAGAGCCCCCTCGCAGGGCACCACCTCGGGGGCTGCGGGCTTAAACTGGCCGGCTGCACAAAACAGCCCGGAGACCGCCCATGAACGCCCCCACCGCCCACAGCCACCTCGCCCCGCAAGTGCACCAGCGCGCGGTGCCGCCCGAGCTGATCGCAGCCCTGCAGGCCCGCTTTGGCGCGCAGTGTTCCACCGCCTTGGTGGTGCGCGAACAGCACGGCCGCGACGAGTCGGTGTACGAGGTGCCGCCACCGGCAGCGGTGGTGTTTGCGCAGAGCACGCAGGACGTGGCCGACGCGGTGAAGCTGGCCGCGCAGCACCGCGTGCCGGTGATCCCGTTCGGTGTGGGCTCCTCGCTCGAAGGCCATCTGCTCGCGGTGCAGGGCGGCATCAGCATCGACGTGAGCCGCATGAACAGCGTGCTCACCATCAACGCCGAAGACCTCACGGTGACGGTGCAGCCCGGCGTGACGCGCAAGGCGGTGAACGAAGCGGTGAAGAGTGAGGGTCTGTTTTTCCCGATCGACCCGGGTGCCGACGCGTCCATTGGCGGCATGGCGGCCACGCGGGCCAGCGGCACGAACGCGGTGCGCTACGGCACCATGCGGGAAAACGTGCTGGCGCTGGAGGTGGTGACCGCCAGCGGTGAAGTCATCCGCACCGGCACACGTGCCAAAAAATCATCGGCCGGCTACGACCTCACGCGCCTGATGGTGGGCAGCGAAGGCACGCTGGGTGTCATCACCGAAGTCACGCTCAAGCTCTACCCGCTGCCCGAAGCCATTTCGGCCGCCACCTGTTCTTTCCCCAGCATCGAGGCCGCCGTGCGAACTGTGATTCAGGTGATCCAGCTCGGCGTGCCGATCGCGCGTTGCGAGTTGATCGACCACAACACCGTGCGCATGGTCAACGCGCACAGCAAGCTGGGCCTGCGCGAAGAAAACATGCTGCTCATGGAGTTCCACGGCTCGCCCGCGAGCGTGAAGGAACAGGCCGAGACGGTGCAGGAGATCGCGGGCGACTTCGGCGGACAGGCCTTCGAATGGGCCGACACGCCCGAAGAACGCACCCGCCTGTGGACCGCGCGGCACAACGCCTACTTTGCCGCCATCCAGAGCAAGCCGGGCTGCCGCGCCATCTCCACCGACACCTGCGTGCCCATCAGCCGCCTGGCCGACTGCCTGCTCGACTCGGTGCTGGAGGCCGACGCCGCCGGCCTGCCCTACTTTCTCGTCGGCCACGTGGGCGACGGCAACTTCCACTTCGGCTATCTGATCGACCCGACCAAGCCCGAAGAACACACGCTGGCCGAAGCGCTCAACCACAAGCTGGTGACGCGCGCGCTCAGCCTGGAAGGCACCTGCACCGGCGAACACGGCGTGGGCCTGCACAAGATGGACTTCCTGCTCACCGAGGCCGGCAGCGGCGCGGTGGACATGATGCGCACCATCAAACGGGCGCTCGACCCGGACAACATCATGAATCCGGGGAAGATTTTCTCGATGTGAGGACGGCCTGTGGCGCGTGCGGTGCGTGCGCCAGCGCATGGACCGAACGCGCCGTCGGGTCCATGCTGGAAGGCCGGCGTCGCCAGAGCCCCTTCAGGATCGAGAACACCATGCGCCACCTGCTCCTCGCCTTGCCGCTCCTGCTGATGCAGGTGCCGTCCGCACAGGCCCAGATCTCCGTGAGCATCGGCATCAACCTGCCGGTGTATCCCCAACTGCAGCGCGTGCCGGGCTACCCGGTCTACTACGCGCCGCAGGCCCCGGGCAATTTCTTCTTCTACGACGGTCTGTACTGGGTCTTCGAAGACGACGACTGGTTCTACAGCAGCTGGTACAACGGCCCGTGGCGCGTGATGGAGCCCGTCTATGTGCCGGTCTACCTGCTGCGTGTGCCGGTGCGGTACTACCGCCGACCGCCTGTGTATTTCACCGACTGGCGGGCCGACGGGCCACCACGCTGGAACGAGCGCTGGGGCCGTGACTGGGAACAGCGCCGACCCGGCTGGGACCGCTGGGACCGCAGCAAGGCCCCGGCGCCAGCACCCCTGCCCGACTACCAGCGCAACTACCCGCAGGGACGCTACCCGCAGGCCGCGCAACAGGACGACATCCGCTCCGAAAAGTACCGCTACCAGCCGCGAGAACCGGTGGTGCGCCAGCAGCTCACCCAGCCGCAGCGGGCGGCGCCAAGACCCCAGGAGCGGGAGGATGTGCGCCAGCCCGATCGGATGGAACGACAGGAGCGCATTGAACGCCCTGAGCGCATTGAACGCCCTGAGCGCATTGAGCGCCCAGAGCGGATGGAGAGGCCAGCGCGGGTGGAGCGCCCCGAACCCGAACAACGCCGGCCCGAGCAGCGCACAGCACCCGAGCCCCGGGTGCGGCAGCAAATGCAGCCCCAGCCCCAGCCCCAGGCACGGCCGGAGCAGCCCCGCATGGAGCTACCCAACCGCGGGCAGGAGCGTCAGCCCGGCGGCCAGCGCCGGCCCGAGAACGAGGAGCCCAGGCGAGGCAACGACCGCGGCAACCGGGATTGAGCCCTGCCCTCAGCGGGCGCCGCGCAGCTTGTCGATCAGGCCATTGAGTTCGTCCAGCGAACCGAACTGGATGGCCAGTTCGCCCATCTCTTCGACACGGCCGTGGCGCTTCACGCGCTTCTTCACGCGCACCTCGACCTCGGCCATCAGCAGATCGGCCAGCTCTTCTTCCACGCGGCGGATGTCGCGCGACTTGTCCTTTTTGAGCTTTTGCGGCGACAACGCGAACTCGGCACCGAGCTTCTTCACCAGGCTCTCGGCCTCGCGCACCGACATCTTTTTGGCCGCAATCTGATTGCCGGCCGTGATCTGGTTGGCCTTGTCCAGCGCCAGCAGCGCACGCGCGTGGCCCATGTCGAGGTCGCCGGCCATCAGCATGGTCTGCACCGGTTCGGCCAGTTGCAGCAGGCGCAGCAGGTTGCTGGCGGCACTGCGCGAGCGGCCCACAGCCTGGGCGGCCTGCTCGTGAGTGAGCCCAAACTCTTTCACCAGGCGTTGAAGGCCGTGGGCCTCTTCCAATGGATTGAGGTCTTCGCGCTGGATGTTCTCGATCAATGCCATGGCCGCGGCCGACTCGTCGGGCACGTCGCGCACCAGCACCGGCACGCTGTCCAGGCCCGCCAACTTCGAGGCGCGGAAACGCCGCTCGCCCGCGATGATCTCGTACTTGCCGGCGTTCGGACCCTCGGCCAGCTGGCGCACCAGGATCGGTTGCATCACGCCCTGTGCCTTGATGCTCTCGGCCAGCTCGTAGAGAGCGCCCTCGTCCATGCGGGTACGCGGCTGGTATTGGCCGGCCACCAAGTCGGTGAGCAACAGGCTCGACGGCAGGCCGGCATCGGCCGGCACGGCGTCCAGCACCTTGGGGCCCAGCAGGGCCTCGAGTCCGCGGCCGAGGCCCTTGGGTTTTTTCGTGACCATGGGTCGTGTCGCTTTCGGAAAGTCAGAGGTTCATGAGTTCGGCGAGCACCGCGTGACCCGCGGGCCAGTCGCCCAGGCCAGATTCGGCGTTGATGTGGCCCGCCTCGCCCAGGTCGACAAAGCGCGAACCCCAGGCGGAGGCGAAGGCTTGGGCGCGCTCGAAGCTGCAGTACGGGTCGTTGCGGCTGCCCACGAGCACGCTGGGAAACGGCAGGCGCTGCATGGGAATGGGCGACCAGCTGGGCAACACCGGGCGCATCTCTTCTCGCTCGGCGTCGCCGGGCGCCACCAGAAGCGCGGCTTTCACGCGCACGGTGTTCTGCGAATGGGCGGCCCAGGCGGCGGTGTGCAGACAACCCAGGCTGTGGGCCACCAGCACGGCGGGTTCGTCGCAAGTGAACAACACCTCTTCCAGCCGGGCAATCCAGTCGCCACGGCGGGGTTGAAGCCAGTCGTGCTGGTCCACGCGGCGGTAGCTGTGGGCCGCTTCCCAACGGCTCTGCCAGTGGTCGGGGCCGCTGTTTTGCCAGCCGGGCAAGAT
This sequence comes from Burkholderiales bacterium, assembly GCA_003241965.1. Lineage (GTDB taxonomy): Bacteria > Pseudomonadota > Gammaproteobacteria > Burkholderiales > Burkholderiaceae_C > Hydrogenophaga. The sequence goes on along the minus strand of QBMB01000065.1, from coordinate 11,645 downwards.
GAGGACGTTTTGAGGTTTCACGTGAAACAGTGACTCAGAGCTTGCCGATGCGGGCCACCATCTCGGTGGCAAAGGCCACAAAGGCCTGGCTGCCGCGCGCGGACGGGTCGAAGATGACACCGGGCAAGCCGTAGCTCGGCGCCTCGGCCAGGCGCACGTTGCGCGGGATCACGGTATCGAACACCTTGTCGCCGAAGTGGGCCTTGAGCTGGTCGCTCACCTGCTGTTGCAGGGTGATGCGCGGGTCGAACATGACGCGCAGCAGGCCGATGATGGCCAGGTCCTTGTTCAAGTTGGCGTGCACCTGCTTGATGGTGTTGACCAGATCGGTCAGGCCTTCGAGCGCGAAGTACTCGCACTGCATGGGCACGATCACGCCGTGGGCGGCGCACAAGCCATTCAGCGTGAGCATGCTCAAGCTGGGCGGGCAGTCGATCAACACAAAGTCGTAGGTGTCCAGCACCTCGGCCAGCGCGGTCTTCAGGCGCTTTTCGCGCCGGTCCACCTCCACCAGCTCCACCTCGGCGCCCGCCAGCTCGCGGTTGGCGCCGAGCACGTGGTAACCGCACTTCTCGGAAAACACCGCCGCTTCGGCCACGGAGGCGGATTCGAGCAGCACATCGTAGACCGACAGGGCCATCTGCCGCTTGTCCACACCCGAACCCATGGTGGCGTTGCCCTGCGGGTCGAGGTCCACCATCAACACGCGCTGGCCCACCTTGGCCAGGCCGGCGGCCAGATTCACCGTGGTGGTGGTCTTGCCGACGCCGCCCTTCTGGTTCGCAATACAGAAAATCTTGGCCATCTGTGTTTACTTCGAGATGGCCAGCTTGATGCCGAAACCGATGAGAAAGACGCCCGCGACCTTCTCCAAGACACGGCCAATCAGCGGGTTTGCGCGCATGCGCTCGGCGAGGAAATGGGTCAACAAGGTGACGATCAAACCGTAGGCAAAGGTGAGCACGGCGATGGTGGCGGCCATGGCGCCGAAGGTCACCAAGCCCCGGTGCTGCGCCGGGTCCACGAAGAGCGGGAAAAAGGCCATGTAGAACACGATCGCCTTGGGGTTGAGCAAGGTGATGACGATGGCTTGCTGGAAATACTGCCGCGGGCGGATGTTGAGGATGGGCGCGTCACCCGGCTTGGCCACGAGCATCTTGAAGCCCAGCCAGGCCAGGTAGGCGGCGCCGATCCACTGCACCGCGCTGAAGGCCGCCGGATAAGCCGCCAGCACCGCAGCCACACCGGCCACAGCCAGCCACATCAGCACCTGATCCCCAGCCATCACACCCAGCGTGGCCGCCAGCCCACCGCGAATGCCGCCCTTGCTGGTGGAGGTGACCAACGCCAGGTTCCCAGGTCCGGGAATGAGCAGGAACACGACGATGGCGGCGGCGAATGCGCCGTAGTCTGCGATGCCGAACATGGAAAACCCCCGGGAAGTGGAGGGTCGAGTTTACGTGAAGGGTTTGCGCATCAAGGCCCTGTCCCGCGCGGCTGTGATGCTCAGGCCACAGCCACAGGCCCGGGGCGCATCCAGACGATGCAGCGCTCGGCGTCCAGGCCGGGCACGCGCAGTTGTTCCACGTGAAACACGTCCACCGCGCCGGCCTCGGCGGCCAGGGTGGCCAGCTCGTCAGTGGGGTGTTTGCCCTTCATGGCCATCCACAGACCGCTCTCATTCAGGGCATCGCGCGACCAATTGGTGAAGTCCACCAACGAAGCAAAGGCCCGCGAACACACCACGTCAAAGCCCTGCCCCGACAAGGCGTTGAGGCTTTCCACCCGGGCGTGCAACCCACGCAGGTTGGGCAACTTCAGGGTGGCGGCCGCCTGCTGCACGAACGCGGCCTTCTTGGCCACGGTGTCCACGCAGGTGACGTCGATCTGTGGACAGGCGATGGCGATCACCACGCCGGGCAGGCCGCCGCCCGACCCCACATCCAGCAACTTCACCGGTCGACCGCCCACCTGCGACAGCAAAGGCGCGATGGCCGCCAGACTGTCCAGCAGGTGGTGGGTCATCATCTCGGCCGGGTCGCGCACGGCCGTGAGGTTGTAGACCTTGTTCCACTTCTGGAGCAGGCCCATGTAATCCAGCAGCAGGTCGACCTGGCGTGTGTCGAGCCCGAGCTGAAGCGACTGCAGGCCGGCCTGCAGGGTGGTCCTCAAGTCGCTCATGCTTCGGCTGCGACCGGCAAGGTGGCGAAGCCCTTGAAGCCGCCCTTCTTCAGATGGATCAGCAGCAGCGAGATGCTCGCCGGCGTGATGCCGGAAATGCGCGACGCCTGGCCCAGCGTCTCGGGGCGGTGCTGGGCCAGCTTCTGCCGCGCTTCAAACGACAAGGCCGTCACCTGCAAATAGTCCAGATCGGTCGGCAGCTTCATGCCCTCGTAGTGCGAAGCCCGCTCCACTTCGTTCTTCTGGCGGTCGATGTAGCCCGAGTACTTGGCAGCGATTTCCACCTGCTCCACCACCACGTCGTGCAGATCGCCCAGGGTTTCACGTGAAACATCCGGGTGCATGTGCTGGTGATCGTTCATGGCCATCAAGGCGTCGTAGTGCACGCCCGGCCGGCGCAGCAAGTCAAACAGGTTGTGCTCGTGCTCAATCGTCTTGCCCAGCACCCGCTCGCTCTCCACCGGCGGCAGATTGCGTGGATTCACCCAGGTGGCTTTCAAGCGCTCTGTTTCACGTGAAACAGCATCGCGCTTGCGGCAGAAAGCGTCCCATTGCACGTCGCCCACCAGGCCCATGCGGCGGCCGGCTTCGGTCAGGCGCATGTCGGCGTTGTCCTCGCGCAGCTGCAGTCGGAACTCGGCCCGGCTGGTGAACATGCGGTAGGGCTCGGTCACACCTTGGGTGATCAGGTCGTCGACCAACACACCCAGATAGGCCTCATCGCGCCCGGGCAGCCAGGCGGCCTCACCCCTGCACTGCAGCGCGGCGTTGATGCCCGCGAACATGCCCTGCGCCGCCGCCTCTTCGTAGCCAGTGGTGCCGTTGATCTGTCCCGCAAAAAACAGGCCCTGGATCTGTTTGGTCTCGAAGCTGCTCTTGAGCGAGCGCGGGTCGAAGTAGTCGTATTCGATGGCGTAGCCCGGGCGCAGGATGTGCGCGTTCTCCAGGCCCTTCATGCTGCGCACCAGCTGGTACTGGATGTCGAACGGCAGGCTGGTGGAGATGCCGTTGGGGTAGACCTCGTGCGTGGTCAGGCCCTCGGGCTCCAGAAAGATCTGGTGGCTGTCTTTGTCGGCAAAGCGGTTGATCTTGTCTTCCACGCTCGGGCAGTAGCGCGGGCCCACGCCCTCGATCTTGCCGGTGAACATGGGGCTGCGGTCAAAGCCGCTGCGGATGATGTCGTGCGTGCGCTCGTTGGTGTGCGTGATCCAGCACGGCACCTGCTGCGGGTGCATGGCCGTGTTGCCCAGGTAGCTGAACACCGGCACGGGTTTGTCGGCGTTCATGCCGCCAGGCACGCCGTCGCCAGGCTGCTCGGCGCACTTCGAGTAGTCGATGCTGCGCCCGTCCAGGCGCGGCGGTGTGCCGGTTTTCAGGCGACCCTGCGGCAACTTCAGTTCCTTGAGCCGCGCCGAGAGCGACACGGCGGGTGGGTCGCCCGCACGGCCGGCAGCGTAGTTGTTCAAGCCCACATGGATCTTGCCGTCCAGAAACGTGCCGGCGGTCAGCACCACGGTGCGGCTGCGAAAGCGGATGCCCACCTGCGTCACGGCGCCCATCACGCGGTCGCCTTCGACCATCAGGTCGTCCACCGCCTGCTGGAACAGCCACAGGTTGGGCTGGTTCTCCAGCATGCGGCGGATCGCGGCCTTGTACAGCACGCGGTCGGCCTGGGCGCGCGTGGCACGCACGGCTGGGCCCTTGGAGCTGTTCAAGATGCGGAACTGGATGCCGCCCTCGTCGGTGGCCAGCGCCATCGCGCCGCCCATGGCGTCCACCTCCTTCACCAAGTGGCCCTTGCCGATGCCGCCAATGCTGGGGTTGCAGCTCATCTGGCCGAGCGTCTCGATGTTGTGGGTCAGCAGCAGCGTTCTTTGCCCCATGCGCGCGGCCGCGAGCGCGGCCTCGGTGCCGGCGTGGCCGCCGCCAACAACGATGACATCAAATTCCTGGGGGTACAACATGACCGTGGTGCTCCGGGACCGCTGGGGTCCGCCAATCAAACAAGGGGCCTCGCCAAGGGCGGGCAACCGGAGATTTTCCCACCTTCGCGCGGTTTGTGCCCGCGCCATCCCCAGGGCTCTCGGGGTCGGGAGGGCTCGGCCACAATCGGCCCATGAGCACACCCCTTCCCCTCCTCGTCTTCGCCGGCAGCACGCGGGCGAAATCCTTCAACCGACAGCTCGCCCAAACGGCCGCGGCCTACGCAGCCACCGCCGGCGCTCAAGTCACCCACATCGAGCTGGCCGACTTCGACCTGCCGCTCTACAACGCCGATCTGGAAGCTCGCGGCACACCCGCCGCCGCTGTGAAGCTCAAGGAGCTTTTCCACGCCCACCCGGCCTGGATCATTGCCTCGCCCGAGTACAACGGCAGCTACACCGGCTTGCTCAAGAACACCATCGACTGGGTCTCCAGCCCCATCAAGGGCGACCCGCTGTGGTCCAGCGGCAGCAAACCGTTCGCCGGCAAGGTGGTGGGTCTGCTGAGCGCCTCGCCCGGTGCCCTCGGCGGCTTGAGAAGCTTGTCCCATCTCACTCCACTGCTATTGAATTTGCAGTGCTGGGTGGCGCCGAAGCAGTTTGCGCTGTCGAAAGCCGGTGACGCTTTCGACGCCGACGGCCAGCTGGTGGCCGAGCCTGCGCGCAACGCGGTGCAGGGTGTGGTCGACCAGGTGCTGTGGGCCGGTCAGCGCCTGCTGCCCTGAGGCCCTGTCCTCAGGGCCCCTTGGTGCGCAGCAGGATCTGGTCGGTCAGCTTCTGGTAGATGCCGTCGAAGTGGTGGCCGCCGGCCATGGGCACAGGCGTCACGAACTCGGGCGACACCTGCGGGCACAGGGTCTCGCGGTCGTCGGTGCCGTAGACGCAGAGCACTTTCGCGGCCGACATCTTCTGCAACTCGGGCATCAAAGGCAGGCCCGCTGTGTTCTTGGTCACCCAGTTGGTCAGGCGGAATTCAAACGAGGCTTTTTCGCCCGGCCCGATGAGCACCGTGTGGGCCAGCAGAGCGCTGGACGTGGCGGGCAGGCGGTTGACGGCAAACGGCAACACGTCGGCGCCTTGTGAATAGCCGATCAGGATCACGCGGCTCTTCTTCCACTGCGCGGCAAAGGTGCGCATCACGCGGTCGAGGTCCTGCGCCAGGCCGTCGGGCGTGCGGGCCGACCAGAAGTAGCGCAGCGAATCCAGCCCCACCACCGGCACGCCGGCGGCAGCGAGCTTGGCCGCCAGTTGTTTGTCGATGCCGGCCCAGCCGCCGTCGCCCGAGAGCAGCACCGCCAGCGTGTCCGACGGCACGGTGCTGGGCACCAGCACCAGCGGCAGGTCTGCCACACCGCTCTCAGGCGCCACGGGTGCCACCACCAGGTCTTTGGTGAGCTTCTGGTGCGCCGCCAGCAGCGGGGTCAGCGCCGCCTTGCCAGGTGATCCGGCGTGGTCCACGCCGGGCACCAGCACCAGCTCGCCGCCGCCCACCTGGGTCACGAATTTCAATGCGGTGGCAGCGCTGCACAGTTTGTCTTCGCTGCCTTGCAGCGCCACCCAGGGTGCGCGCAGCTTCGGTATGGGCAGCAATGCCAATCCCGCGCCGCCGGCGCGTTTGGTGAAGTGCACACCCTCACCCTTGCACAGGGGCTTCTTCAGGGCCAGCTCGGGGCAGAAGCCCATGGAGATGGCACCGCCAAAAGTGTCTTCGGGGGCCTGCGCGAGCATGGCGTAGGCCAGCGTGCCGCCCAGCCCCGGGCCCACCAGCAGCGGCGGGAAATACGCCGGCAGGCGGGCATAGCCCTGCAGAAAATGCGAGAGGTTTTCCAGGTCGCCGTCGGGCAACAGGCAATCGCCGCTTTCCTTGGCAATGCGCGCCAGCATGTTCGGCGTGTTGATCCCCGCCACCGCCGCGCCCTGCTCGGACAGGGCCTGGGCCTGGGCGCCCAGCGCGGGTGTCCAGCCGGCGTCGCCCGATAGGAACAGCACGAACGATTTCGCCTCGCCCTTGGGCCGGTACAGCGAGACATCGGTGAAGCGGCCGTGCGAGATCTTCTCCTGCGCCTGGGCCGTGACGGGTCCGGCCAGCGCCAGGGCCGCGATCATGAGGGTGGTGGCAATGAGGTTCATTTGGTGATCACGCGGCGCAGGCCGCCGGCAATGAGCGCGGCCACGTCGGCCAGGATGAAAAAAGGCGCAAAACCGCCCGGGCAGGCGAGGTAACGGGGCTCCCAGGTGGGGTCGAATTTCTCCTTGAAACCCCGCAGGCCCTGGAAGTTGTAGAAATTCTCGCCGTGGTTGAAGAGCAGACGGCCCAACCGGTGCCAATTGGGCGCCAGCGGGTGCTGGGCCATGCCCGAGAGCGGCACCATGCCCAGGTTGAAGCGCTGGTAGCCCTCGGCCTTGAAGTGCAGCAGGGTCTGGGCAAACAAAAAGTCCATCGAGCTGCGCGGCGCGTCGGGCAGCTGGCGCATCAGGTCCACGCTGGCCTCCTGCTTCTGGTCGGTGCACAAGAGCGTGGCAAAGGCCACCGGACGATCGCCTTGGCGCACCACGGCGATCGGTTGGCGCAGCACGTAGTCGCGGCGGAAGGCCCCCAGCGAGAACGATTTTTCGGCCGTGTTGTGGTCGCTCAGCCAGGCGTCCGAGATGGCTTGCAGCTCGTCGAACAGGCCCTCGGCTTCACCAGGCGCCAGCACCTCGAAGTGCAACTCTTCCCGCTGCGCGCGCGCCACGCCGTGACGCAGGTTGGCGCGGCGTTTGCCCTCCAGGCTGAAGCTGGGCAGATCCACCAGCGCACATTCGCCCAGCTTGTACACGCGCAGGCCCGCGTCCAGGTACACCGGCAGGCCCTCGGGGCGCACCTGGTAGAAAGCCGCGCGCCCGCCGGCTTCGCGCGCCTGCTCCACGAAGCGCCAGACCAGCTCGGTCCATTCGGCCACAGGCCCCACCGGGTCGTACAGCGCCACCCACGAGCGCCCGCGCCGCCCGAACATGATGAAGGTGCGCTGCGAGTCCGACACCATCAGGCTCTTGTCGCCCATCATCACCAGACCGGCACCGGCCGAGCCCTGCGTACGCACAATGCGAGCCGCCTGGCCGAGCGCGCCCGGGTCTGGCTTGATGAGCGCCGTGCGCGGGCGGCGCAGCAACTGGCTCAGCGCCAGCACCAGCGTGATCAAGGCCACCGCCACCATGGCGCGCAGCGAGCGCGGCGCGTAGCCGTCGAACTCGAACTGCCACCACACCTGGTTCACGTACTCCACATCGCGGTACACGAAGAACAGCAATGCTGTGAGCGCCGCCACCACCGCCGCCACCGCCCCCAGCCAGCCCCAGGTGAAGGCCTGCGAGAACAGCGCGGCCTTGCGGTTGAAGTGGCGCCGCGACAGCGCCAGCGACGTGCCCAGCACAGTCAAGAGCACGGCCTCGGACACCGCGATGCCCTTGGGCAAACACAACACCAGGCTGAGCAGCACCAGCACCAGGCCGGCCCACCACGAAGCGTCCAACCGCAGGAACATGCCGCGCGCCACGAAGAGCAGCGCCAGCCCGACGATGCTGCCCAGGAAGTGCGCCGCCTCCACCACTGGCAGCGGCGCGTACTGGGTGAGCAGATCGGTGGCGTCCTGCGTGGCCGGCGTCACGCCCGAGACCAGCAGCGCCACGCCCACCACCCAGGTGAAGGCCGACAACAGCAGCGGCGACAGGCTGGTGGCCGCCTTCATCACCGGCGTACCAGCGCCCCGGCGCCACTCGGTGGCCGCCAGCCAGGCCACGGCCAGCGCCAGCGGCAGCAGGTGGTAGACCACCCGAAACAGCACCAGCGCGCCCGCCAGCTGCTCGGCCGGCACCCGCTGACCCAGCGCCAGCAACATCACCGCTTCAAACACCCCCAGACCGCCCGGCACATGGCTGATCACACCCAGCGCAATGGCCAGCGCGAAGAACCCCACAAAGGCGGGAAACGCCACCGCATCCGCCGGCAACAGCACCCACAGCGCGGCGGCGGCCGCCACCACGTCCACCGCCGACACCAGCAGCTGCTGCGCTGCAATGGACGCACTGGGCAGCCGCACGGCCAGGCCGGGAAACAACTTTTGCTCACCGCCCCGCGAGCAAATACCGAGGAAGACGCCAGCGGCCACCAGCACGGCCACACCCGCGAACTTCAGCAGCGCCGAAGGCACGCCCAGCATCACATGGACTGTGGCCGAGCCCCACACCAGCGCGGCCGCACCGACCACCGCAATGCCCACCGTGAAACCCACGGCGTTGAAGACGATGGCGCGCGATATCAGACCCGCCTCGAGCCCGGCCGCGCCATACAGCCGCAGGCGCACCGCACCGCCCGTGAGCACACCCAGTCCGATGGTGTTGGACAAGGCGTACGCGATGAACGCGGTCTTGCCGACCACCGGGTAGGGCAGGCGCCCTCCGGCATAGGCCAGCGCCGAGCGGTCGTAAAAAGTGAGGGCCACATAGCTCACCGCCGTGGCCAGCACCGAGAGCAGCAACACCGACAGCGGTGTGGCCCGCACCGCGGCCACGATCTGGTCGTAGCTGAGCTCGGCCATGACCTTGTGCGACGCCTGCACCACCAGTGTGCCCAGCAGCAGCGCCAGCGCGACAATGATCCACAGGCGCCACTGCCGTAGCCGGGACACCAGGGTTTCGGGAGCGGGAACATTCACAAGCGACATGGCAGGAGCGGGAGTCTGCAACCCGGCTGCGCGATTGCGCAGGTCCCGGCCCACTGCAGCGGGTGGTTCAGTTTAGCGCCCGTCACCGCGCAAGCCCGACAATCGTTGGCATGCCCACAGCCCCGTGCACCCTTGCGCCCTTCGCCTGCCGCCCCGGCTGCGCGGCCTGCTGCACCGCCCCGTCCATCAGCAGCCCCCTGCCTGGTCTGCCCCAGGGCAAGCCCGCCGGCATGGCATGCCCGCAACTCGACCCCGATCTGCGCTGCCGCCTCTTCGGCCTGCCCGAGCGCCCCGCGGTGTGCAGCTCGCTCGCGCCCGGGCCCGAGATGTGCGGCGCGAGCCGCGAACACGCCATGGCCTGGCTCAGCCGGCTGGAGCGCGACACCCGGCCCGGCGCGGCGGATTGACGCAAATCAAGGCGCACGCCCTCCGTCAAGCGCCCAATGAATGCCCGGCTGTTCCAGACCGGGTTCTCACCTCGCATCAACGGAGAAACACCATGACCAAAAACGTCGGCGGCATTGACCGCGCTCTTCGCATCACCCTCGGCCTGGCCCTGATCGCCGCCGCCGCCACCGGCACGGTGGGCCTGTGGGGCTACATCGGTGTGGTGCCCCTGCTCACCGGCCTGGTGGGCTGGTGCCCGCCCTACGCCATGCTGGGCTTCAACACCTGCGCCATGAAGAAGTGAGCCCCCGGGCGCGCGTCTGTCCTTGCTGGGACATGACAGGCGCCCCCCAGCGGCATACAGTGCATGGCTTGCGCCCGGTCGAGGCGCGCCAGGAGACACACCATGCACATCCCCTCCCTCAGAGAAGTCGTCAGCGCCGAAGAATGGGCGCTGCGTTGTGACCTCGCCGCCTGCTACCGGCTGGTGGCGGCCTACGGCTGGAGCGATCTGGTCTTCACCCACATCAGCGCCAAGCTGCCCGACTCGGTCACCGGCGGTGAGCACCACTTCCTCATCAACCCCTATGGCCTCATGTTCGACGAGATCACGGCCAGCAGCCTGGTCAAGGTCGACATGGCCTGCAACAAGCTGATCGATTCGCCGTTCCCGGTGAACCCGGCCGGCTTCGTGATCCACAGCGCGGTGCACGAGGCGCGGCCCGAAGCCGGCTGCGTGATGCACACGCATTCGCGCGCCGGCGTGGCCGTGAGCGCGCAGAAGGCCGGCATCCTGCCCATCAGCCAGCAAAGCACCTTCGTGCTCGCCTCGCTGGCTTACCACACGTATGAAGGCGTGGCCCTGCGGGCTGAAGAAAAGCTGCGCCTGCAGGCCGACCTGGGCAAAGCCAACCACCTGGTGCTGCGCAACCACGGCCTGCTCACCGTGGGCAAGACCATTCCCGACGCTTTCTTGGCCATGTACACGTTGGAGAACACCTGCCGCATACAGATCGATGCGATGGCCGGCGGTACCGAACTCACCCAGGTCGACCCCGCCATCCTGGCCGGCATGGCCGATGTGATGCGCGTGGCCACCGCCGGGCTGGGCTCTCAGCTGGCCTGGCCGGCGCTGCTGCGCAAAGTGGAGAAGCTGGACCCGGCCTACAAGACCTGAGGGTCTGTGAACGGCCATATCGATCCGCCGCAACAGCATCGTGCCTCTGGTTAATCCGCCTCCACCTTGCCAAGATGTCGTCGACGCGGGCGGCAGCCCATCTGCCATCGTTAGGACAGTGCACATGGAGAACCGAACTGCAATCACCACTTCGCTTTGGATCAAGCTCTGTATTTCGGCGGTTGTGGCAACTCTCTTGACGCTTCTTGCCGTGTCTATCACCTGGGGAGGCATGGCTCCAGTAGCAGGCAAGCCACTCCTCCTTGGTGCTCTGCTTGTGCTCCCGCTGACCATTGGTACGAACTTTGGTTGGGCCAATGCGGCCTCAATGATGTTCGCCTTTCTCACCTATTTCGCTTTGAGCGTTGCCGCAGTCTGGTTGCTGATGCGAGAGAAATAGTTCATGTGTAAATCGAGCTGCTTGTTCACGCTTTGACGTCGACCACGTAACCAGTTTGTACTTCCGCTTCAGGCCCCAAGTGAGCCTTCGCTGCAATCTGCTGCATGACAGCAACAATCACGATCAACCGACTAAGCAGCCTGCGCCACAAACGCAGTCATGCCTTCGAGCACTGTGCGCAAGCGCATGAGTTCGCGCGAGCGGTCCAGCCGCGGTGACCACGCCGCCAGCTTCGACACCCAGCCCAGGCGCGGCAGCAGGTGGGCGATGAACTCGCGCAGCGCAGGCCCGCCGGTGCCGCCGTCGGCGTAGGCCTGCAGCACCGCACGCACCGCGTCCGGGCCCAGCGGCTGCAGGTAACGCGCCAACGACAGCAGCAGCTGCAGCGCGTCGTAGACCTGCACGGTGGGCAGCGCCATGCCGGGCTGCAGGCGCTCTTCGAAGTCGAGCCGCGCGAAGTGTTCACCGTTCCAGGTGACATTGCGCGTCTGGGCGCCGCCGTGCCAGTGACCGCGCGTGTGAAACGCGGCCAGGTCGGCGCTGGCCGCGCACATCAGCGGCAGGCGCTCGCCATCGCCCATGGTGAACAGCAGGTGGTCGAGCGTGGGGCCGATGTCGCCGGTGGTCAGCGAAAAACCGTCGAACGCGAGCACCACAGGCACGTGCTCCCCGGCGGCGCCCAGAACGAGCAGGCGCTGGTGCTCGTAGGCCAGCAGCTCGGCGCCATCGGTCTGGCGCACCGCGTGCCAGGGCACGGGCACACCCACGAAATGGGCGAACAACCAGATGCTGGCGGACTTGCGCCAGCTGCGCAG
>QBMB01000064.1 GCA_003241965.1 Burkholderiales bacterium | reverse complement strand
GCTACCCGGCTACTACGAGCCCATCATGGCGGCCAGCCGCGTGCCCACCGCCACCCACCGTGTGCCGCTGTATGCGCCCCCCGCCGGGCTGCGCCCCGGGCAGCCCTGGTACAGCCGGCAGGAGATCGATACCCTGCCCGCCGCGCAGGCCGCGCTGCAAGGGCGCGCCGTGGCCTGGCTGGCCGATCCCATCGACGCGCTGATCCTGCAGATTCAGGGTTCGGGCCGGCTCAACGTGGTGGAAGCGGACGGCCGGGCGCGCCAGGTGCGCATGGCCTTTGCGGCGCACAACGGTCACCCCTACCAGAGCGTGGGCCGCTGGCTGCTCGACCAGGGCGCGATTCGAGACGCCTCGTGGGCCGCCATCAAAGTTTGGGCGGCGCAGAACCCCCAGCGCCTCAACGACATGCTGTGGAGCAATCCGCGCACCGTGTTCTTCCGCGAGGAAGCGCTGTCTGAGTTCGACGCCCGCTTCGGCCCGCGCGGCGCGCAGGGTGTGCCCCTGACGCCCAGCCGTTCGATCGCGGTCGATCCGCAGAGCATTCCCTATGGCACTCCCGTGTGGCTCGCATCAACGGGGCCCACCCTCAACGTGCAGAAGCTGGTGATGGCGCAGGACACCGGCGGTGCCATCGTGGGCGCGGTGCGCGCCGACCTCTTCACCGGCTGGGGTGGCTGGAGCGATGAGGCCTACATCACCGCAGCAGCGCTCAAGCAGCCGCTGCAGATGTGGGTGCTGTTGCCGCGCTGACTGCGAAGCCATCACCAGCCAAGGTGGCCGCCAGAGCGCACGCGGTTTCCTGGCGGGCAGGCCATGTCGATTTGGCGTACTGTCGTTCGTCGATGGGATACGGGGCGCCCACCGGCGGGCGCGCCGCCCGGTCAACCCAACAGGAGTGAAGACATGTCATACATCGACGGTTTCGTGATCGCGGTCCCCACCGCCAACAAGCAGAAGTTCATCGAGCACGCGCGCCAGCTCGACCCGATCTTCATCGAGCTGGGCGCCATCCGTGTGATCGAGGGTTGGGGCGACGACGTCCCCGACGGCAAAGTCACCGATTTCCGCCGGGCAGTCCAGGCCACGGCCGAGGAAACGGTGGCCTTCTCATGGATCGAATGGCCGGACAAGGCCACGCGCGACGCCGGCATGAAGAAGATGATGGAAGACCCGCGCATGGATCCGTCCACACCCGGCAACCCGCCCATGCCCTTCGACGGCAAACGCATGATCTTCGGGGGCTTCGAACAGGTGGTCGAAGTGAAGGTGTGAGCAGCCTGAGGGTTGGTTGAGGCCGCACCTGCGCAATCACCGTGATTCCAAATTCAGTTGGCTTTGATTTGAGTGGGCCGGGCAATTTCAAACTTGAGGTGAGACTCAGAAGGATGCTTGACCTTCGAAGGGCGGCCAGACCGAATCATGCGGTCATACGCCTCCTCCCAAGAGGGCGGCTCGATGCCATCCTGTTCCCAATGCACCACTGACGCCTCGTCACACCAGACCATGAGGCTGCGCATGGCTTTGCCATGGGCGCCCGCAACCATGTACTTTCTCATCGCTGCTTCATCGGTCCAGACCGTGCGCGTCCAATAGGTGCGCTTCGCGTCGGGCAAGACGGAAACGGACAGGTTTCCAGCCGCTCGTTTCGCCTGCATGTTTGTTCGTATGGCCTGAACCATGAACAAAGGGAGAAAGCGCCATGCGCGAATCCTGAGCCGGGTGATCGATACAAAGTACATCGTTTGTGCGGCCTCATGTTTGATTCAAGCGGCGCAGTTCTAGTACGCGCCCATGTAGTCACGTTTGCCGATGGGCATGCCGTTGTGGCGCAGGATCGCATAGGCGGTGGTGACGTGAAAGAAGAACTGCGGCAATCCATAGTTGGCCAAATAGGCTTGGCCGCTCAGCTTCTTTTCCTTGGGCGTACCAGGCCGCAGGACGATTTCGCTGCTCTCCTTGCCTTCAAACTGTGCCGCGTTCAGGCTGTCCAGAAAAGCCAATGTCTCGGTCAGCAGTGCGTCGAGATCAGCAAAGGTCGCCTGACTGCCTTCGATGGTTGGAATGTCCACACCAGCGAGCCGGGCTGCAATGCCGCGCGAGAAGTCGGCTGCAATTTGCACCTGCTTGAGCAGCGGAAACATGTCCGGGAAAAGACGAGCCTGCAGGAAGGCGTCTGGTTCGATGGCTTTCGCTGACGCATGCTCGGCCGCCTGCGCAAGGATGCTCTGCAAGGCGGTCAGCATTTGCTTCAAGACAGGAACAGAGTGGCTATAAATGGGACTGGTCATGTGGATTCCGGTGGGTGTGGCGTTGGGGCCGACAGCGCAAGCTGTACGGCGCGTGGATGGGTCAGGTTGACCGCGTCCGAACCTTGTTCAGACGGCTTCGTTGCGAGCGCCACACTGTACCCGGTGTGCAGGAAGGGCAACGGCAGGCGTCCTGCCAATCCATCTTGTCGGGTAGCAGATGACGACCTGCAAGACTAGACTTCTGCACTCGTCCATAACCTGTCCTTCAGCCGAGGCGGTCTTTCTCTTGGCCGCCAAGCTCCGGCAGTTCCTACAGACCCTCAACCATGACGCTCTCCACTTACCTCCTCTACGTTGCAGCCGTCGCGTTGCTCATCGCAACGCCTGGACCCACGATGCTGATGTGCATGACCAATGCGCTGAACCACGGCCCGCGCCGGGCAATGACCTCTGTGGCCGGCTCGGTGAGCGCCGTACTGGTGGTGATGGTGCTGTCCGCGATGGGTCTGGGCGCGCTGCTGGCCGCATCGGAGACGGCCTTCACGACTGCCAAGCTGATTGGCGCAGCCTACCTGGTCTGGCTGGGCATCAAGACGTTTCGCAGCGATGCGTCGGCATTGGCGGTCGATGGCGATTCCGTCGGAAGACCGCGCCACTCGTTCTATCTGCAGGGTCTGCTGGTCGGCGCAAGCAACCCCAAGGCCGTGCTGTTCTTCGCGGCGTTCTTCCCGCAGTTCTTGAACCCGGCCGCGCCGATGGCACCCCAGTTCACCATTCTCGCGTTGACCTTCATGGCCTTTGAGTTCACGGTGCTCACCACTTGCGCGCTCAGCGTGTCGCGCCTGGCGCCTCTGCTGCGTAGGAGCGGTCCGGTGCGTTGGGTCAATCGCATTTGCGGCGGCCTGTTCACGCTGATGGGTGGGCTGCTGCTGTTCACGCGGCGGAGCGCGTGACGCAACCCGGGAATGATTCTTCGTTCGCCAACAAATGAGCATGGCACAGACCCCATCTGACTGACCACGTCAGAGCGAGGCGTACAGCCGCTTCGGACCCACAGGCGACGGTGAGGATCTTGCGTCAGCATTGCATTGTTGGGCCTGACCACGCGGCTTTCTGATGCCCTGACCCGCGAGTTGGCAATCATCACGTCCAGGAAACTTGCGCTCACTGCCAAGCATCAACAGACTATGCATATTCGTCTCGCAAAGATTCAAGATGCAGAAGCCATCAGTGCCCTCATCAATGAGTCCGCGCATCATTTCTTGCTGGACTCCAGCGGTAGGGGCGCTGAACGATTTCTTGCGGGTATCACCCCGCAGGCCATTCTTGGCTACATCAGCAGCCCCAACTTCCACTATCTGATTGCAGAAGATGGTGCCGACTTCGCGGGCGCCGTAGCGCTTCGAGACGGCCGTCACCTTTTCCATCTCTTTGTATCGCCAGCCTATCAGCGGCAGGGCTTGGCTCGCGCTCTTTGGGAAGCAGCAAAGCAAGTCGCCGCAAAGGATCTTGAGACTTTCACGGTGAACTCAAGTCCCAATGCGGTGGTCGTATATGAGCGGTTTGGTTTTGCTGTCAATGGACCGCGCACTGAAGTGAACGGCATTGCGTTCGTTCCGATGGAAGCAGCTGCAACCTATGGACCGCCTCAACATCAAGGATGAAAAATTAGCCATCAGCGTGGCAGTGAGCGCTGCCGAAGAGTTCGGTAACCGCTGCACCACGCAGTCAACGTCAGCTACTGGCCGATTCCTGAAGTCCATCTTTGGGGCTGTGAGCAACTACCCATCAAGATGGGATCGCCAGCTGGTCAAGACCAATCAACGGAGACAGCGCGCATGCTGTATTCACGACCCTTCTTCCTGCCGCTTTGGTTTGCGGCCCTTGGCAGCGCAGTAGCCAATAAACATAGCCAACGTAAAGCAGACGATTGCCAACAGCCATTCATGACCGGGAAAGTATTTGCGGTTTGGAGAGGTTGGCACCAGACCACTGACGAAGACCAGACCCATTGCGAGTAGCAAAACGGCCAGTACAGCGCTTGCCAACGGTCGTGAGGAGAACAGCACCATCGACTTGGAAACAGGCATCCATGTTTTTGAGGCCATCAGACGAGCAATGATTCCCGACCTGATCGGGCTGAGTCTTGGTGTCATGCCGTTGGTGCTCCGCTTGATCAAAGGGCTGGGCATCCGGAAGTGAAGTCGCTTTGCAAAGGGATGTCTCGCGGCCTTGGGGTGAATGTCAGGTTCACGCCGACAACAGGCATCGTAGTCGAGGCATCGTCAGCTGGGAATGCCCTCCGCTGAGCGATCACAAGCACCGTATCGCGGCAGCTCCGGTGGGTGGCACCAGCGCGGTTCTCCCTCGCGTCGCAAGCCGCCTCCCCCGCATTCGTTCAGAGCAACGTGCGCCGTCGTGAAAACCATGTGCCGATCATCGAAGGGCGCTGTGTTTCCTTCGGCGTCGGTCCCCAGCCCTGCGGGGGCAGGTTGCCCAACACCGCTGCCGCCCGCTCGTTCACCAGGCGGTTGGCTTCCTTGGCGCCCACCAGGCGACGCGCCGCGGCCAGACCCTCGGTGAGCCGGGGCAAGCGCCTGCCGGTGGAGTGTGCGTCGGTGGCCAGCAGGTGGGTGTGGCCTTCGCCGATGAAGCGCTCGCCCCAGTACTTGGCGCGCTGGCCAAAGACGCCGGTCAAGGCCCCGGCGGTCACCTGCATCCAGGCACCTTGCTCGATCAGCCGCAGAAACACCGGGTAGTGGCTCTCGACCCAGCTCAGCCGCTCCGGGTGCGTGATGATGGGTGTGTAGCCCGCCGTGATCAGGTCGAGCACCGACGCTTCCAGCCGCGGCGGTGGCGTGTTGTGTGAAGGCTCCAGCAAAAAGTAGCGCGAGCCGTGCAGCGTGGGCACCCGCCCGCTCCGTAGCCCATCGATCAGGCCCGGTACCAGGTGCACATCCGCCCCCACCACCAGTTTCAGCGCAATGTCACGTTGGTCGAGCTCTGCCTGCAGGCGAGCGCAGGCGTGCGTGATGCCCGGGCCGTCGTTCATGTACATGCCGGGATAAATGTGCGGCGTGCAGGCCATGGTGTGGATGCCGTCGCGCACGGCGATGCGTGCCATCGCCAGCGACTCGTCCAGTGTCTTCGCCCCGTCGTCTATGCCCGGCAGGATGTGGCTGTGCAGATCGATCATGGTCGCAACAGCCGAGGCCGGCGCAGGGGCGTGCGTTGGTGCAGCGCATCGGCGTACTCGGCCCGCTTCTCTGGCGACGAGAGCAGGTCGCGGGCCAGGTTGACCCGCGTGGCGGTGCCCGGGGGCCAGTCTTCGCCGGTGGCGTCAAAGTCCGGGTGCGTCAGGCGGATCATCAGCCGGTAGTGCTCGCGCAATTGCGCCGGCTCGAAGCCTGGTCTCAAACCCAGCAGGGTGAAGGGGTCGGAGCCCGGGCGCAGCATCACCGTGCGCACGAAGAAGCGCGCTGCCCGGCGCAGCTCATGCCCCTGCGCTGGCGCTGCGGGCAGGCCCTCCATCGGTCGGCCGGTGGCCAGCAGCATCACACTGCCGATCTGCTCGAACAGCGGTCGCGGCTCGCGCAGCACCACTCGGTAGAGCCCGGGCGTGCGTTCAAAGTTGCGCAGCGTGGGCAGCAGGCTGTCCCAGTCGGGCGGGCTCATGCGGAAGACGGGTCCAGTGTGGGCTCGATGCGCGTGCCCGGTGGCAGCGGGATGTGCGGCTTGTTCGAGCTGGGCGCCGGGTCCGGCCTGGTGGGGCGCGGCGTGTGCCGGTCGTTGTAGCCCTCGCCGTAGTAGGCCGCGTAGGCGTAGTCGCTGGTGTGCTCGTTGCGGGCGTGCGTGAGCACGATGCCCATGGGTGCCAGACCCGCGTTGCGCAGGCGACGCAGTGCGTCCTTGACGCCGTCCTTGCGCGTGCTGCCCGCCTTCACGGCAAATACGATGTTCTGGATCTGGTTGCCCAGCACGATGGCATCTGCGATGCCCAGCAGCGGCGGCCCGTCGATCACGATCTGGTTGTAGCCCATGGCCTGCGCTCTCTCCAGCAGCAAGCCAAGGTTGGGGCCCATCAGGAGTTCCACCGGGTCGGGCGGCACGGGGCCTGCCGTGATCAAGGACAGGTTGCTGACCGCTGTTTCCTGAATCATGCCGATGCCGATGCGCTCCCCGCACAGCAGGTTGGACAAGCCGCGCTCATTGGAGACGCTGAGCAGTTTGTGCATCCACCCTTTGCGCATGTCGGCATCGATCAGCAACACCTTCTGGCCCAGCTGGGCGAAGTTGATGGCCAGCGCGAGCGCCGTGGTGGACTTGCCCTCGCCCTTGTCGCAGCTGGTCACCATGAAGCGCTCTGGTGCGCCATCTGACGTGCTGAACTGCAGCGCCGTGCGCATGGAGCGGTACGACTCGGCAAAGGTGCTGCGCGGTTCGCGGTGGGCCAGCAGGGCCACGGACTCGTTGCGGCCCCGCTCGGGCTTGGTGTACGGGATCAGACCCAGCAGGGGCAGGTGGTACTGGGCCTCGATCTCGCTGGCGTGCTTCACGGAATCATCCATCTGCTCGCGCAGCAACGCCACCAGCATGCCCAGGAACAGGCCCAGCAACATACCCAGGCCGACGTTGACCTTCATGTTGGGACTGGCCGGGAACACCGGCACTGACGCCCCGTCGACGATGGTCACGTTGTTGGTGGTGATGCCCGCCGTCACGCTCACTTCTTTCAGGCGCTGCAGCAGGCTGTCGTACACCTGCCGGTTGGTGTCCAGCTCGCGGCTCAGCAGGTTCATGTTCACGCTGCGGTCTTGCACGTTGAGCACCGCACTGCGGCTGCTCGCCACCTTGGCCTGAAGCAGATCTTGCGCTCTTTTGGCGGCGATGTACTGCCCCTGGATGCTGGCCAGGATGTTGTTCACCTCGGTCTTGATGCGATTTTCCAGCTCGGCAATCTGGGCCCGCGCCTGCACCATGGCCGGGTAGTCGGGCTTGTAGACGGACAGGTTCTTGGCGTATTCGGCTTCCAGCCGGGCGCGCTGCTCCTTGTAGGTGCGAATGGCCTCGTTGACCACCGCCTGCGGCGCGCTTTCGGGGTTGAGCCTCACCTGGTTGTACAGCGTCTCGGCCTGGATGCGGTCTTGCTCCGCCTTGCCCAGCGCCGCAGAGAAGTCCACAAAAGTCTGGGTGGCGGCGCTGCCCTTCTCGCCCAGATTCAGGATCTCGTTTTTCTTCGCGTATTCGTTGATGACGCGCTCGCTCACCTCCAGCTTGGCCTTGGTCTGGCGGATCTGCTCCTCCAGAAACTCCCGCGCGTAGATCGACGAGTGCAGCTTGCGCTCGATGCTGGTGGCAATGAAGGCCCGGGCCATGGTGTTGGCCATGCGGGCGGCCAGCTCCGGGTCGGGGTTGAGCACCCGCAGCTCGACCAGGCGCGAATTGCGAACGGGCTCCACGGTGACCGCTTGTTCAAACTGCGCCACGGCGGCCGTTCGGCTGAGCGTCTCGCCCTCCGTTTGTGATGGGGTGAACAGCGTGCGCAGGCTGACCAGCAACTGGCCTGCAAGGCGCGATCCCTGATCGACCAGGTCGGTGGTGCTGGTCGGCAAGGCCGCAGCGCCAGTGTCGGCCTGCTCGGGCGGGGTGGTTGATGCGCCGGGTTTGTACAGGCCCATTTCATCGATCACCCGCTCGGCCAGGCTGCGGCTCTTGAGCAGTTCAATTTGTGTTCGCAGCTGCAGTTGATCGGATGCCGGGCCCTCGTCCACCTCGACTTCGGTGGTGAAGCCCACCACCTTTTGCGCCACGCGGTCGATCTGCAGCAGGGCTGTGCTCTGGTACTGCGGCGTGATGCGCAGCGTGTACACACCAGCCGCCAGGGTGCACAGGACGGTGATGCCCACCAGGCTCCATTTGTGT
Organism: Burkholderiales bacterium; assembly: GCA_003241965.1. Classification (GTDB taxonomy): domain Bacteria; phylum Pseudomonadota; class Gammaproteobacteria; order Burkholderiales; family Burkholderiaceae_C; genus Hydrogenophaga. The sequence goes on along the minus strand of QBMB01000064.1, from coordinate 18,277 downwards.
TTGACCAGCGCGCGCCAGACGGTCTTGAGGTCGATGCGGTCCTCCGCCTGCGAACGGGGTTCGCTGCGGGGAAGCATCTGTTCGGCCCGGACGCGCTCGCGCTTCAGCGCCAGCGCGCCCCGGCGGCCGGGCGCCGAGGGCAATGGGTGTTGGTCGGTGTATGCCATGGATGTTGCAGCCGTGTTAGCGGAAAGGGTTGAGCGTGTTCAGGATGTCGCCGAAGAGCGAATCCCGCAGGGCCGCCCGCCGGGCGTTGCGCTGGACCACGATCACGTCGTCCGAACGGATGTCCGGGTCCATCTCCTGGCCTGCGCGCACCTTGTCGAGGTCGTAGGTGAACTGCTCACGTGCTCCGCCTGTGCCGCCGCGGTAGACCACGATCTGGTTGATGTCGGCGTAGGGCGCGAAGCCCCCTGAGAGGGCCAGGGCCCGCAGCAGCGTGAGCTGGCCCGTCACCGGATAGATGCCCGGCCGTGTCACCGCGCCTTCGATGGCGATGCGCTGCGTGGTGAATTCCTTGATGAAGAGCGACACCTGCGGGTCCCGCAGGTACTTTTCTTCGTACTTCGCGGCAATCAATTTTTCTGCGGCCTGCGCCGTGAGGCCCGCCACCGGCACCTGGCCAATGAGTGGCAACGACACCTGGCCCGAGGCGTTCACGCGCACATCGCGCTTCATGTCGGGCACGCCGAACACGTTGAACTCCATCAGATCGTTGGACGAAATGCGGTAGTCCACGCCCACCGTGGCCGGCGCGTTCAGCAGCGATGCCGCGCCCTGCGCGCCCAGCGCAGCGCTGGCAGGTTCGGTGCTGGTGGTGGCTGCGGCGGCCACCGGAACTTGCGTCTGTGCCTGCAGCGGAACAGCCGCTGCCAGAGCCAGCAAGCCCATGCCCCAAGGGGCCCAGGTTTTGAACTTCATGAAGTTGTTGTGTCGCATGACGCATCACCTTTCTGATCGTGAGGGGAAGGCAAAAACTTACCTTTGATTACCGCGAAAACGCGGCCTGCATGGGGCTGGCCGGTGTGCGGAGTGGGTCGTCCACCCAAGCGTGCGCAAGTGTGTTGAGCGGGCACTGCCCGCGAGCCATCGCCTGACATTGATGCCGCTGCGCCTGTGCGCGCAGCGCTCCCCTGCATCTCCGTTGGGGCCCATCAGGGTCCGCAACGGGTCCCTGGTGGCCCAGCTGTTCGGGCCAGTTTCCATGAAAGATGGCCGATCGTCTGTGCGGTGTGGGACCATCATGTAACGCCCCACTTCACGCGGCTGTCCCCCTGCACCAGCTCCAGCAACCGGGCTTCGAAGCGGCGCAGGATCTTGTCCTGGCTCATCTCTGCTTCGGCATGGCGGCGACCGTTGGCGCCCAGCTCGGCGCGGCGAGCCGGATCGGCCGCCAGCGCGCGCAGCGCGTCGGCCATGGCGGTGGCGTTCTCCGGCGGCACGACCAGGCCGCAGGCGGCATCCTGTGCCACCACCCGGCACAGCTCGGTGTCGGGCAACGCGGTGGCCAGCACGGCGCGCCCGCTGGCCATCATGCCGGTGAGCTTGGAGGGCATCACCAGATCGGCCGCATCGGCGCGTTGGGGCAGCAGGTGCACATCGGCCAGGCCCAGCCAGTCGCTCAGCCGCTCCATGGGTTGCAGGTCCAGAAAACGCACGTTGCTCAAGCCGGCGCAGCGCGCCTGCAAGTCGGCCCGGCCCGAGCCGTTGCCCCCCAGCACGAACTGGATGCGCGGCTCGTCCTGCAGCAGGCGCGCCACGTCTGCGAGGATGTCCAGCCCCTGCTTGTTGCCCATGTTGCCGGAGTACAGGGCCACCACGGCGTCGCTCGCCAGGCCCAGCTCGATCCGGTAGGCGCTGGGCTTGGTCAGCGGGGTGATGCCGCTGATGTCCACCCAGTTGGGGAAATGCACCACCCGCTCGGCGGGAACGCCCTTGGTCAAGGCACGGTCCACCATGCGTCCGGAGATGGTGGACACGCGGTCGAAGCGGCGCATCAGCCAGCGCTCGGCCCGCTGCACCCAGCGGCGCAGCGTGTGGCCTTTGATCAGCCCGAGATCGAATGCGGCGTCCACCTCGTAGTCCTGAATGTGCAGCCAGCTCCTGGCCCCGCGCAGGGACGCAAAGGCCACCGCCGCGGGCGCGCACATCAAGGGTGGCTCCACCACCCACACCACATCGGGCTTCCAGCGCCATTGGGCGCACAGCACGGGCAGGCTGCTGAGCGCGAAGCTGGCCAGGTGCAGCAGGCGCTTGATGCCGCCGGGCTGGTGGGGCACCCACAGCGGCGTGCGCATGACCTGAACGCCGTGCCACCACTCGGTGCGGTAGTGGGTGGCGCTGTGGCCGGCACCCACCTTCCATGCCGGGTAGTAGGGGGGCGCGGTGATGACACGCACCTCGTGCCCCGCAGCGGCCAGCCACTGCGCCATCTCGCCGGTGTACTTGCCGATGCCGGTGAGTTCGGGTGCGAAGTTGATGCCGTAGAAGAGCAGCTTCACGGTGGCCCTTTGGATGCTGGCGAAGCCGCCGGAGCGCTTTCGCGGGGAGCGTCCCCCACGAAGGCGCGAACGCCCATCAGCTTCATCTGGTAGTCGGTGTTGTTCCGGTGGCTTTGTGCGGACACGATCAGGTAGAAGTTCTGCCGCCGGGCGATTTCGGGAACGTGGGGCTGGGTTGCTTCAAGCACTTGTTTGCCGTTCAGCCACCACCGGACCGTCAGCGTGTCGGGGGAGTACGACACCCCGTAGACGTTGGGCAGGGTTCTGTCCAGCGCGACCTTGGACGTCGCATTCAGGTTCTGGATCTTTTTGTAGTTGGGCCAGATACCGGACCACGAGATCGCGGTGTTGTGCCCACCGGGACCGAACCCGCCTTCGTCGATGTCCAGCTCGAACCAGCGTTCGAAGCCCTTCGGATCGGGTGCGTACACGTCCTCCATGCGGGGGTTGTGTTCGATCGGCATGAGCCAGATGGCCGGGAAGTTGTCCCGGTGGTTGGACGAGTTCGCGACCTGGGCCTCGATGTAGAACGGCCGCGCCCCGCTGAGCAAGGGAAACTGTCCTGGATACGAGGACATCTTCGCGGTGGCCAGCACACCGCCGCGCTGCATGACCACACCATCCTCGGCCTGTTCGTACAGGCTCCTGTCTTTGGGCTTGGTGAAATACAGACCGTTGTAGTACTTGTGCCCGTCGGCCTTCCCCGTGAAATCCACGTCGGCGATTTGAGGGCAATCGCGGAACAGCGGTTGGAGGGCGCCCACCTGGGTGGCGCCCTGCGGCGTCTCGGCATCCTTGCAGATGAGCGGGTCACTGGCGTGGGCCCCTGCGGACCATGCCAGGCACAGGGCCGCCAGCACGCAGGAGTTCAAAGGGGATGGGGTGTGGTTTTGCATGCAACTCCTGGGTTCAATGTCGGGGTGCGAGCTGGCTGTCGTTGACATTCGAGGGCGGCGTTGCCTTGCTCGCTGCCACCAGCTTGTGCCCGGTCAGGCGGCTCAATTCGGCGCAGATGTCTGCCTTGTCACGGAGATGGGCCACGGCCTGCTCCAGCTCCATCACTCGGGCGCCCACCAGAAAGCGGTACCAGCCGCCTTGAAGGAAGTGGTAGACCAGCCCGCTGCGGCCATCCAGAAAACCCAGCTGGAAGATGTAGCGCCACAGGAAATACAGGGTGGCGCTGACGGTGAAGGGAATGCGGTTGTAGATGCGCTCTTTGGCCCAGCGCTTGAACGCGGCCTGGTGCGAAGCGCTTCGGGCGTTAAGTGCGCCATCGCGGGCGAACAGGCCCAGTCGCTGGTTCAGCACCTCGATGGCTTCGCGCGTGGCGTACTTGTTGTGTTTGTCGGTGAGGTAGCTCAGGTCGTTGAGGTTGTGGTCGGCAAAGCTGCCGTCAAAAGTCACCGTGCTCCCACCCCGGACCACCACGTGTTCGTCCATCCAGCGGTCTTCCACGCGCCCGCTCCCATGGCGCCACAAGCGCAGCATCACGAGCGGGTAGCGCCCGCCGTGGCGCACCCAGCGGTCCATGAAGATGTGCTTGCGCTTGAGGTTGACGCCCACCACGTCGGGCGGCAGATGGGGCAACTTGTCGACGATCTCGCGGGCGAGGTCGGGCTCGATGATTTCGTCTGCGTCCAGACGCAGCACCCACTCGCCATGGACATCGAGTGTGTCCAGGGCCCACTGAAACTGTTTGGCCTGGTTGACGAAAGCGTGCGTGACGACCTCGGCTCCCAGCCGTCTTGCGATGTCGGTGGTGCCGTCGGTGGAGCCGGAATCCACGACGCAGATCTGGCTCGTGAACGCCTGGATGGAACGGATGGCGCGCTCGATGTGGCGGGCTTCGTTCCAGGTCAGGATGATCGCGGTGATGCTCATCGGGTTCTCCTCATGCATGCAGGGTGGCGATCTCAGCCGCAGGCCGTCTCGGCGAGAAAGCCACCCGGGTTTCTGGTGCGATGGGTTCGCCGAAGGCGATCATCATGATGAGCCGCTCGCCCGCCGGTATGCCCCCGGCGCGGCGGATTGCGGATTCGGTTTTGTGGTTGATGGCGAGGTTGAGCGGGCAGGCGCCCCAGCCCATCGATCGGCAGGCAAACATCAGGCACATGGCAAACAGCGCACCGTCGACGTACGCCTGGTTGCGTTGTCCGGGTCCGCCCCAGGCGCAGATCTCCGAGCTCACCACGAACAGGTTGCCGACCGAATCCGCAAAGCCGCGCGAGCCGCCCTGCAGCGCCAGCAGTGCCTGAATCCGCTCGGGGTCCTGGTAGGTATGCACACGCGATGACTGGCGGTTGCACTGAGAGGGCGCCAGCTGCGCGAGCGCAATCGCCTCGACGATGCGATCGGGCTCCAGCGCCGTGGTGCGCAGCGTGCGGATGCTGGAGCGGCTGGCCATCAGGTGCTGCAGGTCGGTGGGGGGCTGGCCATTGAACGAGTAGTCCCGCGTGCCACCTTTCCAGGGCCTGGGCAGTTTCAATTCCCACGCTTTCAGGTAGAGCGCAATCTCGTCCAGCAGAGGGTCAGACGCTCCTGCCTTGGCGTGGAAATTCACATAAGCGTCCAGGGCGCCCAGCGACATGTGGGCGGGCACCAGTGAGTGCTGGATGTCGTAGCGCGACAGCGCGCTCATGACGAAGCGGATCTTTTCCTTGCCGAACAGCAGCTTCGGATTCGGCAGCGCCAGCCCCTTTTCGATCGTGTGGGCCTCGATGATGATTTTGTAGAACGCGCGCCGGGACTTGTCCACCCACGGCGAATACGAGTTGAAGCGCAGGAAGAGCACAGCGTCGCGCAACGCCTCGCTGAAGATCCCGACCACCTTGGCCAGTTTGTCAAACATGGCGCTCCCTCACCACACGGTCCTTGATCTTTCGGCACGGATTGCCGGCGCAGACGGACCAGGCTGGCATTTCCTTGAGCACCACGGAGCGCGCACCGATGACGGCACCTTCCCGGATCACCACGTTCGGATGGACGAAGCTTTCCGCCGCGATCCACACGTGGTCTTCGATCACGATGGGGCCGGTGATCAGGGGCCTGGACAAGGAACGGATGTCGTGCGAGCCGGCACACAGAAACGAGCGCTGACTCACCGCGACCTTGGAGCCGATGGTGATCCGGCCCATGCTGTAGCAGTCCACACCATCGCCCAGGGCCGAGAACTCACCCATGACGAGATTCCAGGGCGCCCAGACGCGGCATGAAGGCGCGATCCGGGAACCCGCGCCCACTTCGGCGCCGAACCACCGCAGCAACTGGCGCCGCCACCCATGCAGCGCCCAGCGCGGGGTGGGCCTGAAGGCCAGCAGCCACACCACTTCCCACGCGAACCGCCGCAACTTGGCCGTGGCGGTGAAGTCGCTGCGGTAGCGCAGTGAATGGAAATCGCTCGCGGCATCGCTCATGGGGTGGTTGCTTTCAGTTGAGTGCTCAGAAACGTGTTGCCGGCCTGGCGCATTTCGGCCAGTCGCTGGTCCACGGCCGCCCAATCGATCTCCCTGGCCATCAGCGCCTGGGTGTTCTGCGCCGAGAAGGAGGGCGCAAAGCGGCTCTCCAAGCCAACGGCCCGCAGCAGGTTGATGGCGCGGGCATTGGCCGAGGCTTTTTCTCCTGTCAGCCCCGCCACGATGAAGGGCTTCTTGAACAGCAGCGAAAAAACGGTTCCGTGAAAAGAGTTGGTCACCACAAACCGGGCGTTCTTGATCAGGGCGACCCACTCGCCGGGATCGGGATAGACCGTGTTGCCGATCTCGGTCCACCGCCGGTGCGGGTTGTGCGGCGAGAGGATGGGGCAGGCCAGCTGCCTGGAAGCCAGATCGGCGGTTTGACGGATGTTGTCGGGCGAGCGCAGCCCGTAGCAGAAGACGTACGGGCCGTCGTGTGCGCTGGACGCGGGGTCGGTCAGTTCCGCATAGTTGCTGTGCAGCAATGTCGGGTCGGGCACGTTGCCGGGCTTGTGCCCGGTGGCCCGCTCCACCAGCGTGACACCCGAGGTTTCACGAACGGAGATGGCGTCGAAGTTGCGCAGCAGCTGGGGCAACTGCGCGGCCTCGGACGAGGACACCCGGTCTCTGCCGAAACTGGCGGCATAGGAGATCTTTCTGGCCCGGAAAGACTGGGCGAAGGCGAGAAAGTAGTTCGGGTCAAAACCGAAATGTTGGGACGGGCTCCATATCTGGTCACTGCCCGCCACGATCAGGTCAAAGGCGTTCGCTGCGGCGAGCGATGCACCGTTGTCCGTGGGTGCGTCATTCACTTTGACACCCAGGAATCGCTCCCGGAAACGGACGAACTTTTCCTTCTGACCCTGGTTGCCAAAGTGCTGGTTGATGAACGAAGAGACCGCCAGATAGACGATCTTCAGATTCGCCTTGAGCCTGGCCGGTGACGTGGGCAGGCTGAGCCGGCCGCCGTGTTCGATGTGCGCTGGCCGGTAGTCGATGAAGCTGGCGCGATGACCCTGCTCCATCAACCAGCGGCGCAAGGCATAGGCCTGCAGCGCGGCACCGTAGTTGTCGCTGAAGTGAAAAGTCAGTATGCCGACGTTCATTGCGTTGCCATCCTTGAGGGTGTCATGTGCCATGGCTGAGTTCCAGGTCCCTGCGGCGCAGGGGGTGGATCATGTTGTTCATCTGTTGGTGGTTCGGGCTTCGACCGCCCATGAGGAGTGACAGAACCCGTGGGGCCACCCGGCGGATCGACCAGACAGCGGCGACACACACCGCCAGCGCCAAGAGGGGCGAGAGGGCGAAGTAGCCGAGAGAAACCGGGGTGACATCGGCGTAGCCCAGGCGGGCCAGGGCCATCCACCACAGCCCGGCCGCCATGCCGTGGGCGCAGAAGATGAAAAACGCCATGGGCTCGAACCGCAGCAGGACATCGCCCGCCCGGCTGTGCAGAAGCTTCGAGGCGACAGCCCAGAACACGACGCAACCGGCCGCGCGAAGGGCGATGTCCACCGCCGCGTACGGGACACTTTCCGCGTCGGAGATGCCCCAGTCCTGTGGCCGGAAAAAGGGAGCGGCCGACAGCACCACCATGGCCAGGCCGGCGGCCCAGACGGGACCGCGAGGCATGGGATGCGTGGGATGCGTGGGAATTGGCACGCGGCGAACCATCAACACGCAGCCTGCAAAGTAGAAGAGCGGAATGGCGCTGTTGATGAACATCACGTCGTCGATGTTCAACAAGGCGTTGAGCAACAAGGCCGCCACCGTGAGGCCCGGCGACTTGCGCGCCAGGTACATGAGCGCGGGCGAGATCAGGAAGCAGACGAAGGCGTCCCGCAAGAAATAGAGCGGCATCATGGCCGGGTATGTGGTGATGGCCAGCACCGCGTCGGGCCACTCCTGAAGTGCAGGCAAGGTGATGAAGGACGACTCGGCGTACTCCTTGGCGATGTAGATCAGGTTCCACAGCACCAGCGGCACGATCAGCGAGAAGAACTTGTTGCTGAACTCGGCGATCCAGGGCCGGGTACTGAGCGTGCGGGCGAGCAGGTAACCCGAAATCAGACTGAGCAGGGGCACGCCGGTGTGGCCCAGCAACTGGCGCACATAGGCGATCGCGCCCATGGGGGAAAGCAAGGACCCCGGGTTTGCGGGATCCACAGCCACGTAGGGCTGGGCGTGCGCGTACACCAGCAGCAGGATGCAGAGAATGCGCGCCAGGCGAATCGTGTCCGAGACGGTGGGGTTCATGGCTGTTGCTTCCGGTGCAGGCTCACTCAGTCCCATTGCACGGCGGGCTGCCGTGTGGCCTGGCGGGGTGCCAGCAGTCGCATGGCGTTCTGCTGAAAGCGCGCGGCCACCGCAGTGCCACCCAGGCGGATGGACTCCGTGCTCGCCAGCTCCGCCCGGTTCCAATGGAAGTCCTGGCAGACGCTGCGCAGGCGCTCCAGCAGTGCGCGGGCGCTGCCGGACTCGAACACATAACCATTGCGACCGTTCTCGATCACGTCGCTGGCCCCGCAGCGGTTGCTGCAGATCACCGGGGTACCCACCATCAAGGCTTCGTTGACCACCGCGCCCCAGCCATCAAAGCGGCTGGGCAGCACCAGCACGTCGGCTGCGGCCATGGCCGCGCCGATCTCGGCATTGGGGATGCCCTGCGAGAAGGTCACCCGATCGGCAACGCCGAGTTGGTCGGCGAGCTGCTGCAGGTTGTGTTCCTCTTTGCCCTTGCCAATGATGCGAAGGCGCGCCGAGGGCATGGCGAGTTGACTGAAAGCCCGCAGCAGCAGATCGATGCGCTTGCGCGCGATCAACTGCCCCACGTACAGGATCTCCTTGTGCTCGCGCCGCACCGGTGCGTGCTGCACCAGCGTGCTGTCCACCACGTGCACGAAGGGCACGATGCGCTCCACGGGGTAACCGCAGGCGGAGAAAAACCGCGCACCGCCGTATCGACCCGAATGACCGATGCAGAACACACCGCTCAAATGACGCCGGTAGCGCAGCGCGTCCCAGGTGTAGACCAGCCAGCGGGGCAGCAACTGTGCGCCGGGCTCGTAGCGGTTCTCCGTCATCAGGAAGCGGTGCACCGGTGCGCCCAGGCTGGCCTTGAATGCGGTGAGCGGCAGCGCGAAGCCGCGCAGGCCAAAGAACACCTGCATCGACCCGGGCAGCGTGGCCAGTTCGTCGATCTGTTCTGGCGTGGGCGCTGTGTGCACCTGAACGTTGCCGGTGTCGGGGACCGGGTAGCCACGGTCCCGGTAGTAGGCGGGCAGGGCTTGCGTCACACACCAGTGCACGGTGTTGCCAGGCAGCGCCGCCAGGGCCCGGATGTACGCGGCCTGGTGGAACATCAGGTAGGAATGCCAGAAGACGTAGGTCATGGTCGTGAGGTCCTGTGGTTGCCGACAGCGCCGGGAAACGGGCGTCGAATGCGCGCGGGAGTTGTTTCTGCAGAGGCCGAAGGGCGTCGCGAGGGATCCAAGTTCAGGCGCAGCAGCAGCAGCAGGATCAGCAGCGAATAGGGATTGCCCACAGCGACCAGGTAGCGGTTGAAGATCGACTGGACCAGGACGAACACCAGCATCAAGCCGCTGAGAAAGAGCGCTGGGTTCAGCACACCCGTCTCGAAGCTTCGGCCGATGGCGCGCCATGCGGTGGCCAGAAACGAGAGGGCTATCAGGAGGCCGAACACCACGCCGTGTTCGAGCGCCAGGTTGATGTAGGAGCTCTCCACCGGAAAGCCGATCACCTCGGGGCCGGCGGCGCGAACGCCCCAGCCGGTGAAGAACAGCAAGGGGTCCGAGAACACCAGCGCAATGCCGTCGCGCCAGATCACTTCGCGGCCCGTGGCACCCGAATCTGTGCCGCGTGTGGGCGAATCCAGGTCGAGGATGACGGTCAGGTAGTCGGCGATGGCGCTCGCCTTGAAAACGGCGATGGCCACGAGCACGATGGCCGCCAGCGTCAAGGCGTTGCGGGCCCGGCGCGAGCCGCGCCATGCCACCAGAACCACGGCGATGGCCCCCGTCAGGCCCAGGGCGAGCAGACTGGCCCGGGCGGATGCGGCCAGCACCATGCTCAGGCACAGCGCCGACATCAGCAGCGCGAACAGTTTTTGATGGGCGCGCGGCGTGGTCAGAAAGTGCTGGAAAAACAGCAGGCTGCCACCGCCATAGACCAGGCCGCTGAGGTTGGGGTGCATGCCCAGCGGCGCGAAGCGCACCAGGCCGATGCTGCGTTCGACGGTGCCCACCACCGATGTCAGGTACTCGCCGGGCTGGACCACCAGCACGGAGATGATCAGGGCGATGTAGGCGCGTCTGAACACCACGTCGATGCTGGCAACGCCGTGCTGTCGAGCCAGAACGGCAGCCGAGATCAGCACCACCAGGAACATGGCGCCAAACGCGGCGGACAGGGGGTTGCCACGAGCGAACGCCACCAGCATGGCAAACAGGAACGCGCCGCCCAGGATGTATTCGACAGCACACAGCTCGATGCGGCGCGTGCCGCCCGACATCAGTGCAAACATGCCGGCGCCGATGAACAGGCCGACCGCACCCAGCTGCACGGCCTGGAAGGCGGCGCCTTCCACATACCAGCCACCCAGATAGACGGCCAGGCCCAGCAGGCACAGTGAGACGAGTCGCAAGAGTGCGTTCATGGCGCAGGCGCTCGCTTGAAGGCGACATGAAGGGCCGACATGGCGGGGTGCCAGTCGGGCGACGCCGTGATGTGCCGGACCTGCTCGATGGTGGTGGTCAGGCGTTGCGGTTGGTCGGTCGAGATGATCAGTCGGCTCTCGAACCGGGCCAGGGCATAGGCCAGAGCCAGCGCGCCAGTGGCGGTGGTCGGGTCTGTGCCGGGGGGCAGCAGGCTGCCCAGCTGGGCTTTGAGTTGGGGGTCGCGATCCATGGCGGGCCAGATGGCTGGCGCGACGAAACGAAACGCGCCGTGCAGCACATCGCAAGGTGCGACCGGCGTCCATTCGGCCCCGGGTGCCGGGCAGCGGTACTGCAACACGGAACCGAAGTGAACCAGCTGGCTTTTCGGCTCACCGGTGGAGCTGCCGTAGGCGCCCAGCTGGCCACTGGCGACGCAGCGATCGAGCAGCGCCTGCAAGGGCGCCAGCTGGTCGCTGGACTGCGCTTCGTGCAGCAGCAGGAAGTCCACCCGCTCACGTTGCAGTTGCCGCAGGCTGCTCTCGAAAGACCGGGCGATGAACTCGACGCCGAAGTTGCCCACCGGTGCACGCTGTGCCATGCCCTTGAGCACCGCTTGACGCAGCCCCGGGACCCAGCGGGCCATCGGCTTGACGATGGCCCTGGCCGTCTGCATGAGGCCGGGTGATGCGGGACGGGCCAGCCCGGCCTTGGTGGCGACGACGACCTCTTCCGACCGGCCTTTGAGTGCATCGCCCAGCACCGATTCGGATGCGCCCAGTCCATAGGGGGGCGCCGTGTCGAAGTAGCGCAGTCCCGAGTCGAGCGCGGCGTGCACCAGCCGCAGGGCGTTGGCTTTCTCGGCGCCGCCCTTGAGGCGGCCGCAGCCAAAGCCCAGCCGCCGGGAGATGAGGTCGGTGCTGCTGTACATCGTCATGCGGTTGCCGGTTCGCGGCAAAGCTGGTCGGCCAGCCGGGCCGTGAGGGCCATGGCGGTGAAGGTGGGGTTGGCGTAGCTGGAGGTGCGGAACACGGCGGCACCGGCCACGTACAGATTGCTGGTGCCGAACACGCGCAGCTCGCTGTCGACCACGCCGTCCTGCGGGTCGTGGCCCATGCGCGCACCGCCACACTGGTGGTAGGTGTCGGTGGCGTGGTCCAGCACGCCGATGTCTTCGGTGTCGAGCAGCGCGTCGATCTCCACCCGGGCCAGTCCGGCCGCCTGCAGGCTTTCACCGACCTGGCGCACAAAGGCGGCCATGGCGCGCACCTCGGGCTGGCCGCCAATGCGCCAGTCCAGCGCGGCCAGCGGCATGCCGAAACGGTCTTTGCGCTCGGGGTCGAGCGTGATGCGGCTGTCGGGGCGGGGCAGTTGTTCGGCGTGCATGACCAGCCAGACACCCCGGTCGCCCGGGTTGTAGATGCGGTGGTGCCGCAGGTACTGCACGATCATCGGCATCCACGCGCTGCCCATGCCCCGGACGTGGCGCAACACCTCGCCCAGGTTCAGGCCCAGCCCCTGGCGCGGCAGCCCGCCGCGCCTCAGCGACCTGACCAGCACCTTCAGGTGCTGCAGGTGTTCGGCCATGCTGGATTCGAACGCGAAATAGCCGGTGACGTTGAGTGCCGGGTCGGCGTCTGTGGTGCCTGCGCGGGTGTCCAGTCGCAATTTGGGCTGGTACTTGTGGCCACCCAGCACGATGTTCTGGAAGGTGCGCAGGAAACGGGGCTTGTCCAGCAGGTGAACACGGGCGCCCCGCATTTCGAGGTGGTCCTGAAAGCCTGCGCCCACCCACGGGTTGGCGGCCCAGGGGGCTTTGGGCTGTTCTGCCGCGCAGGCGAGCAGCAGGCGGGCAATTTCGATGGTGCCGTTGGCCAGAACAAAACGCTGGCCGCGGATCGCGGTCGTGGTGCCGTCGGGCTCGGTCACACGAACCGCGGTGATGCGCTCGCCGTCGGGGTCCAGGTCCAGGCCGGTGGCGTGGGCATGCAGCAAGACGATGAGCGTGGGCGAGTTCTTCAGACGTTCGTGGAAGTACCGGGCCAGGGCGGGTTCCTTGAGCCAGCGCGTGAGGAACAGGGTGAAGCCGGGAATGTCGGGGTATTGGTCGCCGAAGAGTTTGTGCGCCTGGGGCGTGGTTTCATCCAGCACATCGGCCAGGCGAAGCTCCTTGGCCACGGCCTCGTACCAGGGCAGCAGGTCCTCGTAGGTGATGGGCCAGGGCGCGTCGGCCACGCCCGGGCGGGCTTCGAAGTCGGAGGGCACAAAGCCGGTGAGCTGGCCACCCCAGAGGTTGGAAGTGCCCCCCAGGGCGCGGCCTCGGGCCACGGAAATGCCGGTGTGGGCCCGGCCAGTGACGGTGGCTTCGTTGAGTTGCTGTGCCGGCGCCTCGAAACTGCCGCCGCCGGTCTCCAGCACCATCACGCGCTGGCCCTGGCGTTCCAGCAGCACGGCCAGCAGCAGGGCCACCGTGCCACCGCCGACGATGACGACGTCGTGCACGGTGTCGGGTGGTGAGGCGTGGTTCAGGTCGGCGATCATGCGGCGGCCTTTGTCGAGCGCAGACTTTTCACGGCGCGCGTGGCGGTGAGCCAGACCAGCGCCTCGCCCAGCAACATGGCGCCCACCACACCCGCCATGCCGGCGTGGTCCCAGACCAGCCAGGCCACCACCAGCGAGACCACGGCGGCCATCAGGCTCTGCCAGGCCAGACCGCCATGGCGGTTGATGGACATGAGCACGACGCGCGGCACCTGGGTGGCCGAACACACGGCCGCGTAGAGCAGGAACAGCGCCATGCTGGTGGCGGTGAAGGGAATCTGGCCGTGGGTCCAGAGCTCCAGCAGCCAGGGAGAGACCCCGTACACCAGCAGCGCACCCGCGGCGGCAATCGCCAGGCCCAGGCGGTTGGCCCGGCGGTAGAGCCGCCAGAAAGCGCCGTCGTCCTGCTGCCCCTTCAAGGCGGTCAGTTCCGGCCAGAGCGGATTGCTCAGCGCGTTGGTGACCTGCACCACGATCCTGGCGACGGTGCGGTAGGTGTTGAACACGGCGGTGGCAGCCGGGCCCAGCGTGGCCGCCACCAGCAGGGTGAAGCCTTGCAGGCTCAGCGCGTTGGTCAGCGAGAGCGAGAGAAACAGTGCGCCCGGTGCGGCGGCCTGCCGGATGTCGGCCACGCTGGCCTGACGCACGCCCCAGCGCAGAAAGTCGGTGCGCCGCTGGCTGAGGCCGACGGCCAGCAGCGTGTAGACCAGACGGGCCAGCAGCGCACCGGTGGCGACCCCGATGAAGGTTTGCGTGAGCACCAGGCCGGTCAGGCCCCCGGCCCAGTCGACCAGGCGCCCGGTGGTGACCAGGTAGGTGCCCGCTGCGTAGCCGCCGGTGGCCTTGTAGATCACTTCGGCCAGGCTGCAGAACAGGCTGAGCACCACGCTGATGGACAGCAGCATGAGCACCTCTTTCCATTGAGGGGCTTGCAGTGCTGTGGAGGGCAGCAGCAGCAGGACGCCGCCCACAACGAGCAGCACCAGCAGCGAGACGCACGACAGAAAGGCTACAGCGCTCTGAAACACCTCGGCCGCGCGCGCCTTCTGGCCCTGTGCGATCAGGCCGATCATCTGGTTGCTGGAGGCGGTGGAGATGCCCGCGTCGGCCAGCGACAGGTAGAAGGGCAGCGCGGAGAGTGCCAGCCAGGTGCCGTACGTGGCCATGTCCCAGTGGTGCAGGAACAGCGGCAGTGCCACCAGTTGGGTGCCGATGCTGACCGCTTGCGCATAGCCGTAAGCGCCCGCGCCCGAGGCAATGCGCCCGGCGATGGACGAGCGGGCGGGGGTGGGTGTGCGCAGGGTGTGTGGGACAGACATCGGGACGGCGCTCAGTGCTCGCTGGACACGGTCATGTCGAAGCCGTGTGTCTTGAGCAGCGCGTGGCGTTGGGCGTCGGCCAGATCGGAGATCACCATCTCTGTGACCATCTCCTGCAGCGCGATCTGCGGCACCCAGCCCAGCGTGGCTTTGGCTTTGGACGGGTCGCCCAGCAGGGTCTCCACTTCGGTGGGACGGAAGTAGCGCGGATCCACCTTCACGATCACCTGGCCCGGCTTGAGCGCGGGCGCCTTGTCACCCACGACCGATTGCACGACGGCCTGTTCGTTCACGCCTTCGCCCTCGAAGCGCAAGGTGACCCCGAGTTCCTTCGCCGCCATGTCGATGAACTGGCGCACGCTGTACTGCACGCCGGTGGCGATCACGAAGTCTTCAGGCTTCTCCTGCTGCAGCATCATCCATTGCATGCGCACGTAGTCCTTGGCGTGGCCCCAGTCGCGCAGCGAATCCATGTTGCCCATGTAGAGGCAGTTCTCCAGGCCCTGGCCGATGTTGGCCAGGCCGCGCGTGACTTTGCGGGTGACGAAGGTCTCGCCGCGGCGGGGCGATTCATGGTTGAACAGGATGCCGTTGCAGGCGTACATGCCGTAGGCCTCGCGGTAGTTCACGACGATCCAGTACGCGTAGAGCTTGGCCACGGCGTAGGGGCTGCGTGGGTAGAAGGGCGTGGTTTCCTTCTGCGGGATTTCCTGCACCAGGCCGTAGAGCTCGGAGGTGCTGGCCTGGTAGAAGCGGGTCTTTTTCTCCAGCCCCAGGATGCGGATGGCTTCCAACAGGCGCAGCGCGCCCAGGCCGTCCACATCGGCGGTGTACTCGGGGCTTTCGAAGCTCACCGCCACATGGCTTTGCGCGCCGAGGTTGTAGATCTCGTCGGGCTGGGTTTCCTGCACGATGCGGATCAGGTTGCTGGTGTCGCTGAGGTCACCGTAGTGCAGGTGGAAACGCGCGTTGTCGATGTGCGGGTCCTGGTAGATGTGGTCCACGCGCTGGGTGTTGAACTGGCTGCTGCGGCGCTTGATGCCGTGCACGATGTAGCCCTTTTCGAGCAGCAGCTCGGCGAGGTAGGAGCCGTCCTGCCCGGTCACGCCGGTGATGAGGGCGACCTTGGGCTGGGCGTTGTGGTTGGGTGGGTTCTTGGTCATGTTGTGGTGTTCCGTCATTGCGCGGTTTGCTGAAGGAAGTCCTGGTAGGTCAGGGCCAGGCCGGAGGACAGATCGACCTTGCCGGCTTGCCAGCCAAGGCTGCGCAGGCGGCTGCTGTCCATGAGCTTGCGGGGCGTGCCGTCGGGCCTGGTGCTGTCAAAGCGGATCTGGCCGTCGAAGCCGGTGGCGAGGGCGATGCTGTGGGCGAGGTCGGCGATGGTCATGTCCGACCCGTAGCCCACGTTGATGTGGCTGAGCATGGGCTGGGTGTGCTGCTCGTAGCTGGCCTTGGGCAGGTTCATCACGTGCACGCAGGCCGCAGCCATGTCGTCGACATACAGGAACTCGCGCATGGGAGTGCCGCTGCCCCAGATGGCGACCTCGGGTGCACCGGACACCTTGGCTTCGTGGAATCGGCGGATCAGCGCGGGGATGACGTGGCTGTTTTCAGGGTGGTAGCTGTCGCCCGGGCCATAGAGGTTGGTGGGCATGACGCTGCGGTAGTCCACGCCGTGGCTGGCGCCGAACTGGCGGTTGTAGCTTTCGCAGAGCTTGATGCCCGCGATCTTGGCCACGGCGTACGGCTCGTTGGTGGCTTCGAGCGGTCCGGTGAGCAGGGCATGCTCGTTCATGGGCTGCTCAACCAGCTTGGGGTAGATGCAGCTGGAGCCCAGGAAGAGCAGCTTCTGCACGCCGTTGCAGAAGGCGGCTTCGATCACGTTGGCCGCGATCATGAGGTTCTGGTAGATGAAGTCGGCGGGGAAGGTGTTGTTGGCGTGGATGCCGCCCACCTTGGCCGCAGCGAGGTACACCTGCTGGGGCCGGGCGCTGGCGAAGAAGGCGCGAACGGCGGCCTGGTCGGTCAGGTTGAGTTCGGCGTGGGTGCGCGTGACGATGTGGCTCGCGGGGTGGCCGGCGTCGAGCAGCTGGCGCACGATGGCCGAGCCGACCATGCCGCGGTGGCCCGCAACAAAGATGGTTTCTGAGTCGTTCATGGGGGGTGCCTGTGGGTGGGATGGAATCAACTGGCGCCCTCTTGTCGGAGCACCACGCGCACGGTGCGCAGCATGATCACGAGGTCGTACCAGAGCGACCAGTTGCGCACGTACCAGAGATCCATCTTGATGCGGTGCTGGAAGGTGCTGGTGCTGCGGCCGCTGATCTGCCACAGGCCGGTGATGCCGGGGCGGGCCTTGCCGTAGGCGGCGATGCTGTTGCCGTAGTCGCCCAGCTCGCGGGCCAGCAGCGGGCGTGGGCCCACCAGGCTCATGTCGCCGCGCAGGACGTTGATGAGCTGGGGCAGTTCGTCGATGCTGGTGCGCCGGATGAGGCGGCCGATCTTCGTGACGCGGGGGTCGTTGGCGAGCTTGAAGTTGCTGGCCAGGTATTGCACGTAGAGCTTTTCATTCTCGGTTTTCCAGCGCTCCAGGGCACCGTCGGCGTCCATCACCATGCTGCGGAATTTGATGAATTCAAACAGCTGGCCGTCCACACCCACGCGCTTCTGCACGAAGAAAACCGGACCGGCGTCGTCGCGCCTGATGCGCCACGCAACCCATGCAAACAGCGGTGTCAGCAGCACCAGCAGGGCGGCGGCACCCACGATGTCGAGCGCGCGTTTGAGCACTTGCGGACCACGGCGGTTGAGGTTGTTGCGGGCGCGCAGCAGCAACACGTCGTGGCTGAAGAAGTGCGAGACCTCCATGCCGTAGATGGGCAGGCCGCCGAGCGCAGGCACCATGACCAGGTCGTCGCGGGTGAGCATGAGTTCTTGCGCGAGTTCGCGCAGCCAGTTGTTGTCCCGAATGCCCAGCACGCCCACCAGTTGGTAGGTGCCGGGGCGCGCGAGGAACTCGCGCACGCCCGGGGTGAGCGCAGTGGGTGCAGCCACCAGTCCACCCCCGAGCTGGACCAGGCGCGCGCCAGGGTCGGGGCAGACCACGGCCACAGGCCTGTAGCCCAGCAGCGGCTCGCTGGCCAGTGCGGCGGCGGCTTTTTCGACGTCTTCCGGGTGGCCGATAAGCACATAAGGCTGGGTGAGCAGACCGGCACGCAGCAGCCAGGAACGCATGGCCAGACGGGACAACGGCAGGCACACCAGCACGAGACCCCAGGTGGCGCCGGTCCACAAGCGGGACAGTGGCCACTTGGCGAGGAACATGACCATGGTGTCCAGCATCGCCGCGAGCAGGATGACGTGAATCATCTGGCGGGCCTCGTCCCACCAGGGCTTTCGGCGGTGGGCGGTGTAGTGGCCCTGGACGGTCCACATCCAGCCCACCATGGCCAGGGCAATGGCGGCAAAGAGTGTGAGGCGCAGGTGACCACTGGCCGCCCACCAGGTGTTCATGACCTGCGAGAAGCTGATGTCGTCGCGCAGCCACGCGGGCAGGCGCCCGGCGACGAAACACAACGCGAGCACGCACAGATCGGTGAGCACCAGCCAGGCTTTGGCCTCCTGCTGGCGTCGGTTGAGGTTGGCCCAGGGACCCAGGCTGCGGGCGAGGTCGTGTTCGTTGTAGAGCGGGACGACGACGCTTGGGCCGCCTTCGACGCTCGGATTGCCCTCGGCGGGCGAGGGCCTCTCGGCGGGGCGGGCGCGGGCCATGTCAACGTCCCCTGTCGTTG
>QBMB01000063.1 GCA_003241965.1 Burkholderiales bacterium | reverse complement strand
GGCCAGCCAGCACATGACCTCTTCCACCACCCCCCTTTCGTACAAAGACGCCGGCGTTGACATCGACGCGGGCGACGCACTGGTCGAGCGCATCAAGCCGCTGGCCAAAAAAACCATGCGCGAAGGTGTGCTGGCCGGCATCGGTGGCTTCGGGGCGCTGTTCGAGGTGCCCAAACGCTACAAGGAGCCGGTGCTGGTGAGCGGCACCGACGGCGTGGGCACCAAGCTCAAGCTGGCTTTTGAATGGAACATGCACGACACCGTGGGCATCGACCTGGTGGGCATGAGCGTGAACGACGTCCTGGTGCAAGGCGCCGAACCGCTGTTTTTCCTGGACTACTTCGCCTGCGGCAAGCTCGACGTGGACACCGCCGCCGCCGTGGTGGGCGGCATTGCCCACGGGTGTGAGCTCAGTGGCTGTGCGCTGATCGGTGGCGAAACCGCCGAGATGCCGGGCATGTACCCCACCGGCGAATACGACCTCGCCGGTTTTTGCGTGGGCGCGGTCGAAAAGTCGAAGATCCTCACAGGCCTGAGCATCAAACCCGGCGACGTGGTGCTGGGCCTGGCCTCGCACGGTGTGCACTCCAACGGCTTCTCACTGGTGCGCAAGTGCATCGAACGCGCCGGCGCCGATCTGCCCACCACGCTGGACGGCTTGCCGTTCAAGCAGGCCATCATGAAACCGACCCGTCTCTACGTGAAAAACGTGCTGGCAGCGCTGGCACAGCACCCAATTCAGGCACTGGCCCACATCACCGGCGGTGGCCTGCTGGAGAACATTCCGCGCGTGCTGCCCGAGGGCACGGCCGCGCACCTGGTCAAGGGCAGCTGGCCACAGACCGAGCTGTTTGCCTGGCTGCAAAAAACCGCGGGCATCGACGACATCGAGATGAACCGCACCTTCAACAACGGCATCGGCATGGTCGTGGTGATCGCCGCCACGGAGGCCGCTGCCTGCGCCGCGACGCTGCGCGGCCTGGGTGAGACGGTGTACGAGATCGGCCACATCGCCGAGCGTGGCGATGGCGCGGCGGTGGTGGTGGCCTGAACGGCCTCGCGCATGTCAGCGCCCGCCACAACGCACCGGGTCGCCATCCTGGCCTTCGACGGCATGGAGGCGCTCGATTTCGCTGGACCGTTCGAGGTGTTCACCACGGCGGCGCGTGTGGCAGGCCGAAGCCTGCCGGCGGGGAGTGCTCCCCTGTTTGAAGTGGTGAGCGTGGCCCGCTCCCTGGACCCCGTGGTCGCTCGCGCCGGCCTGCGCATCCTGCCCGGCACTGACATCACCGACCCGACGCCGGCCGACGTGCTGCTGGTGCCCGGCGGTGTGATGGACGCACCCCTGGCCTGCCCCGCCACCCTGAACTGGGTGCGCAACATGAACGCGCGCAGCCAGATCACCGCCTCGGTCTGCACCGGGGCCTTCGCGCTTGCGGCCGCGGGCGTGCTGAGCAACGAACGCGTGACCACCCACTGGGAAGACACCGACGACCTGCGCCGCCAGTGGCCTGCGCTGGACGTGGTGGACGGTGTGCGGTGGGTCGACAACGGCCACACCGTCACGTCGGCCGGCATCAGCGCCGGCATCGACATGAGCCTGCATCTGGTGGCGCGTCTGGCCGGCACCGCCCTGGCCGAGCGCACGGCCCGCCAGATGGACTACCGCTGGGAGCGCGACGCCTGAAACGGCTTCAGAGCAGCGCTTCCGACGGCAGCACGTGCACCCCGGGCGTGGCCGACAGCGCGGCCTGCAGCAGGTGGTGCGCAATGCGCCCAGCCGGCACCACGCGGTATCGCTTGGGCAGCAGCGGCTGCAGCCAGGTCGACACGGTCACCGCCAGTTGTTCGGCCGGGCGGCGCTGCTCACGGTGGCCCCCGATCAAGCCCGGACGCACCAGCGTGAGCGAGGGGTAACCCACCGCCTGCAGGTCGCGTTCGGTTTCACCCTTGGTGCGCGAATAGAACACCCGCGAGCCCACATCGGCACCCAAGGCCGAGTTGAAGGCAAACGCACGTGCGCCGTGGCGTCGGGCCAGATAGGCCACCTCCAGCGGGTGGTCGTGGTCTACCTTGTAGAACGCGGCCTGCGAGCCGGCCACGCCAATGGTGGTGCCCAGGGTGCAGATGACCGAGTCCACCGCCCACCAGTCGGCGTCTTCGGGCAGGCGCTCGAAATCCACCAGCGGATTGAGCAGCTTGGGGTGCGGCACCAGCGATCTGCGGGTGGGCGCCACCACACGCACCACGGCCGGGTCGGCCAACGCCTGCTGCAGCACCCGGCTGCCGACCAGTCCGGTGGCCCCAACCAGCATCAGTTGTTTCATGGATTCTTTCGTGGGTGCGCGGCCGTGGCGCGCTGGATGTCGAGCAGCAAGGCCTGGTAGTCGGGAAGCCGGGGTCCGCCCAGCGCCACGGCGCGCTCGGCCGCCTGCTGCGCGGCAGGCAGCTGGCCCAGCTCCAAGCGGGCCTGGGCGAGATTGTTCCATGCGTCGGCAAAGTCGGGATGCGCGCGTGTGGTGGCGTCAAAGGCCTGCGCGGCCTCGGCACGCTCACCCATCGCATAGGCGGTGTTGCCCAGACCGAGCTGGCTGATGCGGTGCTGAGGCCACTTTTTCAGCCCGGTGGCGTAGGCGGTGCGGGCCGCCTGCGGGTTGGAGCGCTCCAGCGCCGCTACCGCCACCGCCCAATCGTCGGGCTGGGCCGTCACCGGCAACTGGTCGGGCGGGCTCACCCGAACAGCCCAGTGCGAAGAGCGCGCCCAGGTGTTCTCGAACGTGCTCATCGGCATGGCCAGCCGCGCTGTGGTCCCCGAGTGGAGCAAAACCTGCCTGTTCGCGCGGTCGTAGCCCACCACCACCGCGTAGTGCCACATGGGCGAAAACGCCAATGAGAGGTTCTGCAGCACCAGCACCGGATGGCCACTGGCGACCTCGGTCAACACGGTCTGCAAATCGGGCGCCAGCGGGTAAGCCACCAGACCCTGGCGGCGCGTGGCGGCCAGCATCTCGGTCTGCAGTGCGCCCTGGCGACCCGGCAGGTAGACCTGCGGTGTGAGCTGCTCGGGCGTGACACTGGAGCCGGCGGCCTGCGCCACCATGGCCAGCGTGGCCGGGCCGCACAACAGGTCTTCCTGCGGGTGAAACGGCACCTGGTCCAACAACACCTGCTGGGGCAACTGCGCCGGCCATGTGCGCTGCAACCCGGCCGACTGCGGCGGCGTGGCGCAGCCGGTCAGGAGCAACCCACAAAGAACAACCCCCGCCAGGGCGGGGGTTGAACAGCGAAGTCGCCAGGACTTCATCGAATGCTGCGGGTGAACGGGAACACTGCGGTCAGGCCCAGGATGTCGGTGACCAGCAGCACCAGGAACACGGTGAACAGAATGCCGACAACACCGGCACCGGCGGGGGCCTGGTCAACCCGGTCGGCCAGTTGGGCCACTTCCGTGTCGGACATGGCCTGCACACGCTCGATGGCTGCATTGGCGTCAACGCCCTGGGCTTGCAGGGCCGTCTGCACGTCGGCCCGGTTGAAAAATGCGCTCACGCGGTCGCGGTTGGCGTCACCCGCCGGAGTCACCATCGCCTGTTCGGTGGACACCATGGCGGCTTGAGCGGTCAACGGAACGCCGGCAAAAGCCATGCAGGGAATCAACACGGTTGCAATGAGGCGTTTGAGGGTCGTCATCATGGTGGTGGGCTCGTGGGTGGAAAAACACAGCAGCAAAAAGACTCACTGCACGAGCGTGCATCCTCACCGGGCACCCGGGGTGCGTCAACCGCCTTTACACCGCGACACACACGCACCACAGCGTGCAACCGGTTGTGTGCGCCAGTGAACAGACAGATCGAAAAAGGCCAGCCGCGATGCCCAGGAACTCAGTTCAGCGCGCGCCGGAGTTCCTGCAAGCGCTGCGAGATGGCCTCGCGGTCCAGGGTGTCGTCAGAGTGCTCGACGTAGATCTCCAGATCGCCCACCGCCAGCCGCAGGTCGCCCATCTCGGCCCAGGCGAGACCTCGATCGCGGTATTCGATCCAGGCGTCCGGCAGCAGGATGAGGATGCGGTCCTGCACGGCGATCAGTCGCAGCCAATCTTCTTGCGTGCGGTGGATTTCTTTCAGGTTGCGCAGCAACCGGGCCACGATCTCGCGCGGTGTCGCCGCTTGCAGGTACAAACCCACCGGCACATCGAAGTCGTCTACCAGGCCGTTGCGCCGCTTGTACGGCTCCAGCCGTTCAGACAGGTCTTCGCGGCTGAGCGACTGGCCGGTGAACGGATCGATGACCACCTGACCGTTGGGCAGATTCACCTTGACCATGAAATGCCCGGGGAAGTTGACGCCCCGCGCCTTCAGGCCCAGCCCCTGCGCCAGCTCCAGCCACAAAACGGCCAGCGAGATCGGAATGCCGCGGCGGGTGCGCAGCACTGCGTTCAGGTAGCTGTTGTCGGGGTCGTAGTAGTTGTTGACGTTGCCGCCAAAGCCCATGTCGCGAAAGAAGAACTGGTTGAGCGTGCGCAGTCTCTGCAGCGGGCCGGCGTCGGCATTGCAGCGCCGGCGCACGCGCGAAAGCATCTGGTCCACGTCACCCAGCACCTCCTGAATATCGAGGTCCGGGTACTCGTCCTGCGCAATGGACGCCGCTGCCTCGAACAGCGGGAACGCGTCTTCGTCCCCCACCAGGGCAGCGAAGTAGCCCAGCGGTGTGGGTGAAGGAAATTCGTACACGGGGCTCATGTCAAGCGTGCTTTCTGAAGCCGCAGATTACGTCATTTTCGAACGAACTGGCGCAAGTTCAATCCTGCCAGCAGCAGGGTAAGAAAATAGACCAAAACACCGCCCAGCACGCACAGCGTCAGCAAGCCCACGCGCTCCATCGCCCGGCCACTGAAATCGAGCCAGTTCACGCGAGCCGCCACCCACATCAGGAACACCGCCAGCAAGGCGCTGGCCGCCACCACCTGGGCGCCGAAGCGGGCCCAGCCGGGCGAAGGTTTGTAGGCGCCGCGGCGCATCAGGCCGATCAACAGGAACAAGGCATTGACCATGGCGCCGATGCCGATGGCCAGGGCCAGTCCGGCGTGTGCCAGGTAGGGCACCAGCAGGTAGTTCAGCAGCTGTGTAAGAACCAGCACCACGATGGCGATCTTCACGGGCGTGCGAATGTCCTGTCGCGCGTAAAAACCGGGGGCCAGCACCTTGATGGCGATCAGGCCGATGAGCCCGGCGCCGTAGCCCATGAGCGCGCTGGCGGTGCGCTGCACGTCGGCCGCGGTGAAGGCACCGTAGTGGTAAAGCACCGCCACCAGCGGCTGGGCGAAGGTGAGCAAGGCCACGGCGCAGGGCACAGCCAGCAGCACCACCAGGCGCAAACCCCAGTCGAGCAGCCCGCTGTAGCGCACGGCGTCGTCGGCCGCCTTGGCCGCTGCCAGCTGCGGCAACAGCACCACGCCCAGCGCCACACCCAGCATGGCGGTGGGAAATTCCATCAAGCGGTCGGCGTAGGTCAGCCAGCTTACGCTGCCGGTGGCCAGGTGCGAGGCGATCTGTGTGTTGATCAACAGCGATATCTGCGCCACGCTCACGCCCAGCAAGGCGGGCAGCATGAGCGTGGTCACGCGGCGCGTGCCCGGGTGGGCCCAGGCCGCTCGCAGGCCCGACCAGCGCAGGCTCACGCGCGGCAGCAGGCCGAGCTTGCGCAGTGCGGGGATTTGCACGCCGAGTTGCAGCGCGCCGCCCAGCAAAACGCCACCGGCCATGGCAAAGATCGGCTCTATGCCCTGCGTGGCAAACCACGGCGCGCCCCAATACGCGGCGGCGATCATGGCCACGTTGAGCAACACCGGCGTGGCCGCTGGCACGGCAAAGCGCTTCCAGGTGTTCAAAATGCCGGCCGACAGGGCCACGAACGACATGAAGGCGATGTAGGGGAACATCCAGCGCGTCATGAACACGGCGGCGTTGAAGCCCTCGTTGCTCAAACCGCTGGCCATGGCCCACACCAGCGCGGGTGCGCCCAGCACACCCAGCACGCAGGTGAGCGTGAGCGCCCAGGCCAGCACGGTAGCGATCTGGTTGACCATCTGACGGGTGGCGTCGTCGCCCTCCTTCTCGCGCACACCGGCCAGCACCGGCACAAAAGCCTGGCTGAACGCGCCCTCGGCAAACAGGCGGCGCAGCAGGTTGGGAATGCGGAAGGCGACGTTGAATGCGTCGGTGAGCGCGCTGGCACCAAAGGTGGCCGCCATGAGCAGTTCGCGCACCAATCCCGTGATGCGCGAAGCCAGGGTGAGCGCGGAGACGAGGGAAGCGGATTTGAACAGGGTCACGGCGCGAGTGTAGCGACGCGCCGCCGGGCCACGCAGGTCTGCCTTGTCGACACCCCGGCCCGTGCTAAAATCGCGGGCTTTGCTGGCATCATCTCCAAACATTGAAGGAATCACACCATGGCAACCAAGCCGAAGAAAAAGAACCCCCGTCTGGCGTCTGGCCGCAAGCGCGTACGCCAGGACGTCAAGATCAATGCAGCCAACACCTCGCTGCGTTCCAAGTACCGCACCGCTGTGAAGAACGTCGAAAAAGCCGTTCTGGCCGGTGACAAAGACAAGGCGACCGAGTTGTACGCCAAGATGCAAAAAGTGGTAGACATCGTTGCCGACAAGGGCATCTTCCACAAAAACAAGGCTGCTCGCGACAAGAGCCGCCTGTCGACGAAAGTCAAGGGCCTCGCAGCAGCCGTTGCCTGAACCCCACCGGTCTGGCCCAGCCAGACCACCAGCCCGGGCCTGCAAAGGCCTGCCGTTTGAAACGGGTGCGCTGCCAGCAAAAGCAAAAAAGCCGTCGCAAGACGGCTTTTTTGCGTCTGAACTCTTTCTGGCCTGCGTGTTTCGAATACACCTCTCGCCTGCACCTCGCGGGCTCGCGGACGCATGGCGCTCTGCTCCGCGAATGTCCCCCGGCGGCTGGTGCCGCCTCCTCCTTGATTTCGCTGCGCAGAACGCCATGCGCCCGCGAGCCTGGAGCAGCTTGGGAGTGAGATCTGCCGATGACCGGCTTAGCCGGGGAACAACTTCAGGAAGCCCGAGGAATATCCGGCAACAGACAAGCCTCCGCCACCTGCAAATCGTTGTCCCGTGCGAAGTTCATGCAGAAGTCCCAGGCCATGGGTTCGGCTTCGCGCAGGTCCACGTGGACCACCACGCATTTGATGCCGTTGATGGTGTTGGGCACGCACCAGGGGGAATAGCTCAGGTGGCTGCCGGGCTGGGCGCCACCGGGGCGAAACGGGCTCATGACGCCCGCCAGGCGCTCGGCCCAGTCGCTCGGCCGGAAGGTGCGGCCGTTCTGGGTGACACCCTGGATGAAGACTTGTTTGGCTGTCGGTGAAACCATCGGGAGAAGCCTTCGGATGGAGGGCCGTGCAGAGGAGAAAACCGCCGCCGGAACGAGGATCGCTCGCCGGTGGAAGCCTCAGGTATTCTATCTTATATAAGACTTGAAACGAGGGATAACCCGGGGCCCTCGGACCCCGGTCGCCGCGCATTTCAGCGATGCCCAACAAGCAATGATGATGCCTGCCTGCTGCGCCTAAAATCTCGCTTCGACGGCTCAACCTGCGTTGAGCCGCTTTCTTTTTGGCCCTCCAGCGCCCCACTTTCCCGGAGTCACCGCATGAACGCCGCCCTCAATCCCGTCGCCTCGCCCCATGTGATGAACACCTATGGCCGCCTGCCGATCGCGATGTCGCACGGCAAAGGTGTGCGTGTGTGGGACGTGAACGGCAAGGAATACATCGACGCGCTGGCCGGCATCGCGGTGAACACCCTGGGGCACGGTCACCCCAAACTGGTGCCCGCCCTGCAGGACCAAATCGCCAAGATGATCCACTGCTGCAACTACTACCACGTGCCCGACCAGGAACGCCTGGCGCAGATGCTGGTGGAGCGCTCGGGCCTGACCAATGTGTTCTTCTGCAGCACCGGCCTGGAAGCCAACGAAGCGGCCCTGAAACTGGCGCGTAAGTACGGGCACGACAAAGGAATCGAGCGCCCGGAGATCGTGGTCTACGAGAAGGCCTTTCACGGCCGCTCCATCGCCACGCTCTCGGCCACCGGCAACCCCAAGGTGCAGGCCGGCTTCGGCCCGCTGGTGGAGGGTTTCATCCGCGTGCCGGCCAACGACATCGAAGCGCTGAAAAAAGCCACGGTGGGCAACCCCAACGTGGTGGCCGTGTTCTTTGAAACCATCCAGGGCGAAGGCGGCGTGAACCCGATGCGCGCGCAGTACCTGAAAGACGTGCGCGCCCTGTGCGATGCGCAGGACTGGCTGCTCATGATCGACGAGGTGCAGTGCGGCATGGGCCGCACCGGCAAGTGGTTTGCGCACCAGTGGGCCGGCATCCTGCCCGACGTGATGCCGCTGGCCAAAGGCCTGGGCTCGGGCGTGCCCATCGGCGCGGTGGTGGCCGGCCCCAAGGCGGCGAACATCTTCCAGCCCGGCAACCACGGCACCACCTTTGGCGGCAACCCGCTGGCCATGCGTGCCGGTGTGGAAACCATCCGCATCATTGAAGAAGACGGCCTGCTGGCCAACGCCGCGCTGGTGGGCGAGCACCTGCGCGCCGCGCTGGAGAAAAGCCTGGGTGGGCACCCCGGCCTGAAAGAAATTCGCGGCCAGGGCCTGATGATCGGCGTGGAGCTCACCCACCCCTGCGGCGCCCTCACCCAGCGCGCCGCCGATGCCGGCCTCTTGATCAGCGTCACCGCCGACAGCGTGATCCGCCTGGTGCCGCCGCTGATCATGACCATCGCCGAGGCCGACGAGGTGCTCGCCATCCTGCTGCCGCTGATCCACGCCTTCTTTGCCGAGCAAAGCCCGACATGACGATCCGCCACTACCTGCAGTTCAAAGACCTGAGCGCAGACGAATGCGCCTGCGTGTTTGAGCGCGCCGCCCACATCAAGAAGAAGTTCAAGGCGTTCGAAAAGTACCAGCCCTTCGCCGACCCGGACCGCACGCTGGCCATGATTTTCGAGAAGGCCAGCACACGCACCCGCGTGAGCTTTGAGGCCGGCATGTACCAGATGGGTGGCTCGGTGGTGCACCTCACCACCGGCGACAGCCAGCTCGGCCGCGCCGAACCGATTGAAGACAGCGCGAAGGTGATCAGCCGCATGGTCGACCTGGTGATGATCCGCACCTACGAGCAGAGCAAGATCGAGGCGTTTGCCGCGCATTCGCGCGTGCCCGTGATCAACGGCCTCACCAACGAATTCCACCCCTGCCAGATCCTGGCCGACCTGTTCACGCTGGTGGAATACCGCCCCGCAGCGAGTGGCCTGCCGTTGGACGCGATCAAAGGCAAGGTGGTGGCCTGGGTGGGCGACGGCAACAACATGGCCAACACCTGGCTGCAGGCCGCCGAGTTGCTGGGTTTCACGGTGCATGTGAGCACGCCCGGCGGCTACGAGGTGGACCCGGTGCTGGCCGGCATCAGCAACCGCGATTGCTACAAAGTCTTCAAGGACCCGCGCGAGGCCTGCGCCGGGGCTGATCTGGTCACCACCGACGTGTGGACCAGCATGGGCTTCGAAGCAGAGAACGAAGTGCGCCGTGAGGCTTTCAAGCGCTGGTGTGTCGACGAAGACATGATGCGCCAGGCCAAGCCCGACGCCCTCTTCATGCACTGCCTGCCCGCGCACCGCGGCGAAGAAGTGAGCGCCGAAGTCATCGACGGTCCGCAGTCGGTGGTGTGGGACGAAGCCGAGAACCGCATGCACGCTCAAAAGGCCTTGATGGAGTTCCTGCTGCTCGGCCGTCTGGCCTGAGACCGGCTTGATGCAGGCCCTGCTCGACGCGATCGCGCGCATCGAACCCGGCACCGACGCGCGCCGCATCTTCCACGGCCGTGGCGGTCTGCACCCGGGCTGCGAACAATGGACGCTGGACGCATTCCCACCGGTCTGGTTGCTCACCAGTTTTCAGCCCGTGTCCGACGACACGCTGGCCGTGATCGGTGACGCGCTGCAAGCCCGCTGGAGCCAGATCGCACCCGGCGAGCCGCTGAACTGGGTGTTCCAGTGCCGGGGTGACGGTCAGGCCGACACGCGCCTGATGGCAGGCGCCGTGCCCGAACCACACGTGGTCAGCGAGCGCGGCGCGCGTTACCTGGTGCACGTGCTCAAAGGGCAGAACCACGGCCTGTTTCTCGACATGGCCGAAGGCCGCCAGTGGGTGCGCGAGCACGCGGCGGGCCACAAGGTGCTCAACCTCTTCGCCTACACCTGCGCGTTTTCGGTGGTGGCCTTGCAAGGCGGCGCAAAGCAGGTGGTCAATGTGGACATGAGCGCGGGCGCCATGGCCATCGGTCAGCAGAACCACCCGATCAACGCCCTGCCCTCGGGCGCGAGTTTTCTCGTGCACGACATCTTCAAGACCTGGGGCAAGATCACGCGCGGCGGGCCCTACGGCTTGATCATCGTGGACCCACCGAGCCACCAGAAGGGCAGCTTCATCGCCACCCAGGACTACCTCAAACTCATGCGGCGCCTGCCCGATCTGCTGCGGCCCGAAGGCCACGTGCTGCTGTGCCTGAACGCGCCGCAACTCAGCCCGGCCTTCCTGATGGACCAGATGATGGATGCCGCACCCGAGCTGGTGTTCGAGCAGCGACTGGCCAACCCAGCCGTGTTTGCCGATGTGTCCGATGAGCGTTCGCTCAAGGTGCTGGTGTACCGGGCGCCTGCGGTGATCAAGGTCGCCACACCGTGAGTGCGTGCACCTCGTGCGGGGCCTGCTGCGCCTGCTTCCGCGTCGACTTCTCGGTGCACGAAACGCAGGACATGGGCGGCGCGGTCCCCTCAGGCCTGGCGGTCGAGGTCACCGACAGCACGGCGCGCATGCGCGGCACCGACCACTCGCCACCCCGCTGCGCCGCGCTCAGCGGCCAGATCGGCCAGCAGATCGGCTGCGGCATCTACGAGTGGCGCCCCTCGCCCTGCCGCGAGTTCGAAGAAGGCAGCGAGGCCTGCACCCGCGCGCGTCAGCGCCACGGCCTGCCGCCGGTCGACGGAGCAGACTGAAAGGTCCATTACTTCAGGTCTCAAGCATTTTTGAGGCTTGTTGGGATTAACCGACACCACGGGTTTTTTCAGGGTGCTACCTTCACCGCACCATGAAAAAACTCTGGGACATCTCCCCACCCGTGCACGCAGCCGCCCCGGTGTTTCCGGGCGACACGGCCTACACACAAACCTGGGCCGCCACCATCGGCCCGGGCTGCCCGGTCAATGTGAGCGCCATCACGCTCTCACCCCACGTGGGCGCACACGCGGACGCACCGCTGCACTACGACGCCCATGGCGCAGCCATCGGCGAGGTCTCGCTTGAAGCCTTCCTTGGTCCCTGCCGCGTGATCCACGCCATCGGCTGTGGTCCGCTGGTGAAGCCCGAGCACATTGCGCATGCGCTGACCGACCTGCCGCAACGCGTGCTGCTGCGCGTGTACGAACACCAGCCACAAGACGCATTCGACAACGACCTGCCCGCCTTCGCGCCCGAGACCGTGGAGCAACTCGCCGACCTCGGCGTGCTGCTGATCGGCATCGACAGTGCAAGCATCGACCCGGCCAACAGCAAGACGCTGGACAGCCACCAGACCATCCGCCGGCGCGGCCTGCGCGTGCTGGAAAACCTGCTGCTCGACGACGTGCCCGAAGGCGACTACGAGCTGATCGCCCTCCCCCTGAAACTCACCACCGCCGACGCCAGCCCCGTGCGCGCCATCCTCCGAGAACTGCCATGACCACCACCCTTCAAGACTGCCGCACGCTCGACGCGCAAGACCCGATGCGCAGCCTGCGCGAGCTCTTCCTGTTGCCCGATGGCACCATCTACCTCGACGGCAATTCACTCGGCGTGATGCCGCGCAGCACCCCCGCGCGCGTGGCCGACGTGGTCACCCGCGAATGGGGCACCGACCTGATCCAGAGCTGGAACAAGAACGGCTGGTTCGCCATGCCCGGCCGAGTGGGCGACAAGATCGCGCGCCTCATCGGCGCCGCACCCGGCACCGTGGTGGCCACCGACAGCACCTCCATCAACCTCTTCAAGGTGCTCTCGGCCGCCATCAACCTCAGCACCGCCGACCACCCGCAGCGCAAACGCATCGTGAGCGAGCGCAGCAACTTCCCCACCGACCTCTACATCGCCGAGGCACTGTGCAAGGAGCGCGGCTTCGAGCTGGTGCTGGTCGAGCCCGACGAGATCGCCGCAGCCCTCACGCCCGAGCTGGCCATCCTCATGCTCACCCACGTGAACTACCGCACCGGCGCCATGCACGACATGCCCGCCGTGACTGCTGCAGCACACGCAGCCGGCGCGCTCATGCTCTGGGACCTCGCGCACAGCGCAGGCGCCGTGCCGGTGGACCTCATCGGCGCAGGCGCCGACTACGCCGTGGGCTGCGGCTACAAGTACCTCAACGGTGGCCCCGGCGCGCCCGCCTTCGTGTGGGTGAACCCGCGCCACACCGACCGCTTCTGGCAGCCGCTCGCCGGCTGGTGGGGCCACGCCACACCCTTCGCCTTCACGCCCGACTACCAGCCCGCGCCCGGCATCACGCGCTACCAGTGCGGCACCCAACCCATGATCAGCCTCGCCGCGCTCGACTGCGGTGTGGACACCCTGCTCGCCGCCGAAGCCCTGGGCGGCATGGCCGCGCTGCGCACCAAGTCGCTCGCCCTCACAGACATGTTCATCTCGCTGGTGGACGAACGCTGCCAGGGCCACGGCATCGGCCTGGCCACACCGCTGGACCACGCACAGCGCGGCTCGCAGGTGTGTTTGACGATGGAACGCCCCCACGCTCCACCGCTGCGCGGGTCGCTGCCCCCCGAGGGGGCGCCCGCCGCCTTGGGGCGGCCCAGCGGCGGCGGAGACTCCGTCGCCTACGCCATCGTGCAAGCGCTCATTGCACGCGGCGTGGTGGGCGACTACCGCGCCGGTGACCCTTCGACAGGCTCAGGGCGAACGGGGGCGAAAGACATCCTGCGCTTCGGCTTCACGCCGCTCTACATCGGCTTCGAAGACGTGTGGAACTCGGTGGAACACCTGAAGCAGGTGCTGGAAAGTGGCGAGTGGAAACGCGCCGAGTTCAACCAGAAACACGCGGTGACCTGAGCATGTGCCCGCACACCCATTCCGAACCGCAGAAGCCCGAAGACATCGTGCGCGATGAAGGCGCCCAGCTCGACTTCAGCCGCGACATGAGCTACGGCGACTACCTGCAGCTGGGGAGCATCCTCAACGCGCAAAAACCGCTCTCGCCCGCCCACGACGAGATGCTCTTCATCATCCAGCACCAGACCAGCGAACTCTGGATGAAGCTCATGCTGCACGAGCTGCACGCAGCCATCGCGCACATCGCCGCCGATGAGCTGCAGCCCGCCTTCAAGATGCTCGCGCGCGTCTCGAAAATCATGGAGCAACTCGTGCACGCCTGGGACGTGCTGGCCACCATGACGCCACCGGAGTACAGCGCGCTGCGGCCGTATCTGGCGCAGTCCAGCGGCTTCCAGAGCCACCAGTACCGCTGCATCGAATTCGCCATGGGCAACAAGAACGCCGCCATGCTGAAACCCCACGCGCACAGCCCCGAGCGGCTGGCTGTGGTGCAGGCCGCGTATGAAGCGCCTTCGCTGTACGACGAAGCCCTGCGCCTGCTGGCTCGCCGCGGCATCCCTGTGCCGGCCAGCCACACGCAGCGCGACTGGACCCAAGCCTACGAGGCCAGCGACGCGGTCGAACAAGCCTGGCTGCAGGTTTACCGCGACCCCAAGAACCACTGGGACCTCTACCAACTGGGCGAGGAACTCACCGACCTGGAAGACACTTTCCGCCTGTGGCGCTTCCGCCACGTGACCACCGTGGAACGCGTGATCGGCTTCAAGCGCGGCACCGGTGGCACGGGCGGCGTGAGCTACCTGCGCAAGATGCTGGACGTGGTGTTGTTTCCGGAGATATGGCGCTTGCGTACGGCGCTTTGAGCGAGGCGTACCGCCAGACAATCAAGGGCCCCACCCCGCCGCGGCCATCGACTGCGACCCAAGACATCGCGGCTGATGGATTCTGTGATCGAGGCAACCTGGCAAGTGCCATTGACTTCGGTTGAGCACAATCGAGAAACTTCTACAAGGCTTCGGGATGTGTAACAGGGACACCTGAATTGCGACCACGTCGATTTCATCACCTCATCGAACCCACGGCCCTGCTGCTTGTTTTGCTGCTGTCGCTGGCTGCGGGGGCGTTTGTCTGGACGGCCGACGAAATGCGGGAGGGCGAGACCATGCTGCGCGATCGGCAGTGGCTTCTTGCCCTGCACATTTCCAGTCAGGCGGATCATTTGTTGGGCGGCGCCCCGGTCCTCCAACTGGCCCGCGAAGTGACTGCGCTGGGCAGCCCTTGGCTCTTGTGTCTTCTGGTGGGGGGCGTTGCCGGGGTACTCATGGCGATGCGGCAGAGGCGTCTGGCGTTCTTCATCGTTGCGTCCACCTCGGCAGGTGCTCTGTTCAACACCGCCCTGAAGCAGGGGTTCGAACGTGCACGTCCCGACCTGGTTCCTCACGAAGTGATTGTGTTGAACGCCAGTTTCCCCAGCGGACATGCATTTGGGGCAGCGATGGTGTATTTGACCCTCGCTGCGTTGCTGACTCTGCGGCTTGAGCTGCGTGCACCGCGCGCAGTTCTTCTGGCGTTGGCGATCGGTGTGACGCTGGCGGTGGGTGTGAGCCGTATCGCACTGGGCGTGCATTGGCCCAGCGACGTGCTGGCCGGTTGGGCTGCCGGCTCGGCCTGGGCGTTGGCGACCTGGTTGGTTGCCAACACCACGGGTTGGTTTGACCACAACGGGCGGCATGATCTTCAAGACTGAGCGGACAGTCCCTGGCACTGACAGGCCTTGAATGAATCGTTCCTCAAAGTGCGCTCTCGAACAGACGGTTCGGGCAGGGTGCCGGCAGACTGTTGTCTGATGTGACAACTCAGGGGTGTGCCTGGATCACTCCAACCGCCTCGTTCACACGCCGCACCGCCTCACATCGAAGGCATGGCCGTTCAACGATGGCACCCAAAACAGGAAACCTCATGAAGATTTTGATGATCTTGACTTCGCATGACCAACTCGGCGACACCGGTAAAAAGACCGGTTTCTGGCTGGAGGAGTTTGCCGCGCCCTACTACGTTTTCAAGGACGCAGGCGCCGAGATCGTGCTCGCTTCTCCCCAGGGTGGGCAGCCACCACTCGACCCCAAAAGCGACGATGAAGACGCACAGACCGATGACACACGCCGGTTCAAGAAGGACCCGACTGCCATTGACGCACTGGCGCACACCAACCGGCTGGCTGAAGTGTCGGGCGAAGGCTTCGACGCCGTGTTCTACCCAGGCGGCCATGGCCCCCTGTGGGATCTGGCCGAAGACAAAAACTCCATCCGGTTGATCGAGACGATGTTCTCCGCTGGCAAGACGGTCTCGGCGGTGTGCCATGCACCCGCGGTGTTTCGCCACACGAAGTCGGCAGACGGCTCGCCACTGGTCAAAGGCAAAAAGGTCACCGGTTTCACCAACACTGAAGAGGAAGCCGTGCAACTGACCCAGGTTGTGCCCTTCCTGGTGCAGGACATGCTCGAAGCCAACGGGGGTCTCTACCAAAAGGGTGAAGACTGGCAGTCGTTCGTGGTCACCGATGGCCGGTTGGTCACGGGCCAGAACCCCGCCTCTTCGGCCGCTGCCGCTCGCGCCGTGCTGTCTCAGCTTCAGGCCGCTTGAAGCGACCACCCGACCCCCATCACCGGAGAACCCATGGCCTATCAAAGCACCAACCCCTACAACGGCCAGATCATCCAGTCTTTCGATGAAATTGACGACGCACAGCTGGAGAGCAAGCTCAAGGCCGCACAGGCCTGTTTCGATCAGGTCTGGCGTCACAAGAGTTTTGCCGAGCGCAAGGCGGTGCTGTCCCGTGCCGCCGCCCTCATGCGCGAGCGGACACAGGAGTTCGCCCAACTCATCACGATCGAGATGGGCAAGCTGATCGCCCAGAGCGAGGGTGAAGTGAAGTTGAGCGCAGCCATCCTCGACTACTACGCAGACAACGCCGAATCCTTCCTGGCGCCCGAGAAACTCACCACAGCCAAGGGCGACGCCGTCGTTGAAAGCTCTCCGATCGGCGTGTTGTTCGGCGTGGAGCCGTGGAACTATCCGTACTACCAGATCGTGCGTTTTGCCGCTCCCAACCTGATGGCGGGCAACGTCGTGATGGTCAAACACGCGTCCAACGTGCCGCAGTGCGCGCTGGCGTTCGAGCGCCTGCTCGAGGAGGCGGGTGCACCCGCAGGCGCGTACACCAACCTGTTCATTTCCAAGGACCAGGTGGCCAAGGTCATCGACGATGCGCGCATTCGGGCCGTTGCCTTGACGGGCAGTGAAGGTGCCGGAGCCGTCGTTGCCCAGCGCGCCGGCAAGAACCTGAAGAAGTCAACGCTGGAGCTCGGCGGCAGCGACGCGTTCATCGTGCTTGAAGACGCCGACCTGGACAACGCCGTCAAACACGCAGTGGCCGGTCGCATGGGCAACAGCGGGCAAGCCTGTACAGCATCCAAGCGTTTCATCGTGGTCGAAGCTTTGGCAGACCGCTTTCTCGAAAAATTCCAGACCGCGATGCAGGGTTTCGAAGCAGGCGACCCCATGGACCGCAAGACCACGCTGGCCCCGCTGTCGTCGGCGCAAGCCCTCGAGACTCTGCTGGGCCAGGTGGACGAAGCCGTGAGCCACGGCGCGCGCATCGTGATGGGCGGCCAACGCATCGAAGGCCAACATGGCGCCTTCATGCAGCCGACCATCCTCACAGACATCGCAGCGGACAACCCGACGTACATGCAGGAGTTTTTTGGTCCGGTGGCGCTGTTCTTCCGCGTGCCGGACGAAGCCGCAGCGGTGGCACTGGCCAATGATTCGCCGTTTGGTCTTGGCGGATCGGTGTTCACGCAGGATGTTGAACGCGGCAAGCGCGTGGCCCGCCAGATCGATACCGGCATGGTGTTCATCAACTCGCCAGCTGTCTCGATGCCGGACCTGCCGTTCGGTGGGGTGAAGAACTCGGGTTACGGGCGAGAATTGTCTGGAGCCGGCATTCAGGAGTTCGTCAACAAGAAGCTGATCAGGGTGAGCTGACGGCCGCAGCCCCTAAGCCTTGCAGGCCAGCGCGCGGCAACGCACGCGCTGGCCTGAAAACCTCAATCGACCGCCTGCGGCTCGATCGCGTCATCGGTGGGCGCCGTCACCATGCTCGTGTTCACAGGCTCCAGCGTATCAGCGGCCGAGACCACCAAGGCCTGCAGATAGGCAATGAAGCCCGCGACAGACTGGCTGGCGCTCGGTGGCACTTCGCTCGTGACGGGGGGTGGTCCGGGCGATGGTGCGGGGTCGTTCCCGCCTCCGCAACCCGCCAGCAAAGCGCTCAAGACCAAAGCGGCGGGAATGCCCCGGGCCGCCCAGTTGCGTCCTGTTTTCATGTGGATGTTCCTTGGTGTGTGCGTTCAAGGGAAGGTGGTGCCAGCATCTGCCGTCGGGTTCAGGTTGCCCGGCAGCGGTGTGGTGAGGTAGGGGAACGTGGCGCCGTAGTTCGTCGACGTCTTGCGCACACCATCGGTGAGCGCGAGCGCACCGGCAGGTGCATCGCCAGGCACACAACCGACCTCCAGCGTGTCGGTCGGGCCGGTCAACACGCACAAGGCACCCATGGCCACTCGAAGGGACAGGTCGACCACATCGTCGCCAGGGCGCCGACCGTTGGGGTAGCCCGCGTTGTCGCCGCCGGCCACACCCAGCGAATTCTGGGCGCCAATGGCCACCGCAGCCTTCGAGGTGTCCAGCCGCATCATCTCGGCTGCTGCGCCGGGCACCAGCGGCTGGTTCACGCCCTTGATGCCCTTGAGGAACACGGTGAGCAGGTCGGTGCGCGGGAAGTTGGTGGGTGCAACCGCTGAAGGGAACAGCGACTGGATCACCGCAGGCAGCACGGGATGGGTCACGTAGTCGGCGAAGTTGGCGGCGTCGTTCTTGGGCTTGGCCGAGTTGAATTTGTCCTTGTCGTCCAGACCGATCACCACCTCGTTGACCAGCGGATTGCCCAGTCGGGAAACCTGTGTCCAGGCACCGCCTTCGATGGTGGTCTTGTTCAGACCGGTCTTGGTGGCGTTGCTGAGCAAGCGGCCCTGTCGCAGGCTGGCGGTGGTCCAGGCGCCGATCACCGGATCGGCCCCGGCTGTCAGGCAGGCAATGGGCACTTCAAGCGCCAACGTGCTCACGCTCTTGCCTTCCAGGTCGTTGTTGTTGCCACCCACCTCGGCACCCAACGGATTCAGGTTGAAGAGGTCGAACGTGCGCCCCACCGCGATGTTGAACGGCTCCTTGCGCTGCCCGACAAACACCCGTCCGTTGGTCGAGCAGCCGGGGATGGCCACGTCATAGATGAACTGGTTGGCATAGGTGGCGTACCCGCCAACACCGAAGGTCTTGTCACCGATGTTGTCGACCGGTTTGGTGAACACGCTGGCCCCGCCGGTGGCCGCAGTGACGTTGCTTGCAGTGCCCAGGCGCCGATCACCGCGCACCAGTTTCACCGTGTACGACTCGTTGACGTTGAGCGCGGCAGGGTCGGCCCCCGAGAGCGTGTTGCTTGCAATGAGCGGGATCTTCACAGCCTTGCCGCCCACGTTGATCGTGGCCGCTTTGGAGGTGTTGGTGAAGCGGAACTGGAACGTCATGGCTTCCGAGCCCGAACCGGTGTTGTCGATGTGGATTTCGTACAGCGCGTTCGGGTTGAACATGTAGAAGTTCGGGCCGCCCTGCGGGTCCTGGAACGGGTTGTAGTTCGCCAGGATGGTCACGAAGGCGCCACGACCTGCTTCATAGCTTCGGAACATGTAGAGGTCCGTCGCATCCACGGAAGGGTTCATGGCCATGAAGGGTGCTTCCCGGTGGCTGGATGGCCACGCAGTGGTGGCCATGGCAGCGAGCGCGAGCGCGGCACACGTCTTGACGGCAGATCGATTTGCCGGACCATCGGAACGAAGTTTCATGAAGTCTCCTGAGCGATTGAGTGAAGGGGCTGGACCGCGTCACTGAAAGGAGTCAGGTTTGTTCATGCAACTTCATTGCATCCCGTCAAGCGACGGCTGAGTATCAAAATTGCCGCAGGCGTTGGTCTGTACGTCTTCGAACATATCTGCGGTGCCCTGCACACCATCAGACGTGCGGCGTCAAGGAACCCTGCGCGACCCGGCCGGACGCCGGGAGCTTCATCGGGAGCGACCCAACCAACCCTGTTCGCGCTTGACAACGGCGTAACACTCACAGGCCCTGCGCTCCAGCCCATCCCGGTCCAGCACCGCGATGTGGCCGCGGCGGTAACGAATCAAGCCTGCCTGCTGCAGGCGAATCGCCACTTCGGTAACGCTCTCGCGGCGCACTCCCAGCGTGTGAGACACAAGCTCCTGCGTCATCGCCAGATCATGAGATGGCGAGCGATCCAGAATGCACAACAACCAGCGGCAGAACTGTTGCTCGATGAGATGGTGCCGATTGCAGACGGCGACTTGCGAGATCTGCGCGATGAGGGACATGGCCTGACGCAGCAGCAGCGCGCGCAGGGAGCCAACGCCTTCAAATAACTGCTGCAACTGGATCGCAGGCAGCCGGACAGCGCCACCGGCCAACAGCACGCGGGCTGAACTGGCGGTGGTGTCTCCGCCCAGGAAGATGGCAAGGCCCACCATGCTTTCCTTCCCGACCGAAGCGGTTTCTGCCGATGCGCCACTCTCGGTGACGTAGTGCATGGACACAATGGAAGTGGTCGGGAAGATGGCGTACTGGAGTGGGCTACCGGGCTCATAGATGGACTCGCCCAAGCGCAAGGTGATCGGCTCGAGGTGCCTCGCCATGAGGTTGAAATCCACCTCCGGCAAGGCACCCAGCAGGTGGTTGAGACGCGCGCCGTGCAGTTCAGCCAGCGGCAACGAATTCAACAGGGGCTGCTGACGCATCAAGCCACCCATTCAATGGCCATCTGTCAACACTTCAACACCCACGCCTCGGTAACCTATGAAGCGGCAGGTCCGGTCAAACATCGGCTGACCGCTCACGCGGAACTGCTGGCGTGACCCGTCCACTTGCTGGCGGCTGAGGAGAAAATCCAGAAAGGGCTCGCGCGCGGAGATGCGCTTGAGCAAGGCCGCGCGCTCGGTTTCGTTCCAGCCGGCCTGCGGGGCGTGTTGCGGCGCAGGTTCGCTCAAGGCATCCACCTGGATGCCCAGCATTTCAAGCACCGGCCCCGACACTTTCGTGAAGGCCCCGGTTTCGTCCTGCTCCCAGTACCAGTCGGACGCCAGTTCGGTCAGGCTGCGAAAGCGCGCTTCGCTGATCCGCAGTTCTTGCGTGCGCTCGAGGATGGTGGCTTCGAGCTGGCTGTTGTGCAGCGCCAGCTTGCGGTACAGCAAACGCACTTCCAGCATGTTGCGGATGCGGGTGTGGACCTCCGTCAGGTCCAGCGGCTTGCTGATGAAATCTTTGGCTCCGGCATTCAGCGCACGCAGTTTGTGACCGGGCTGGGCCGTCAGCACGATCACCGGCAGGTAAGGGTCGCGGTCGATGGTCTTCAGGCCTTCCATGACCTGGAAGCCGTCCATGCCGGGCATCTGCAAATCCAGCAGGATCAGATCGAAGTCATGCAGTCGGTGCAGTGCACACACTTCAGCCGGCAGCATGGTCGCCGTGACCTGTCTGTAACCGGCGTCTGACAGCAGGCGCTGCAGCATGCGCACGTTG
This sequence comes from Burkholderiales bacterium, assembly GCA_003241965.1. Lineage (GTDB taxonomy): Bacteria > Pseudomonadota > Gammaproteobacteria > Burkholderiales > Burkholderiaceae_C > Hydrogenophaga. Next base: position 6,388 of record QBMB01000063.1, on the reverse strand, counting down.
GATTCCTGGTCGTCAACGACAAGGATGCTGGCGCCCAGGAATTCGCTGGCAGTGATCATGACGTCTGTACTTTCTTTGAGTTCTTTGCCGGAGTGGCCGAACTTGCTGTGAGTGCCGGCTGCGCAACAACCGCCCCGGCTGCCGCCTCCTCCTGCCTGTCGGCCAAAGCCAGGGCCGCATCCAGCGCTTCGGTGAGGGCGTCAATCTTGATCGGTTTGCTCAAGTAACGGAAGAAGCCAGCCTGCAGACCCTTGTCGATGTCATGCCACATCGCCAGCGCGCTGACCGCAATGACCGGGATGCGCGCGGTGGCGGCGTCTGCAGCCAGCCGCTCCATCGCTTCCAGACCGCTCATGTCAGGCAGATTGATATCCATCAGCACCACGTCGGGCTGCATCGCACGTGCCAGCTGCACGCCCTGCTGTCCATCGCCAGCCAGCAGCAGGCGAACCTCAGGGCGGCGCGCCAGCAAGCGCTGCACCAGCAGCTGGTTGGCGCGGTTGTCTTCCACGCACAGCACTGTGCATGGGCCTTGGCCGGCTGCAGCGGGCCAGGGTGCCGCCGGGACTCGCAGCCGGGCAGGGGTGGTCTCGGGGGAGCTCGCTGGCGCCGATGTCTGGGCGCCAGGCGCATTCAGCTCCACCCAGAACACGCTGCCCTGTCCGGCCACGCTGTTCACGCCAATGCAGCCTCCCATCAATTCCACCAGGCGCTTGCTCAGTGCCAGGCCGATGCCGGTTCCTTCGATCGCGCCGGTCTCCTGGCCCAAGCGCTCAAAGGGCTGGAAGATACGGCCCAGCTGCTCCGGGCTCAGGCCGCTGCCGCTGTCTTCAATGCGGACGCAGATGCGGCCCGGCCCGACTGTTTCACAGTGCACCTGTACCGTGCCACCTTCGCGGTTGTACTTGATGGCATTGCTGAGGATGTTGACGAAAACCTGCTTGAGACGGGTGCGGTCCACGATGACCATACAACCGTCGTCCAGCCGCGCAGGGCTCAGGCGTATGCCGCGTGCTGCGGCCTGCCCCTCCACCAGCGCCAGGCAGTCGGACAGCACCTCGTCCAACGGCACCGGCTCCAGCGTGCAGGACAGACGGCCCGATTCGATCAGCGACAGGTCCAGGATCTCTTCGATCAGGCCCAGCAGGTACCAACCCGCCTGCAGGATCTCAGCCACGCTCTCTACCTGCCGCGGCGTGAGTGGTGGAGTGCCCGATTGAAGCAACTGCGCAAAGCCCAGCACGGCATTCAACGGGGAGCGCAGTTCATGGCTCATGAGCGACAGGAAGTCCGACTTCGCCTGGTTGGCGTCTTCAGCGGCAGCCAGCGCATCGATGAGGTCGACCTCCCTAGCCAGCAGCGCTTCTTCGGTGCGCCGCCGTTCGGTGATGTTGGTGAACAGCACCGCGACTTTGCGGCTGTCCGGCCCCCCCAGCTTCAACGCATAGAGGTCGAACCAGCGGTTGTCCAGCGCCTGGGCGTCATTTACAAAACGCACCGCCTCGCCCGTGAGCGCCACCTTTCCATAGGTGATGAACCAGTGCTCCTCATGGTCGGGCGCGATCTCGCGCATGCGCCGGCCCAGCGCGTTTTCCACGCCCGTGAGCTTGGCGAAGGCCGGGTTCACTTCCAGGAAGCGCCAGTCCACAGGATTGCCGGCGTCATCAAAGATCATCTCGATGATGCAATAGCCCTCGTCCATCGCATTGAAGAGGTTGCGGTAGCGCTCTTCCGATTCACTCAGGGTCTGCTGCGCACGCCGAATTCCCGTGACGTCGCTGGCAGTGCCGAACCATTCCACGATCGCACCGTCCTCGCCCAGCAAGGGCACCGCGCGCGACTGTGTCCAACCCAGTTCTCCGTCCACGCGCAGCACGCGGTGTTCCAGTTCGAAGAGGCTCTTGCTCGCGATGGCTGTGTCGATCGCGGCCAGCACACGAGCCTGGTCCAGCGGATGGATGTACTCCTGCAACCACCGGGCCGTGGGCTCGTGGGTGTCGGCCATGAAATTGCGGCCGTGGAGCTGGCGCATTTCGCGCCAGTCGGGGCTCATGCGGTAAACCACATCAGCACTGGCCGTGACGAAGGCACGAAATCGCATTTCGCTGTCGCGGATCTGGGTTTGCGTCTGGATGCGTTTGGAAATCTCGCGGAAATGGCAGACCACGCCGTGGCTGCCATCGGGCAGGGGAATGCGATGGATCTGCCATTCGTAGCACGCAGTGGAGCCGCGGTCGACACGCACCGCGATCAGTTCCTCGGCCTCGAAGGGCTCGCCCGTGTTCAGCGTGTGGCGGAACTGCCGCACGATGTCATCGGTGAGCGCGGGCCCCCACAGCGTCTGCGTCACCGCCTCCAAGTCACTGCCAATCAGGCCCTGGATGTCGCCAAACTCGGGCAAAGCCTGCGGGTTGACCTGACGGATGCGCAGATCGGCGTCCACCAGGAAGATGCCCATCGGCGCGTCGTTGAACAGGGTCTCGAACTGCGCCGTGCGCAGGCGCAAGGCTTCTGCGGCCTGCTGGCGTTCTGTCAGGTCGTAGAAGTAGCAGACCACGCCGAAGCCGCCGTCCGGGAGCAGGATGCGCTCGGTCTTCCAATCGTAGGACTCGACCTCGGGCGTGTCCTTGCGCGTTTCGCTCACCGTTGGCGCCGCGTAGGATTCGCCGCTTTCCAGCGTGTGGAGAAAGTGGGTCAGCACCTCGGACGCAAAGGGCTCGGGCCAGACCGCGCGCACGACTTCGTCGAAGTTGCGGCCGATCAAGGGCAGAACGCTGGCAAAGGCCTTGCGCGCAGCTGCGCTGGCCTGGCACAGGCAAAACTGCGCATCGACCACGTAGACCCCGAAGGGTGCGTTCTCGATCAGGCTGCCAAAGGTGGCGCGCGGGCTTCCCGCTGTGCCCTGAGGCCGCAGTGCCGGCATTGCGGGGTGCGGTGGCGGTGCTGGGCCGCGTGCCGCCACGGCCTGAAGTGCGGGCACTGCAAAAAGCGCGAGATGCTGCAATTGCCGCAGGTTTTCGGCGTCAAAGCCCGAGTCCGCGTCGTGGGCCACCGCCCACACCGTACCGGCCATTTTTCCGGCTGTGCCAAAGGGCACGATCAAGGCGTGTTCGGCGCTCGGTTGAGGGGACTTGGCTTCTCGGGCTGGGTCACCTGGATCGAGCAGCAGCCGGATGCTGCCGCTGTGTGCCTGCCAGCGGCCAGCGATGGCGGGCCAATTCACCAACGTGGCGCCGTCACTTTGCATGCTCAACACGCTGACCCCGGCGGACCCGGCGTTCAGCAGCGCCAGCACGCTATCGGCCAGAAGCTGGAAGACGGTGTGGGGTGCCTCGCCCAGCGCCGTCGCCAATGCAACGAGGGCTGCAACCTCTGCAGCGGCGTTGTCGGGGCGGGGAGACTGCTGCGCGGGTGTCGCGGTGATCAACGGGCTTTGATCAACCGCTGAAGATGATTTCAAGCCAGCAGGCAACGTCAGAACAAGCCGGTCGGTGGTGGGAGTCATCGCGCGAGCCGGACCGGATTTGAAGCTGCCAACTGTCTTTCCCCTGGGTGTGGGTAATCGTCGCCGATTGTCGTCTGTTTGACGCAATCACGTCCGAGTTGTTGGAGCGCCTGAAAGCAGTCCTGGAGCAGGGCAAGTCCATCCGCAGCGCGCGACGAACCACCCACAGTCATACCTGCAATCGCCGCCGACAAGCACCGCAAGGCTTCCCCGTCCACTTCTTGAACGCCCGCTGAAACCTCGGGCTGTCGCTGAACCCCAGCTCGCTCGCCAGCTGCACCAGCGACACGCGCAGCGACGGCTCGTCGCGGCTCACCAGCGTCTGCAGTTCCGAGGTCTTGAACCAGAAGCCGAACGCGGCTTGCCCGTAACGCCGCTGGATTGCGCCGCCTAAGCCCTTCGCCGCGCCGCCTCGTAGCCCTCGCGCACGCTTGCAAACGCCTGCGCTCCCAGGCGTTCGCGCAACCGCAGCAGCGGCGGGCGCACCAGGTCGGCGGCGGCTTCGCGCCCCAGCAGGTCGCCCAGCGTGGCCCAGGCGGTGGCCAGGCGCGCATACGCCTGCTGGGCCAGATCGAGTTCCACCAGCACGTCGGCCGCGTGCGTCGACGCCGCCAGGTACGACAGCGCATCGCGCGCGTCCAGCGCGCCTTGCCGGGCTGCGTCAAAGCGCTGCACTGCGACGGGCAGATCGCCCCGCAGCAGGGCGATCTGGCCACCCACCAGACCGCGCCGCGCCGCCGCAGCACCGTCGCTGGCTGGCAAGGCCACCAGCTCGTCCCAGGCCGACTCGGCGGCCACCGAGTCCCAGTGCACCAGCACCGCCGCCCCCGCCAGGCGCGCCGCCTCGGCATCGGCCGCGTGGCCGCCGGTCTGCAGCAGCTCTGCGGCCGCGAAGAAGTCGGCCGCGGCCTGCGGCCAGTAGTGCGCAGCGGTGGCTGCAGCCGCCCTGCGCTGCAGCACCTGCGCGCGCAGCAAAGGCTCCAGTTGCGCACCGTGCCGGGTCAGGAAAGCCTCCATCAGCGCGTGCGCCAGCGCCGAATGGCCCCGGGCCAGCGCCTGCTCGGCACGCTCCAGCTCAAAACCCCGCGCCAGCTCGGGCGACAGGGTGAGCGCCGCGGCCTGCTCGACCACCGCCGTGCCGGCATCGAGCACGCCCGCCAGGCGCCAGGTGGAGGCGGCGAGCAGCAGGCAACTCGCTGCGCGGTGGTCGCTGTTCAAGTCGCGCCACAGGTCGGCCGCTTCCTGCAGGCGGGTGGCGGCTCCTGACAGATCGGCCTGCGCCAGCAGCTGGCGCGCGCCCGACTCCAGCGCCGCGGCCTGCGCCGCGCTCATCCCGCCACCTCGCGCGCATCCAGCCCCAGGCCGTCAAAGCGCAGCAGCGCGGCGTCTACTGCGTCGCGTCGCGCCTGTTGGTGCTGCTGCGCCCAGGCTTGCAGTTCGGCCAGCAGACCGTCGTGCGCGGTCTGGGCCTCACTCTCGTTCTGTGCCGCCGCGCCGCGCTCTCCCGTGGCCTGCGCGCGCGTGGCCTCGGTCTCGGCCAGGCTGGCGGCGTTGGCGGCCTGCAGTTCTTCCAGGGTGGTTTGCCCGGCACCGATCTCGGTGTCGGTGGTGGCGCCCTCGGTGGCCACGGTCTCCAAGGTGGCGGCGTCGGCTTCTATACCGACCTGGCTGGCCTGCACGCCCGCTTGTGTCTGCTCGGTCTCGCTCACGCGGTTGAGCGCGGTGATCAGGCGCTGTGCGTCCTGGCTGGCCGTGCCTGCCTGGCGGCCCAGATCACCGGGCAGGTAGGAAAACAGGTTGGCCATGCCCCGGAACCCTTGCAGGCTGCCCACCAGTGTGCCCAGCGCCGCTGCCTCGCGCGAACTCTGCGCCAGCGCCGAGTACGCCTCTTCGGCCTGCCCTGTGAGGCTCTCGTTGGCCGCGCCGGTGCTGTCCACCGCAGCGGCGTGGACCGCGCCGCCACTGGCCAGATCGGTGGCCACACCGGCGGCCTCCACCAGCCCGGCCTCGTGCTCGCGCTCGGTGTCGGCGTGGGCGCTCATGCGGCCCTCGGTGTCGCGCAGCACGCCTTGCGCCGCTTGCGCCGCGTCCACCTGATCGAGCAGCGCATCGAGCTGCGCCGGGGTGCCGGGCGGAGCGGGGTACGCCGGGTTGATGGGCAGCTCGCGCGACTCGCCCGACGCCATGCCGGCCACCTCCCCCGGCACCGCCACAGAGTAGGCCGGACCACGAGCGCCCGCACCGCCTTCGCTGGCCTCGCCCACCGAGGTGCGTGCCTCGTCGCGCCCCTCGCGCCCACCGGTCACCGTTCGCGCGCCCATGAGTGCACCCGCCGTTTCGTCCACCCGCCGGTTGGCCCCGGCCACATCGGCGCTCAGGCGCGCATCGGCGTCCACCCGGGCAGACGAAGATGCCGCCGGCGTGTCACCACCCGCGCGAATGCCGGTGCGGGCCTCGAAGTCGGCGTACGACGCATAGCGCTGCGTGGTGGCACGCCCGCCGGGCAGCGTGGTCTGCACCTGCAGCGGCAACGGGCTGGTGGGGTCGTAGGCGAAGCGCGTGGCGCCATAACCGCTGTGTGCGCCGTCGGGGCCGTACACCGGAAAGTGCAGCTCGGACTCGACCCGCCGACCGACCGGACCGGTGCCGTGTTCGTAGGCCAGCACACCGAAGTCGCCGCGCGCCTGCGAAGGCTGCGACACCAGACCCTGCGTGGGCACATCGGTGGCGGTGGGGTGAGAGTGGTAGATGAGGCGCACAGGCCCGCTGGCCGACGGCGGCCGCACCGAGCCGGCGTCGCCCTGCATCACGTAGAACGTGCCGTCGGCCCCCTGCCACACGCCCGATTCGCGCCCGGGGTCGGTACGCACCTGCTCGTGGTAC
>QBMB01000062.1:7277-27276 GCA_003241965.1 Burkholderiales bacterium | reverse complement strand
GGCGCGGCGGGCTGGGGTGCCGGCGCGCGAGGGGCGGGTGCAGGTGCGGGCGAGGCCACCGGGGCGGCCACCGGTGCCATCACGGCAGGTGCCATCACAGGTGCAGGCGCAACCGGTTCTGCCACCACGACAGGCGCTGCAACCGGAGCCGCCACCGGTGGCGGCGCGGCCACAGGCGCCTCGCTCACCACAGGCGTGGGCGCTGCGTCCACCGGCAGGCTGAAATAGCTGCGCGTGGGGGCTTCATCCACCGGTTCGTTTGATGCCACCAGCGTCGAGGCGGCCGCGAAGGCCACTTCGCTGGCGGGCATGTCACCCGCGGGGGCTGCCTGGCCTTCGCCGCCTTCGGGAGCGGCGTCGCCATCGCGTGGGCCGCGCTCGCGGCGATCGCGACCATAGCGGTCACGGCTTCGGCGCTCGCGCGGGGCGCGGGGCGCGCCATCGGCGCCCTCAGGCATGTCGCCTTCGCGGGGTGCGTCGGCGCCGTCGCCAGCTTCCTGCATGGCGGGTGCGGCATCACCTTGGGCGATCGGGGCCTGGCCCTCGGCGCCTTCGGTTGGACGGCGGCGGTTCTCACCACCGCGCCCACCACGACCGCGGCGCTGGTTGTCGCCGCCTTCGTTCGTTTCGCCCGGGATGGCAGCCGGTGCACCGTTCACCAATTCTGCGGGGGCTGCACCGTCCACCGGAGCGGCGTCGCGGCGGTTGTCGCGGCGGCCATCGCCTCGGCGACCCTCACCGCGTGGCTCGCCACGGCCTTCGCCGCGGGGTTGTTCACCACGCGTTTCGCTGCGGCCTTCGCCTCGCGGCTCACCGCGGCTATCACCCCGGCGACCTTCGCTGCGTGCTTCGCCGCGCGCTTCGTTGCGTCCTTCTGGACGGCCTTCCACACGGCCTTCGCCGCGTGGTTCGCCACGGCCTTCGACCGGGCGAGCGCCTTCGCGAGGACCACGGCCGCCTTCGCGACCGCCTTCACTGCGTCCACGGCCTTCGGCGCCGCCACGTCCACCGCGGCTGCGGCCATCACGGCCACCGTCGCGACCGCCCTCACGTCCACCTTCACGTGGACCACGGCCATCGGCGCGCTCTTCGCGGGCGCCGGGTTTGGCGGCCGGTGCTGGCACCGAGGGCTTGGGAGCTGCCGGGGCATCAACGCCACCGAACAGGTTCTTGAGCCAGCCGAAGAAACCCTTTTCAGCCGGTGCGACCGCCACGGGTGCTGCCAGCGGGGCTGCAACTGCCTTGGCCGCCACGGGGGCCGCAGCCACCGGTGCCACCACCTCGGGGCGGGGTGCGGCCACAGGCGCGGGACCGTCAGGCAACACGCCCTTGATCACAGGCTCCTGCTTGTTGGTGCGTTCCTGGCTGCGGCGGGTGAAGCCGGTGGCTTCGTCCGGCTCGTCGGCCAGCTTGTAGCTCGCGTCGAGGTTGTCCAGGCGCGGGTCGTCGTGCTTCAAGCGCTCCAGCTTGTAGTTGGGCGTGTCCAGCGACTTGTTGGGAACCAGCAGCACGCTGATGCGCTGTTTGAGTTCGATCTTGGTGATCTCGGTGCGCTTTTCGTTGAGCAGGAAGCTGGCCACTTCGACCGGCACCTGCACCAGCACGGCGGCCGTGCTGTCCTTGAGCGACTCTTCCTGAATGATGCGCAGGATCTGCAACGCCGACGACTCGGTGTCGCGGATGTGGCCCGAGCCACCGCAACGGGGGCAGGGGATGGACGAGCCTTCGTTGAGTGCGGGCTTCAAGCGCTGACGGCTCATTTCCAGCAGGCCGAACTTGCTGATGGCGCCGAACTGCACACGGGCACGGTCCTGGCGCAGCGCGTCGCGCAGGCGGTTTTCCACGTCGCGGCGGTTCTTCGACTCGTCCATGTCGATGAAGTCGATCACGATCAGGCCACCCAGGTCGCGCAGGCGGGCCTGGCGGGCCACTTCGTCAGCAGCTTCCAGGTTGGTGCGGGTGGCGGTTTCTTCGATGTCGCCGCCCTTGATGGAGCGGGCCGAGTTCACGTCCACGGCCACCAGTGCTTCGGTCTGGTCGATCACGATGGCGCCGCCGCTGGGCAGCTGCACGGTGCGGCTGTAGGCGGTTTCAATCTGGTGCTCGATCTGGAAGCGCGAGAACAGCGGTGCGTCGTCGCGGTAGCGCTTCACGCGATGGCCGTGCTCGGGCATCACGTGGCTCATGAACTGGTGCGCCTGCTCGAAGATGTCGTCGGTGTCGATCAGGATCTCGCCGATGTCGCCGTTGAAGTAGTCGCGGATCGCGCGGATCACCAGGCTCGATTCCTGGTAGATCAGGTAGGCGCCCTTGCCGCCCTGTGCTGCGCCGTCGATGGCGTTCCACAGCTTGAGCAGGTAGTTCAGATCCCACTGCAATTCGGGCGCGTCACGGCCGATGCCGGCGGTGCGCGCGATGATGCTCATGCCGTTGGGGTATTCGAGCTGGTCCAGGGCCTGCTTGAGTTCCTGGCGGTCTTCGCCCTCGATGCGACGGCTCACGCCGCCGCCGCGCGGGTTGTTGGGCATCAGCACCACGTAGCGGCCGGCCAGGCTCACGAAGGTGGTGAGGGCTGCGCCCTTGTTGCCGCGTTCTTCCTTCTCCACTTGAACCAGCAGTTCCTGGCCTTCGCGGATCACGTCGTTGATGCGGGCTTGGTTGACCGGCACGCCTGCAGCGAAATACTGGCGCGAGATTTCCTTGAACGGCAGGAAGCCGTGGCGGTCTTCGCCGTAGTCCACGAAGCAGGCTTCCAGCGAAGGCTCGACGCGCGTGACGACGGCCTTGTAGATGTTTCCCTTGCGCTGTTCGCGCCCTTCGATTTCGATTTCGTAGTCGAGCAGTTTTTGCCCGTCCACAATGGCCAGCCGGCGCTCTTCGGCCTGCGTGGCGTTGATCAGCATGCGTTTCATGATGCGATTTCCTTCGTTCAAACACACAAGGACGCCTGGGCTTGAGAGCCACAGGCGTCAACTCGCCGTGAACCAGCGGAAAAAGCGAACGGGGGAGGAATTGCCGGAGAGCCGTTGACCCGCGGTTCGGGGAAGGCGTTCAACACAGGCGGGCACCGAGGTGCCGCGTCGAACCGCCAGGTCAGGGCGTAGGCGCGTGGAGTTCGGTGAGCAGGGAAGGCTGGATGGCTGTCAATGACATGGATCTGGCCGGGTTATCTCTGTGTTCACTTTGTCCTCGACCAGCTCCACGTTGGAAAGCTGGTCGATTGGGGTATTCCGTAATCGGGTTCGCTGTTTTCATCAACCGGTTCGCCCGCAGCGTCTACCGCACCCTGCCCGCACCAGGATTCCGTGGGGAATGACTGCGGGTGCGGTGGGAGGTGCCGGGTGCTGCGGGTGGCAACCATCTCGCGTCGGTCTCCCGCTTTGTCGGGCCGGGAGGTTTGCGCCATCAGTGCTTGCCGTAAACTCAAGGCAAATCAATCACTTACAGCACGTGACGCGAGTGACGCATTATAGACAGCCCAGCATCACGTTGGTGTCCTATTTCCCCACGGGTTACCCCTCGATTTCCCTTGTCCCAGCTCCCAACCCCTCCAGCCGCTGCCGTGCGACACCTCACGGTGGACGAAGAGTCGGCCGGGCAGCGCCTGGACAACTTCCTGATCCGCGAGCTCAAGGGCGTGCCCAAGTCGCACGTCTACCGCATCATCCGCTCGGGTGAAGTGCGTCGCAACAAGGGCCGTGTGAGCGCAGACGACCGTGTTGAAACGGGTGATGTGTTGCGCATTCCGCCGATTCGCCTGTCCGCACAGGTCGAGGCCAAACAACTCAATCCAGCGCCGGCGCGCCAATTTCCGGTGGTTTTTGAAGACGAGTCGTTTCTGGCCATCGACAAACCCGCCGGCGTTGCCGTGCACGGAGGCAGCGGCGTGAGTTTCGGTGTCATCGAGCAAATGCGACAAGCCCGCCCGGAGGCCCGATTGCTCGAATTGGTGCACCGGTTGGATCGGGAAACCAGTGGACTGTTGCTGATTGCCAAAAAGAAGAGCGCACTCAAGGCCTTGCAGGATCAATTTCGCGAACGCGAAACCGGCAAGACCTATCTGGCGCTGGTCAAAGGCGCTTGGCCGGCGCGTCTGAAGGTGCTGGATCAACCCTTGCACAAATACCTGCTGGCCGATGGCGAGCGGCGTGTCAAAGTCACCACCAAGGACGATCCGGATGGCATGCATTCGGTGACTTTGGTGACAGTGGCGGCTCGCATTTCAGCGCCCGCCGCCTTGGCGTCCCACTTGCCTGACGGGCTGAGTCTGCTGGAAGTGACCATCAAGACCGGTCGAACGCACCAGATCCGGGTCCACCTCTCAAACGCGGGCCATCCGATTGCGGGTGACGACAAATACGGCGATTTCGAACTCAACCGCCAATTGACGCGCGCCGGATTGAAACGCATGTTTCTCCATGCTTGGCGCCTGAGATTGAGCCATCCGGTCTCGGGTAGCCCATTGGAGTTACATGCGGAGTTACCCGACGAACTGCAGCCGTGGTCAGGCGGCAGATCGAAGAAAGATGATTAGAATGCAACACTGCATCGGCAGTTTGTAATTGCACATTCCGATCGAATTCAACTTCTCCACAAGGATCCATCAATGGCCAGCTATTCCGAACTCATGGCGCAAGCCCAAACCCTGATGGCGCAAGCCGAACAGGCGCGCAAAGACGAACTGTCTTCCGTGATTGCCGACATCAAGGCCAAGATGAAACAGTTCGGAATTTCGGTGGCCGATCTGGGTGGTGCCGCCAGCGGCAAAAAGCCGGCCAAATCCAAATCGGTGTCGGCGCCGAAGTACCGCGGGCCCAATGGTGAACTCTGGGCTGGCGGCCCGGGTCGCAAACCAGAGTGGGTGCGCGCGGTGCTGGCTTCCGGCAAAAGTGTTGACGACTACCTGATCTGATCTTCCCGGATCGACTTAAAAAAGCCCGCTCAAGCGGGCTTTGTCGTTTTCGGGTGTTCGCGGCTGGGGCTGGGCGCCTCGTTATGCTCGGCGAATGGTCAAGATCCTTCTCGTCTGCATGGGCAATATTTGCCGCTCCCCCATGGCCGCCAGCGTGATGCACGCCGAGGTGGCGCGTCGGCAACTGGGTGACCAGGTGTCGCTGGACTCGGCGGGCACCTATGGCGCGCACCAGGGGGAAAAGGCCGATGCGCGGGCGGTGTCGCTCGCGCAGGCTCGGGGCTACGGGCAGATCCTGAAGGAGCGCGCCCGCAAAGTCACCGAGGAGGACTTTGACCGCTTTGACCTGATCCTGGCCATGGACCGCGACAACCTCACCCAGTTGCAACGCGTGTGTCCCGCAGAACACCGCCACAAGCTGCACCTGTTTCTGGAGTACGCGGGCGTCAGTGAGCGCGCGGAAGTGCCGGATCCCTACTATGGCAACGCGGCCGGGTTCGAGGCGGTGCTGAGCTTGTGCGAGCTGGGGGTGGACGGCGTGCTCAGGCGCGTGACTCAGGCCTTGTGATAGTCCCGGTACCAGGCCACAAAACGTTGAATACCGTCGGCCAGCGGTGTTGACGGCGCAAAGCCCACCCAGTCGCGCAGTGCGACTGTGCTGGCGTAGGTGGCGGGCACGTCGCCATCCTGCATGGGCAGGAACTGTTTCACGGCCTCGCGTCCCAGCGCGCGCTCGATGCAGGCGATGAAATCGAGCAGCGGTACCGGGTCGTGGTTGCCGATGTTGAAGATGCGCCAGGGCGCTGCGCCCGCCGCTTCGGGCGTGGCCGGTTTGTCCAGTACGCGCAGCACGCCTTCCACGATGTCGTCGATGTAGGTGAAGTCGCGCTTCATCTGCCCATGGTTGAAGACCTGTATCGGTCGGCCTTCGAGCACGGCTTTCGTGAACGAAAAATAGGCCATGTCGGGCCGGCCCCACGGCCCGTACACCGTGAAGAAGCGCAGGCCGGTGGTGGGCAAACCGTAGAGGTGGCTGTAGGTGTGGGCCATCAGCTCGTTGGCCTTTTTGGTGGCCGCGTACAGGCTCACCGGGTGGTCGACCGCGTCGGTCTCTTCAAACGGCATCTTTGTGTTGCCACCGTACACGCTGGAGCTTGATGCGTAGACCAGGTGGCCCAACTTCTGCGCGCGGCAACCTTCGAGCACATGACCGAAGCCACTCAGGTTGCTGTCGAGGTAGGCGTTGGGGTGCGTGATCGAGTAACGCACGCCGGCTTGCGCGGCGAGGTGCACGACGGCGTCGAAGCGCTGGCCCGCAAACAGGCTGGCCATGGCCTGGCGATCGGCGATGTCGATCTGCTCGAAGCGAAAACCGGCGTGCGCCAGCAGCGGCGCCAAGCGCGCGCGCTTGAGCGCCACGTCGTAGTAGTCGTTGAGGTTGTCGATGCCCAGCACCGTGTCGCCGCGCGCCAGCAGGCGCAGGGCGGTGTGCATGCCGATGAAGCCGGCAGCGCCGGTGAGGAGGATGTGCATGCCGCGATGTTAACCAGCGCGGCATCCCCGGTCAGAGGGCGTTCAGCCCTGTTGCCACAGAACCTTTTTGCCGGACGCTTCCCATTTTTCGTAGTGCCGGGCGTACAGGTCTTCGATGCGGTTGCGCTTGACCTTGAAGGTCGGCGTGATCACGTCGTTGTCCACCGTCCAGGCGGTGGTGACCACGACGATGCATTGCAGCTGCTCGTGGGGATCGAGCGTGGCGTTGATGGTCTTGAGGTGCGCTGCGAGTGAGGCTTCCAGTTCGCTGCGCGCACCGGCATCGGCCACGCTGGCCACGGCGTCGGCGTTGAGCATCACGATGCCCAGCGGCTGGCCGAGGTTGGCTCCGGTGACCACGCAGGCTTCCACCGCTGGGTGCATCACGAGCTTGTCTTCAATCGGAGCGGGCGCCACGTACTTGCCCTTGCCGGTCTTGAACAGGTCTTTCACGCGGCCGGTGATGCGCAGCAGACCCTGCTTGTCGATCGTGCCCTTGTCGCCGGTCTTGAGCCAGCCATCTGCCGTGAAGCTCTCAGCGCTCTTTTCGGGCTCCTTGTAGTAGCCCAGCATCATCGCGGAGTTGCGCATCTGCACCTCGCCGGTGTCGGGGTCGATGCGGTGCTGCACACCTTCGTAGGCTGGGCCCACGGTGCCTTGCTGGTTCTTGCCGGGTTCGGTGATGTGGGAGAGCGCGAGGTTCTCCGTCATGCCGTAGCCTTCGTTGATGTTGAGGCCGAGCTTGCTGTACCACTGCAGCAGCGCCATGGGCATGGGCGCTGCGCCGCCAGCGGCGAACGTGCACTGGTCCAGGCCCAGGGCCTTCATGACCTTCTTGCGCACGATGCCGCCCAGGATCGGGATGCCGAGCAGGCGGTTGAGCTTGGCCGGTGGCATCTTGTGGTGGATGCCCTGCTGAAACTTCACCCACAGGCGCGGCACCGAGAAAAAGATGGTGGGACGAGCGCGCTGCAGATCGGCTGCGAAGGTGTCGAGCGACTCGGCAAAGAACACATGCATGCCTGTGCGCAACCAGCCGTGTTCGACCAGCATGCGTTCGACCACGTGGGCCAGAGGCAGGTAGGACAGCATGCGGTCGTTGCCGCTCATGGGGATGCGCTTGAGGCCGGCGTCGAGTGCCCAGGCGAAGTTGGCGAAGGTGTGCATGACGCCCTTGGGCATGCCGGTGGTGCCCGAGGTGTAGATGAGGGTGGCGAGTTCTTCGCCATCACGCACCGGTGAGCCTGCCATGGGCTGGCTGCGTTTGCAGATCGCGTCCCAGCCTTCGCAGTTTTTCACCACGTCGGCGGGTGAGAGTGCGTAGCTCATGCAGGGCAGGTCGGCGGGAACGCCGGGCTTCATGCCCTCCCAGCCATCGAGCTTGCCCACGAAGAGGGCCTTGGCTTCGCTGTGCGCCAGGATCTGACGAATGGTTTCCGGTGCCAGCGTCGGGTACAGCGGCACCGACACGTAGCCTGCCATCCAGATGGCCAAGTCGCTCATCATCCACCAGGCGCAGTTTTTGGAGAGGATCGCTACCTTGGAGCCGGGTTCCCAGCCCTGCGACTGCAGGTGGGTGGCCATGCGGCGCACCTGGTCGCCCACTTGGGCCCAGGTGAATTCCTGCACCGCACCGTGGCCCATGGGTTGCGTGAGGGCTACGCGGGTGGGGGCGGTTTTTTCCCAGTGGTACAGGCGTTGAAGGGCCAGCAGCTCGGGCGCAATTCTGCTCATGTTGTTTGTCTCCGTTGTGTGTGCAGCCCACGAATTTACCAAGGCTGCGGTCTTGTGTTTAGAGGGTTTTACCTGCAAGTGGGATCGCACTTCACCCGGTGAAGTTCACCGAAAGGCTGGGTATGGGTGAGGTGAAGCGGGCCGACCAGTGTTCGCCCGGAGCCACCGGCAAGGCATCGGTCCAGGTGCCGGTGGTGATCACATCACCGGCCTGCAGATCGGGTGCGCCGGGGCAAGCGCGCAGGGTCTGCGCAAAGTGCAGCAGTGCGCGCAGCGGGCCATCCAATACGTTCGAGCCTTGGCCCTCTTCCACCACTTGGTCATTCTTCAGCAAGGCCACGCGGGCCTGCGCGAGCAAAGCGTCGAGCGCCGTGGCGTTGCTGGCCAGTTGCTGCACGGGCGTGCGCTGACCCACCAGCAGGCGCGCGTGGAGCGCGCCATCGGCCACGGTGTCGGCGGGCACGAACTTCCAGTCCGACAGGTGCGACTGCACCACCTCGAAGCCGGGCGCCACCCAGTCGATGGCCTCGAAGAGATCGTCCAGCGTGGCGTGAGCCGCGGGCGTTGCCTTCAGGCCGAACACGACCTCGGGCTCCAGCCGTGGCTGGCAGGTGAGGGCCAGCGACACGCTGCCTTCGCCCTCGCACAGGGTGAGCGTGGTGTCCCACACGCTGCCCCAGATCGGCGCGAACACGTTGTAGCGCGGCCAGATGGTGCGGTTGGTGAAGCCCACTTTGTAGCCGCGAGGCTGTTCGCCGCGATCAATGCGCAGCTGGCGTACCGCCAGTGCTTGTGCATAGGCGGCGTCAAGTGCGAGGCCGCAGGGAACAGGCCAGAGGCGGCCTTGGTCGAGGTGGTCCAGCAGGGTGTGTGGTGTCATGGTTCGATGATATTCACGCAGCCGGCTGCGCGCGTCCGAACAGGCGGTGCACCTGCGCACGGATCCATTGGTGCGCGGGGTCCTTGGCCGTGCTGGCGTGCCAGACCAGGCGCACGTCGTAGCTCGGTGCGACCGCGCGCGGCAGTTCCCACACGCGCATGTCCAGGCGCTGGCCCACATTGGCCGCGTACATCTGCGGCACGATGGTGAGCAGGTCGGTGTTGAGCGCGAGCTCGGGCAGGGCGCCGAAGTGGCGTGCGCGGATCACCACACGGTCACTGAGTTTGAGCCGTACCAGCATCTGCTCCACGCTGCCGTGGAAGGTGGCGGTGGGCGCCGCCACGACAAGGGACGACTCGGCCAGCTGGCGCGCGCTGAGCGTGCGCCCGGCCTTGCCGCTGGCGGGACGCCAGCGCGGTGAGGTCATGGCCACGTAGTGCTCGCGAAACAGCAGGTCGGCGCGCACGCCGCGGTGGCTCGGCTGCAGGATGCCGATGGCGAAATCGATCTCGCGCGATTCCAGCGCGGCGGGCACGTCGTCGGCCGCCACCGAGATGTTGGTCAGGTGCGCCTGCGGCGCCTGCTGGCGCAAGGCCGCGGCCAGCGGCGGCAGAAACATCATCTCGCCCAGGTCGGACAGCGAGAGGCGCCAGCGCATGTCGCTGTGTGCCGGATCGAACGCGTCGCGCACCGTGACCGCGGTCTCCAGCAACTGCAGCTGCGTCTGCACTTCTGGCGCCAGGCGCTCGCACAGCCGCGTGGGCTGCAGACCCCCGGGCGAGCGCACGAAGAGGTCGTCCTGAAAGTAGTCGCGCAGCCGGGCCAGGGCATTGCTGGTGGCGGGCTGCGAGAGCGCGAGCGCCTTGCCGGCGGCGGTGACCGAGCCGGTGCGGTGGATCGCTGCGAGCACGCGCAGCAGGTTGAGATCGAGTTGCCGAAAGTTCATCGTGGGACCTCTAAGGGTTGTCCCGAATTATCCATCTCATGAATGCACCACATCAGATCAATCCATTGGTCAGATGGGGCGACACGTCCTAGATTCCGTGCTCAACACAAGGAGACACGCGGTTGGAACGTTCATTTCACAGCGAAATTGAAGCGCTGAAACTCGGCCAGGGCGAGACCTTTCAGGGCGAAGGCATCCTGGCTGTGACCAAGGCGCTGCTGCAGTCGGGCGTGACCTATGTCGGCGGCTACCAGGGCTCACCGATCTCGCACCTGCTCGACGTGATGGTGCAGGCCAAACCCTACATGGACGAGCTCGGCGTGCACGTCGAAGCTTGCACCAACGAAAGCTCGGCGGCAGCGATGCTGGCCGCGTCCATCATGTACCCGGTGCGCGGCGCAGTGACCTGGAAGTCGGTGGTCGGCACCAACGTGGCGTCCGACGCCTTGTCCAACCTGGCGTCTCCCGGCGTGATGGGCGGTGCGGTGATCGTGGTGGGCGAGGACTACGGCGAAGGTGCGAGCGTGATCCAGGAGCGCACCCACGCGTTTGCCATGAAATCTGCGCTGTGGCTCATGGACCCGCGCCCCAACCTGCCCACCATCGTGCGCATGACGGAAAAGGCGTTCGAGCTGTCGGAGGCGTCGAACACGCCGGTGATGATCGAGCTGCGCATCCGCGCCTGCCATGTGCAGGGCAGTTTTTTGGCCAGCGACAACATCGCGCCCGCCATCTCCAGCCGCCACCTGCAACAGGAAGCCGCCAGCTTCAGCTACGACCGCCTCTCGCACCCACCCGCAACCTTCCGCCACGAGAAGCTGAAGTACGAGGTGCGCATGCCGGCAGCGCGCCAGTTCATCGAGGACGAAGGGCTCAACGAACGCTTTGATGGCCGACACGCCGAGGTGGGCCTGATCGTGCAGGGTGGCCTGTACAACACCACGATCCGCGCCCTGCAGCAGGCTGGTCTGGCCAACGCCACCGGCGACACCGACATTCCCATGCTGGTGCTCAACGTGGTGTACCCGCTGGTGCCGGGCCAGATTGCGGCCTTCTGCGCCAGCAAACGCGCGGTGCTGGTCATCGAAGAAGGCCAGCCCGAATTCATCGAGCAGGACATCGCCACGCTGCTGCGCCGCGCCGACCTGCAGACCCGCCTGCACGGCAAGGACCTGCTGCCCATGGGCGGCGAGTACACGGCCGAGATCCTGCTGAAGGGCATCACCGCCTTCGTGGGTGAACACCTGCCCACCCTCGACACAACGGTGGCGCAGCGCTTCAGCAACGATCTGGCCGAGACCCGCTCGCGTGTGCTGGTCGAGCTCGCTGGCGGTGTGCCGGCCCGCCCGCCCAACTTCTGCACCGGCTGCCCGGAACGCCCGGTGTTCGCCGCGCTCAAGCTGGTGGAGCGCGAGGTGGGCAAGCTGCACATCTCCACCGACATCGGCTGCCATTCCTTCGCCACCTTCGAGCCGTTCTCGTTCGGCAACTCCATCCTCGGCTACGGCATGAGCATGGCGTCCAGCGCGGCGGTGAAGAACTTCTCGGCCAAGCGACCGATCGCCATCATGGGCGATGGCGGCTTCTGGCACAACGGCCTGCTCTCGGGCGTGAGCTCGACCCTGCTCAACCAGGGCGACGGCGTGCTGGTGATCATGAAGAACGGCTACACCTCGGCCACCGGCACGCAGGAAACCATGTCCACCCCGGCGTCGGATGCGCGCATGCTCGCCGAGGGTTCGAGCGCCACGGCGAACGAGCTCACCATCGAGAACACGCTCAAGGGCATGGGCGTGAAGTGGATCAAGACGGTGCACAACTACCGCGTGTCCCAGGTGCGCGACCTGTTGAAGGACGCGGTCAATTCGCCCTTCATGGGCCTGAAAGTTGTGATCGCCGAGGGCGAATGCCAGCTGGAGCGCCAGCGCCGTTTGAAGCCCATCCGCGCGCGCCGCCTGAAAGAAGGCCGGCGCAGCGTGCGCACGCGCTACGGCGTGGACGAAGACACCTGCACCGGCGACCACTCGTGCATCCGTCTTTCGGGCTGCCCCACGCTCACGGTCAAGCGCTCGGCCGATCCACTGCGCCGCGAGCCGGTGGCCCACGTCACCAACGGCTGTGTGGGCTGCGGCCTGTGCGGCGAGGTGGCCGATGCCGCCGTCCTTTGCCCCTCGTTCCACAAGGTCGAGATCGTCACCCACCCGAGCTGGTGGGACCGCACCACCGACCGTCTCAACCGCTTCTTCATCGGCCTGCTGCAGCCGGCCTGAACCATGAACTCATCCACGAATTCCTACGGCATCCTGATCGCCGCGCTCGGTGGCGAGGGCGGCGGCGTGCTGGCCGACTGGCTGGTGCAGTGCGCACTGCGCCAAGGCCTGCCGGTGCAGGCCACCTCGGTGCCCGGCGTGGCACAACGCACGGGGGCCACCAGCTACTACATTGAGCTGCTGCGCGAGCCACTGACCGGCCCGGCCCAACCCGTGTTCGGCCTCACGCCGGTGCCCGGCTGTGTGGACGTGGTGGTGGCCAGCGAGCTGCTGGAAGCTGCGCGCATGGTCGAGCGTGGCTTCGTCACCGAGCGCACCACCTTGCTGTCGTCCACCCACCGCGTCTACACCACGCTGGAGAAGATGCACATGGCCGACGGCCGCCAGGACCCGCAACGCCTGGCCGATGCCGCGCGCGCGATGGCCCGGCACACCGTGCTGTTCGACATGGAAGCCATCACCTCGCGCAGCGGCACGGTCATTTCGGCCGTGATGTTCGGCGCGCTGGCCGGTGCCGGTGTGTTGCCCTGGCCGCGCAGCGTGTGCGAAGACGTGATCCGCGAATCCGGCAAGGGCGTGCAGGCCAGCCTGGCCGGCTTTGCTGCCGCGTTCGATGAAGCGCATGAACCCTCCAAGCCCGAGCCTGTGGTGTCGCGCGACGCGTTGCAGGTGCTGGCCGACGCCCATTTGCCCGTGCCTTTGCGGCAGGCCTGGACGGTGCGCCTGCAAGTCTGGCCCGCCGCGGTGCAACTGCTCGCTGCCCACGGCGCGCTGCGCTGCCGCGACTACCAGCACGATGCCTATGCCAACGACTTCCTGGAGAACGTGCGGGGTCTGGTGGCTGCGTCCACGCCTGCAGCGTCTGAAGCACTGGAAGAAGCGGTGCGCCACCTGGCTCTGTGGATGTGTTTTGAAGACGTGATCCGCGTGGCCGACCTCAAGACGCGGCGCAGCCGCTACGCGCGTGTGGCCCTGGAGGCGCAGGTGAGTCCGGGCGACATCGTGCGCGTCACCGAGCACTTCAAGCCCGGTATCGACGAGGTGGCTGCCGTGCTGCCGCGCGCACTCGGCGAGCGGCTGGTCTCGCTGGCCACCCGCCGCGGCTGGATGGCCAAGGCCCATGTGGGTCTGCACATCCGCTCCACCAGCCTGTGGGGCTTTCTGATGCTGCGCGGTCTGGCCTGGTTGCGCCCGCTGCGCCCGCGTTCGTTGCGCTATGCCCAGGAACACGAGACGCTCACCGTGTGGCTGAGCGCCATGCGCCAGGTGCTGCCGCAAGCGCCCGCGCTGGCGCTGGTGCTCAGCGGGCTGCCGCAGGTGCTCAAGGGCTACGGCGACACGCAGGCGCGCGGTCGCCTGAACTACGCGCGGCTGTGGGCCCAGCACGTGGTGCCGGCGCTCACTGGCGCGGTGGACACCGACGCCGCAGCGGACGGCCTGCGCGCTGCGCTCAAGGCCACGCTGGCCGACCCCGAAGGAAAACTCAACACGGCGCACCGGCCTCCCGCTGGTGCCCAACCCATCTTCTGGGCCGCCCGGCCCACGAAGGACGCGCCCCTGAGCACGGGCGCCTGAAGCCAGAGCGCGTTTTGATCTGCCGATATCCACCCAACAGGAGACACACCATGAAGACCCGAATCCACCCCGCCCTGCGCGCCATCGCCGCCGCCACCTTGTTGCTTTGCGCCGTGGGCGCACAGGCGCAGGACAAACCGGTTGAAATGAAGTTCGCCCACTGGCTGCCCGCCATGCACCCGCTGGCCAAGCTGGGGTTCGAGCCGTGGGCCAAGTCGGTGGAAGAGGCGTCCAAGGGTTCGATCAAGGTGGCGCTGTTCCCGGCGCAGCAGCTGGGCAAGGCGGCCGATCATTACGACATGGCGCGCGACGGTATCGCCGAGATGACCTGGGTGAACCCCGGCTACCAGGCCGGCCGTTTTCCGATCGTTGCCGCTGGAGAGTTGCCCTTCCTCATCGGAAAACCCGGCCCTGGCTCGGCCGCGCTGGACGCCTGGTACCGCAAGTACGCTGCGGCTGAAATGAAGGACGTGAAGTTCTGCTTCGCCCATGTGCACGTGGGCACCTTCCACGCCAAGAAGCCGATCACCGAACCCGCCCAGCTCAAGGGCATGAAAATCCGCTCGGCCAACGGCACCGTGGCCCAGACCATGACGCTGCTGGGCGCCACCAACGTGCAGGTGTCCGCGCCCGAGTCGCGCGACGCACTCGACAAAGGCTTGGCCGACGCCATCACCTTTCCGTGGAACTCCATCATTTCCTTCGGCATCGACAAGGCCGTGAAGTACCACAGCGACATGCGCCTGTACGCCTCCGACTTCGTCTGGGTCATGAACAAGCCCTGGTACGACAAGCTCGCTGCCGGGCAAAAGAAGGTCATCGACGACCACTGCAACAACGAGTGGGCGGGCAAGGTGGGCAGTTCCTGGGGTGACGAGGAAGACGCCGGTCAGGGCAAGCTGGAGAAGACCGCCGGTCACACCATCGTGCCGATCTCGCCGGCCCAGCTCGATGTCTGGAAGAAGGCCGTGGAGCCGGTGTATGGCCAGTGGGTCAAAGCCGCCGACGGCGTTGGCGTTCCGGGCCAGGCAGCGCTGGACGATCTGCGCAAGGAATTGGCGGCGCGCAAGGCGACCAACTGATGAAACGGCTGCTCTCGGTTGTCGAGACGATGGCCGCGCTGTCGATGCTGCTGATCGCGGTGTTGACGGCGGGCAACGTGCTGCTGCGCTACACCTTCAGCATGCAGATTCCCCACTGGTTCGACGGTTCGCAGATGCTGCAGGGCATTGCCATGTTCTGGGGCATTGCGCTGGCCACCTACTACGGCACGCACATCTGTGTGGACCTGCTGTGGGAACACCTCAAGCCGCCGGGCCGACGCTGGCTCGACCTGCTGGCCACCGCCGTGACCCTGGCCTTCCTCGCGCCGATGGCCTGGATGGTGTGGGTCAAGGTGGCCGGCACCGGCAGCCAGGGCACCATGGATCTGCGCTTGCCGCTGCAGTGGTTCTACAGCGTCGGGGCCGTGGGTGCCTGTGTGGCTGCGCTGCTGGCGCTGGTGCGGCTGGTGCAGCTGTGGCAGGGCAATGCGGCCAGCCCCGAGTCGCTGGGCGACGATATATCGGGAGCCGCCCATGGATCGTGATCTGGTGGCCCTGCTGGGCTTTGTGGGCATGTTCGGCCTGATGGCGCTGCGGGTGCCGATCGGTGTGGCCATGGGCATTGCCGGTGTGGGTGGCTTCGCCGCGCTCACCGGCCTGCAGCCCGGGCTCAACCTGCTGGCCAACGTGCCCTTGTCGGTGCTCACCGACTACAACCTCAGCGTCATCCCGATGTTCATCCTGATGGGGGCCTTCGCCTCGCAATCGGGCATGAGCAACGAGCTGTTCGCGGCGGGGCGTGCCTGGCTCGGGCACCGGCGTGGCGGGCTGGCGCTGGCATCCATCGCGGCCTGTGGCGGTTTCTCGGCCATCAACGGATCGTCGGTGGCCACGGCCGCCACCATGACCCAGGTGGCCCTGCCGGAAATGCGCCGCGCCGGCTACAACCCGGGCTTCTCTGCCGGGCTCATTGCGGCCGGTGGCACGCTGGGCATCATGATCCCGCCCTCGGTGATCATGGTGCTCTACGGGATCATGACCGAGACCGACATCACCAAGCTGTTCGCCGCCGGCATCATCCCCGGCATCATGGCCATCGCCTTCTACTGCGTGGTGGTGGCCATCGTGGCGCGGCTGCGGCCCGAGGCCATGCCGCGCGGCGAGCGCGTGGGTTGGGCCGAGCGCTTTGCCTCGCTGCGTGCGCTCTGGGCGGTGGTGCTGCTGTTCATGTTCGTGCTCGGGGGCATCTACGGTGGGCTGTTCACGGTGCAGGAGGCCGCGGGCGTGGGTGCCATGGGCACGCTGGCCATCGGCATGATGCGCCGGCGTCTGGCCTGGCCGCAGATCAAGGCTGCGCTCATCGGTGCGCTGCGCGTGTCGTCGTCCATCATGCTGATCGTGGTGGGTGCCTACCTGTTTGGCTACTTCCTCACCATCACCCAGTTCACGCAAAACGCGGTGGACTTCCTGGTGCACCTGCCGGTGGGGCCTTACGGTGTGCTCGCTCTGATCATGGTGGGCTACCTGATCCTGGGCGCGGTGATGGACGAGCTGGCCATGATCCTGCTCACGGTGCCCATCGTGTTCCCGGCCATGATGCAGCTCGGTTTCGACCCGGTGTGGTTCGGTGTGATCGTGGTGATGGCGGTGACCTTCGGCATGATCTGCCCGCCCGTGGGCATGAACGTGTTCGTGATCAATTCCATTGCGCGCGACGTTCCGCTGGGTGCCATTTACAAGGGCACCATGCCGTTCATTGCCGTGGACGTGGTGCGTCTGGTCATCCTGTGCGCGTTCCCGGCCATTTCGCTCTGGTTGCCGGGCTTCGTGCAATAGGGCCAAGACCCGCAGCCGGTATGCTGCGGGTCATGAACCCACACCCACTTGAAACCATAGAACTCATCAGCGGGGGCAACCCCGCAGCCGCCCCCGTGGCCAGCATCGTCGTGCTGCACGGCCTGGGCGCCGACGGCAACGATTTCGTGCCCATTGCACAAGAGCTGGATCTGGCTGCCATCGGCCCGGTGCGCTTCGTGTTCCCCAGCGCGCCGGTGCGCCCCGTGACCCTCAACGGCGGCTACGAGATGCGGGCCTGGTACGACATCCACCCGCCCATTGGCCAGTCGCGTCTCGAAGACGATGCCGGCCTGCGCGAGTCCTGCGCGCTGGTGCAGGGCCTGCTGGACCGGGAAGCTGCGCGCGGCGTGCCACCTTCGCGCACCGTGCTCATGGGTTTTTCGCAAGGCTGCGCCATGACGCTCATGGCCGGCCTGCGTGCGCCGCAGCGCCTGGCCGGGCTGGTGGGCCTGTCGGGTTACCTGCCGCTGGCGGCCAGCACCGCCGCCGAGCGCGCGCAAGCCAACCGCGACGTGCCGATCTTCTTGGCGCACGGCACGCACGACCCGGTGGTGGCGGTCGAGCGCGGTGCGGAGTCGCGCGACGCCCTGCAGGCGCTGGGTTACACGGTGGACTGGCACACCTACCCGATGCAGCACTCGGTGTGCGCCCAGGAAGTGGCCGATCTGAACGCCTGGCTGGTGCGCCTGCTGGCGGTCTGATGCCTGGCCTTGCCGGTTTTTTCAGAAGCCGCTGGCGCGGCGAGGTGCCGCAGCGTGTGCTGTTCTGGCGCGACATGGTGGCGGTGGGCACGCTGATCAACCTGCTGGCCACCGGCGTGGCGCTGGCCGTGGCGGCGTCGGGTGGCAGCATGGCGCTGGCCGCCGGGCTGCATTTCGCCCCCTTGCCCTACAACGTGTTTCTCGTCGCAGCCCTGTGGCGGCTGTCGGCGAGCACGGCTTGGCGCGGGGCGGCGCTGGCGTGGCTGGCGTTCGTCACGCTGGTGTGAACCGTCTCCATCCTGCGTTCTGAACGCCGGAACTGGGTGGGCAAGCCGTGGTTGATCCGCGTTTGGGGTGCGCACGCGACAACCAGAATTCAAGTCTGACAAGTTGTAACCGATAAGGATTTACATCCCCCGGGATGCCCTTTCAACCTTGTCACATCTGGAGTTCTCATGAAACTGAACCGCGCCCTCATGTTGGCCACGCTGGCCGTCTCTGCCTCCTTCGCCCACGCCAACGATCCCAAGGCCACCATTGCCGACCTGGACTCGCGCCTGACCAAGATCGGCGCCCCGCGTGTCGAAGGCACCGACACCGTGGCCGGCAAGACCGTGCCCGCCATCTTCTTCGGCGAGCGCAAGATCAACAACAACTTCGACGTGGTCGACGGCATCCGCAAGAGCCACCAGGCCACCGCCACCGTGTTCGTGAAAGACGGCGACGAGTTCGTGCGCGTCAGCACCAATGTGCTCACGCCCGAAGGCAAGCGCGGCGTCGGCACCCAGCTGGCCCGCAACGCCGCCTACGAATCCGTGAGCAAGGGCCAGCAGTACTGCGGCCCCATCGACGTGCTGGGCACCGCCTTCGACGCTTGCTACAACCCGATCAAGGACGCTGGCGGCAAGATCATCGGTGTGAGCTACATCGGTCACAAGAAGTGATGGCGGTGGCGCGATGAAAAAACTTCTCAATCCATTCGGCTGGCTCCACCGACTCTCGGTGGGTCAGCAGCTCTTCGGCGCGTTTGCGTCCATTCTGGTGTTGACGGCGGTTTTGGGCGCCACTGCTCTGGTCGGTTTGAAGAGCGTGGATACCGAAGCCATCGCGCTGTCCCAGAAATGGCTCAAGGGCGTGGGTGCCCTGTCCGATGCCCGTGCGCTGGCGGTCGAGTACCGCGAGTTCGAGATCAAGCACAGCCGCACCGAAGACGGCAGCTACCACGCCGAGTACGAAGACAAGATGAAAGAGGCTGGCAAGTCCTTGCAAGCCTTGTTTGCGGGCTACCAGGGGCGTGTGGCGGGTGAGCAGGAAACGGCGCTGACCGCCAAGCTCTCCACCGCCTGGACCGCCTACCTGCAGGCCAACGAAAAGGTCATCAAGCTCGGCCGGGACAAACAACAGGTGGACGCCGCCGACATCGCCGATGGTCTCTCCAGCATGGCGTTTGACGAAGTGGTCGCGGCCATGAACGGCTTGATCCAGTTCAATTACGACGGTGGCGAAGCTTCCGCAGAGCACGTGACCACCGTGTACGACCAGGCGCGTTTTGCCGTCATGGGTCTGCTCGGTCTGTCGCTGGTGATCGGCATGGCGCTGGCGTTGATGATCACCCGCAACCTGCTGCGCCAGCTCGGCGGCGAGCCGCGCACCGCGGTGAACATTGCCCGGGCCGTGGCCGAGGGCGACCTGACCACACCGATCGCGCTCAGGAGCGGTGATAACGACAGCCTGCTGGCCTGGTTGCTCGCCATGCAGCAAGGCCTGGCCAAGGCCGTGACCGATGTGCGCCGCAGTTCCGACTACGTGTCCCACGCCAGCAGCGAGATCGCCTCGGGCAACCAGGACCTCTCGGCCCGCACCGAACAGCAGGCCAGTGAACTTGAAGAGACCGCTGCCACCATGGAGCAACTGGGCACCACGGTGCGCCACAACGCCGACAACGCGCGCCAGGCCAGCCAGCTGGCCCAGAGTGCGTCCAGCGTGGCGGTGCAGGGCGGTGAAGTGGTGGGCCGCGTGGTGCAGACCATGAAGGGCATCAACGAAAGCAGCCGCAAGATCAGCGACATCATCGGTGTGATCGACGGCATCGCCTTCCAGACCAACATCCTGGCACTCAACGCAGCGGTGGAAGCAGCACGCGCCGGTGAACAGGGCCGGGGTTTTGCGGTGGTGGCTGGCGAGGTGCGCAACCTCGCGCAGCGCAGCGCCGAGGCCGCCAAGGAAATCAAGGGTCTGATCGGCGCCAGCGTCGAGCGTGTCGAACAAGGCTCGGCCCTGGTCGACCAGGCCGGTACCACCATGCAGGAAGTGGTGGCCTCGATCCGCCGGGTGAGCGACATCGTGGGTGAGATCAGCGCGGCGAGCTCCGAACAAAGCTCGGGCGTGGCACAGGTCGGTCAAGCCATTACCCGCATGGACCAGGGAACGCAGCAGAACGCTGCCTTGGTGGAGCAGAGCGCCGCGGCGGCCGACAGCCTGAAGCAGCAAGCGCTGCAATTGGTGGAGTCGGTGGCGGTGTTCAAGACGGGTATCACGCGGGCGTGAA
>QBMB01000062.1:0-7267 GCA_003241965.1 Burkholderiales bacterium | reverse complement strand
ATTTTGGCCCGCCACTGCATGGCAGTGGTGGCGATTACTTCAGAGCCAGAGGTTGGTGCTGGGTGAGCCAGTTTTCAGTTTCGGCGAGAATGCGGTCCGCCCACGCAATGGCACTGGCAACAACGGCTTCATCCGTGAGCGGCGTGGCGTCGTAGCGCGTTGCGTTTCTGGCTTGCGTCATGGCAGGAGCGGCGTCCGCGGTCTTGCCTTTCAAGCCCAAGGTCTTCACCAGAAAGCTCATGGCTTCACGGTGATGCCCTTGGCCCTCGAGTTCAAGCTTGTTGCACTCCAGCAGCAGCAATGCACAGTTCATGGCGCAGTCATACGCGGCATCGAACCGCCGCCCGGCAGAGATGTGTTCCGGCGGACCGTTGGCATCCTTGAGGGCAATGTTCGCGTTGCGCCACAGGTTGCGAATCTTCTCGATCGAGAGCGCCCGAACAGGCCTCAGTGTGGCCATGGCGGTTCACCTTTCAGGTCGATGCGGGGATTTGCCGCGACGCTCAAGGCGATGGCGTCCCCTCGTTCAAGTTTGTCCATGAAGTCTGACCCAATGTAGAACTCCGGGTTGACCTCGCGGCTCACGCGGTCGCTGACCTTGCTGAGTGCGGTCATGACTGCAAACCGGTCCAGTCCGCCATCTTCCAGCACAAGCACATCAATGTCGCTGGCCTTGTGGGTGTTGCCAGAGGCGAAGGAGCCAAAGACGCACGCATACGAGGCGAGCTTGAAAGGCTTGAGAGCCTTTTTCAACTGGTCCGTGATGTCGCTGTCTTGCCGCAGCAGCGTGAACAATCCAGCCAGCCGAGGGTCCTCCCTCGGGGCGCGGTAGTGCGGTCCATGCGGCGTTTCTTCCCTGACCACCAGTTGATGGGCCACCAGCTCCCGCAGTGCCTTGTCGACGGATCCATAAGGGACGTCCGCCTCCCGCGCCAACGCACGTGCGGCAACAGCCGGGCTGCTGTCATTGCGAAGATAAAGCCATTGCACGATCTTGGCTTTCGGGCCGGTCCCGAAGAGAGCTTCCACAATCGGCTTTTTCATACGAGTCCTTTTTCGGTAGCCAGATCAGTGTAGCTCCATTTGGAAGTCAAGCAACTTCCAATGGAAGTTGCTTGACTCTGTTTCAGAGTTGTTGTTCTCCAGCTCTTCATGCCGTGCTGGCAGCCAGTTCCCTGGCCAGGCGGTTGTGCTTTTCCAGCAGCGGGCCGAGGTCCACGGTGGTCAGTTGGCCTTGCCGCACCACCACCCGCCCGTTCACCACCGTGTATGCCGCCTGCGCACTCGCGCACAGAAGCAGGCTGGCCACCGGGTCGTGCACCGCGCCGCCGGCAAAGCCCAGCGTGCGCAGGTCGAAAAGCGCGAGGTCGGCGCACATGCCAGGCGCCAGATGCCCCACGTCCAAGCGGCCCAGCACCTGCGCACCCCCGCGCGTGGCGATGTGGAGTGCGTCGCGCGCCGTCATCTCCGCCGGGCCGAGATCGCAGCCAAAGAAGGTTTTGCCCGCCCGTACTTCGGGTGGCTGCACGGCGCGGCCCACACGCGCCAGCAGCAGGGCCTGGCGCGCTTCGCCCAACATGTGCGCGCCGTCGTTGCTGGCGCTGCCGTCCACCCCCAGACCCACGGGCACGCCTGCGTCGAGCAGGCGGCGCACCGGTGCTATGCCCGAGGCCAGGCGCATGTTGCTGCACGGGCAGTGCGCCACGCCAGTGCGGCTGGCGGCAAACAGCGAGATGCCGTCGTCGTCGAGCTTCACGCAGTGGGCGTGCCACACGTCGTCGCCGAGCCAGCCCAGGTCTTGCGCGTACTCCGCGGGCGTGCGGTTGAATTTCTCCCGGCTGTAGGCGATGTCGTGGTCGTTTTCGGCCAGGTGGGTGTGCAGACGCACGCCCTGGTCTTTGAAAGAGCGCGCGAGTGCCGCGCTTTCCTTCATGAGCGCCGTGCTCACCGAAAACGGCGAACAGGGCGCGAGCGCGATCTGCAGCATGGCGCCATGGCGCGCGTCGTGCCAAGTCTCGATGAGCCGCTGGCTGTCTTTCAAAATCGCATCTTCGCGCTCCACCACCGAGTCGGGCGGCAGGCCTCCCTGGGATTGCCCCACGCTCATGCTGCCGCGGGTGGCCATGAAACGCATGCCGATGTGCTGCGCCGCCTCGATGCTGTCTTCCAGCCGCACGCCGTTGGGGTAAATGTAGAGGTGGTCGCTGGTGGTCGTGCAGCCGCTCATGAGCAGCTCCGCCATGGCCACCTGGGTGGAGACCTGCACCATCTCGGGCGTGAGGCCGCTCCAGATCGGGTAGAGCCCGCGCAGCCAGCCGAACAGCTCGGCGTTCTGCACCGCCGGTATCGCCCGCGTGAGCGACTGGAACATGTGGTGGTGCGTGTTCACCAGACCGGGCATGACGAGGTGGCCGCGCGCGTCAATGGTCTCGTCGGCGTCCTTCAATGCCGGCGGCAGTTCGTTGGCCGGGCCGATCCACTCAATGAGGTTGTCGCGCACGAACAGCGAAGCGTCCCGGAGTTCACGGCCCTGCGCCGGGTCGGCATGGTCGAAGGTGGCGATGCATGCCGCGTTGTGGATCAGCAGGGTGGTCATGGGGTGTCGCGAAGCCAGTAGCCCGGTTTTGAGTAGATCTTTTTGAGGTGTTCGATGAAGAGGCGCACTTTGGCTGGCAAGTGCCGCTGCTGCGGGTAGACCGCCAGGATGTCGTATTCGGGCAAGGCGAACTCGTCGAGCACGGTCACCAGTTCACCGCGTTGCAGTTGCAGCTGGATCTCCCAGGTGCTGCGCCAGCCCAGACCCAGGCCTTCGCTCACCCAGCGGTGCAGCAGCTCGCCGTCGTTGCAGTCCAGATTGCCCTCGGCGCGCACGGTCACGGTCTTGCCGTCCTGCAAAAAATACCAGCCGCGTTGCTGACCGCCCTGCAGGTTGAAAGCCAGGCAGTTGTGGGCCTTCAGGTCGTCCAGTGTTTTGGGTTTGCCGTGCTTGCGGAAGTAGGCGGGTGTGCCGCACACCACACGCTGGTTGGTCGCGAGCTTGATGGCCACGAAGTTCGGATCGATCACGTTGCCGATGCGCAGCGCCATGTCATACCCGTCCCGCACCAGATCCACCACGCGGTCGGTGAGGTTGAAGGAAATACGGACCTGCGGGTTGGCCTTGAGGAAGGCGCTGGCGTGTGGTGCCACGTGCAGCCGCCCGAAGGCTGCGGGCGCTGAAACCACCAGGTGGCCGCTGGCGCTGTGGCGCTGTGAAGAGACGGTGGCTTCCGCGCTGGCCCACTGAGCCAGCAGGCCGCGGCATTCATCCAGAAAACTGGCGCCTTGTTCGGTGAGCACCAGGCGGCGGGTGGATCGGTGCATGAGCTGTGTGCCCAGGCGTTTCTCCAGCGCGTCGATGCGCCGGCCCATCATCACCGGGGTGATGCCTGCCTGCAGAGCGGCCGCAGCCAGGCTGCCGTGCTCCATCACCAGCACGAAGGCTTCGATTTCCTTGTATCGGTCCATGAGTGCATGGTAGCCCTGAAAAGCCGATTCCGTACCTCAGGTATCGAATCAGCGTACCGCGAGTGGCATTCTCAAAACCGCAAGCACTCCCTAGCATGAGGCCCAGTTCAACAACTCGCCGGAGACAAACATGCCCAAGATGAAAGCCGCCATGGCCGCCGTGCTCGTGATGGAAAAAGAAGGCATCACCCAGGCCTTCGGTGTGCCGGGTGCCGCCATCAACCCGCTGTATGCCCAGCTCCGCGAGCGCCAGACCATTGCCCATGTGCTGGCGCGCCATGTGGAGGGTGCCTCGCACATGGCCGAGGGCTACACCCGCGCCAAGGCCGGCAACATCGGCGTGTGCATCGGCACCAGCGGCCCGGCCGGCACCGACATGATCACCGGCCTGTACTCTGCGATTGCCGACAGCATCCCCATCCTGTGCATCACCGGCCAGGCGCCGCGTGCGCGCATGTACAAGGAAGATTTTCAGGCGGTGGACATCGAATCCATCAGCAAGCCGGTGACGAAATGGAGCGTGACGGTGCGCGAACCCGCGCTGGTGCCGCGCGCCTTCCAGCAGGCCTTTCACCTGATGCGCTCGGGCCGACCCGGCCCGGTGCTGATCGACCTGCCGATCGACGTGCAGATGGCCGAGATCGAGTTCGACATCGACACCTACGAGCCGCTGCCGGTGTACAAACCGGCCGCCACGCGCAAACAGGTGGAGAAGGCGCTGGACATGCTCATGGCCTCGAACAAGCCACTCATCGTGGCTGGCGGCGGCATCATCAATGCCGATGCGTCCGACCTGCTGGTGGAGCTGGCCGAACTCACCGGCGTGCCGGTGATTCCCACCCTCATGGCCTGGGGCTCCATTCCCGACGACCACCCGCTCATGGCCGGCATGGTGGGCTTGCAGACCAGCCACCGCTACGGCAACGCCACCATGCTGGCCAGCGACTTCGTGCTGGGCATCGGCAACCGCTGGGCCAACCGCCACACCGGCTCGATCGAGGTCTACACCCAGGGCCGCAAGTTCGTGCACGTGGACATCGAGCCCACGCAGATCGGCCGCGTGTTCAACCCGGATCTGGGCATCGTTTCGGACGCGAAGATTGCGCTTGAACTCTTCGTGCAGGTGGCGCGCGAGCGCAAGGCCGCAGGTGCCTTGAAGGACTACACCACCTGGGCCGCGCGTTGCGCCGAGCGCAAGAAACTCATGCAGCGCAAGACACATTTCGACAACGTGCCGATCAAGCCGCAGCGTGTGTACGAAGAGATGAACGCCGCCTTCGGCCGCGACACGGTCTACGTGTCCACCATCGGCCTGAGCCAGATCGCCGGCGCGCAGTTTCTGCACGTGTTCGGACCGCGCCAGTGGATCAACTGCGGCCAGGCTGGCCCGCTGGGCTGGACGATTCCGGCCGCGCTCGGCGTGGTGGCCGCGGACCCCACCAAAACCGTGGTGGGCCTCTCGGGCGACTACGACTTCCAGTTCCTGGTGGAAGAGCTGGCCGTGGGTGCGCAGTTCCGCCTGCCCTATGTGCAGGTGCTGGTGAACAACAGCTATCTGGGCCTGATTCGCCAGGCGCAGCGCGGCTTCGAAATGGACTACTGCGTGCAGCTGGCGTTTGAAAACCAGAACGTGGACGACCCGGCGCTCAAGGGCTATGGCGTGGACCACATGGCGGTGGTGGAGGGTCTGGGTTGCAAGGCGCTGCGCGTGACCGACCCAGCCAAGATCGGAGCCGCACTGCGCGAGGCGCAGGTGATGGCGCGCAAGTACAGTGTGCCGGTCGTGGTGGAGGTGATCCTGGAGAAGGTGACCAACATCGCCATGGGCGTCGAGATCAACGCCATCAACGAGTTTGAAGACATCGAGTGCCTGCACCCCGAGGGCCGAGAAGGCCTGGTCGCCGCCGGATTGCTGGAATAACAAGGAAACACACGTGCCCCGTTTTGCCGCCAACCTCTCCATGCTCTGGAACGAGCTGCCGTTCCTCGACCGTTTCGACGCCGCCGCGAAGGCTGGGTTCAAAGCGGTGGAGTTCCTGTTTCCCTATGACTTTCCTGCGGAAGAAATCGCCAGCCTATTGAAGGACAACCACCTCGAACTGGTGCTGCACAACCTGCCCCCTGGCGACTGGGCCGCGGGCGAGCGAGGCATCGCCTGCATCCCCGGGCGAGAAGACGAGTTCCGTGCCGGGGTGGCCAAGGCAGCCAGCTATGCGCCAGTGATTGGCGTTCAGCGGTGGCACAGCATGGCGGGCCTGGTCCCCGCCGGTGTGAGCGAGGCGCAGGCCCGCGCCACCTGGGTGGGCAACGTGCGCTACGCCGCGGCAGAGGCCAAGAAACTCGGCATTCCGCTGCTGATCGAGCCTATCAACCGCTTCGACATGCCGGGCTATTTCGTCAACCGTCCGCGCCAGGCGATCGAGCTGATGGACGAGGTGGGTTCTGACAACGTTTTCCTGCAGTACGACATCTACCACGCACAGCGCATGGAGGGCGAGCTGGCCAACACCATTCGCGAGCTGCTCCCGCGCATTGCCCACATGCAGCTGGCGGACACACCGGGCCGCAACGAGCCCGGCACCGGCGAGATCGATCACCGTTTCCTGTTCAAACACATTGACGTGCTGGGCTACACCGGCTGGATCGGCTGCGAATACAAGCCCAAGGATCCAACGCCCGGCGGGACGGACAGAGGCCTGGGCTGGATCGCCGCTCACGGTCAGTCACTTTGAAACACGCGACAGAGACACACATGACCAAAGACGGACTCAAGGTCGGCTTCATCGGCCTGGGAACCATGGGCACACCCATGGCGCTGAACTTGCTCAAGGCGGGGCACACGCTGTTTGTGAGCAGCCGCAGCAAGGTGCCCGAGGCATTTGCCGAGCAGGGCGCGACCATCTGCACCAACGCCACCGAAGTGGCGAAGCGCGCCGACATCGTGATCACCATGGTGCCCGACACGCCTCACGTGCAAGACGTGCTGTTCGGCGAGCACGGGGTGGTACACGGCCTGCAGGCCGGCAAGGTGGTGGTGGACATGAGCTCCATCAGCCCCATGGCCACGAAAGGGTTCGCGAGCAAGATCAATGCGCTGGGCTGCGAGTACCTGGACGCGCCGGTCAGCGGTGGTGAAGTGGGCGCGAAGGCCGCCAGCCTCACCATCATGGTGGGCGGTTCACAAGAGACGTTCGACCGCGTCAAACCCTTGTTCGAAGCCATGGGCAAAAACATCACGCTGGTGGGCGGCAACGGCGATGGCCAGACCACCAAGGTGGCCAACCAGATCATCGTGGCGCTCAACATCGAGGCCGTGGCCGAAGCCCTGCTGTTCGCCAGCAAGGCCGGCGCCGATCCGGCCAAGGTGCGCCAAGCGCTCATGGGCGGCTTCGCGGCCAGCCGCATTCTGGAGGTGCACGGCGAACGCATGATCCAGCGCACCTTCAAGCCGGGCTTTCGCATCGAGCTGCACCAGAAGGATTTGAACCTCGCGCTACAAGGTGCGAAGGAGCTCGGCGTGAGCCTGCCGCACACGGCCAGCGCGGCGCAACTCATGCAGAGCTGCGCGGCCCACGGCATGGCGGGCCTGGACCATTCGGCGCTGTGCCGCAGCCTCGAACTGATGGCGAACCATCAGATCGCGCCGGACCCGGTCGCCTGAGCGGACTTCGCTCCCTCTCCCGCGAGCGGGAGAGGGTTGGGGTGAGGGCCGGCCTTCTCTAAACTCCCCCCATGCCCAACACGACCCCATCCCCCGGCC
>QBMB01000061.1:22411-27458 GCA_003241965.1 Burkholderiales bacterium | reverse complement strand
CCTATCCTCAAAGATAAGCGATAGACCGTGTCCAGTCATTCAGGGGGCCAGGTCAGTTTGTCCGGTGTTTTGCTTGATGTAAGCAGCTAATTCCGCAGCGGGTCGGGGTGGTAGCACCTGCACCAGGGTTCCGTTCTCGCCTGTCGTCCACACGGCGCCCTTGTCGTAGATAGCATCTCGTTGCGCTGGGTCGACGACCATGCCCGCCACCACGCTTTCTCCAGTTTTGGTGTTGGCCGCTGCGCGCAGCGCGCTCTCGATCTCCTCAATGGTGTATTTGCCGCCGCTCTTGCCGGCCAGTTCCTGCGCGAGCTTTCGCTCGCCCGGGTGCAACTGGCGGTTGTGGGTGTCGATGCCAAAGGCAGCGGCGGCACCCGCTGTGTTGCCTGCGAGCGCGCCCAGCGTGGTGCTGGCCACCATGCCCAAGGCCTGTTTCACCGGGGCGGGCAGGTTGGCGTCATCAATGAGCTTGCCGATCTCTGGCATCACGGAGGCGCTGGCCAACGCACCTGCAGCACCTGAGGAGCCGCCTCCCAGCGTGCCCAGCAGCAGGTGACCGGCGGCTCGGTAGGTGCCGCCTTCACCCCAGCGCTCGGCTTCGATCGCATCACCCCGTGCCAGGACGCTCCTTCTTGCTTGCCTGCAGGTGACCCCGAATGCGACTTCCTGGCGTCTCGCCCGCAGCATGACGTCAGTCAGGTTCAAATGGCGCCCGATGCACGCCAGCGGCGTGCCGACTTCACCCGAGAGACAAAGTGCCCCCTGGCGGCGGACTTTCGCACTAGCCGTCATTTGTCTTTCGGGATCCTGTTGAGCTTGGATTTGAACCAAAGCCACCACGAGTGGAGAAGCTCTTCGCCTGGTTCTCCCATTCCCATCATCTTGGCGTGAGCGTTGTAGCCTGCAATCGAAGTGAGCACACCGCCGACCGCAGAAGTTATCAGCCAGTAGCGACTTGGTTCTGCAAGTAAGACCCATGGGCCGATGAGGACAAAAAGGCCGATCCAGAAGGCAATGGTGACTAATCGAATTTTCATTTGCTCTCTCCTTGTCTTCCGTCAATGCGATTTCGGAGGTCCTCGAGCCTTGGCTTGACCAATTGCTCGGCAACCTCACTAACAATCACCAGCGGAATCCGCGTCGATTCAGCAACGATCTTTGATGCTGTGTCCACTGCCAACACATCGACCAAGATCTTCCCGGCACTGCGAACGAACGCCTGTTCAAGCAAACTCGTAATCGCTGCTGCGATTTCATAGGGCAATGCAAACTTCGGCTGACCTGCAGCAAGAAACAGCGCTGAAGTTCGTTGGTAGTTGGTGCTGGTGTGCCCGAGGTATTCGCCTATCGCCTCTCGCTGGTCGTGGGTGAGCGGCACATTCTGCTGCACCCCCACGCCCGACTTGCACGCCAGATCGCTGTTCGCACATGTCGCCGTGGTTGGCGTGTTGCTCCGACTGTAGGTCGTGGAACGCGGGTTCAGCGCGGCGTTGCTTGCGATGTAAGGAGACTGTCCCGGGATGTAGTTCGCGCCGCTGGTGCTGTTGCCGATGATGAATTGCTGGATGTCGGCGTTGGCCTGGCCTGGAATTTCCACGACCACCCGTCCGTCGCTGGTCTTGGGCATACCCGGGTCCTGGTTGATGTTGTTGGCAATGTCCTCAGGCTTCGTCAGCACTTCTGTCGAGTTCGGTGCAACGTTGAAGGCGCTGTTGCCCATCAAGCGCATCTGCTCCTCGATCTGCGCGGCGGTGTGCTTGCCGCCGCTCTTGCTGTGTGTCCTGCAAGCGCGCCCAGCGTGGTGCTGGCCACCGTGCCCGGGGCCTGTTTCACGCGGCGTCCACACCAGCTCTTCCGGGTAGATGCAATTTCATGCTTAAGGCTTGGGTGGATCTTCCTTGGCTTTTGCTTGGTCTGGCTCGTCCAGATCTTGGTCGTAGCTCTTCTTGGCGGCGCGCCAACCCAGTGGGTCGTTGGTGAGCGGTTTCAAACCAATGGACACCATGGCACCTTCAAAGATCAGCAGCGCTGCAGATAGCACCGCCAAGATGCCGACGGGAATCGCTAACCAAAGTGACATCTCAAGCAGAGGGATTCCGAAAAATCCGAGCAACACCAAGCCAGCAAGGCAAATCTCTGCCAGCAATGTCAACTTTCCATTCTTCACAAATAGGTTCACTTCTACCGCTCCTTCTTTTGGAGAAAGTCACCCCAGATCTGATTGCTCCAAGTCTGTAGATTCTGGCTGGTACCGGACCGCTTCCAAACTTCCATCAACTCGTTGGTAAGTGGAGCAGCAATTGGCACTCTTGCGTCAATCCTCTCTTGAAGAATCATGGCCAATGAATCGTTGATGGTTTTTCCAAGGTCTGGCCTTACAGACTGGTTGATCCCATCGGCAGCGGCGCCAATCACGGTGGCTCCTGCTGCGATAGCTTGCGCCGGCTTTCCGTAAGGTCCACCTTGCGCTGCTACGGCGGTCGCGCCCGCCGCAATTACCCCCGCTGTGCGACTGGTGGCCTCTGCACCATCAGCGATGGCATTTCTTGCCCCATCACTCATCGTCGGCAGACTCGACTGCTGCGCGCCCACCCCAGAGATACACGCCAGATCGCCGTTTGCGCAACGCGCCGTCGTCGCTGGAACGGTTAATCCGTAGGTTTGTGATGGGCTATCGGCCTTGCTGCCTACATAGGGCGTCTGCCCCGGGATGTAGTTCGCGCCGTTGGTGCTGTCTCCGGTGATGTACTGCCTTTCGGCGATGTTGACCTGTCCTGGGATGTCTGACTTCACGCTATGACTTTCCTCGAATCCAATCTCTCAGCCATTTCGCCCAAGAACGCAGAAGGTCCTCGCCTGGTTCTTGCATTCCTAGCAGTCTTGCTTGCGAATCAAAGCCTGCGATGGCGACCAGTACGCCACCCGCCACGGAAACAACATACCAACCCCACGATGGTTCATCGATATACATCCAAGGGAATAGCCCAGCAACGAGCCCCACGATTAACGCAATTGTTGTCAGCTTCATCATTGAACTCCGATTCGATCAACTGCATCTCTGGCGTGCTGGAGCCTTGGCTTGATCTCACGCTCTACCACCTCCACAACGATGGGCAGCGGGACGTTGAGGCGGGTAGCCACTGCTTTTGCAGCCTCGTCGACAATCAAAGTGTCAATGAGTACCTTGCCTGCACTTGGTAAGAATGCCTGCTCCAGCAGTCCTGCGACTCCAGACGCAATTTCAAAAGATAGCGCAACCGGTGCATTGCCCGTCGCCGTCGCCAATGCCGCTGCACGTTGGTACGTCGTGCTCGCGTCTCCAAAGTATTTTCCGATGGCTACTTGCTGCGTTGGCGTAAGCGGATCATTCTGCTGCCTCCCCACCCCAGAAAGGCAAGCCAGGTCCCCATTGGCGCAGCGCGCGGTAGGTATTGCCGTTGCTGTGATGTCACTGGTGACCTTGGGCTGGTTCAGTGCAGGATTGCTTGCGATGTAGGGCGACTGTCCCGGGATGTAGTTCGCGCCTTCCTTGCTGTTGCCGATGATGAACTGCTGTATCGACGTGTCCACCTGTCCAGGTACCTCCACCACCACGCGGCCGTCGCTGGTCTTGGGCATGGCCGGATCCTGGTTGATGTTGTTGGCAATCGCTTCAGGTGTCGTCAGCACTTCTGTCGAGTTCGGTGCTGCGTTGAAGGCGCTGTTGCCCATCAGGCGCATTTGCTCCTCGATCTGCGCGGTGGTGTACCTGCCTGCGCTCTTGCTGGCCAGCTCCTGCGCGAGCTTTCGCTCGCTCGGGTGCAACTGGCGGTTGTGGGTGTCGATGCCAAAGGCAGCGGCTGCACCCGCTGTGTTGCCTGCGAGCGCGCCCAGCGTGGTGCTGGCCACCATGCCCAAGGCCTGTTTCACCGGGGCGGGCAGGTTGGCGTCATCAATGAGCTTGCCGATCTCTGGCATCACGATGGCGCTGGCCAACGCACCTGCGGCACCTGAGGAACCGCCTCCCAGCGCGCCCAGCAGCAGGTGACCGGCGGCTCGGTAGGTGCCACCTTCACCCCAGCGCTCGGCTTCGATCGCATCACCCAGGGCCAGGGCTTCCTTTTGCTTCTGTCCTGCGTGGTCTGCCCAAGCCTTCGGAGCCTGTTTGAAGAACTCCGCCGTGATGGCGACCTGCGCGTTGACTTCATCCTTGACGCGTTCCCTGTCAAAGATCGGCGCGAGGCCTGTGCCGGCGTCGCCCGTCCTGGCTTGTTTGTCACCCGCGATGCCCGAGATCGCCGAAGCGGTGACCGACGAAGCGGAGCCTTTGTCCGAACCGATGCCAGCACCGCCTGCGGGGCCGGTGGGGGCGGCGGCTGACTTCTTTTCTTCGGCGGTCTTCGCCGTGCCTTGATCTCCCAGCTTTCGGCTGACGGACGCGTTCACCGAGTAGCCCTCGGCTTGAAACTCAGCCTGGTTGTGAACGTTGAAGAGTTCCAGGCCGCCTTGGCTGTCAAACCAGTTGGCACTGGCCTCCACCGCCGCCTGCGTGCTGGTGATGGCGCCGCCGACGAGTTTGGTCTTGCCTTGCGTGGCCACGTCAAAGCCGCCGTCGCCTGCGCGGATGGCGCTTTGTTCCCTGACGCTGGCGTAGGTGCTGTCGATCTCGGTCTTGCCCGCACCGCCGCTGATGCTGGAGGCACCAAAGCACAGCGGCGGGACGCACAGGCTCACGCCTGCGCTGGCACTCTCGCTCTTCTCTCTGTACGTAGCGCGGTCCTGCAGGCTCTCGATGATCAAGTCGCCGCCAATGCGTGCCTGAACATTCGGAGCCGTCACCACGGCGCCGCGCAGCGTGGTGTCCGCGCCCGATTCGAGCTCGACCCGCCGGCCGGCTTGAACGTGGGTGTTGCTGTGGGTGATCTCTTCGCCTGTGCCTTGGCCCTTGCTGCGGCTGGCGCCGGCATTGATGCTGATTCCAGTCTGTGCGCCACCCACGATGAAGCCAAGGCCGACGCTGCCGCTTTTGCTGCTCTGGCTGTTCGTCTCCCGTGTGGGCTCGGTGGCG
>QBMB01000061.1:18523-22401 GCA_003241965.1 Burkholderiales bacterium | reverse complement strand
GCGGCGACCAGGTGAATGTCGCCCTCTGCCTTGAGCCGAGCGGTGTCGCCGGCTTCGACCGTGCTGCCCTGGACCCGCACGTTGGAGGCCGAGGCAGCGCCGCCTGCGACCAGGTTCACATCCCCGGCGGCCACCACGGTGGAACCGTGCACGCCTTCGCGCACGGCCTCACTCTTGCTCTGGCTCTTGCTGGAACCCAGGCTGATGTTGATGCCGATGCCAGCCGCCGCTGCCGGGTTGTTTGCAATCGATTGCACTGCGTCGACCACCTGCTTAGCCTGCAGGGCCGCCACGGCCAGCCCCAGCGCCTGTGTTCTGCCGTCGCCGGTGTTGCCCAAGGCTTCTGCTGTGCTGGCAGCGCCTTGCAGTGCGTCGATCACCGGGTTGGACAAACTGAGCGACAAGCCCCTCTGCTTGAACTTCTCCTCGGTGGTGGTGCGCTCGGTGGTGCGAGCTTCGGTGATGGCGATGGACTGGGCCTGCACGGTGATATCACCACCCGGCGAGAGCACATCGGAGCCTGTCTGGGTGTAGGTGCGCCCAGCCGCAATGTTCACGTTGCCCGAGATGGCGCCCACGGTGGAGGCGGCGGCACCCGTGCCCTGGCTTTGCTGGTTGGTGCTTTGTTGTTGTGATCCCAGAGACACGCTGGCGCCTTCCATGCTGAAGCCTCGGCTCTTCTCCTCGCGGAAGCTGCCCTGGCCCCATTGGGTCTGCGCGGCGGTGATGCTCACGTCGCGCCCTGCTGCGATGTCGATGGTGTCATCGGCAATGCCGCTGGAACCCTTGAGGGTGATGTCCCGACCGCCCTGCACCACCACCTGGGCGCCGCCCAGCGAGTTGCCCACGGCGTCGGTGTGGCTGTTGTGGGTGCGGTTCTCCAAGCTGGAGGAGCCGAGCAGGCCGCTGCTCTTGGCATATACGCTGTGGTCGATCTGGTAGCTGGACTCACCGGCGTTGAGGGTGATGTCGCGCCCGGCGTTCACCGTCAGTGCGCCTTCCGCCTGCACGTTGGCCGCGCGCGCGGTGATGTCTTGCCCGGCCTGCAGGCTGATCGATGTGCCCTGGATCTGTGTGCCGACGTCTGTGCCTTGCTGCACGCGCGCGAAGTTGCGGGTGTCGCGTGTGGCGTCCAGACTGCTCCCTGTGTTGACCGTGGCCAGGTTCAGGTCGCGCCCGGCCTGCACCTGAACGTTGCCCTGCGCGCCGCTGGCCTGAAGCACAGCGGCTGTCAGGTTCACATCGCGCCCGGCGCTGGCCAGCAGCACGCCGGCTGCGCCCGACACATACAGCCCGGCCACGCGGTTGAGCTGCTCGCTGCTGTAGCGGCCCACGCCCGCAGCGCCGGAGCCCAGCGCGGTGGTGCTCTGCACATTCAAGTCGCGCCCGGCCTGCACGATCAGCGCATCGGTGGCGCTGATCGTGCCGCCGATGTTGTTCACGTCCTCGCGGGCGGTGATGACGCCGCTCTGGCCGCTGATGCGTCCGGTGTTCAGCACGTTCTGCGCGTTGATTTGCACCAGATCGCGCCCGGCGATGGTTCCCGAGTTCAGCACGTCACCGCTGAGGTTCAGCTGCACATCACGCCCGGCAATAAGCGCACCTGTGGGGGCGAGATCGCCCGCGCGCGGCAGCAGGTACACGCGCGGCACCAGGGCCTGCGTGGTGCTGCCGTCGGGCAGGGTGATGGTCTGGGTCTCCAGCCAGACGATGTCGCTGGTGAGGGCGGCCACCTGATGCGCCGAGAGCGTGATGCCTGGGCGCAGCTGGTGGGCCTGGGCGAAGGTGGCACCCGCGTTCATGAGGGCCTGGTACTGCTGCTCATCGGTGGTGAAATCGCCCAGGAAGCGGTGGCCGGTGAGCGCGCTCACCTGCTCGCGGATGAGGCGCTGCTCGATGAAGCCGTCGCCCAGGCGCTTCTGGATGGTGAATGGGTCCACAGCCAGGGCGCTGAGCAAGTAGTCCGAGCTGAGCCGCGGGCGAGCCCCGGCAAAGCGCGGGTCGCTGGCAAAAATGGCGCGCGAGGCCGGGTCCTGGCTCAGGGTGAACAGGGCGTTGTTCAGGTTGGGGACGAGAGGCGCGCTGGTGCCTGAGGTCGACACAGCGGCGCTTTGAGGGGCATAGCGCAGGGCCGGCAGCTTGACCTTGTTGGCGATGGTCTCGTCGTAGGGCGTGTGAATCCAGCCGTATTCGGGGTCGCAGCCGAACAGGTCGCAATCGCGACCTGTCACGCCCCAGCTGCTGAAGGTACCGCTGCGGCTGGTGGGCGCGCTCACCTCGGTGGCCATGTTGGTCACGCTGCGCCCGCCGATCGTCAGCGCACCACCGGACACGATCTCGCTGTCCTGGTTCAGCGCGCTGGTGGCCACCTTCAGGTTCATGGCGCCGGCGCTGACCATGCGCGCGGGCTTGCTGCCTGTCATCACCGCACGCTGCGTGGTCTGGGCGAAGTCCTGGTACGCGTCAAAGCGAAGGAACTGGCCCTCCACGGCTGTCTTGAAAGGGGCCACTCGCGCGGTGAGCTCCACCCAGGGTGCGGCTTGTGCCTCCCAAGCGGCCACGGCCTGCGGGTCGGGTGGGCTGATGGGGTTGCCATCACTGTCGACGGTGCCGCTGGGCCTCTGGCCTGGCGCATCCCACGTGGGCGCGCTCAGGCCGAAGTGCGCCCAGACGGGGGACGTCCGGCTGTAGGTGAAGGCGTCGCCCACGTTCTCCGTGTAGCCCGAGTCGCCGAAGTTCCAGGTCACGGTGTGCGCCGCCACGAAGGGCAGCGCACCCTGGTAGTACTCCTTGAAATCCGGGTGGGCATATTGGCTGGATTTCGGCACCAGCCATTCGCGCTGGTAGGCGTCGTACTCGTCCTGCGGGAGATCACTCAACGGTTTGGCCGAGGTCCAGGCCACCTCGGTGGCGTCCACCGCGCCCCCGGGCGTGAAGTACACCGTGTGGTTCGTGGTGGCATCGGTGACCACGGTGTGGGTCATGTGGTCGTTGGCGTTGACCAGCACCGGCGTGGTGATGCTCAAGTTGCCCAGCGACTCGATGCTGGCCGAGCGGTTCTCCAGCCGGTCGGTGGCCACCAGGGTCATGTCGCCGCCGCTCAGCAGCAGCGCGCCTTCGCGGTTGATCAGCGTGCCCGTGCTGGCGTTGAGGGTGTTGCGCGCGGCGATCACCGCACCCGTGTCGTTGGTCAACGTTTGCGCGTTGATGTCGATGGCATCACCGTAGATTCGCCCGGCGCCCTCGTTGACCAGATCGCCGGTGGTGATGCGCGTGGACTGTGCGTCGATCAGGCCGTGCTGGGTGATGCCCTGGGAGTGGATGTCCAGCACCCGCGAGGCGACGAGCGAGCCGCTGTTGTGCAGTGCCGCCGTGGTGATCGACAGATCGCCCAGCGCCTCGATGCTGGCCGAGCGGTTCTCCAGCCGGTTGGTGGCCACCAGGGTCATGTCGCCACCGCTCAGCAGCAGCGCGCCTTCGCGGTTGATCAGCGTGCCCGTGCGGGCGTTGAGGGTGTTGCGCGCGGCGATCACCGCGCCCGTGTCGTTGGTGAGTGTTGGCGCGTTGATGTCGATGCTGTCACCGTAGATGCGCCCGGCGCCCTCGTTGACCAGTTCCCCAGTGGTGATGTGCGTGGTCTGCGCATCGATCAGGCCGTGCTGGGTGATGCCTGCGTTGCCCGCGGTCTTGAGGTCCAGCACCTGCGAGGCAATGAGCGAGCCGCTGTTGTGCAGCCAGCCGTTGGCCTCGAGCACCAAGGCGCCGGCGCTGGCGCCCAGGCTGCCGGCGTTCCTCACGCCCAGTCCGGCCTCGGTGCCGATCAGGCGGATCTGCCCGGCGTACATGCCGCCGAGCGCGGCCACGTCCAGCGCAAAGGC
>QBMB01000061.1:16812-18513 GCA_003241965.1 Burkholderiales bacterium | reverse complement strand
ACACGTCGTTCGCTCCCGCCACCGCCGTGAGCGCCTGGGCCCAGATGCCGGCGTTGACCTCAACAGCGCGCGCCAGGATGGCCAGGTGGTCGCTCTGCGAGGCGTCCAGCCCCAGACCCTCGATCTTCACCTGCCCACCCTGCACCCGAAACCCCTCCAGCGCGCCGGCGTTCACCACGGGTGTGCCGGTGGTGAGCGTGGCGCGGCTGGCGTTGATGAAGCCGCCGCCGTTGACCTGGATGCCCGCCGGGTTGGCAATGACCACCTCGGCGCGCTGCCCGCCCACCTCCACCCAGCCGTTCAAGTGGCTGGGCTGGTTCGAATTCACCTCGTTCAAGATCACGCGCGCCGGGCCTGTTGCCAGCCACGGGTTGGCGCTCACCCAGCCGCCGAGCTGGGTCTGTACGTTGGTGCGGCTGTTGTTGAGGATGGCGCCTTGGCTGCCCACGTC
Source organism: Burkholderiales bacterium (assembly GCA_003241965.1). Lineage (GTDB taxonomy): Bacteria > Pseudomonadota > Gammaproteobacteria > Burkholderiales > Burkholderiaceae_C > Hydrogenophaga. The sequence goes on along the minus strand of QBMB01000061.1, from coordinate 18,062 downwards.
GAACTGGCGGTAGACGTTGCGCGAGACACCGGCGGCACTCGGCGTCTGGATGTTGACCAGCGGCACGCCGTTGGGGGCGGTGAGCACCGTGGGGCGCAGGTTGCCTGCTGCATTGGGGTCGGCGCTGATCTGTGCTTGTGATGGCGTGGCCAGCGCAGTGAGGACGGCCGCAGTGGCGGCAACGGTGTTGGGCTTTCCCATCGCCCGCGCGGTTTCGGCCACCGCCATGCGCAGCCCTCGCACGGCATTGAACACCGTGCGATAACGACTCTTGTTCATGAATCACTCCCTGAAGTGGCCTTGGTGGACCAGCTTGTTGACGATGATTTTTGATGCTTGATGCAACAAAAACGACCGCGGAGTGTAGTTCTTAAGATTTCATTGTTTGGGTGCTGCCCGGGGTAAAAGGCGAGCTGGCGCGGCAATGAAACCGACGGTGGTGTGACGGATTTGGCAGTTGCTCAGGCCAGAAGGCGCTGAACTTATCACTCCGCCGCTTCAACCTCCCGCGGCTCGGTCAGCGTGAGCAGGATGTCCGCATACCAGGCGCAGTTCAACCCCAGCGATTCGTCCAGCACCAGATCGCGGTCGCCCATGTCCATGCGGGCCGAGTGCACGCCCAGCAGTTTCCAGGGCAGGGCGGCGTTCTGGGCTTCGGGGGAGGTGTCGCGCATCACCACGGCCGCGCCGCTGGTGCCGCGGTGGGTGCGGGCGTCGGTCAAAAAGTAACCATTGCCCTGGAAGCGGATGCCGTAGGGCGAGGCAATGATGGCGTGGCGCAGCACCGGGAGGTGGTGCAGCGCGTCGTGGAAGCCGAGCGGGAAGCCCACCACCAGCAGCGATTCGCCGGGATGCACTTCGGAAAAGTCGTGGGACAGGTGGGCCGGGCTGAACGCGCGGATCACCGACTCGGGCGGCAGCGCGCTGCGGTCGAGTTCGATCACGGCCACGTCGATCTCGCCGCCGCTGTCGCTGCCCTGGCGCCACACGGCCGAGCCTTCGTCGTAGAGCAGCATCGAGAAGCCGGTGGAGCGCGTGAGGTTGGAGGCGTCCAGGTGCAGCTCGATCTCCAGCCGGTCGGGGAAGTGTTTGGTGTCTTCGTCGATCACCACGTGGCGGCTGGTCACAAGGAACAGGCGGTCGTCGCGCTCGAAGAAGAAGCCGCTGGCGTTGGTGAGCGCCTGCTTGCCGTGGAAAGTGGAGACGCGCGGCGCCGCCAGAAACAGCGGGTCCACCGGTGCGGTGATGGG
>QBMB01000061.1:0-16802 GCA_003241965.1 Burkholderiales bacterium | reverse complement strand
GTGATGGGCACTGCGGTCTCGCCGGCTGCGTTGCCGGTGGTGGGGGCGCTGATGGGCGCGGGCTCGGGGTAGATCGGAGGACGGTTCATGGTTTGAGTGTCGCACCCTTCACGGCATCCCGGGCACTGCCCACCAGACGCTGCGTCTGGCCGAGCACCTGCCGCTTCACGCCCGACAGGCGCCAGCGGGTGCTGCCAATGAGCCGACCGCAGCGTTCCTCGATCGAGCCGATCGCCACCTTGATGGCGCCCTGGATGTGGTCCATGTTCATGCGAATGCTTCCGAAGGGAGTTTGAAAGGGTTGAAAAGGAAGGGCTGGTTGAAGAAAAGCTTGCGTTGGGTCGGCGCCAGGCGCGCGGCCTGCGGGGCGGTCTTCCTGGCCACACCGAACTGGCGCGACACAAAGGCCCAGACCATGCGGGAAGCGTCGGGGCCCTGCGCATCGCTGAAGGGCTGGTTGGCCGCGCCGCCGCTCCAGGCGTGGCCGAGCTGGTCCACGTCGATCAGCGTCACGGCGGTTCGGCCCCGGTGCTTGAAGTCGGTCACTTGCATGGGGTGGCGCTGGCCACGCTGCTGGCTGCGCCGCTCGCCTGCTGCCGCACCGCCCGCGAGAGCCCACACCCCGGCGGCGGCTGCACCGTTGCTCGCCGCCACCACGGCATCGCGCCCGCCCTGGATCACCAGCAGCGGTGGCAAGGGCAGCAGCATCTGGCCTGGCGAGGGCGACCATGGTGCGGGCAAGCGGTGCCCTCGCATGGCCGCCAGTGCGGTGGCGGTGGAGTCGGCTGCGCCAGGCGCAATGCCCGAGTGCATCACCACGGCCTTGAAGCGTGCGGGGTGGCGTGAGGCGATGAGGGCGGCCATGCTGGCACCGGCCGACAGACCGGCAAGCGCCACAGAGGCACGGTCCACGGGGTGCAGCAGACAGACTTGATCGATGGCGGCGAGGATCAATGACACCTCCGTGTGCGCGCGCCCATTGCGTGTGTCAAACCAGTTCCAGCAGCGCTGTGCGCTGGCCAGGCGGTCTTGCTCGGGATAGAGCACCAGAAAGCGCTCGCGTCGGGCCAGCGCGTTCATGCGTGTGCTCAAGGCAAAGCCGGCAGCGTCCTGACCGCAACCGTGCAGCATCACCAGCAACGGCAGGCGCTCGCCACTCTGCAGGTCGGGCGGGCGGTAGAGGCGGTAGCGGCGCGCGCCACCGGGCCCGATGGCCATGCCGCTGAGCCAGTCGCCCGGCGTGGCGGGGGGCTGCGTTGCCTGGGCACGGGCCCGCTTCACCACGGCCTTCGCGGTGCGCGTCTGTGCTCGCCGCGTGTTGCGCGTGAGTGCAGCCAGGTTTCGGTTGAAAACCTTCACCCAGCTGGAAGCGGCCGTGCTCTTGCCCATGGTGTCGGGCTCCTCAGGCCTTCAAGAAAGCCAGCAGATCCTTGGCCAGCCGTTGCTTGTGGCTGACAAACAGGCCGTGGGGTGCACCTTCGTACTCAACGAGCTGGGACCCGGCGATGCCCGCTGCGGCCAGGCGGCTGGAGGCCGCGATCGGCACAGTCTTGTCGTCCGTGCCGTGGATCAACAAGGTGGGCACGTCGAACGCTGCGAGGTCGGGGCGGAAGTCGGTGCTGGAGAAGGCGCGCATGCACGCCACCGTGGGGCGCAGGCCGGCCTGCATGGCAATGTTGTGGGCCCAGCGCAGGGTTTCGTCGCTCACGCGGCTGTCGGGTGAGCCCAGGCCGAAGAAGTCGCGGAAGAAGCCGGTGAAGAACTTCGCGCGGTCGTCCATCAGGGCCTTGGCGGTCTTGTCGAAGGCGGAGGCTTCGGCACCGGTGGGGTTGTCGGCGGTTTTCAGGCGAAACGGCAGCACCGAGGAGATCAATGCAGTTTTGGCCACGTTTTTGCCGCTGTGGCGCGACATGTAGCGCGCCACTTCGCCGCCGCCCATGGAGAAGCCCACCAGCGTGGCATCCTGCACGTCCATCTGCTCCATCACTTCCCACAGGTCGTCGGCCAGGGTGTCGTAGTCGTAGCCGTTCCACGGTTGTGAAGAGCGTCCGAAGCCGCGCCGGTCGTAGGCGATCACGCGGTGGCCCGCCTCCACCAGCGACACGGCGAGGTCGTCCCAGGAGTCGGCGCTCAGCGGCCAACCGTGCACCAGAACGACCGGACTGCCCTCGCCCCAGTCCTTGAGGTAGAGCGATGTCTGGTCGGTGGTGGTGATGCGGTGCATGGGTGGGTCTTTGGAGCTGAAAAACTAAAGCTCCCAGTGTCTTGGGTCTGCTGGTGGCGGTCTGTTCGACAGCGCACGAAGCGGGCCGCAGGCGCCATGGGCCTACGCCAGCAGGGCCGGCGGCGCTGTGCTGCAATCCCCTCCCCAACTGGCCTTTCCATGAACTTCAACGACGACTTTTCCTTGCGTGTCTGCAGCTTTGCCGACGGGGCTGCCTGGCTGCCCTCGCCCCTGCCCGGCGTGCAGCGCCGCCTGCTGGACCGCGTAGGTGCCGAGGTGGCACGAGCCACCAGCGTGGTGCGCTACGCACCCGGTTCGCGCTTTGATGCCCATACCCACGGCGGTGGCGAAGAAATCCTGGTCCTCGAAGGCGTGTTCTCCGATGACATCGGTGACCACCCGGCCGGCACCTACCTGCGCAACCCACCGGGCTCGCGCCACGCGCCGTTTTCAACGCCGGGCTGTGTGCTGCTGGTGAAGCTGTGGCAGTTCGCCGCCGACGACCTCACGCCGGTGCGCATCAACACGCTCACCGAACCGTGGCGCCAGGGCATGGTGCCGGGTCTCACGGTGATGCCGTTGCACGAACACGACGGCGTGAGCACGGCGCTGGTGCGCTGGGCCCCGAACACGCAGTTCAACCCGCACCGCCACCCCGGTGGTGAAGAAATCTTTGTGGTCGAGGGGGTGTTCCGCGACGAGCACGGCACCTACCCCCGCCACAGCTGGCTGCGCAACCCGCGCTGGAGCCAGCACACCCCCTTCACCGGCCCCGAGGGAGCGCTCATTTACGTGAAGGTGGGCCACCTGGGCGCCACCTTCCTGAAGCCCGCCGAGTCAGCCTGATCAGGTGCCGCTGCGCAGCAGCATGGCGGGGTTCAGCCGCATCTGGGCCAGCAGGTAGCGCGCGCCCAGCCCCAGGCTCACGCTGCTCACGCCCAGGGCGGTGAGCGCGCCCGTCCAGTACAGGCCCATGGGGTCCAGTTCCAGGCGCCAGCGCAGCAGGCTGGTGGCCAGCAGGCTGCCCACCAGCATTGCAAAGCCCGCAGTCACCACCGCCAGCAGCAGGTATTCCCAATACAGCACGCGCTTGAGGCTGGAGAGCCGCGCACCCACCGCGTGCATCACCGTGGCTTCGAACACCTGGCGCGCGCGGCTGCTGGCCACCACGCTGGCGAGCACGAGCAGGCTGGCCGCCAGGCACACACCGGCGATCACCGCCAGCCCGGTGCTGGCCCGACCCATGAGCGCGCGTGTCTCGCGCAAGAGCGATTCGGTGCGCACGGTGGCGATGTTGGGCGCGGCCGCGGCCAGCTGGTCCTGCGCCGCCAGGGCTTCGCCCGGGTCGAGCCAGGCGGCGCCCACGTGGCGGGTGATGTAGGGGTCGAGCACGCCGTCGCTGAAGATACCTTCGAGCCAGAGACGCGCCTGCATGCGCTGCTGGCTGTAGATGGCGCTCAGCTCGGCCTGCACCGGGGTGCCCAGTATGTCGAAGGTCAGGCGGTCGCCGACCTTCAGGCCGAGCTGGTCGGCCTCGCGGTCTTCCATGGCCACCAGCGGCGCGCCGCTGTGGTTGGCCGGCCACCAGGCGCCGTCGCGGATCACCACGTCGTCGATGTTGCCGGCGCGGCTGCTGAACTTCTGTTCGTCGCGGGCCTCTCGCACCCGCTCGCCATCGGCGCTGTCGCGCAGCGCTTCGCCGTTCACTTCGATGAGACGGCCCAGCACCAGCGGCGCGGTGGTGAGCCGGCGCAGGCTGGGCTGGGTGTCTAGCGTGGTTTGCAGCAGCGGGATCTGCTCGGTCTGCACGTCGTAGAACACCAGCGCCGGCGCGTTCGCGGGCACGGTCTCGTTCACCGCGCGCAGGAGCGAGGTGACCACCAGCGTGCAGGCCACCAGCAGCGTGAGCGCAGCACCCAGCGAGAGCAGGGCGGCGCGCAGTGGCGAGTCGCTGCGCTGCAGGCCGGCCATGGCCAGGCGCAACTCGAACGGCAGCTGGGCACCGGGCCGGTTGAGCTGGCGGCGCGCCAGGCCGCGCAGCAGGCGCGTCACGCCTTCGAGCAGCGCCAGCAGCAGCACCGTGGCCACCACGAAGGCCAGGCCAAAACGCGCGTCGGGCACGCTGGCCACCACCAGCGCTCCCACCACCGCAGCCACGCCACCGGTGAGCAGCCACACGCGCCGTGGCGTCTTCAGCACATTGCCGTCGATGCCTCGAAACAGCGCTGCCGGCGAGACCGACAGCGCGCGGCCCAGCGCGGGCAGCGCGAAGGTGAGTGCGGTCAACACGCCGAAGCAGAGGCCCACCAGCGAAGGCAGCCACAGCCCCGCCACCAGCGGCGCCAGCGGCAGCTGCTGCGCGGCGGCCAGCGTGCCGCCCAAAGCGAGCGCGTTGCCGATGAGCACACCGCCCAGGCTGGAGAGCAGCGCCAGCATCAGGATCTGCAGCAGCACCAGCGCGGCCAGGCGGCCATCGCGCAGGCCCACGGCGCGCAGCGTGGCCAGTGTGCCGAGCTTGCCTTGCAGGTAGGCCTGCACGCTGTTGAACACGCCCAGTCCGCCAATGAACAGGGCCGAGAAGCCGATCAGCAAGAGCCCCGAACCGATCTGGCCGAGCACCTCGGCCATGCGGTCGCTGCGCTCTTCGAACGTACGCACCTCGGCCTGCAGGTCGGGGTAGGCCGCCATGAAGGCGTCGCGCCACTGGGCGGCGGGCTGCGGCGTGCGCACGCGGTAGTGGTACTCCACACGGCTGAGCGGCTGGACCAGGCCGGTGGCGGCGAGCGCGCCGTCGGCCACCAGCACCGGGGCGCCGCCCCAGTCGGCGCGCAGGCTGCGGTCGGGCTGGCGCACCACGAGCGCGCGCACCTGCAGGCTCAGGTTGCCCACCTCCACCGTGTCACCGGGTTTCAGGTCCAGGCGCTGGGCCAGCGTGGCGTCCAGCGCGGCGCCCCACACACCGTTTTGTTCGGTCAGCGCAGCGCTCAAATCGCCCGCCGGGGCCAACTCCACTTCGCCGTACAGCGGGTATTGCACGTCGGCGCTTTGCAGCTCGATCAGCTGTGCGCGGCCATCGGGTGCGCGCAGCATGGTGCGCAGCTCCACCAGGCGCGAGACATCGCCACGCTCGTTCATCCAGGCCAGCACCTCGTGAGCGAGAGGTGCGGTTTGTTCAACTTCCACGTCCCCGCCGAACAGCAGGCGTGCGTCGCTCACGAGCGCGCTCGTCACCTGCCGGTACAGGCCACCACCCGCCGTGACCAGGGCCACGCCCAGCACCAGGCAGGCACAGAAAATCCACAGGTGTCGGCCACTGGCGCGCAGGTCGCGCCAGGCCAGGCTAAACAGGAAGCGCATGGGCAGCATGCTCGTGGGTCGGGGTCTCGTTCAGGTGGCCGTCGTGCAGGCGCAGCACGCGGTCGCAGCGGGCCGCAAAGTCCGGGTCGTGCGTCACCAGCACCAGCGTGGTGCCGGCCTCGGTGTTGAGTTCGAACAGCAGCTCGCGGATGGCCTCACCGGTGTGGTCATCGAGGTTGCCGGTGGGCTCGTCGGCCAGCAGCAGGCGCGGGCGGTGAACCAGCGCGCGCGCGATGGCCACGCGCTGCTGCTCGCCGCCCGAGAGCTGGCTGGGGTAGTGGTCTTGCCGCCCACCCAGGCCCACGCGTTGGAGCAGCGCAGCCGCGCGCTCGTGCGCGTCGGGCCGGTGGGCCATCTGCAGCGGCAGGGCCACGTTGTCGAGTGCGCTCAGGCTGGGCAGCAGGTGGAACGACTGGAACACGATGCCGATGCGGTCGCGCCGCAGGTCGGCCAGGGCGTCGGCGTCCATGCTGCCGAGTTCGGTGCCGTCGATGGCGATGCGGCCCTGTGCCGGGCGCTCCAGGCCCGAGAGCAGCAGCAGCAAGGAGGTTTTGCCCGAGCCCGACGGCCCGGTGATGGCGATGCGCTGGCCAGCGGCCACCGAGAGGTTCACCGAGCGCAACACGTCGATGCGTGTGGTGCCCAGCTGGTAGTGCATGGACAGGTCTGAAATTTCAATCATGCGCAGTGAGTTCACGTTGCGGGGCAAAGGTTCAGTCTGGCGGGCGAGCCGCTTCGCTGCAGGGCACCGGACTTTTTGCGCAGCAAAGGGCTCCGTGTTGTTCCCGCCTGACGCGAACGCGACCACCGGGCTCTACACTGCCCCGGGTATGTGCAACAGATTGTTGTTGCAGGGATCCTGTGGTTTCTTGGCCGACTACAACACGTTTTTATGACACATGGCTCAAGCCCGCTCAGGGCCGTCGACGGGAAAGGCAAGCGTTGGCGGGGCCATGCCCGGCGGTGGGCTGCTGCGGCCGCGTTGCTGACGCTGGTGGCCTGCAGCGAGCCGGTCACGCCACCGCTCACCGTGGGCATGAACCCCTGGGTGGGCTACGACCCACTGGTGCTGGCGCGCGACCGCGGCCTGACCGACGCCCGGAAAGTGCGGGTGGTGGAACTGCCCTCGGCGTCGGAGACGCTGCGCCACATGCGCAACGGCCTGCTGGACGCCGCCACGCTCACCCTGGACGAAACCCTGCGCCTGGCCGAGACGGGGAGCGATGTGCGCATCGTGGCCGTGATCGACGCGTCCACCGGGGGTGACGTGGTGATGGCCGCGCCGCGCATTGCCAAGCCGGCACAGCTCAAGGGGGAGTTCATTGCGGTTGAAGACTCCGCCGTGGGGGCCCTGCTGTTGCAGCGCATGCTCCAGCAGACTGGACTGAGCCGCGCCGACGTGAAGGTGACCAACCTGGAGGTGGCGCAACACCTCTCGGCCCTGCAATCGGGCCAGGTGGCGGCGGCGGTGACTTACGAGCCCCTGGCCAGTGCGATGGAGACGGCCGGCTACCACCGCATCTTCGACAGCCGCCGCATCCCGAACGAAATCCTGGACGTGCTGGTGGTGCGTGCGGATGTGCTGCAGCAGCGCCCCGAAGCGGTCGATGCGCTGCTGAGCGCCTGGTACGCCGGCCTGAACGTGTTCCTGCTCGACACACCGGGGGCTGCGCAATCGCTGGCGCTGGGCACCGATCTGTCGCCGGCCGATTACGAGGCGGTGTTGGATGGTCTGGCTTTCTTCTCGCGCGAGGCTTCTGCCAGTGAACTCACCGGCAGCCCGCCGGCCCTGGTGGCCAAGGGACAGGTGGTGGCCGACGCGTTGATGGCGATCGGCTTGATCCGGCAATCGCCGCGCTGGGAAGCCCTGATCGACAGCGGGCCCATGCAGCGCCTGCAGGCCAACGAGAAAACGCCGTGAAGTCACCGTTCTCGCGCTTCACCCTGCCCGGGCGCTGGCTGGCACCGCTGATGCTGGCGCTGTTTGCCTTGACCGCCTCCAGCGTCAATTACCTGGTGCAGGCGCGCAAGGTGGGCACACAAGTGCTCGACCAGGAAACCCGGCGCCTGCGCGAGCGCCTGAGCGTGGAGCAGAGCCGCCTGAGCGCGCAAACCAGCATGGACAACCAGACCCTGGTGCGCCGCCTGGTGGGTGGTCTGGGCCTGTACAGCGGCATGCAGCACACCTGGCTGCTCCAGCCCGATGGGGTGGTGCAGGCATCGCTGGTGCGCTCCGACATCGGGCAGTCGTTTGGCGACGTGCTGCGCCAACGCACCGACCTGGCCGGCCTGAGCCGTGTCGTTTTCAACGGACCTTCGGACGTCGCCATCAGCCTCATGCACCTGCCGGGCACGCAGCAACTGGCGGGCGTGGTGCCGTTCAGCAGCGGGCGCCGCCTGATCGCGGTGGTCGACCTCGGCCTGCCGCAGGCCGTGCGTTTTGGCGACATGCAGGAAGAGGCCTTGCGCGAAGGTTTGCTGCTGCTGGGCTTGACCAGTCTGTTGGCCCTGGTGGTGCACCTGGTGTGGTTTCGCCGCGCCCAGCACCTGGCCCTCACCCTCAAGCGCATGGGCGAGGGGCAGCTGCAGGCGCGGGTGGGGCTGCACGGGCACGACGAGCTCGCCATGATCGGCACCGAGGCCGACCGCATGGCCGAGCGGCTGCAGGTCGGGCAGGCGCGGATCCAGCACCTGGTCGAACTGGTGGACCGCTCGCCCGTGGTGGTGATCGAATGGGGCAACGCACCCGGCTGGCCTGTGACGCACATCAGCCGCTCGGTGGCGCAGTGGGGCTACCAGCCGCAGGAACTGCTCAACGGCCAGAAGCTGTACGCCGATCTGGTCCACCCGGACGACCTCGGTCGCGTCACGGCCGAGGCCGAGCGTTACTTCAACAACGGTCCCGACGAGCACCGCCAGGAATACCGGCTGCGTTGCGCCGACGGGCGCTGGGTCTGGGTGGACGACCGCACCACGCTCACGCGCGACGACCAGCGCGCGATCACCGCCATCAGCGGCGTGCTGCTGGACATCACCCTGCAGAAAGAAGCCCAGCTGGCCCAGCAGGAGCAGGCCGAGTTCCTGCGCCTGTTCTACGAACTGCCCTTCATCGGCATGGCGATTTCTCAGCCGGTTTCCACCCGATGGATTCAGGTGAACAACGAGTTCTGCGCCATCCTGGGTTACACGCGTGAAGAACTGCTGCAACGCACGTGGGCCGAGTTGACACCCCAGCCCGATCTGGACCGCAACCTGGCACTGCGCGACACCATGCTGGCCAACCGCACGGACCACTACCAGATGCGCAAGCGCTTCTTTCGCAAGGACGGCAGCTTCGTGCACACCGAGATCGAGGTGCGGGCCGTGCGCCACCCCGACGGTTCGCTCAAGCACCTGTTCTCCACCATCAACGACATCACCGAACGCCTGCAGGCCGAAGCCGCCATCAGCGAGCAGAAGAACCAGCTGGAGGTGGCCGAGGCCATGGCCGGCCTGGGCAGCTGGTGGTTCGACACCCGCAGCCAGGACATCTGGTGGTCGCGCCAGATGTACCGCAACATCGGCCGCGACGAGGCGCTGGGGCCACCGGTGGACCTGGCCGCCTACCTCGAATGCATCCACCCCGATGACCGTGCCTCGGCCGACAGTTTCATGCGTTCGGTACCCAGGAGTCTGGTGATGACCACTGCCGAGTTCCGCCGCCACCCAGACCTGGGGCCCCTGCGCTGGTTTCGCGGCAGTGTGCAGGGCAAGGCCATGCAGCCCCAGGGCGCGTACCAATACAGCGGCACCCTGCTCGACATCACCCAGCTCAAGCTGGCCCAGACCACGCTGGAGCAGAGCAACGCCGAACTCGAACAGCGCGTGACCGAGCGCACCGCCCAGCTGCGCGGTGTCAATGAAGAACTCGAAGCCTTCTCCTACACCGTCTCGCACGACCTCAAGGCCCCGCTGCGCGGCATCGACGGCTACAGCCAGTTGCTGGAAGAAGAACACGGCAGCCAGCTCAACGAAGAGGGGCGCCAGTTTCTGGGCCGCATCCGCCGGGGCGTGCAGCAGATGGGCGACCTGATCTCCGGCCTGCTGGACTATTCGCGCATGGAGCGGCGCACCATGGAGCCGCAGCGGGTGGATGTGCAGGCCCTGGTGGCGCAAGTGATCGAGGGCTACAGCGCCGACATCGACAGCACGCAGGTGCGGCTGAGCCTGAGCCTGGAGCCGATGGTGCTGCAGCTGGACCGGGAAGGCATGGCGGTGGTGCTGCGCAACCTGGTGGGCAACGCCATCAAGTTCAGCCGCGCCAAGGGCCAACCCGAGGTCGAAATCGGCGCGCGTGCCGAAGGCGCGCGGCGTATTCTTTGGGTGCGTGACAACGGCGTGGGCTTCGACATGAAGTACCACGACCGCATCTTCGGCATCTTTCAGCGCCTGCAGCGCGCCGAGGACTACCAGGGCACCGGCCTGGGCCTGGCGCTCGTGGCCAAAGCTGTGCAACGCATGGGCGGTCGAGTCTGGGCCGAAAGCCGGCCAGGGCAGGGTGCCATTTTTTATCTGGAGTTTTCTGCATGAATACGCTCACCTCCCTGCCGCCGATCCTGCTGGTTGAAGACAACCCCATGGACCTGGACCTCACGCTGCGCGCCTTCAGCAAGAAGAAGTTCTCCAACACCATCCATATCGCGCGCGACGGCGAAGAGGCGCTGGCGTTCTTCCCGCGCTGGGAATCGGGCGAGCCGATGCCTGCGGTCATACTGCTGGACATCAACCTGCCCAAGGTCAACGGTCTGGAGGTGCTGCAAAAGCTCAAGGAACACCCGGTGTTCCGGCGCATTCCGGTGGTGGTGCTCACCTCCTCGCGTGAAAACTCCGACCTCAGCACCGCCTACGACCTGGGTGTGAATTCCTACATCGAGAAGCCGGTCAGCTTCAACAAGTTCATTGAAGTGGCCGAGCACATCGAGCTCTACTGGTGCTTGCTCAACGAGCGGCCCGACCAACGAAAGTGACCATGATCAAGATCCTCATTCCTGTCGACGGTTCGCAGCAGTCCATGCACGCGGCCTACCACGCCATGCGCCTGGTCAGTGGGGGACTGAAGGCGCGCTTCGTGGTGGTCAATGTGCAGGAAGCGCCCAACCTTTACGAACTGGTGGTGGCGCACGACCCCGATGTGTTGCACGAGGTGAGCGACGCTGCCGGCCACGATCTCGTGCGCCCCGCCGTGGCGCTGCTGAGCGCTTCCAGCCAGCTCGTGGAGCAGGTGGTGGCCAGCGGCGACCCGGCCCACACGCTGCTGGAACTGGTGGAGAGCCACGAATGCGACGCTGTGATCATGAGCGCCCACGGCGGCGGCAACGATGACGGCGATGTCGAGCGCGGCCTGGGTTCGGTGGCGCTGCACATGGCACAGCACTGCCCGGTGGCCATCACCATCGTGCGTCCGGCTGCCCCGGCGGAGCCCGACGACGCGTCCTGATCTCCGGGCTGGGGGCCCTCATGCGTGCAGGGTGAAGAAGAAGGTGGCGCCTTCACCCGGCATCGAGCTGGTCCAGATGCGCCCACCGTGGCGTGCAACGATGCGCTTGACGATGCTCAGGCCAATGCCCGAACCACTGAACTCGGCCTGGGTGTGCAGCCGGTTGAAGGGTTCGAACAGCCGGTTGGCCATCTTCATGTCGAAGCCACAACCCTCGTCCCGCACGAAGAACACCTGCCGCCCGTCCTGCGCGTAGCTGCCCACCTCGATGTGGGTCGACGCCTTCTTGCTGCTGTACTTCCAGGCATTGCGCAGCAGGTTGTCGAGCAGGCTGCGCATCAGCACCGGGTCGGCCAGTGCCTTCAGGCCCGGCGCCACCCGCACCACGGCCTGGCGTTGTGGCTCTGCCTCCATGATCGACGCGGCCAACTCGCTGGCCAGCCGGCTGAAGTCGACCTCGACCGGGGCCATCGCCGTGCGAGACAGGCGCGACATCTCCAGCAGCGCGTCGATCAGTTCGCCCATGCGCACCGCCGCCGAACCCATGGAGCCCATCAGGCGCGTGCCTTGTTCACCCAGGCCTTCGGCGTAGTCTTCCACCATCACGGCACTGAGCCCTGCGATGGACAGGATGGGCGCGCGCAGGTCGTGCGCGGCGGAGAAGGTGAAGGTCTCGAGTTCGCGCAGGGTCTGGTGCAGTTCGGCGGTGCGCTCGTTCACCAGTTGCTCCAGGCTGTCGTTGAGCTGGCGCAGGCGAATCTCGGCGTTCTTGCGCTCGGTGATGTCCTGCACGATGCCGCTCAGGCGGTTGCCCGTCAGCGGGCTGGCGTCGATCTTGATCCAGCGCGTCTCTTGCCCTTCGGGCATCACCCGGAACTCGCGGCTGAACTTGTGCGGGGGCATTGCCGAGGTGTTCATCTGGGCCGCCATGCCCTGTCGATCCGCCTCGTCCACCGAGGCAAGGAAATTCGCCAGCGTGATGGCGCGGTCGGTGCGCGGGCCCATCAGGCTGACCGAGCCGCTGGAGAGCTGCATGTCGCCGGTGGCGTTGTCCAGCTCCACCGTGCCCATGCGGGCGGCATCCAGTGCCTGCTCCAGCAGCAGCTGGCTGGCCACCAGGGCCTTCTCCACCGCGTTGCGCTCCAGCGCCATCTGGATGGTGGCGTGCAGTTCCCGTTCCGAGAACGGTTTGATGAGGTAGCCGTACGGCCGTGTCTTGCGGGCCCGCTCCAGCGTTGAGTCCTCCGAGTAGGCGGTGAGGTAGATCACCGGCACCGGGTAGGACTCGTGGATGCGCGCGGCCACATCGATGCCGTCCATGGCACCCTCGATGTGGATGTCCATGAGGATCAGGTCGGGCCGGCACTGCGCCACCAGTGAAAGCGTCTCAGCGCCCGAGACCGCCACATCGGGCACGTGGTAACCCATGTGGGAGAGGCGTTGTTGCAGGTTGAAGGCGACGATGCTTTCGTCTTCCACGATCAGGATGTGGGCGGCTCCGTTCATGATTTTTCCCCCATGCGAAAGCGCAACGTGAACCGTGTGGGGTTGCTGCGCTGCACATCCAGCAGCCCGTGCAGCTGGCGGGTCAGCAGATGCACCAGTTGCAGGCCCAGCGATTCGGACTTGGCCATGTCCATCTCGGGCGGGATGCCCTGGCCGTCGTCGCTGATCGAGAGTTCAACCACCTGGTCGCTGTCCTCGCGGATCTCCACCAGCACCTTGCCGCGCCGGTCGTTGGGGAAACCGTGTTTGAGCGCGTTGCTCACCAGTTCGTTGACGATGAGCCCGCAGGGAATGGCCTCGTTGATCGGCAGCTTCACATCGAGCGCGACGATGTCGATGCTCACCTGGCGCGAACGTGCGCTGTAGGACTCGGTGAGCCGCGGCAGCAACTCGCCCAGGAACCGCTTGAAGTCCACATGGGCAAAGTCGTGCGACTGGTAGAGCGTCTGGTGGATCAGCGACATCGAACGAATGCGGTTCTGGCTCTCACGCAGCAGATCGATCATCTCGGTGTCGGTGATCTTGAGGGCCTGCAGGTCCAGCAGGCTGTGCACCACCTGCAGGTTGTTCTTCACCCGGTGGTGCACTTCCTTGAGCAGCAACTCCTTTTGCTGCAGCGCGTCCTGCACGAGTTTTTCGGCGTGCTTGCGTTCGCTCAGGTCCAGGATCACCGACAGGATCAACGGCCCCTGACCGGTTTCCACCGGGTTGATGCCGACTTCCACCGGGAACTCGCTGCCGTCCTTGCGCAGCCCGCTGAGATCGCGGCCCACACCCATGGGGCGGGCGCTGGGCTCGGACAGGAAACCGCCGCGGAAGCCGGGGTGTTTGTGGCGGAAGCGCGCGGGAATGAGCACTTCGACCTTCTGGCCGATCAGCTCGGTGCTCGTGTATCCGAAGGTGGTTTCAGCCAGGTCGTTCATGCGGATGATTTCACCGTCCTTGTTGACGACGATCATGGCCACAGGGATGCGGTTGAACGCTTGTCCCAGGTACCTGTCGAGTGCGAGGGTCAGTGTGGTCATTGGTGCATCTTGCGCGGGAAGTTGCCCGCATGTCCATGGGGGGCGAAAACTTCAAGCAGCCTGCCTGCGGCCGTCGAGCCGGAAGATGCGCACCGCATCGTTCATCACCTTGGCCTGCGCCTGCAACGAACTGGCGGCGGCCGACAGCTCTTCGACCATGGCCGAGTTCTGCTGCGTGACCGAGTCGAGTTGACCCACCGCCTGGTTGATCTGTGCCAGCCCCATCGACTGCTCGTGTGTGGCCCCGGTGATCTCGGCGATCAGGCCGTTGACCTGCTCCACCGAACCCACCACGTTGGCCATGGTCTGGCCAGCGCTGTGCACCAGCTTGCTGCCGTGCGTGACCTTGTCGGCCGACTCGTCGATCAGCACCTTGATTTCCTTGGCCGCGCTCAGCGTGCGCTGGGCGAGGTTGCGCACCTCGCCGGCCACCACCGCAAAACCGCGGCCCTGCTCACCCGCGCGGGCGGCTTCCACGGCGGCGTTGAGCGCGAGGATGTTGGTCTGGAAGGCGATGCCGTCGATCACGCCGATGATCTCGCCGATGCGCCTGGAGGACTTGCTGATGTCGTCCATGGTGGTGACCACCTGGCTCATGGCTTCGTTGCCCTCGCGCGCCACAGTGGCCGAGCGTTGCGACAGCAACGAAGCTTCGCGCGAGGAGTTGGCGCTCTGCTGCACCGTGCTGGTGAGCTGTTCCATCGAGGCGGCCGTTTCTTCCAGGCTGCTGGCCTGGGATTCGGTGCGGGAAGAGAGGTCGGAGTTGCCCGCAGCGATCTCGTTGGAGGCCACCTGCACACCCTCGACCTCGTGGCGCACGTCGGACACCACCGCCTGCAGGTTCACGTTGAGCTGGTTGAGCGCTCGGGCGAGTTCGCCGAACTCACCACTCGATGCGCTGCTGGAGCGCGCCGACAGGTCGCCCGCCGCCATCTGGTTGGCAAAGGCGATCGACTGCAGGAGGGGCCGCAGGATCTGGCTGCGCAGGCTGAGTGACGCGAGAGCGGCAATCACCAGCAGCAGCGCGGCGGCGCCCACGTGGGCGGCTGTGCCCAGGGTGGCGGCGTATTCACCCATCACCAGGCCGGCGCCGGCCAGGCCCAACGACGAGAGCGCTATGCGCTTGCCCAGTGTGAGCTGCGCCATGCGCTGCAGCTGGCCGACCAGGCCGGTGCGCACCACGCGGCCGTGGTACAGCGCCACGCTGGGGTGGCCGGATTCGTGTTCGCTGCGCAGCCGTGCGTAGAGCGCCTCGGCGCCTTGCACCTGCGCCCGCGTGGGCTTGGTGCGCACCGACATGTAGCCCACCGCCTGGCCGTTCTCCATCACCGGCGTGGCGTTGGCCACCACCCAGTAGTGGTCGCCGTTCTTGCGCCGGTTCTTCACCAGCGCCGACCACGGCGTGCCACTGGCCAGCGTGGCCCACATGTCGCGAAACGCCTCGGTGGGCATGTCGGGGTGGCGCACCAGGTTGTGGGGTTGGCCGATGAGTTCGTCGCGCTCGAAGCCACTGACCGCCACGAACGCCGGGTTGCAGTAGGTGATGCGGCTTTGCAGGTCGGTGGTGGAGACGAGCGTTACGCCGTCGGGAATGACGAACTCTTGGTGGGTGACCGGCAGGTTGGTGCGCATGGGGCTCTCGCTGGTGCGTTGGGTGGGGGCCCCGCGCCCTTCTGGGTGCCGATGTTCGAGACCGTACACACAGTATCGGCGTTTCCCCCAAAAGTTGAAGGGTTTATATCGAAGGACAAAGCGGGTCAGTACTGGTTGATGTAGGCCGCGACCGGTGGGTCTGCTTGCTGGGGCTGCCAGTCTTTGAGGGAGCCGTGGCGGTGGGCATAGACGCTGGTGAATTCGGCCCCGAGCAGGAACACCTGCGCCGAGTAGTACACCCACAGCAGCAGCACCACGATGGAGGCCGCCGCACCGAACACCGAGGCCACGCCGCTGCGCCCGATGTACTGGCCGATCAGCTCCTTGCCCACGGTGAACAGCAGCGCGGTGATGGCCGCACCCAGCCACACGTCGCGCCACGCCACCGGCACGCGCGGCATCCATTTGTAGATCATGGCGAATACCGTGGTGACGAAGAGGTAGCTCAGCACGAAGTTGATCGCATCGGCAATGAAAGCCAGCCCACCCAGCCACGGCGCCCACCACTTGCCCAGCGCGGCCATGGCCGCGCTCAGCACCAGCGAGACCATGAGCAGGAAGCCGATGCCCAGCACCATGGTGGTGGAGAGCAGTCGCACGCGCAGAAAACGCAGCACGCCACCGCCCTCGGGGTGGGGCGGTGCGCGCCAGATGCGGTCCATCGCGTCCTGCAGCTCGGCAAACACGGTGGTGGCACCCGCGATCACCACCACCACACCCACCACGGTGCCCCAGATGCCCGCCGCCGGGCGGTTCAGGCCCTGCAGCAGCGAGTTGACCGCCACCGCGCTGTCGGTCCCCACCAGCTGGGTCAGCTGGGCCAGAATCTCGCCGCGCGCGGCGGGTTCGCCAAACAGCAGGCCCGCCACCGAAATCACGATCAGCAGCAGCGGGGCGATGGAGAACAGCGTGTAGAAAGCGAGCGCGGCGCCCATGCTGGGTGCGTAGTCATCCAGCCAGGCGTTCACGGTGTCCCGGATCAGTTCCCACACGGTGTTCAGCATGGGGTCGGGCGGTGGGCGTGGTTCATCCCAAGCATTCTGGTGGCCGATCGACCGGGCTTGTGTTCGCTGGCGCACGGTACGGCGGTTGTGCGCCTGAATATGTCGAGAAGAAAGATCAAGTTCGTCTCAAGTTCATGGGAAGGCCGCCGATAGAGAGCCAAGAACACCGGGCATCTTTGGTCCGGTGGCCAAGCGAAGGGCCCGCCATGATCAACATCTCCACCAACAGCCCCGTGTCCTGGCCGACACCGCCGTCCGCCGCCGTGGCGCCCGTGGCGGCCACACCGGCCATCAAGCCCGTGCAGTCCGGTGGGCGTGAGGCGCAGACCGATGTACAGGCGCGTCGCGAGGCCCGCCTTGCGCTGGCCCGGGCGGATGACGAGTCCACCAGCCCGCCCGTTCCACTGCTGCCCCGGCCCACCCCGTCCGACCCCCAGAGCCAGGCGGCCGCGCAGCTGCGGCAGGAAGCTTCCGTGCAGCGCGCGGAGCAGGCGGTGAAGAAAGCCGAAGCCGACAAAGGGGTGCACAAGAAGGCCATGGAGCGTCTGCAGGACGTG
>QBMB01000060.1:26578-27759 GCA_003241965.1 Burkholderiales bacterium | reverse complement strand
GCTCGACATCGAGCGGCCGCAAATGGTGCTTTCCGACGTGCGCCTGCCAGGCAAAGACGGCCTGGCCCTGTTCGACGAGATCCGCAAGCGCCACCCCTCGCTGCCGGTGATCCTGCTCACGGCACACGGCACCATCCCCGACGCGGTCGAGGCCACGGCGCGCGGCGTGTTCACCTACCTCACCAAACCCTACGACGCCAAGGAGCTGCTGGAGAAGATCGCGCAGGCGCTGGCGCTGGGTGCACCGGCGAGCAACAACGCGCGGGTGGACGAAGCCTGGCGCAGCGAGATCGTGAGCCGCTCCAACCGCATGGCCGACCTGCTGGCCGAGGCGCGCATGGTGGCGCAGAGTGACGCCAGCGTGCTGCTGCGCGGCGACTCCGGCACCGGCAAGGAAATGCTGGCGCGCGCCATCCACAAGGCCAGCGCTCGCGCGAGCAAGCCCTTCATTGCGGTGAACTGCGGAGCCATCCCCGAGGCGCTGCTCGAATCCGAACTGTTCGGCCACATGAAGGGCGCCTTCACCGACGCCGTGGCCAACCACAAGGGCCTGTTCCAGGCGGCCGACGGCGGCACGCTGTTGCTCGACGAGATCGGAGACATGCCGCCCGCCCTGCAGGTGAAGTTGCTGCGCGTGCTGCAGGAGCGCGCGGTGCGCCCGCTGGGGTCCAGCCAGTCGCTGCCGGTGGACGTGCGCATCATCTCGGCCACCCACCGCGACCTCGAAGACGCGATGGCCACAGCGCAGTTCCGCGAAGACCTTTACTACCGGCTCAACGTGGTCACGCTGACCCTGCCCACGCTGGCCGAGCGGCGCGAGGACATTCCACTGCTGGCCAACCATTTCCTGGCCAAGCTCGCCGCCAAGTACGGCAAACGCAGCTCGGGCTTTGCGCCCGAGGCGCTCAAGGCGCTGACCATGTCCGCCTGGCCGGGCAACGTGCGCCAGCTCTACAACGTGGTCGAGCAGGTGTGTGCCTTGTCGACCACGCCGCTGGTGTCGCTGGCGCTGGTGCAGCGCGCGCTGCGCACGCCCTCGGTGGAGGTGCTCAGCTTTGCCGACGCCAAGCAGCGTTTCGAGCGGGAATACCTGGTGGGCCTGCTAAAGATGACCGACGGCAACGTGGCCGACGCGGCACGCCTGGCGCAGCGCAACCGCACCGAGTTCTACCGGCTGCTGC
>QBMB01000060.1:0-26568 GCA_003241965.1 Burkholderiales bacterium | reverse complement strand
GTTCAAAAGCGACGCCGCCCCGGGTTCTTCGGGTATTCCCGGAGATGCTGTCGCCGATGAGTGACAGCCGAAATCCCTTGTTTTCATTGGGATTTTTGGCCAGCGTGATGCAAGTTGTCGCTGTTTGACGACAAAAACAAGGGGGCAAGGCGGTCTGCGACCCGCAAAACAGCCCGATGAAAGAACTTTCAATCGCAAGTCTTTGATTCAGCTGGGGTTTTTGAGCCTGGCACGGGGTTTGCCCATGTCTGGGTATGCCCCACACATTTTCCCCTGTCCCAGCCACCCGTCGCACCCGCGCCGTGGTGCTGCTGGGCGTCTTGCTGGCCCTGCTTTGCGGGGCGTCAGCCCAGGCCCAGCGCCTGGACTGGGACAGCCTGACCCAACTGGCCCAAACCCGCGCCGCCGAGCCGCTGCGCGCAAACAGCGACAAGCTGCCCGCCGAGCTGGCCAGCATCACCTACGACCAGCTGCGCGACATCCGCTTCAAGACCGACCAGTCGCTCTGGCGCGCTGATGCCCTGCCTTTCGAGGCCCAGTTTTTCCACCTCGGCCTGTACCAGACCGAGCCGGTGCGCATCCACGAGCTGCTGCCCGACGGCCGGGTGAACCACCTGCCCTACAGCGGCGCCGACTTCACGTATGGCAAGAACACCTTCGACCCGGCGTCGTGGGGCGACCTGGGTCACGCCGGTTTCCGCCTGCACTACCCGCTGAATGGCCAGACCTACAAGGACGAGTTGGTGGTGTTCCAGGGCGCGAGCTACTTCCGCGCACTGGGTGCCGGCCAGCAGTACGGGCTGTCGGCCCGTGGCCTGGCCATCGACACCGTGGGCGGCAGCGGCGAGGAGTTCCCACGTTTCTCCGAGTTCTGGCTGCAGCGCCCGGCCGCTGGCGCCTCCGAAGTCACCGTGTTCGCCCTGCTCGAATCCAAGCGCGCCACCGGCGCTTACCGCTTCGTGATCCGCCCTGGCCAGCAAACCACCACCACGGTCAACGCGCGCATCTTCCTGCGCCCCAACGCCGGCCCGGTGAACACGCTGGGCATCGCACCGCTGACCAGCATGTTCCTCACCGGCGAGAACCAGCCCTCGGCCAAGGATTTCCGTCCCGAAGTGCACGACTCCGACGGTTTGATGATGGTCACTGGCGCCGGCGAATGGCTGTGGCGCCCGCTGCAGCGCCCCAAGGGCGTGACGGTCAGCTCGTTCACCATGCAGAACCCGCGCGGCTTCGGTCTCATGCAGCGCGACCGCAGCTTTGCCAGCTATGAAGACGTGGAAGCCCACTACGAACGCCGCCCGAGTGCCTGGATCAAGCCGCTGGGCGACTGGGGCCCTGGCCGCGTGGAGCTGGTGCAATTGCCCGCACCCGACGAGACGCACGACAACATCGTGGCGTACTGGGTGCCCGCCGCCCTGCCCGCACCGGGCCAGCCGCTGGAAGTGGCCTACGAGCTGGCCTGGCAAGGCGACGCACAGCAACGCCCGCCCTCCAGCTGGGTGACCCAGACCCGCCGCGGTTATGGCTACACCAAGCTCAGCGCCGAAGAACAGGGCCGCCAGCCGCAGTTCGTCATCGACTTTGCCGGCCCCGCGCTGGACGCGTTGCCGACCGACGCCACGGTGAAGGCTGTGGTGAGCGCCACCACCAACGGCCGCGTGCTCCAGACCCTGGCCTACCCCAACCCCGCCACGCGCTCCTGGCGCGTGACCGTGCGCGTCGAGCGCATCGATGCCTCGCAGCCCGTGGAGCTGCGCGCATACCTCCAACACAACAACGACACCGTGAGTGAAACATGGACACATCTGCTGTTACCCGAATGAACACTTCCACGAACCCCACCCAGATCCACCGCAGCGTGCTGCGCGAGGAACGCCACCCCAACGCGGTGACGGCACCGCCGCTCAACCGTGGCTCCATGGTGCCGCGCCCTTGGCGCGGCTTCTGGAACAGCATTGGAACGACACTGCTGAGCACAGCCAGCCGCGTGTTGCCACCGTACTCACAAGCCGCGCAGCAAGATGCCAAGCCCGCGCCCGAAGCCTGGGTCACGGCGGCCAACCGCCGCCGCGCTGTGTTCATGCTGCTCACCGTGCTGAGCACGGCGTTTGCCACCAGCCTGTTCGCCGACGCCCAGCCCCAGCACAACAACGTGTGGATGCAATACGGTCAGCTCGCACTTTTCGGCTTGCTCTCGGCTTGGGTCGTCACCGGCTTCGTGACCGCTCTCATGGGCTTCTGGGTCTCGTTGCGCGGTGACGCGCACACCTTGTCGGCCGCTGCGGTGCGCCACCACCCGATGAACCCGGATGCACGCACGGCGATCATCATGCCGATCTGCAACGAAGACGTGGCCACCGTGTTTGCCGGTCTGCGCGCCACCTGCGAGTCGCTCGCCGCCACCGGCCACGCGCGCCAGTTCGACGTGTTCGTGCTCTCCGACAGCTACGACCCGGCGATTGCCGCCGCTGAAAAATCCGCCTGGGAGAACCTGCGCGCGGCCCTGGCCGCCCAGCCCGAACTGCCACAGATCGAGGTGTACTACCGCCTGCGCACGCGCCGCACCCACCGCAAGGCGGGCAACGTGGCCGACTTCTGCCGCCGCTGGGGCAAGGACTACCGCTACATGGTCGTGCTCGACGCCGACAGCGTCATGAGCGGCAGCTGCATCGTCTCCATGGTCAAGCTGATGGAAGCCAACCCCAAGGCCGGCATCGTGCAGACCGCAACGCAAGCCATCGGCCACGCCACGCTGCACGCCCGTGCACAACAGTTTGGTTCGCGCGTCACCGGTCGCCTGTTCACACTGGGCATGCAGTTCTGGCAGCTCGGCGAATCGCACTACTGGGGCCACAACGCCATCATCCGCGTCGAGCCCTTCATGAAGCATTGCGCGCTCGCCCCCATCAAGGGCACGGGCGGCATGTCCGGCGGCATCATGTCGCACGACTTCGTGGAAGCCGCGCTGATGCGCCGCGCCGGCTACCACGTGTGGCTGGTTTCCGACCTCACCGGCAGCTACGAGCAGCAGCCGCCTGACTTGCTCAGCGAGCTGCAGCGCGACCGCCGCTGGTGCCAGGGCAACCTGCAGAACTCGCGCCTGATGGCCGAGCCCGGCATCCACCGCGTGCACCGCACCATGTTCGCCATCGGCGCCATGTCCTACCTCTCGGCCCCCTTGTGGTTGGCCTTCCTGACCATCGGCACCGCCCTGTGGGCCGCCGACTCCAGCGCGATCCCGAGCTGGCAGGCTGTTCCTGAAGAGCTGCGCGCTCTGTGGATGTGGACGCTGACCATGCTGTTCATGCCCCGTGTGCTGGGTCTGATGGCGGTGTTCATGAAGGGTGAACAAAAGTCGTTCGGCGGCACCGCCGCCTTGCTGATCAGCTCCGTGGTCGAAACCGTGATGGCCCTGTTGCAGGCCCCCATCCGCATGCTGGCGCACTCGCTGTTCGTGCTGGTGGCCATCACCGGTCTCAAGCTGGAGTGGAAGTCGCCCCCACGGGAAGCCATTGGCGTGACCTGGCGCGATGCGCTGGCCCGACTGGCCCCGATGACGGTGGTGATCGGCCTGTTGGGCCTGGGTGTGGCCGCGATCAACGCCAACGCGCTGATCTGGCTCGCCCCGGTCGCCCTGCCCTTGCTGCTGGCCGTGCCCATGACCGTGGCCACCAGCCACGTGGACCTGGGTGCCTGGATGCGTGCACGCGGTGTGCTGCTGATTCCCGAAGAATCGTGGTCGCCCGCTGTGCTGCGCCGCGCCTGGCGCCATGCCAGCCGCTTCACGCTGGCGCAGGCCATCTGAAGATTGTTCCCCACGCTCTCTGCCAACGCGCCGCTTCTGCGGCGCGTTGTCGTTTCAGGACCGGTTGCGTCGCGCGCGCATGGCCTGCCACCAACCACCCATCTGGTTCACGACCAGCCCCATGAGCACAAGCCCGGTGCCCATCCACTGCTGAAGCAGCGGCAGTTCATCGAAGAACATCCAGGCCGACCACAGCCCCACCACCGGCACCAGCAGTGAGAACGGCGTGACCCGTCCGGCCGGATGGCGCTTTAGCAGCTGAGTCCACAGGCTGTAGGCCAACAGCGTGGCGAACCAGGCCAGGAACAGCACCGACAAGATCGCAGGCCAGCCGATGCCCCGGAGCTGCTGCGCCACCGTCAGCGGCCCGTCCATCCACAGCGCCAGTGCCACAAAAGGCAGGATGGGGAACACGCTGCTCCAGACGATGAAGGGGAAGGGGTCGTAGTCGGCCACGCGGCTGGCCAGGCGAGCCACCAGGTTGGACACGGCCCACATGAAGGCCGCCGCGACGGTGAGCACGAAACCCGCCAGCGTCATTTGCCCGGGCCCTTCGCCGTGGGCGGTGGCGATCAACACCAGCCCGCCCAGCGCCACCACCAAGCCCAGCCCCTGAGAAAAGCGCGCGCGCTCGCCCAGCACCGGCACCGCCAGCAGCAGCGTGAAGAAGGCCTGCGTCTGCATGACCACCGAGGCCATGCCCACCGTCATGCCCATCTGCAGTCCGAGGAAGAGGAAACCGAACTGCCCCAGGCCCTGGGCCAGACCGTAGGCCACCACATAGCGCCAAGGCAGATTGGGAAACTTCACGAACAGCACCAAGGGCAAGGCCGCCGCCGCAAAACGCAGCGCGCCCAGCAGCATGGGCCCGATGCCCTGCAGGCCGACCTTCATGACCACGAAGTTCAGACCCCAGATCACCACCACTGCGAGCGCGCGCAGCAAGTCGCCGCGAGAAAGGGGCATCGCACTCAGTACAAGGTGTCGCGCTGGCGCGCAGGCAAGGCCTGGTCGTAGGCCGCGCCGTCGATGGCGTTGTGGGTCAGTGCAGCGAGCATGTCGCCGGCGCTGGGCACCTGAGCGGGATCGCGCGCTTCCCACAAGCCCGAGCGCTTCATGGCCCGCGCGCACTGGAAAAACACCGTCTCCACCGCGATGACCAGCACGCACCTGGGCGGCTTGCCGTCCATGGCCAGTCGCTGCAGAAGTTCGGGCGCCACCGAGATGCGCGCCTGACCGTTCACACGCACCGTCTCGCCCACACCCGGCACGAAGAACAGCAGGGCCACGCGCGGGTCGCTCAGGATGTTCTTCAGGCTGTCGATGCGGTTGTTGCCGGCACGCTCGGGCAGCAGCAAGGTGTGTTCGTCCTGCACCGTCACAAGGCCGGGTGGATCACCACGCGGCGAAGCATCCAGACCATCGGATCCGACGGTGGCCAGCACCGCG
The DNA here is from genome assembly GCA_003241965.1 of Burkholderiales bacterium. Classification (GTDB taxonomy): domain Bacteria; phylum Pseudomonadota; class Gammaproteobacteria; order Burkholderiales; family Burkholderiaceae_C; genus Hydrogenophaga. The sequence continues at coordinate 21,311 of QBMB01000060.1, read as the reverse complement.
AAGGGCGAGGACTCGATCCAGCGCCGGTACACCGGGTGCAGGCTGGTGGCCTCCTTGCGCACCGAGGCGTCGCCCACCGGGCCGAACAGCGCCTGAAGCGATGCGAGGTCACCAATGGTGTCGGAATCGGGTGCAGCCATGGGCGAACAGCTTCAGCCCATGCCGGGCAGCTTGGGCATGCCCTTCATGCCGCCCATGCGCTTCATCATCTTCATCATCCCGCCGCCCTTCATCTTCTTCATCATGTCCTGCATCTGCTCGAACTCCTTGAGCAGGCGGTTGACTTCCTGCACCTGCACGCCGGCGCCGGCGGCGATGCGGCGCTTGCGCGTGGCCTTGATGATCTCGGGCTTGCGGCGCTCCTTGAGCGTCATGCTGCAGATGATCCCTTCCTTGCGCTGGATGTCCTTCTCCGCGCGGCCCATGTCGACCTGACCTGCCTTGGCCGCCATCGCGGCGGGCAACTTGTCCATGAGGCTGGAGAGGCCGCCCATCTGCTTCATCTGGCGGATCTGGTCCAGGAAATCGTTGAGGTCGAAGCCCTCGCCACTCTTGACCTTGGCCGCGAGCTTCTGGGCCGCGGCCATGTCAACGCCGGCGGTGACCTGCTCGACCAGCGCCAGGATGTCGCCCATGCCCAGGATGCGGCCGGCGTGGCGCTCTGCGTCGAACACCTCCAGTCCGTCAAGCTTCTCGGACACGCCGGCGAACTTGATCGGCGCGCCGGTGATGGCGCGCACCGAGAGCGCCGCGCCACCTCGCGAGTCGCCGTCGAGTTTGGTCAGGATGATGCCAGTGATGGGCAGCGCGTCCTTGAAGGCCTTGGCGGTGTTGATCGCGTCCTGGCCCTGCATGGCGTCCACCACAAACAGCGTCTCCACCGGCTTGAGCACAGCGTGCAGTTCCTGGATTTCGCGCATCAGCGCTTCGTCAATAGCCAAGCGGCCGGCGGTATCGACCAGCAGCACGTCGAAGTAATGCTTTCGTGCGTAGTCGATCGCGGCGCGTGCGATGTCCACCGGTTTCTGGTCGGGCGTGCTGGGGAACCACTCGGCGCCGGCCTGCGCGGTCACGGTCTTGAGCTGCTCGATGGCCGCCGGGCGGTACACGTCGCCCGAGACGGTGAGCACCTTCTTTTTGCGCTTCTCGATCAGGTGCTTGGCCAGCTTGGCGGTGGTGGTGGTCTTGCCCGCGCCCTGCAGGCCGGCCATGAGGATCACCGCCGGCGGTTGCGCGGCGAGGTTGATGTCGGCCACGCCGTCGCCCATGGTGGCGGCCAGTTCGCGGTTGACGATGCTCACCAGCGCCTGCCCCGGGGTGAGCGAGCCCACCACTTCCTGGCCCAGCGCTTTCTCTTTCACGCGTGCAATGAAATCGCGCACGACGGCCAAGGCCACGTCGGCCTCCAGCAGGGCCATGCGCACTTCGCGGAGCATGTCGGTGACGTTGGTCTCGGTGATGCGGGCCTGGCCGCGCATTTCCTTGACGATGCGTGAGAGTCGGTCGGAAAGGGCTGATGCCATGCTGCGCTCGGGTGGTGGGAGAAAGGCCCGCAGGTCTGCGAGGGTTCGCGCCGGCTGGGGCGGGTGTCGGGCCATTGGCCAGGAGACTGGCGGTTGGCAACGGTCAAGACCGTTAAACTTCGCCCATGATTTTAGCCGCGCCTACCCCCAACCCGCTGCGCGCGGCACATCTCACATGAACCTCCTGCCATCGCTCGCCACCAACCTGCCCGCGGTGGTGCTCTCCGTCCTTGCGGCACTGACCTACGCCGTCCTGGCCTGGGTCCATCCCAGGGCTTCGGCCATGCAGAGCCGCGCGCTGCTCACCGCGGCCTGGCTGCTGCATCTGGCCGTGCTGGTCATCAGCCTGTTCGAGCATCCCGCACGCTTCGGTTTTGCGCCCTCGCTGTCGGTCACCGCCTGGCTGGTGTTGACTGTCTACATGATCGAAAGCCGTCTGTATCCCCAACTGCGCGAGCGCTGGACGTTCGCCTTGCTGGGCACGGCGGTGGTGCTGCTGGCCCTGGTGTTCCCCGGTGCGCCCTACCCCGCCCTGCGCTCGAACTGGATGCCCCTGCATTGGGCGCTGGGCATTGCTTCCTACGGGCTGATCGCGGTGGCGGTGGGCCATGCCTGGCTCATGCAGCGCGCTGAAAAGGCCATGCGGCTGGGCACCTCCGCCGAGACCGCCATGCCACTCCTCACGCTGGAGCGCCTGACCTTTCGTTTCGTGACGGCCGGCTTCGTGCTGCTCACGGCCACGCTGCTGGCAGGCTGGTATTTCTCGGAGCTGCTCAACCACCGCTGGGTGTGGGACCACAAGTCGGTCTTCTCCGTGCTGGCCTGGATCACCATGGGCGTGCTGCTATGGGGCCGCTGGCGCCTGGGCTGGCGCGGCCGCGTCGCCGCACGCACCCTCTACCTGGGCGCCGGGCTGCTGCTGCTGGGCTATGCCGGCTCCCGCTTCGTGCTTGAAGTGCTGCTGCACCGCGTCTGACCACCCCCTCATGAAATACCTGCTCGTTCTGGCCGTGGTGATGGTGGCCTTCTATGTGTGGCGCAACAACCGCATCACCGACCGATCCCAATCTTCGCGCCCGACGCCCCCACCCGATGCGCGCAGGTTGCCGGTGGTGATGGTGGCCTGCAAGCAATGCGGGACCCACCTGCCCCAGGGCGACACGGTGCAGGGTGCCCAGGGCTCGTACTGCAGCACCGAACACCGCCGCCTCGGTGAAGGCGGCCCTGCATGAGGCTGTTGCCATCTGCCCATCCTGAAACGGCGTCCTCGCGGTACTGACATGGCCCGAGAAGAAAGCTCGCAGTTCGCTCCCTCCTGGTACGCCGCCTTCGAGACGGGCAACAACCAGGGCCGTGAGCAACGCCTGCGCGCTTTTGTGCGCTTGTGGGTGGCCTTCATGCGTGCGCGGGTGTTCATCGCCCTGGTGCTGATGGCCCTGCAGGTGTTCATGGTGATCACGAAAACCGGCGGACCCGACTGGCTGGTGCTGCTCTCGGCCGTGCACCTCACCGCCGCGCTGGTGGTGCTGTACGCCTGGCGTCCCGTGGAACACGGGCGTCCGATCCAGGCCCAGTGGTTGCTGACCATCGGCGTCGACGTCCTCGTCTTTGCCCTGCTGCAGTACTTCCAGATCGGGTCCATCAACTACACGCCGCTGTTTGCCCTCCCGGTGCTGCTGGCCTCCATCCTGGGGCCGCTGCTGCTGGCCATGGCCACGGCTGCGGTCGTGACGCTCTACCTGTTGGCCGAAGCCTTCATGGGCGCGCCGCTGTTCAGCGACGTGGCCACCGCCCGCTTGTTGCAGGCCGGTCTTGCCAGCACCGGCTTCTTTCTGGTGGCCGTGCTGGCCAACCAGCTGTCCATCCGGCTGGCCCGCGAGGAAGCGCTGGCCGCCAGCAGCCAGGCTGCAGCGCGCACGCAGGCGCAGGTCAATGAGCTGGTGATCGAGAGCCTGAGCGTGGGCGTGCTGGTGGTGGACCCGCACGGCGTGGTGCGCAACGCCAACCCGGCCGCCCAGATCATGCTCATGGGCGAGATCTACCCGCAGGCCGCCAAGCTGCTGCTCTCGGCACGCCCCAGCTGGGCGCACCTGTCCGATCTGGTGAGCGAGACCTTTGTGCTGGGGCAGGCTCTGGAGACCGAAACCACCATCGACAACGAAGACCGGCCCAGCCAGCGGCTGCACGCACGCACCCGGCTCACCTCGCGCGCGGGTCGAAGCACCGGTCTGTGTGTGCTGTTCCTCGAAGACCTGCGCGAGGTGGAAGCCCGCGTGCGCACCGAGAAGCTGGCCTCCATGGGCCGCATGTCGGCGGCGGTGGCGCATGAAATCCGCAACCCACTCTCGGCCATCGCCCAGGCCAATGCCTTGCTCGATGAAGAGGTGAAAGACCCCGCCCAGAAGCGGCTCACGCAGATGATCGAGCAAAACGCCCAGCGGCTCTCGCGCATCGTGGACGACATCCTCAACGTCGCACGGGCGCAACCGGTGCGCGGCGACGGCTCCACACCCAGCCTGCCCCTGGATCCGATGGTGCGCCAGATCACGATGGACTGGGTCCGCCAGAACCCCGCCAAGGGCGTGCTCGGTGTGCACCTGCATGCGCCTGTGGCCCACGTCGAGTTCGACCCCGAGCACCTGCGCCGCGTGCTGGTGAACCTGCTGGACAACGCCTTGCGCCACGCCAGCGGTAAACCGTCATCCATTCGGGTCGTCACCCAGCCCAGCGGCCACGATCACACCCGGATGTCGGTCTGGAGCGATGGCCAGCCACTGGAATCCAGCGTGATGCGCCACCTGTTCGAGCCGTTCTTTTCATCCGAGAGCCGCTCCAGTGGCCTGGGCCTGTACATCTGCCGCGAACTCTGCGAACGCTACGGCGCGCAGATCGCCTACCAGCGCGTGCGCCTGGACCAGCAGGAAGGCAACGAATTCTTCGTGTCGATCCCCAACGGTCATGCCGGTCATCTGCCGGTGCAGCAGAGCTTGGCATACCCAGCGAACGATTCGCGGCCCTACAGCACCCGCTTCGGCCCCACGCTGCAGGGTGAGCCCCCGCTGGCACCGGGTTGAGCCGCCACCGCGCCCCTCCCGACCCATGGCCACCAACCCCATATCCACGTCGATCCCGGCGTCCGTGCTGGTCGTCGACGACGAGCCCGATCTGCGCACGCTGTACGAGCTCACCCTGCTTCGCGAAGGCCATGCCGTGGTGGCTGCGGCCGATCTGGCCCAGGCGCGCGAATGGTTGGCCCAGCAACGCTTTGATGTGCTGATCTCCGACATGCGGTTGCCCGACGGCCTCGGGCTGGAGTTGCTGCGCGAACTCACCGAAGCCCAGCGCACCGAGAAGTGCATCGTCATCACTGCCTTTGGTTCGGCCGACAACGCGGTGGAGTCGCTCAAGGCCGGCGCCTTCGACTACCTCACCAAACCGGTGGACCTCAAGCAACTGCGAAACGCCGTGACACAGGCGGTGCAAAGCCAGCGCCACCCGCTCATGGGCAACCAGGCACGCGTGGGCAACGGCGTGGCGGCCGGGGCCGAGCCCATGCGCAGTGCACCGCCGCCACCCTCGGGCCTCAAGTCGCTCTCGCGCATCGTGGGCCGTGCCGCCAGCATCGTGCAGATCAAGGGACGCATCGAGAAGGTGGCCACCAGCATGGCGCCGGTGCTGATCCTGGGCGAGTCAGGCACCGGCAAGGAGCTGGTGGCGCGCGCGGTGCACGACTGCAGCCACCGCAGCAATGGCCCGTTCGTGGCGGTGAACTGCGGCGCCATCCCCGAGAACCTCATCGAGGCCGAATTTTTCGGCGCGCGCAAGGGCGCCTACACCGGCGCCACACAAGACCGCGAAGGTTACTTCCAGGCGGCCAAGGGCGGCACCCTGTTTCTGGACGAAATCGGCGATCTGCCGCTGGCCATGCAGGCCAAGCTGCTGCGCGTGATCCAGGAGCGGCGCGTGCGCGCGCTGGGTGGCGTGCAGGAAGAAGCGGTTGACGTGCGACTGGTCAGTGCCACGCACCGCGATCTCACCGCGCTGGTCCAGGCCGGTCAGTTCCGCCAGGACCTGTTCTACCGGCTCAATGTGATCGAGCTGCGCACGCCTTCGCTGCGCGAGCGCCGCGACGACCTGCCCGAGCTGGCGCGTGCGCTGCTGCGGCGCATCTGCAGCGAATCCGGCCAGCCCGTGCCCGAACTCTCCAGCCAGGCGCTGGACTGGCTGAAGGCACGAGACCTGCCCGGCAACGTGCGTGAGCTCGAGAACCTGCTGCAGCGCGCCATGGCACTGAGCAGCGGCAGTGCACTGGAGCCGGAAGACTTCGGTGACACCGACGACTCGGACGAGATCCCCACCCAACCCGATCAGTTGCCCGAATCGGTGATGGCGGCCACGGCCGCCGCAGCCCACACATCGAGCGTGCCCGACGAGATCCCGGCGGACCTGCAGTCCTACCTGGACGAACAAGAGAAACAGGTGCTGCTCAAGGCGCTGCGCGAATGCGACTTCAACCGCACGGCGGCCGCCGCCCGGTTGGGCCTGAACCTGCGGCAGATGCGCTACCGCATCCAGCGCCTGGGCATTTCCATGCCGTCCAACGACGACGATGCAGCCTGACATGCGCGCAGGGTCATGGGTCGGCGGCTGGCTGGCAGCTGCACGGCACTGCCCGTCGCCCAACCAAGGCCCCAGGCCGGCAGGCGCGCTGATCGACCTGGTCGTGCTGCACTCCATCAGCCTGCCCCCGGGCGTGTACGGCGGCCCCGAGGTGGAGCAGCTCTTCACCAACACGCTGGACTGGGACGCCCACCCCTACTTCGGGCAGATCCGGGGCATGCAGGTATCGGCGCATTTTTTCATCCGCCGCGACGGTGAACTGGTGCAGTTTGTCGACGCCGATGCACGCGCCTGGCACGCGGGCGCATCCAGGTGGCGGGGCCGCGAGAACTGCAACGACGACTCCATCGGCATCGAACTGGAGGGCCTGGAAGGCGAGCCCTTCGAGGCCGCGCAATACGCGACCCTCAGCCAGCTGTGTCGCTGCTTGCACGAGCGCTACGCGGTGGCACACGTGGCGGGCCACGAACACATCGCGCCCGGCCGCAAGCTGGACCCTGGGCCCGGATTTGACTGGGCGCGTTTGCAACACGACCTGGGTTGGCCCAGCGCATTTTTTCCGAACCCCGAGTCCAGCGGCGCGCCTCCCTTCGCTTGAATGCGGATGGCGGGACAGGCCCGCCCATGCACTCTGGCAAGCCTCATGCGGCACCCCGGGGCAAATGCCGCTGCAACGCCCGCCGTTGCTGTGATCAAAACGCGATACCCAGACTTTTCGGGCACTGCGGGACACCCCGTCCTGGCCAGCGCGTTGGAGCGGTCGCAAACACACCGACACAGAGAAAACCGGTCACTCGTGGCCTGAATGATTTTTTCTCAAAACACTACCGGTAGTGGCTTGAAGGACCCCCACACACCAGATATAGTGTGTGCTCTGCGTTTCAGTTTCGACAAATTCCACGTTGCTCCGGCCTGTTTTCATCCCCACTGAGAACTTTTGAGCGCCCCGAACGACGCCGCGAAACCGAACTGAAAACCAACGTCCTGCTCCCCGACACCGTGCCTTGCGAGCAGGCCCATCACAACAAATGAAAGAGGAACCATGCTGACCGCTTCCCCCACCACTGCCACCACCGCCACCGCCCCGAAGCAGCCCATGGGTTTGTCCGCTACCGTGTCAACGACGGCGAGCAATTCGGTGTTCGCCCAGTACCAGATCATCCGCCGCAACGGCGCAGTGGTGTCGTTCGAGCCCAGCAAGATTGCCGTGGCCATGATGAAGGCCTTCCTCGCCGTGCACGGCACCCAGGGCGCAGCCTCGGCCAGCGTGCGCGAGACCGTAGATGAGCTCACTGGCGCGGTGGTCAAGGCGCTGATGCGTTCGCGCCCGGGCGGCGGCACCTTCCACATTGAAGACGTGCAGGACCAGGTTGAACTCGGCCTGATGCGCAGCAGCCACCACGAAGTCGCCCGCGCCTATGTGCTGTACCGCGAGCGCCGCACGCAAGAGCGCGCCCACCAGGCCGAAGTGACCAAGCCGGTGGAAGCCACGCTGCACGTGATCGACGGCGGCGAGCGCGTGCCGCTCGATCTGCAACGCCTGCAAGCCCTGATTGCCGACGCCTGCAGCGGTCTGGGCAAGGACATCCACGCCGACCCGATCGTGGCCGAGACCAAGCGCAACCTGTACGACGGTGTGCCGATCGAAGAGGTCTACAAGGCCTCCATCCTGGCCGCACGCACGCTGATCGAAAAAGACCCCGACTACACCTACGCCACCGCGCGCCTGCTGCTGCACACCATCGTCAAGGAAGTCATGGGCGAAGAAGTGCCCTCCTCCGAGATGGGCGCGCGCTACGCCGACTACTTCCCGCAGTTCATCAAGAAGGGCGTGGACAACGACCTGCTCGACGAGCGCCTGCTGCAGTTCGACCTGGCCCGCCTGGGTGCTGCGCTCAAGCCCGAGCGCGATCTGCAGTTCGACTATCTCGGCCTGCAGACGCTGTATGACCGCTACTTCCTGCACGTGCGCAAGACCCGCATCGAGCTGCCCCAGTCCTTCTTCATGCGCGTGGCCATGGGTCTGTCGCTCAACGAGATCGACCGCGAAGCGCGCGCCATCGAGTTCTACGAGGTGCTCTCCTCGTTCGACTTCATGTCGTCCACCCCCACCCTCTTCAACAGTGGCACCCTGCGCTCGCAGCTCTCCAGCTGCTACCTGACCACCGTGCCCGACGACCTCGACGGCATCTACGAGTCGATCAAGGAAAACGCGCTGCTCTCCAAGTTCGCTGGCGGCCTGGGCAACGACTGGACCCGCGTGCGCGCCCTGGGCAGCCACATCAAGGGCACCAATGGTGAGTCGCAAGGCGTCGTGCCGTTCCTCAAGGTGGTGAACGACACTGCCGTGGCGGTGAACCAGGGCGGCAAGCGCAAGGGCGCGGTCTGCACCTACCTGGAAACCTGGCACCTGGACATCGAAGAATTCCTGGAGCTGCGCAAGAACACCGGCGACGACCGCCGCCGCACCCACGACATGAACACGGCGAACTGGATTCCCGACCTGTTCATGAAGCGCGTGATGGAAAAAGGCGAGTGGAGCCTGTTCTCGCCCAACAACGTGCCCGACCTGCACGACAAGTTCGGCATCGACTTCGAGAAGGCCTACGTGGCCTACGAAGAAAAAGCCGCGCGCGGCGAGATCAAGCCCTACCGCAAGGTACCGGCCACCGACATGTGGCGGAAGATGCTCTCGATGTTGTTCGAGACCGGCCACCCCTGGATCACGTTCAAGGACGCCTGCAACGTGCGCAGCCCGCAGCAACACGCTGGCGTGGTGCACAGCTCCAACCTCTGCACCGAAATCACGCTCAACACCAGCGACACCGAAACCGCCGTGTGCAACCTGGGCTCGGTCAACCTGCTCAACCACATCAAGCACACCGATGACGGCGTCAAGGTGCTGGATCACGACAAGCTGCAGGTCACCATCAAGACCGCGATGCGCATGCTCGACAACGTGATCGACATCAACTACTACGCGGTGAAAAAGGCACGCGACTCCAACATGCGCCACCGCCCGGTGGGCCTGGGTGTCATGGGCTTTCAGGACGCGCTGTACGAACTGCGCATCCCTTACGCTTCCAACGACGCCGTGGAGTTCGCTGACCGCTCGATGGAAGCCGTCTGCTACTACGCCTACTGGGCCTCCACCGAACTCGCGCGTGAACGCGGCCGCTACGCCAGCTACAAAGGCTCGCTGTGGGACCAGGGCGTGCTGCCACTCGACACGCTCGACCTGCTGTCGCGCGAACGCGGTGGTTATGTGGACGTGGACCGTTCGGTCAGCATGGACTGGGACGCGCTGCGCCAGAAGATCGCCACCGACGGCATGCGCAACTCCAACTGCGTGGCCATCGCCCCGACCGCCACCATCTCCAACATCATCGGCGTGGACGCTTCCATCGAGCCCTGCTTCGGCAACCTCTCGGTGAAGTCCAACCTCTCCGGCGAGTTCACCGTCATCAACGGCTACCTGGTGAAAGACCTGAAGCGCCTGGGCCTGTGGGACGACGTGATGGTCATGGACCTCAAACACTTCGACGGTTCGCTGCGTCCCATCGATCGCGTACCGCAAGAAGTGAAGGCGCTGTACGCCACCGCGTTCGAAGTGGAGCCGCTGTGGTTGGTGGAAGCTGCTGCACGCCGCCAGAAGTGGATCGATCAGGCGCAGAGCCTGAACATCTACATGGCCGGCGCCTCGGGCAAGAAGCTCGACGACACCTACAAGCTCGCCTGGCTGCGTGGTCTCAAGACCACCTACTACCTGCGCACCACCTCGGCCACGCAGGCTGAAAAATCGACCGGCCGCGCAGGGCAACTCAACGCCGTTTCGCTGGACGCAACCACTGCCGGCATGGCCGCCACCACCGCTGCGAATGCAGCCGCGGCATCGAGCGCAGCGTTGTCCGAAGTGCCCGCGACCGACATCAAGTTCTGCGCAATCGACGACCCTGGTTGCGAGGCGTGCCAGTAAATCAACACAGCGCCGTGATGTGTGCTGCGCTCATCGAGATGCAATCGATGCAACACAGCAACACAAACACGGCGCATCACGCACGATCACTTTGCATTTCATGCAGACACTTTGATAATCCGAGGAATTGGAAACACCTATGTTGACCTGGGACGAACACACCACGCCCTCCACGAAGCCAGCGAACAACCCCATGCCCTCCAGCATGCAGGGTCTGCAAGCCTCACTGTCAAGTGAGCGCACCGCCTCTCCTTCCTTCGCCTCCACCACTGCGCACGCGACCTCAGCACCGAAGGCGCCCGTGGCCACAGCCACGGCAGGTCGCCGCGTCAACGCTGCGGACAAACGCATCATCAACGGCCAGACCGACGTCAACCAGCTGGTGCCGTTCAAGTACAAGTGGGCTTGGGAAAAATACCTCGCCACCTGCGCCAACCACTGGATGCCGCAGGAGGTGAACATGAGTCGCGACATCGCGCTCTGGAAAGACCCCAACGGCCTGACCGACGACGAGCGCCGCATCGTCAAGCGCAACCTCGGTTTCTTTGTTACCGCCGATTCGCTCGCTGCCAACAACATCGTGCTGGGCACCTACCGCCACATCACCGCACCCGAGTGCCGCCAGTTCCTGCTGCGCCAGGCTTTTGAAGAAGCCATCCACACGCACGCCTACCAGTACATCGTGGAGTCGCTCGGTCTGGACGAGTCCGAGATCTTCAACGCCTACAACGAAGTCCAGTCGATCCGCGACAAGGACGAGTTCCTGATCCCTTTCATTGAAGCGATCATGGACCCGAACTTCCACACCGGGACGCCCGAGACCGACCAGCGCCTCCTGAAGAGCCTGATCGTTTTCGCCTGCCTCATGGAAGGTCTGTTCTTCTACGTCGGCTTCACCCAGATCCTCGCACTGGGTCGCCAGAACAAGATGACCGGTGCCGCCGAGCAGTACCAGTACATCCTGCGCGACGAGTCCATGCACTGCAACTTCGGTATCGATCTGATCAACGCGATCAAGATGGAGAACCCGATGCTGTGGACGGCCGAGTTCAAGGAAGAGATCAAGCAGTTGTTCCTCAAAGCCGTCGAGCTGGAGTACCGCTACGCCGAAGACACCATGCCACGCGGCGTGCTCGGCATGAATGCGTCCATGTTCAAGGGCTACCTGCGCTACATCGCCAACCGGCGCGCTGTGCAGATCGGCCTGGAGCCCATGTTTCCGAGCGAAGAGAACCCGTTCCCCTGGATGAGCGAAATGATCGACCTCAAGAAGGAACGCAATTTCTTCGAAACCCGCGTGATCGAATACCAGACGGGCGGCGCCCTGTCCTGGGACTGATGCCATCGCCGGGGTCGCACTGCCCATTTGGAACCACCCTCACATGCGTTTCGACATTTCAGAACCCTGCCACCGGCACCTTGGTGCCGCAGGCAGGGCTCTGTCACAGGATTCAACACCTTGGGGCCAGCCGTGGATGCATCCACACGGCTCCAGCGCGTTGAATCACTTCACCGGCACAGTGACCGGATGAAGTGCTCTTTGCAACTTGATCAAGGAGAAAACAATGGCAACTGCGAAAAAAGCCCCGGCTAAAAAAGCTGTGGCGAAAAAGGCCGCCCCGGCCAAAAAAGTCGCTGCGAAGAAAGCAGCTCCAGCGAAGAAGGCCGCCCCGGCCAAGAAAGTTGTCGCGAAGAAAGCTGCACCGGCCAAAAAGCCAGCAGCGAAGAAAGCGGCTCCTGCGAAGAAGGCTGCACCGGCCAAAAAAGTCGCTGCGAAGAAAGCTGCACCGGCCAAGAAGCCGGCGGCTAAAAAGCCAGCTGTGAAGAAGGCTGCACCGGCGAAGAAAGCCGCTGCGAAGAAGCCTGCTGCGAAGAAGGCAGCTCCAGCGAAAAAGGCTGCACCGGCGAAGAAAGCCGCTGCGAAGCCTGCTGCGAAAAAAGCAGCTCCAGCAAAGAAGGCAGCTCCGGCCAAGAAGGCCCCCGTCGCGAAGGCAGCCCCAGCAAAAAAAGCTGAGCCGGCCAAGAAGCCGGCGGCCCCTGCTGCTCCTGCGGCTCAAACGAAGCTCAACCCGCAGGCTGCCTGGCCGTTTCCCACGTCCAGCAAGCCCTGAAGTCGTCCTTGTGATGACTTGCAGCCCGGCGCGAAAGCGCCGGGCTTTTTCACGCCCGCTTCACGGCAGCATCAGACCGCGGGTGCGGTGTAGTTCTGACCACCGCGGGTCGAGATTTTGGCCGCACCCATGCGGTTGCCCAGTTCGGCACATCGCGCCAACGACCAGCCTTGTTCCAGCCCGTGCAACAGCGCTGCGCGGAACGCATCACCACAACCGGTGGGGTCCACCACCTCCAGCGCCTTCACGCCGGGAACCAGGGTTTTCTGACCCCCTTCCCACACCTCGCACCCGTGCTCAGCCAGCGTGACGATGAGTCCGCGCACGCTGGCCGCGATGGCTTCGAACGAGAGCCCGGTGCGGTCGGACAGCATCTTGCCTTCGTAGTCATTCACCGTGATCCAGGTGGCCAGCTCGATGAACTGCTTGAGCTCCTCGCCGTTGAACATGGGCAGGCCCTGGCCGGGATCGAACACGAAAGGCACGCCTGCCGCGTGCAACTGCCTGGCGTGGGTGAGCATGGCTTCGCGACCATCGGGCGAGATGATCGCCACCGTGATGTCCTTGCGTGCGGGCACCGGGTTGTCGTGCGCCATCGACATGGCGCCCGGGTGGAACGCGGTGATCTGGTTGTTGTCGCGGTCCGTCATGATCATGGCCTGCGCGGTGTAGCTCTCGGTCGCGCTGTTCACATGCGCGGTGTCCACACCCAGCGACTTCAGGCGCTCCAGGTACTCCTGCCCGTCGTTGCCCAGCGTGGCAAGCGGCACGGCGTGTGCGCCCAGCTGGCGCAAGCCGTAGGCGATGTTGCCGGCGCAGCCGCCGTACTCGCGGCGCAGGGCCGGGACCAGAAACGACACGTTGAGGATGTGCAACTGGCTGGGCAGGATCTGCTCGGCAAAGCGGCCCTCAAAGGTCATGATGGTGTCGAAGGCAAGCGATCCGCAAACAAGAATGGGCATGGTGAATTCGATCAGGAAGGTTGGGGGGCGTCAGGGATAAAAAACCAGGGCGCGGTAGCCGGCCATGGGTGTGGCTTCGCCCACAGACAACGCAAGGCGGAAGCTCACATTCAGCGAGCTGTTTGCAGGCACCACGGCCGGCGCATCGGGCCACTCTTCGGGCAGAAAAACGCGGCGCGAAATGACCTGATCGCGCGTGTCGGTGAGGCTCAGCTCCAGAGCGGGCAGCGCCAGCGCCATGTCGGCGGTGTTCTTGAGCACGAGATCAAACGAATGGAAGTTGCCCAGGCGGCGCACCAGCGCGGAACTGTCGATGAGAATGGCATCGATGTTGCGCACAGGGCCCACGGTGCAGCCCAGCGGTGCACAGGCCTGTTGCAGCAGCGGCAACAGGCGAGGCTCCCAGGCGGCCAGGCGATCACGTTCGTGCAAGGCCCACTGCCCGGCCAGCAAGGCGCCCAACAACACGACCACCAGGAACAAACCAGCGCGCACGCCGGGCGATTGCCAGAAGGCGCGCTGCTGCGCTTGCCGCACAAAGCCGGGCACCGCCGGGGGCTCGACCCGCACCTCGTCGGTGTCGGGGTCGGTCAGCGGCACGCTGCCTGACGGTGTTTTGGACGTGGGCACCTGACGTTGTGCCTTGTCCGCGACTGCCGCTGCGGCTTCCGCAACTGCCTTGGCGGCAGCGAAGCGCTGAAGCTCGGTACCAAAGTCGGCGTCTTCCGGTGGCGCCTTCTGCACGTCATCAGGCAGCAATGCGGGTGGCCGGGTTACGAGCTCGTCTTCCTGCGGATCGCTGGCGATGGTGAGTTCGGCCTGCGGCAAGGCCGGTTCCGTGGGCCGATCCGGGGAGGCGGGCGCGGGCGTGCCGGGCACCCAGGGCTCCAGGTAGAGCGTGGCGTCGAACACATCGGCGCAGTGGCCACAACGCACCCAGCCCTCGGAAATCTTCAGCTGATCGGCGACGATCCTGAAGGTCGTTCCGCAAGCCGGGCAACGGGTGGTGAAACTCATGCGCCGATTATCGGGGGCGCTGCATGGCAGCTCAGGCCTTGACTGCGGTCATGAGGATCCAGCCATCCTCTTCGTCGCTGACCTGCAACGCCATCCACGGTGCATAGGCTTCGATCAACTCGTCCGCCTGGCGTGCGAGGATGCCTGCGAGCACCAGGTGACCACCCGAACGCACGAGCGAGCACAGCAGCGGCGCCAGCACCTTCAAGGGGGTTGCCAGGATGTTGGCCAGGACCAGGTCGTGCTCACCGCGTGCGATGTCGGGCAAGCCCTCGTGCAGCGTGACGTGGTTGGTCGAGGCGTTGAGCCGGGTCGACTCCACTGCGGCCGGGTCGATGTCCACCGCCACGATCTCGCGCGCACCGAACTTGGCCGCACCGATGGCGAGGATGCCGGAGCCACAACCGTAGTCGAGCACCCGCGAGTCCACGGGAGGGTGTTGGGCGGTCCAGCGCAGACACATGCGCGTGGTGGGGTGCGTGCCGGTGCCGAACGCCAGGCCTGGGTCGAGCCGGATGATCTGCTGTGCCGCAGCCGGTGGCTCGTGCCAACTCGGCACGATCCAGAACGTGGGCGTGATCTCCACCGGCGCGAACTGCGACTGCGTCAGACGCACCCAGTCCTGCTCGGGCACCGACTGCACGCCCAGCACCGCACAACCCTCGAAGAAGTCCTGCAGCTTGAGCAGCTCCGCCGCTTCGCGCGCTGCGGTGTCGGACGCAAACAAGGCCACGACGCGCGAACGCTGCCAACCCTCCTTGGGCGGCGGCATGCCGGGCTCGCCGAACAGCGCCTGCTCGGCGTCGGTCATGGCGTCGGCGTCTTCCACCGAGGTGCTCAGGGCATCGAGCGCGTCCAGCGCTTCACTCACGGCCTCGACCGACGCCTCGGGCACCATGAGCACCAACTCAAAAAGAGACCCAGCCGACGGCTGGGTCTGGGGAGAGGACTCAGCGCTCACGTTGCGAAAGCCACTCTTCAAGGTAGTGGATGTTGGTGCCCCCGGCCACAAAGCTGGCGTCCACCATCAGCTCGCGGTGCAGCGGGATGTTGGTCTTGATGCCTTCAATCACCGTCTCGGCCAGCGCCGTGCGCATGCGGGCCAGCGCCTGCTCGCGCGTGTCGCCGTGAACAATGATCTTGCCGATCATGGAGTCGTAATTCGGCGGCACGAAGTAGTTGGTGTAAATGTGCGAGTCCACGCGCACACCCGGGCCACCGGGTGCGTGCCAGGTCGTGATGCGACCGGGCGATGGCGTGAACTTGTAAGCGTCTTCGGCGTTGATGCGGCACTCGATCGAGTGCCCACGCAGCTGCACCTGTCGCTGCGTGAACGGCAGCTTTTCGCCGGCGGCCACCGCAATCTGGGTGCGCACGATGTCGATGCCCGAAATCCACTCGGTCACCGGATGCTCCACCTGCACGCGGGTGTTCATTTCGATGAAATAGAACTCGCCGTTTTCAAACAGGAACTCGAAGGTGCCTGCGCCGCGGTAGCCGATCTTCTTGCAGGCGGCCGCACAGCGCTCGCCGATTTTTTCAATCAGGCGGCGCGCGATGCCGGGCGCCGGCGCCTCTTCGATCACTTTCTGGTGGCGGCGCTGCATGGAGCAGTCGCGCTCGCCGAGGTACACCGCGTTGCGGTGCGTGTCGGCCAGGATCTGGATCTCGATGTGGCGCGGGTTCTGGAGAAACTTCTCCATGTAGACCTCGGGGTTGCCGAAGGCAGCACCGGCTTCGGCCTTGGTGGTCTGCACCGCGTGCAGCAACGCCGCTTCGGTGTGCACCACGCGCATGCCGCGCCCGCCGCCGCCACCCGCCGCCTTGATGATCACCGGGTAGCCCACGGCCTTGGCGGTGCGCTTGATCACCACCGGATCGTCGGGCAGTGCGCCTTCGGAGCCCGGCACACACGGCACGCCGGCGCGGATCATGGCCTGCTTGGCCGACACCTTGTCGCCCATGAGGCGGATGGAGTCGGGCGAAGGGCCGATGAAGGTGAAGCCGCTTTTCTCCACGCGCTCGGCGAAATCGGCGTTTTCCGACAGAAAGCCGTAACCGGGGTGGATGGCTTCGGCATCGGTCACCTCGGCTGCCGAGATGATGGCCGGCATGCTGAGGTAGCTGTGGGTGCTGGAGGCCGGGCCGATGCAGACCGCTTCGTCGGCCAGGCGCACGTACTTGGCGTCGCGGTCGGCCTCGGAATACACCATCACCGCCTTGATGCCCATTTCGCGGCAGGCGCGCTGGATGCGCAGCGCAATCTCCCCGCGGTTGGCGATCAGGATTTTCTTGAACATGGGCTCGGGGCCTTTTTCTTTATTCGATCACGTACAAAGGCTGGCCGTATTCGACGGCCTGGCCGTTGTCCACCAGTATCTTGGTCACGGTGCCGGACTTGTCGGCCTCGATCTCGTTGAGGATCTTCATGGCTTCGACGATGCAGATCGTCTCGCCTTCCTTGATCGTGTCGCCGATCTCGACGAATGGCTTGGCGCCCGGGCTGGCCGCGCGGTAGAAGGTGCCGACCATGGGCGACTTGACGGTGTGGCCGACCGGCTCGGCCGGAGCTGCTGCCACCACCGGCGCCGGTGCGATCTCGACCGAAGGCACGAGCGGCCCAACAGGCGCCGGGGCCATGCTGTAGGTGACGGGTGAGGCGTTCGCGACCGGTGCGCTCTTGACGATGCGGACCTTGCCTTCGGCTTCCGTGATTTCCAACTCCGACACGTTTGACTCGGACACCAGATCGATCAGCGTCTTCAATTTTCTCAAATCCATGATTTCTCCAACGAAAAGCGGCTAATTTGTTCTAAATGCGACCAACTTCAGACTTGCCAGGCCACCCCCATCATCCAGGGTGCCGCAGTGTACACGAAGGGGGTGAGATGCCCAACCGGGGCCGTCGCCGAGTTCTGCCGGTACCGAGCGGCAGAGACGTCAACCCAACTGCGCCCACTGCACCAGATCGGCCTGCGAAACTTTGCCGATCTTGCGATGCACGACCGAACCCTCTGCCCCGAACACCACGGTGTAAGGCAGGCTGCCGCTGGGGTTGCCCAGGCTGCGGCTGAGCTCTGTCCCGGCGAAGCCGGCCATGCCCACGGGGAAGTTCAGCGGCAGCTTCTGCAGGAAGCCGCGCACCGCGCTGGGCTGGTCCACCGCCAGCCCGAGCACCTGCCAGCCTTGGGCCGCGTTGGTCTTGTTGAAGGCATTGAGCAGGGGCAACTCTTCCACACACGGCGGGCACCAGGTGGCCCAGAAGTTCACCAGCAAGGGCCGCCCACGCATGCCGGCCAGACTCACTGCCTCCCCGTTGGGTCCTTCAAAGTTGCTGGCCCAGAACGCAGTCTCGGCCTCGCCCAACACGGCCTGAGGTGCGATCCGGCGCCACGACAGCCAGGCCCCCGCGCTGGCCGCAGTCACAGCGGCTCCTGTCATCAAGACGGTTCTTCGTTGCAGTTTCATGAGGCGGGTTCATCCAGTCCAGGGGGTTCGGGCGCGTCGGCCATGCGCAGCAGCAGCGCCGCCGCATCACCGCGCGGCTTGCGGCCTTGCGCGTCGGGTTTGAGCGCGCCGCGCAGGTCGTCGTGCTCGTGCACCATCAGGTGAATGAGCACCCACTGGCCCAGCGCGTCGCAGCGGGTGCGCAGGGTCAGCGCCTCCACCGGTTCACCGCGCCAGCCGTTCACGGTGCCGGGGTGGTATTCCACGCGATGGTCCAGCAAGGCCCATTCGGGCGCTTTGGGGTCGTCGCAAAAGAGCTGCATGTAGAGATCGCTGTGCCGCGTGGCGGTTCCGTGCCAGACCGAGCCGCCCAGGTGCGGGCGAAAAGCCTTCAGGCGGCCCATCCACAGCAAGGCGAGTTCGCGCAGGGCCAGCAACTCGCCCGGCTGGGTGTCGGCGCAAAAGATGTCGATGTGCTCGCGAATGGCCGCCTCCAGCGTGGCGTTGTCGGGCAGGGCCGTGCGAGCCGGAAGGCCGAGCTGCTTGACGGCCTGGCGCTTGGCGGGCGCGTACTCCAGCCCGTCCTCAGCCACCAGGCGGGCGGCCACAGCCGCGATTTCAAAGGTGATGTCGTCCCGGCTCGCTTCCATCCAGTCATTGTGCCCGCCCAGTGCTTGGGCAACGGCCGCGCGCAGCCATACCCGCTAGACCGGGGTGGGCCGCCACCTAGAATCAATGGATGCACATACACATCCTGGGCATTTGCGGCACCTTCATGGGCGGTCTGGCCGCCCTGGCCCGCGAAGCCGGCCACCGCGTCACTGGCTGCGACGCCGGTGTCTACCCTCCCATGAGCGACCAGCTGCGCGCGCTGGGCATCGACCTGATTGAAGGCTTCGGGGCCGATCAGCTCGCCCTGAAACCTGACGTGTTCGTGGTCGGCAACGTGGTCAGCCGCGCGCGCCAACCCGACGGCACGCCGAAATTTCCGCTGATGGAAGCCATCATGGACAGCGGTGCGGCCTACACCAGCGGCCCGCAGTGGCTGGCCGAACACGTGCTGCAAGGCCGCCACGTGCTGGCCGTGGCCGGCACCCACGGCAAGACCACCACCACCGCCATGCTGACCTGGATCCTGGAGGCCAATGGCCTGCAGCCTGGATTCCTGGTGGGCGGAGTGCCTTTGAACTTTGGTGTATCAGCTCGCCTGGGGCAGGGCAACACCTTCACCATTGAAGCGGATGAATACGACACCGCCTTCTTCGACAAGCGCAGCAAGTTCGTGCACTACCGCCCGCGCACTGCGATCCTGAACAACCTCGAGTTCGACCACGCCGATATCTTTGACGACCTGGCCGCCATCGAGCGCCAGTTCCACCACCTGATCCGCACCGTGCCGCCCTCGGGACGTGTGGTGTCCAACGGGCTGGAGGAAAGCCTGGACCGCGTGCTGCACCAAGGCCTGTGGAGCGAGCTGCGAACCTTCGGCGCAGCGGTGAGCGACTTCACCGCTGTGGGCGAGCCCCACGCTTTCGACGTGCTCAACCAGGGCAGGCCAGCGGGTCGCGTGGAATGGGCGCTCAGCGGTGTGCACAACCAGCTCAACGCGCTGGCGGCCATTTCGGCGGCCGAACACGTGGGCGTGGCCCCCACCGACGCAGCGCGAGCACTGGCCACGTTCGAGAACGTGCGCCGCCGCATGGAGGTGCGTGGCACGGTGGCGCGCCCGGGCGGCGACATCACCGTCTACGACGACTTTGCCCACCACCCTACCGCGATCCGCACCACGCTGGACGGCCTGCAGCGCCGCCTCGGCAGCCCGCGCGGGCGCATCCTGGCCGTGTTCGAACCGCGCAGCAACACCATGAAGCTGGGCACGATGAAGTCACAGCTGCCCTGGAGCCTGGAGGCGGCCGATCTCGCGTTCTGCCATTCGGGTGGGCTTGATTGGGACGCCACCGAGGCCCTGGCCCCCATGGGTGCGCGGGCGCACGTGGGCAAGAACATCGATGAGCTCGTGGCCCAAGTGGTCTCAGCCGCCCAGCCCGGTGATCACATCGTCTGCATGAGCAACGGCGGTTTTGGTGGCGTGCACGAGCGCCTGCTGAAAGCGCTGGCCGCCTGACCCTAGTAGCTCAGGGCCTGCGCGGGCACGTCGACAGTGATGACGGGTTTGGCGAGCGCCGCACTGGCCGCACGCGCAAAGGCCATGGCCCATGCCCGATGGGTTTCGTCGCGGAATCGCTCTTCGCCTGCCGCCTCGGCCACGCTCAGGATCTTGTCGGCCGTGAGCACCTTGCCGGTGGGCCGGATGGGTTCACAGCCCAGAAACGTGAATTGCTCGTCCAGCCAGGCGCGGGCCAGATCGTGCGGCATCGGCTGCACCTCTTCCAGATCGAAGGGGTAGGCGGCCGAAGGGCCCCAGCTCACGGTGACTTGGCTTCGCATGGTGAATCTCCTGATGGGCTTCCATTGTGGCCCTCACCCGGGGTGCGGCACCCCGTGAAAGCCCGCAGCCCCGATCAGGCCTTCGCCTTGCGCGCGGCCTGCACCGCGCTGGACAGCACATCGAGTGCCTGCAGGGAATCGCTCCAGCCCAGGCAGGCATCGGTGATGCTCTGGCCGTACTTGAGCGCGCCCACCGAGTCCTTGCCCGGCGTGAACTTCTGGGCACCGGCTTCGATGTGGCTCTCGATCATCACGCCGAACACGTTGCGCGAGCCGCCGCTGATCTGGCCCGCGATGTCGCGCGCCACCTCCAGCTGCTTTTCGTGCTGCTTGCTGCTGTTGGCGTGGCTGCAGTCCACCATCAGGCGCGGTGCCAGCTTGGCGGCTTCGAGCTCCTTCACCGACGCGGCCACGCTGGCGGCGTCGTAGTTGGGCGCCTTGCCACCGCGCAGGATGACGTGGCAGTCCTGGTTGCCGTTGGTCTGCACGATGGCCACCTGGCCGTTCTTGTGCACCGACAGGAAATGGTGGCCACGTGACGCCGCCTGGATGGCATCGGTGGCGATGCGGATGTTGCCGTCGGTGCCGTTCTTGAAGCCGATCGGAGCCGACAGACCCGAGGCCAGTTCGCGGTGCACCTGGCTCTCGGTGGTGCGCGCGCCGATAGCGCCCCACGAAATCAGGTCGCCGATGTCCTGTGGGTAAATCACGTCGAGGAATTCGCTGCCCGCCGGCAGGCCCAGGCGGTTGATTTCGATCAAGAGCTGGCGCGCGATGCGCAGGCCCTCGTCGATGCGGAAACTCTCATCGAGGTAAGGGTCGTTGATCAGGCCCTTCCAGCCTACCGTGGTGCGCGGCTTCTCGAAGTACACGCGCATGACGATCTCCAGCGTGTCGGCGTACTTCTCGCGCAGCGGCTGCAGGCGGCGCGCGTAGTCCACCGCAGCAGCGGGGTCGTGAATGGAGCACGGGCCGATGATCACCAGCAGGCGATCGTCCTTGCCGTGCAGGATGTTGTGGATGCGCTTGCGGGTCTGGCTGATCAGCGTCTCCACCGGCGTGCCGCCGATGGGGAAGAAGCGGATCAGGTGCTCGGGGGGAGGCAACACGGTGATGTCCTTGATGCGTTCGTCGTCGGTCTGGCTGGTCTTGTCGATCGAACGGGCATGCCAGGCGTCGGCGCTGGCGGGGGGCTTTTTTCCGGGCC
>QBMB01000005.1:71858-93065 GCA_003241965.1 Burkholderiales bacterium | reverse complement strand
ATGTGACGGTTCTGCCGGGCAGCTATCTCGCACGCACATTCGCCGGCTCCAACCCGGGCACCGGCCGCGTGCGCATGGCGCTGGTGGCCGAGTCCGCCGAATGCCTGGAGGCAGCCCACCGCATCAAGGCCTTCATGGCCGGGCGCACCTGACCCCTCCCTGGCCCTCCCTTGTCCTTCCCCTCCTTCGACCTGTTTCATGACACAACAACTGCAAACCCTGATCGACAACGCCTGGGAACAGCGCGCCGAACTCTCGCCCGCCACCGCACCCAAGGAGATCCTGGACGCGGTCGAACACGTCATCGCCGAGCTGAACAAAGGCCGCCTTCGCGTGGCCACGCGCCAGGCCGTGGGCCAGTGGACGGTGCACCAGTGGATCAAGAAAGCGGTGCTGCTCTCGTTCCGCCTGAAGGACAACGAAATCATGCGGGCCGGTGACCTGGGCTTCTTCGACAAGGTCAAGACCAAGTTCTCCCACCTGAGCGAAGCTGAAATGAAAGCCACCGGCGTGCGCGTGGTGCCGCCGGCCGTGGCACGCCGCGGCAGCTTCATTGCCAAGGGCGCCATCCTCATGCCCAGCTACGTGAACATCGGCGCCTACGTGGACGAAAACACCATGGTCGACACCTGGGCCACCGTGGGCTCCTGCGCGCAGATCGGCAAAAACGTGCACCTCTCGGGTGGCGTGGGCATCGGCGGTGTGCTGGAGCCGCTGCAGGCCGGCCCCACCATCATCGAAGACAACTGCTTCATCGGCGCGCGCTCCGAGGTGGTTGAAGGCGTGGTCGTGGAAGAGAACTCCGTGCTCGGCATGGGCGTCTACCTCGGCCAGAGCACGCCCATCTTCAACCGCGACACCGGCGAGGTGGTGTTTGGCCGCGTGCCCAGCGGCAGCGTGGTGATCAGCGGCAGCCTGCCCAAGAAGACGGCAGCGGGCAAGGACTACAGCACCTACGCAGCCATCATCGTCAAGACGGTGGACGCGCAGACGCGCTCCAAGACCAGCCTGAACGATCTCCTTCGCGACTGAACCCGACGTTTCTGAAACTTCAAGGGAAGGGCACGACATGAGCAGCGGAACAATGGAGCGCATCCTGCGCCTGATGGCCGAGAAGAAGGCCTCGGACGTGTACCTGACGGTGCATGCGCCGGCCATGATCAAGATCAACGGCCAGACCATTCCGATCAACAGCCAGGTGTTGCCACCCGATGCGCCGCGCAACCTGCTCTCGGAGATCGTGCCCTCCACCCGCATGGAAGAGCTGCAGGAGACCGGTGAACTCAACATGGCGGTGCCGCTGGAGGCGCTGGGCAACTTCCGCATCAGCGCGTTTCGCCAGCGCGGCCAGGTGGCCGTGGTGCTGCGCTACATCCCGGGCGACATCCCTGCACTGGACTCGCTCAACGTGGCGCCGGTGCTGGCCGACCTGGTGATGGAGAAACGCGGTCTGGTGCTGATGGTGGGCGCCACCGGCGCGGGCAAGAGCACCACGCTGGCGGCCATGATCGACCACCGCAACGAACGCGCCACGGGCCACGTGCTCACCATCGAAGACCCGATCGAGTACGTCTACCGCAACAAGAAGTCGGTGGTGAACCAGCGTGAGATCGGACCCGACACCGCCTCGCTGCAGGTCGCCCTGAAGAACGCACTGCGCCAGGCGCCCGACGTCATCTTGATCGGTGAAATCCGCGACCGCGAAACCATGTCGGCCGCCATCGCCTACGCGCAGTCCGGTCACCTGTGCCTGGCCACGCTGCACGCCAACAACAGCTACCAGGCCCTCAACCGCATCCTGAGCTTCTACCCGGTCGAGGTGCGCCCCACCATGCTGGGCGACCTGGCCGCCGCCCTGCGCGCTGTCGTGTCGCAGCGCCTGCTGCGCACCCACACCGGCAGCCGCGTGCCCGCCATGGAAGTGCTGCTCAACACCTCGCTGGTGTCCGACCTGATCCAGAGGGCCGATTTTTCCGGTGTGCGCGAAGCCATGGAGAAGTCGATGGCGGAAGGCTCGCAAAGCTTCGAGCAGGACCTGGCCCGCCTCATCAACGACGGCCTGGTCACGCGCAACGAAGGCCTGGCCCAGGCCGACTCACCCAACAACCTGCTGTGGCGCCTGCAGAACGACTTCAATTCGAGCAAGTCGAACGACTCCGCCAATGCGAGCGACGAAGACACCACCGAGAACGCCACCTTCACCGAGTTCACGCTGGACGTGAAATATTGATCCGATGACCGACACACTGCGCCTGACCGAACAGCTCATCGCCCGTGCCTCCGTCACGCCGCGCGATGAAGGCTGCCAGTCGGTCATCGCGCAGCGTCTGAGCGCCCTGGGTTTCGTCTGCGAGACGATTGAAAGTGGCCCGGACAACTTCCGCGTGACCAACCTCTGGGCCCGGCTGGGCACGGGCCAGCAACCCACGCTGATTTTTGCCGGCCACACCGATGTGGTGCCCACCGGACCCACCACCGCCTGGAGCAGCGACCCCTTCGCCCCCACGCACCGCGACGGCAAGCTTTTTGGCCGCGGTGCCAGCGACATGAAGACCTCGCTGGCGGCCATGGTGGTGGCGTGCGAGGAATTCGTGGCGGCCCACCCCCAACCGGTGATCGATATCGCCTTCCTGCTCACCAGCGACGAAGAAGGCCCGGCGCTCGATGGCACGGTGGTGGTGTGTGAACGGCTGAAGCAACGCGGCGAGCGGCTGGACTGGTGCATCGTGGGCGAGCCCACCTCGGTGGAGCGCACCGGCGACATGATCAAGAACGGCCGCCGCGGCACCCTGAGCGGCAAGCTCACCGTCAAGGGCATTCAGGGCCACATTGCCTACCCGCACCTGGCCAGAAACCCGATCCACCTGGCCGCGCCCGCGCTGGCCGAGCTGGCCAGCGCCACTTGGGACGCGGGCAACGCCTTCTTCCCGCCCACCAGCTGGCAGATCAGCAACATCCATGGCGGCACCGGCGCCAGCAACGTGATCCCCGGCACCGTGGTGATCGACTTCAACTTCCGCTTCTCCACCGAGTCCACGCCCGAAGGCTTGCAGCAGCGCGTGGCCGACACACTGGCGCGCCATGGCCTGCACGCCGGGGACGGCTACGACCTCGCCTGGACGTTGGGCGGACGCCCCTTCCTCACTGCACCGGGCACGCTGGTGGACGCGGTGCGCGACGCCATCCGCAGCGAGACCGGCATCACGACCGAACTCTCCACCACCGGCGGCACCAGCGACGGGCGATTCATCGCCCAGGTCTGCCCGCAGGTGATCGAAGTCGGCCCGCCCAACGCGACCATCCACAAGATCGACGAACATGTGGCCCTGGCCGACATCGAACCGCTCAAGAACATTTACCGCCGCACGCTGGACAACCTGTCCCGCCTCGCCGGCTCTCCCGATTGAGCGCCCCGTGAAACTGAAAGAATTGCTGGCTGCGGCCACCCGCCGCCTGGATGCGGCCCACCTGGCTTATGGTCACGGCACCAACAACGCGCGCGACGAAGCCAGCTGGCTCGTGCTGTGGCAGCTCGGCCTGCCGCTGGACAGCGACCTGGACGCCCTCGCCCGCCACGCCGTCACGGCGCAACAACAGGCCGAGGTGGAGGCCCTGATCCAGCGACGAATCGAATCCCGGGAACCGGCGGCTTACCTCACCGGCGAAGCCTGGCTGCAAGGCGTGGCCTTCCATGTCGACCGGCGCGCCATCGTGCCGCGCAGTTTCATTGCCGAGTTGCTGGCCGAGGGCTCCATCGATCCCTGGCTGGACGAAAAGACCATAGATGTGCTGGACCTGTGCACCGGCAACGGCAGCCTGGCCGTGCTGGCCGCCATGGCCTACCCCGATGTGCGGGTGACCGGCTCCGACATCTCGCCCGATGCACTGGAAGTCGCCCGCATCAACGTGGCGCGCCACGAACTGCAGGAACGCATACGGCTCGTGGAGTCCGATGGCCTGAAAAACTGCCCTGGCCCTTGGGATCTGGTGCTGTGCAACCCGCCGTATGTCAACGCGCAGAGCATGGCCGCGCTGCCCCCCGAATACCGCGCCGAGCCGGCCCTTGCGCTGGACGGCAACATCGCCGGCAATGTGGACGGCATGGACTTCGTGCGCGGGCTGATCCGCGATGTGCCCAAGCGCCTCAAGCCGCGGGGCGTGCTGGTGCTGGAAATCGGCAACGAACGCGAACATTTCGAAGCCGCGTTCCCTCATCTGGAAGCTGTCTGGCTGGACACCAGCGCGGGCGACGACCAGGTTCTTTTGCTCACCCTTGAATCCCTTTTGGCGCTGCCCACCTCGCAGACGCCCGCTCCATGATCACCTTGAAAAACCTTGTCCTTCGCCGCGGCGTGAAGGTCCTTCTCGACAACGCGTCCTGCAACATCAACCCGGGCGAAAAAGTCGGTCTTGTGGGGCGCAACGGCGCGGGAAAATCCAGCCTGTTCGGACTGCTCAACCACACCCTGCACGAAGACAAGGGCGACTTCTACGTGCCCCCGCAATGGCGCATGGCGCAGGTG
The DNA here is from genome assembly GCA_003241965.1 of Burkholderiales bacterium. Lineage (GTDB taxonomy): Bacteria > Pseudomonadota > Gammaproteobacteria > Burkholderiales > Burkholderiaceae_C > Hydrogenophaga. The sequence continues at coordinate 88,542 of QBMB01000005.1, read as the reverse complement.
GCGCAGGACATGCCCGAGACCGACCAGTCGGCCACGCAGTTCGTGATCGACGGCGACGTGACCCTGCTGGCCGCCCAGCAGGAAGTGACCGCCTCGGAAGAGAGCGGCGACGGCGAACGCATGGCGCACGCCTACATGGCGCTGCACGACGCCGGCGCGCACGACGCACCCGCACGCGCGCAAGCGCTGATCCTCGGCCTGGGTTTTCGCTCCGACGAGCTGGAGCGCCCGGTCAACAGCTTTTCGGGCGGCTGGCGCATGCGCCTGCAGCTCGCGCGTGCCCTGATGTGCCCGAGTGAACTGCTGCTGCTGGATGAACCCACCAACCACCTGGACCTGGACGCGCTCGTCTGGCTGGAAGCCTGGCTCAAGCGCTACGAAGGCACCATGCTGGTCATCAGCCACGACCGCGAGTTTCTCGACGCGGTGACCAACGTCACCATCCACATCCACACCGCGCAGCTCACCCGCTACGGCGGCAACTACAGCCGTTTTGAAGACATGCGCGCCGAGCAGATGGCACTGCAGCAGTCAGCGTATTCGCGCCAGCAGGACAAGATGGCGCATCTGCAAAAGTTCATTGACCGATTCAAGGCCAAGGCCAGCAAGGCCAAACAGGCGCAGAGCCGCGTGAAGGCGCTGGAGCGCATGGAGAAGATCGGCCCGGTGCTGGCCGATGCCGACTTCACCTTCGAATTCACCGAGCCGCAGAACCTGCCCAACCCGATGCTGGCCATGAGCGATGCCAGCTTCGGCTACCCACCGCTGGACGAGGGCAGCGAACCCACCGTCATCGTCAAGAACATCAGCCGTTCGGTACTCGCGGGCCAGCGCATCGGCATCCTGGGTGCCAACGGCCAGGGCAAGTCCACCGTGGTCAAAACCATCGCGCGCGACCTGCAACCCATCGCCGGCCAGATCACCGAAGGCAAGGGCCTGAACATCGGCTACTTCGCGCAGCAGGAGCTCGACGTGCTGCGCCCGGCCGACACGCCGCTGGAACACATGATCCGCCTGGTGCGCGAATGCACCGCCGAGGGCCGCCTGAGCGGCCAGCCCACCCGCGAGCAGGACCTGCGCAGTTTCCTGGGCAACTTCAACTTCAGCGGCGAGCAGGTCAAACAAAGCGTGGGCAGCATGAGCGGCGGCGAGAAAGCCCGGCTGGTGCTGTGCATGATCGTCTGGCAACGCCCCAACCTGCTGCTGCTCGACGAGCCCACCAACCACCTGGACCTCGCCACTCGCGAGGCCTTGTCGGTGGCGCTCAACGAGTTCGAAGGTACTGTGATGCTGGTCAGCCACGACCGCGCCCTGCTGCGCGCGGTGTGCGACGAGTTCTGGCTGGTCTCGCGCGGCGGCATTGAGCCGTTTGACGGCGACCTCGACGACTACCAGCGTTACCTGCTGGACATGGCCAAACAATCGCGCGAGGCGCAACGCCAGGAACAGCGCGACGCCCAGCGCACGCCGGCAGCGCCCGCCGTGGCCGCGCCCGAGCAAAAGCGCAACGACGCTCAGCGCCGCCAGCAACTGGCCGAAAAAACCAAGCCACTGAAAAAAGAGCTGGAGCAGACCGAGAAGCGCATGGCGCAACTTGCACAGGAAAAAACACGGCTGGAGGCCGTCATGGGTCAACCCCTAAGCCCCGCCGACCTGGCAAAAAACGGCAAGCAACTCAAGACCGTGAACGAAGAGAACGAGGCACTCGAAGCGCGCTGGCTGGAACTGAACGAAGCCATCGAAGCGTTCAACGCCTGACCTTGTGAGCGGCGGCGGAATCGCAAGAGATGAATGCAAAAAGCAGCTAGAGTTCAGGTCCTATTGCTTTTGTATCAACCTCAACTCTCTGGAGTCTTTCGAATGATGTCCATCCTCGGCACCCTCTTCATCGGCCTCATCGCCGGCTTCATCGCACGCGCCATCAAGCCCGGCAACGACAGCATGGGCTGGATCATGACCGCCCTGCTCGGCGTGGCCGGCGCCTTTGTGGCGGGGTATCTAGGCGCCGCGCTGGGCCTGTACCGCCAGGGCGATCCCGTGGGCTTTCTGGCTTCGGTGGTCGGCGCGATCATCTTGCTGGTGATCTACGGTTTCGTGAAGAAGCGCTGAGGACACTCCGGCAAAACCTCCGCCGCAGCACATGCAGCGGGCAACAAAAAAGCCCTGATCTTTCGATCAGGGCTTTACATGTTTTGGTGGGACGTGCGGGGGTCGAACCCACGACAAACGGATTAAAAGTCCGCTGCTCTACCAACTGAGCTAACGTCCCATCAGGCTTCACATTCCACACGCTGCTCGCACATTGTGTATCCCGCGAAGCCTCAAATTATAGCTTCTTTTTGAGGGCCTTTTGAAGCCCCCGTGGAGATTGATTGCGCATCTTTCGACAAGGTGTTCATCACCCACCCGGCGGCACAAAAACCGAAGGCCGCCGTCACGCTCACCACCGAACCGTAGCCGTGGCAATTGAGTGATCCGTCAGCGCCTTCGATGTTGCAGGAAGCGTCGGGCGGTGCCACGGTCTCGCGGCTGAACACACACCCCACACCCATGCGCCCGACGCGCGCGCCACCGTGCTGCTTGCGCAATCGGTAGCGCAACTGAGCGAGCAAGGGATCGTGCGTGACGTCGGCCAGGTCGGCAACATCCACCGCATGCGCGAGCCGCTTGCCGCCGGCCGCACCCACCGTGACGAAAGGCACCGAGTGAGCCACGGCCCAGGCGGCCAATGTGGTCTTGGCACGCACCTGGTCACAGGCATCGATGACGGCCGAGGGCAAACCGGTCCAGCCTGGTGCGGCCTCCAGCAAGGCAGGCCAGTTGTCGGGCGTCACAAAATCATCGATCACATCAACAACACAGTCCGGGTGAAACAGGGCGATGCGGTCACGCATGGCTTCGGCTTTGGCCTGACCGAGTGTCGGCTCCAAGGCATGGATCTGCCTGTTGATGTTGGATTCAGAAACGTGGTCAAGGTCGATCAAGGTGAGATGCCGCACACCACTGCGCGCCAGCGCCTCCACCGCCCAGGACCCTACACCACCGATGCCCACCACCACCACATGTGCGTCAAAGATGCGCTGTGCGCCGTCAACACCATAGAGTCGACGCAGACCACCGAAGCGGCGCTCGAACAATGCGCTGGCGTCTTGCGTCACTCGCGGTCCAGCAACCAGACCTGAAACCGGAAACCACCGATGGCACCCAGCATGATCCCGGTCACCGCGATGATGCTGGTCAAGCTCAAGGTGGACAGGCCCGACATGCCCTGCCCCACCGTACAACCCAGTGCCGTGACGCCCCCCACACCCATGCAGACGGCACCCGCCAGATGCAGGGCCGTGTCTTGCGTGCTGCGAAAACCCTCCCAGCGGAAGCTGCCTTCCAGCAATGCGCAGATGAGTGCGCCAACGACCATGCCCACCACGGTGACGATGCCGAAGGTCAAGACTTTGGAGGTGTCGCTGAAAAAGATGATCCAGTCCAGGGTGTAGGCCATCGGTGCGGTGAAGGTCAGCGCCTCCATGCGGCCGGTGTTGCTGCCCAGGTAAACGGCTTCCAGTGTTTCCGGGTGCTCGGCCACAAAGCCCAGTCGACCACTGACCCACCACATCGCGATCACCACCAGCCCCAGCCCGATGCCGGCCAGCAGGTTGTTGCCGCTGCGGAAATCTCGGCCCAGCAAGGCCCAGATCACGAGTGCTCCGCCGGCCAACAACGCAAACAGCAAACCAGTGAGGCCGGGCTCCAAGCCCATGGCCCCGGCCAGCCACGCAGGCAGTGCAGAACCGGATGGCATCTCGAAGCTCACTGCGTCCACGGTGTTGACGCGCAGCACGGCCGTCACGCCGCGCAGCGTGGCAAACGCGGCGATGCCCATCACGAAAAAGACCACCAGTGATTTCAGGCTGCCCGCGCCAATGCGCACCAGCGTCTTGCTGCCACAACCCGACGCCAGCACCATGCCGAACCCGAACAACGCGCCACCCACAATGGCCGAAAGCCAGATCACGCGGCTGCCGGTGTAAATGCTCTGGGTCGGGTCGATCCAGCCCAGCCAGGCCATGCCGTAAAAGCCGATCATGGCAATGCCCACGACCATGCCCCACATGCGCATGCGGGTCCAGTCACCCATGTTCACGATGTCACTGATCGCACCCATGGTGCAGAAGTGGGTGCGTTGTGCAATGAGCCCGAAGACAACGGCCACGGCGAAGGCGGCCCAGAGCACCAGGGCGTTCAGTTTGAGAAGGTCAGCGATTTCCATGGCCGCCATTGTAGGAGGCGGCCATGGTCGCGGATCGACGCGTGCCCAAGCACTCGTCTGGCGTCAGCGCAAACGGGCCAGCCGCTCGCGCGCCGCTGCTGCGGCTTCAGAGTTCGGATGCGCCTTCACCAGGCTTTCGAGCGTGGTCTTGGCGGCTCGCGCGTCTTTCAGCTCGACCTGGCTGTTGGCCATGGCAAGCATGGCCTCGGGGGTGCGCACATGGGCGGGAAACTCGCGCACCAGCCGTCCGTGGGTGGCCATGGCTTCCTTGTAGGCACGGCTGGCGTACTGGGCGTTGCCCAACCAGTACAGCACCGACGGCATGTAGCCGCTGGCCGGGTAGCGCTGCATGAAGGCGGCGTAGGCCACAGACGCTGGCTGGAACTCGGACTTGCGCAACTGCGCCATGGCCGCTTCAAAGTCGGCTTTCTCGGCAGGCGCTGCCGTGAACGTCTGGCCGTCGTACTCGATGCGCAGCGGCTCCACCTGGCGCAGGCGCTCATCGATGCCGGACTGCACGTCCTTCTGCAGGCGTTGAAGCTCGGAGACTTCGCGCGCCAGCTGTTCGTTCTGGCCCCGCAGACGCGCCAGCTCTGCGCGCAACTGCTCGATCTGGTTGGACAGTTCCAGCAGACTGCGGCGCGTGCCCGCATCCCCCTCGCGCGCCTCCGCCGCTGCGGCGTCGGTGGCCTGCTTGTTCGCCTCCACCTTCTGCCGCAACTCGATGATGGCCTTGCGGGCCTCGTCGTCGCCGAACAGGGCATGGGCCTGAAAGGGCCACAAGACCGCGAGGGAAAGTGCCCAGGGTGCTGCGGTGGAGAGCTTCATGTTCAACGGTAGGTCAGTTCAACGCGGCGGTTCTTGGCGAACGAGGCTTCGTCCAGGCCAACCTGTGAGGGCTTCTCTTCACCAAAGCTCACGGCTTCCATCTGCGCTTCTGTCACGCCCAGCAGGCCCAGGGCACGGCGCACGGCTTCAGCGCGCTTCTGGCCCAACGCCAGGTTGTATTCACGGCCACCGCGCTCGTCGGTGTGGCCTTCGAGGTTCACGCGGCGGGTGCGGTTGGCGTTGAGGTAGCGCGCGTTGGCTTCCAGTGTGGTGGCCGAGTCGGCTTTCACCTCGAAGCTGTCGTAGTCGAAATAGATGATGCGGGCCACTGCTGTTGGCTGAGCCGAATCGGCACCGCCCACGGCCACACCGGACACGCCACGTGGATCGACCGCACCACCCTGGCCTCCTGCAGCGCCACCCGAGTTGAGCGCTGAACCCGAACGGTCTTCAACCGGCACGTCGTCGAGTTTCACACCGGAGCTGCAGGCGGCCAACACGGCGGCCAGTCCGAGGCCGGCGGCCAGTCGAAGCCCACGCTGAACCAGGGTGTTTTGAATGGCGGCGGTATTTTTGATGTTGTTCATGTGGAGATTCCTTGGAAATGACAGAAAAGAATGCGGGAGAGCCTGAAGGCCCTGGATCGGGATCAGCGCAGGAACGGGCCCCATTCGGGCTCACGGATGTCCCCTTGCGCACCGGCCAGGCGGGTCTTGATACGCCCGTCGACCGTGGTGGTCATGAGGGCTTCCTGGCCCTTTTCACGGGTGGCATAGATGATCATGCGGCTGTTGGGCGAAAAGCTCGGGCTCTCGTCGGCGTTCGACTCGGTCAGCGCGGTGACGTTGCCGCTGGCGAGCTCCATCACGTGCAGGCGGAACGCTCCGTTGACCCGCGAGATGAAGGCCAGCCAGCGACCATCCGGGCTGGGCGCGGGCGAGATGTTGTAGTTGCCGGTGAAGGTCAGGCGCTGTGCACTGCCGCCTTGTGCACCCATGCGATACACCTGAGGCGAACCACCACGGTCGCTGACAAAGTAGATGGATTTGCCGTCCGGGCTGAACACCGGCTCGGTGTCGATGCTGGCCGATTGGCTGAGGCGGCGGGGGTCACCGCCGTTGGCGTCCATGGCGTAAATCTGAGCATTGCCAGACAGGGACAACGTGGCCACCACCGAACGCCCATCGGGTGACCACGACGGTGCGCTGTTGGACCCCTTGAAGTTGGCCAGCAGGCGCCGCTTGCCTGACGCCACGTCGTGCGCGTAGATCACGGGCTTGCGGGCTTCGAATGACACATAGGCCAACTGCGCACCGCCCGGTGCCCAGCTCGGCGAGATGATGGGCTCGGGGCTGGTGAGGGCCGCGCGCGCGTTTTCACCATCGGCGTCGGCCACCCACAGGTTGTGGCGCTGAGCTGTCTTGGTGACGTAGGCGATGCGGGTGGAGAACACGCCCTTTTCGCCCGTGATCTTCTCGTAGATGAAGTCGGCCACGCGGTGGGCGGCCAGGCGCAGGTCCTGAGCACCGACGGGGTAGCTCAAGCCACCGAGGTCCTGGCCACGCACCACGTCCCACAGGCGGAATCGAACATCAAAGCGGCCATCGGCCAGTTTGGTGACGCTGCCAGTGAGCAGTGAGTCGGAGCCGCGCTCGCGCCAGGGGCCGAGATCGGGACGCGAGGTTTCGTCCAGGGCGCCTGCGATCGGGTCGACAAAACGGAACTGGCCGCTGCGCTCCAGATCAGCGCGCACGATGGCTGCGATGTTTTCGCTGGCGGCGTCGTTGCCGCGAAAAGCCACGGCAGAGAATGGAAACTGGGTGAGGCCAACGCCCGCCACTTCGACCCGGAACTGGGCCTGCGAGACCAGGGGCCAGCCGAGCAGGGGAAGGGTGGAAACCAGGCCGAGCGCGCGGCGTCTCGGAATCAGGGGCTGCGCGTTGTGTCGGGTCAAATCCAGCATGCTGTGTGTGTCGCTTGTCCTGAGGTCGCAGCAGGGGCAAAACGCCCTGCACAGCCAACCGATAATAACGGAGGCATCCGGCCCTTCCGTGACAAGATGTGTGCGCGGGGGGCTGACGCCTCTGGTGCAAGACTGATTCAGCGCCGTGCGGAATGTTCCGCAAACCCGCTCACTTTGGGACCGATCTGCTCTTGAACGCATCCAACCGCACCCAACCACCCTTGGCCGGCACGCTGACCCAGCGCCTGCTGCGGCTGTGGCCCTACTTCCGATCGGCCAAAACCGGCATCGCCCTGGCGGCCATCAGCACGCTGATCGGCGCGCTGACCGAGCCACTGATCCCCGCACTGCTCAAGACCTTGCTCGATCGCGGCTTTGCCCAGGGCAACATCGACCTGTGGATGGTGCCCGTGGCGCTCATGGGCTTGTTCGGCATCCGTGGGCTGGCCGGCTTCGTGGCGCAGTACACGCTGTCCTACACCGCAAGCCTGGGCCTGCTGAACTTGCGCCGGGCCATGTTCGTCAAGCTCAACGATGCCCAGATGACGCTGTTCGCGCGCCAGAGCGCCAGCAAACTGTCCAACACCTTGGTGTACGAGGTGCAGACCGGCTCGCAGATGCTGGTCTCGGCCTTCCTCACGCTCACCAAGGACAGCCTCACGGTGGTCGCCTTGATGGGCTACCTGTTCTACCTGAACTGGAAGCTCACGCTGATCGTGCTCACCGTGTTTCCGGGCCTGATCCTGATCATGCGGGTGCTCTCGCGCCGCCTCTACAAACTCACCCGCGACAGCCAGACCGCCACCGACGAGCTCGCCTACGTGGTGGAAGAAAACGCGCTCGCCCACCGCATGGTGCGGCTGCACGGTGCCCAGGCGCGCCAGACCGAGCGCTTTGACGTGCTGAGCCTGGCGCTGCGCCGCTTGGCGCTCAAATCCACCATTGCCATGGCGGCGATGACGCCGCTCACACAGCTGCTCGCCTCGGCAGCGCTGTCGGCGGTGATTGCGGTGGCGCTCTGGCAAAGCAGCAGCAGCGGCGTCACCGTGGGCAACTTCGTGGCCTTCGTCACCGCCATGCTGATGCTGATCACACCCATTCGCCACCTGGCCGAGATCAGTGCGCCGATCACGCGTGGGCTAGCCGCATTGGAGCGTGGCCTGGAACTCATCGAGAACACGCCCGAGCAACCAGGCGGAGCACACACGGCCGACCGCGTGGCCGGCTCGATTGCCTTGACCGACGTGTGGGTGCGCTACCCCGCCAAGGACGATCAGATCGTGCACACCGATGACGACAGCCTGGTGGCCCTGCGCGGCATCTCGCTCCACATCCAACCGGGTGAGACGGTCGCCTTCGTCGGGCCTTCGGGCTCGGGCAAGACCACCCTGGTCAACCTGTTGCCACGTTTCGTGGAGTTCGAGCGCGGAGACATCCGCCTGGACGGCGTGCCGCTCACCGACTGGAACCTCACCAGCCTGCGCCGCCAGTACGCCATGGTGAGCCAGGATGTGGTGATGCTCAACGACACGCTGGCGTCCAACGTGGCGCTGGGCGCCATGGGCAACGAGATCGATGAAGGCCGCGTGCGCGCCGCGCTGGAGTCGGCCAACCTCGGTGAGCTGATCGAGCGCCTGCCCCAGGGCATCCACAGCACAGTGGGCCACAACGCAGCCGAGCTTTCGGGTGGCCAGCGCCAGCGGCTGGCGATTGCCCGCGCCATCTACAAGGACGCGCCCATCCTGATCCTGGACGAAGCCACCTCGGCGCTGGACAACGAATCGGAGCGGCTCGTGCAGGACGCACTGGCCCGGCTGATGAAGGGCCGCACCACGCTGGTGATCGCACACCGGCTCTCCACCATCGAGCACGCCGACCGCGTGGTGGTGCTGGCCGATGGCCGCATCAGCGAACAGGGAACACACCGCGAACTGCTGCAGGCCGACGGGTTGTACGCGCGGCTGCATTCGCAGAGTTTCAGGCCCGAGGTGTAGGCCGGAGAAGAGGCTCCTCCATCCAGAACACCGCGGAACCGGCTTTGCCGGGCCGCAGGTGTTGCCCCTGGGGGAGGCGCCGCAGGCGCTTCGGGGAGGGCCTTACAGCAACACGATGTCGTATTGCTCCTGCGTCATCGAGCCTTCGCTCTGCAGCGAAATCGGCTTGCCGATGAAGTCCGACAAACCGGCCAGGTGCGCGCGCTCCTCGTCCAGGAACAGCTCCACCACCTTGGCCGAAGCCACCACGCGGAATTCGCGCGGGTTGAAGGCCCGGGCCTCGCGCAGGATCTCGCGCAGGATGTCGTAGCACACGCTGCGCGCGGTCTTCACCGCGCCTTTGCCGCTGCAGGCCGCACAAGGCTCGCTGAGCATGTGGGCGAGTGATTCCCGGGTGCGCTTGCGTGTCATCTCCACCAGACCCAATTGCGAGAAACCGCCCGTCATGGTCTTCACGCGGTCGCGCGCTAGCTGTTTTCGGAACTCGCTGAGCACCGAGTCGCGGTGGTCCTCGCGCACCATGTCGATGAAATCCACGATCACGATGCCACCCAGGTTGCGCAGGCGCAGCTGGCGCGCGATCGCCTGCGAAGCCTCCAGGTTGGTGCGGAACACCGTGTCGTCGAAGTTGCGGGCGCCCACGAAGCCGCCGGTGTTCACGTCCACCGTGGTCAAGGCCTCGGTCTGGTCGATCACCAGATAGCCGCCGGACTTCAGGTCCACCCGGCGGCTGAGCGCACGCACGATGTCCTCGTCCACATTGAACAGGTCGAAAATCGGCCGCTCGCCGCTGTAGTGCTGCAGCTTGGCCACCGTGTCGGGCATGAACTCGGCAGCAAACGCCGTGAGCAGACCGTGCTGCTCGCGCGAATCGATCCGGATGGAATGCGTCTCGGCGCCGACCAGATCGCGCAACACGCGCTGCATCAGGTTCAGGTCTTCGTGCAGCAGCGTGGCCGAAGGCTGGCGCGTGGACGCCTCCTTGATGCGCAGCCAGGTCTTGCGCAGGTAGGCCGTGTCGTCGGTCAGTTCCTCGTCGGTGGCGTCTTCGGCGTTGGTGCGCAAGATGAACCCGCCCGCTGCGCTGCCATCGGTGGTGGCGGTCAGCTGCAGCAGTCGCTGGCGCAAGGCGTCGCGCTGTGCCGGCGGAATCTTCTGCGACACACCGATGTGGTTGTCCTGCGGCAGGAACACCAGCAGGCGCCCCGCGATGCTGATTTGCGCGGTGAGGCGTGCGCCCTTGGAGCCGATCGGGTCCTTGAGCACCTGCACCATCAGCGCTTGCCCCTCGAAGATCTGGCGCTCGATCGGCAGCACCGGGTTGGCGGCGAGCAGCTTGCCGTTGGCGCCCGGGGCCGGCGCGGCGGGTTCGGATTCAGCAGCCACGGGCGCGCTGGCGCGCGGTGCCGCATGTTTGGCGGCGATGTTGGGCATGAGGTCGGCCACGTGCAGGAAGGCTGCGCGGTCCAGACCAATGTCGATGAAGGCCGACTGCATGCCGGGCAGCACGCGCGAGACCTTGCCCAGGTAGATGTTGCCGACCAGGCCACGCTCCAGCGTGCGCTCAAGGTGCACCTCCTGCACCGCACCCTGCTCCACCACCGCCACCCGTGTTTCCTGCGGCGACCAATTGATCAGAATGTCCTGGCTCATGGGGCCCTTCTCCGTGGCGCGTTGCGGTTCAGATCACCCGCACACCGGCGGCATGCAGCACCTGCGCTGTCTCGTGCGCGGGCAAGCCCATGATGCCCGAATAGCTCCCGCTGATGTGGCTCACCCACAGGCTCGCGCGGCCCTGGATGGCATAGGCGCCCGCCTTGCCCATGGGCTCACCGCTGTCCACATACCGCGCGATCTGCGCGGCACTCAGTGGCTCGAACGTGACCCATGAGGTGGACAAGGCAGCGTGGATGCGCGGGCTGCGTTTGCCTGGCACGCCCACCGCCACGGCGGTGAGCACGCGGTGACGCTGCCCCGCCAGGCTGGTGAGCATGTGCCGGGCCTCTGGCGCGTCGGCCGGTTTGCCCAGGATGCGCCGGCCCAACGCCACGGTGGTGTCGGCGCAGAGCACGGGTGCAGGGGGCAGACCTCGGCGCTTCAAGCGAGCGAGGGAGGCTTGAAGCTTCAGCCCAGTGACGCGCTGCACGTAGGCTGCAGGCGCCTCGCCTTTTAACACCACTTCGAGCGATTCGGCGTCTTCATCGACATCCGGAAGCAGCAGTTCGCAGCGCATGCCCCACTGCTCCAGAAGCTGTTTGCGGCGTGGGCTCTGCGAAGCGAGATAGATGAAGTCGCTCATTCTCTGTGGTACGGGTGGTTGGCGTTGACGGACCACGCGCGGTAGAGCTGCTCGATCAGCAGCACCCTGACCATGGCGTGCGGCAGTGTCAGGTCAGACAGGCGTATGCGCTGCTGAGCCGCTGCGCGAAAGGCCGGGTCCAGGCCATCTGGGCCGCCGATCACCAGGGCCACGTCGTCGCTCTCCAGTTGCCACTCGTTCAACTGCAGCGCCAGGGCCTTGGTGGTGAGGGTGGTGCCGCGTTCGTCCAGCGCCACGATGCGCGAGCCGCGCGGGATCGCAGCCTCGATGCGCTCGCGCTCAGCCGCCAGCAGCGTCTCCAGCGTCTTGGAGCCGCGCGGCTCGGTCTTCACGGCTTTGATCTCCACCCGAAGCTCGGGTGGAAATCGTTTGGCGTAATCGTCGTAGGCGGTCTGAGCCCAGTCGGGCACACGCTGCCCGACCGCGACGATCAGCAGCTTCATGCCTTGCGGGGGGCAGCGGCCTTGGTGGTTTTGCGTGCCGGCGTCTTGACAGCGGGTTTTGCAACGGGCTTGGCAACTGCCTTGACTGCCGTCTTGGCTGCTGGCTTGGCGGTCTTCGCGCCCGGCTTGGCGGCCGTGCGGGGCTTGACCACCAGTTTCTGCAGCGCGGTTTTGGGTGCGCTGGTCGCTGGCTTGCGGGTGGTCTTGGCAGCGGAAGTCTTGGCCGGGGCGGACTTGACCGTTGTTTTCACCGCTGGCTTTTTGACACCCGATTTGGCAACGGTCTTGACCGGTGCGGCAGCGGCGGTGCGAGCCGCCGACTGCGCAGCCTTGCGCGCCGTGCTCTTGGCGGGCTGCGCAGCGGCGGTGGCCACCGGCTTCTTGCGGCTCTTGGCGGCGGGCTTGGCCTCGGCCACAAACGGCTTCTCGGCACCGTGCTTCAAACGCACGGGCTTGGCGCCCCAGATCTCTTCAAGCCGGTAGTACTGGCGGATCACGGGTTGCATCACATGGGCTACGGCAGCGCCGCAGTCCACGATGATCCATTCGCCGTTCTCTTCCCCCTCGATGCGGGGTTTGTCGAAGCCGGCTTCGCGCACGGCATCGCGCACGCTGGCGGCCAGCGCCTTGGTCTGGCGGTTGGAGGTGCCGCTGGCAACGATCACGCGTTCGAAGAGCGGTGAGAGGTGTTCGGTGTTGAAAACCACGATGTCCTGACCCTTGACGTCCTCCAGCCCGTCGACGATGGCGCGCTGGAGTCTCTGGATGTCTTTTTTGGCAATGGTTTCGCTGGTCATGTGGGGATCTGATAAAGGTGATGGGTTGAAATGTAGCCTGCGACGGCCTCGGGCACCAGAACCTCCAGGGCGCTTGCACTCTGCGCCGCTTGTTCCAGTCGGGCCCGCACGGCGGTCGCGCTGATGTTCTTGAGCGGCATGTCCAGCCGTTCGAAAGGCAGATCCACCTGAGACAGGTCGGTCTCCACCGCCTGGTCCAACGGGGCGTCGGCACCGATGTTGGTGGCGCGGTTGGCCACCGCCAGCGTGGCCAGGTCCAGCACTTCCTGCCAGCGCACCCAGCTGCGAAACGCCAGCAACTGGTCGGCACCGAGCACGAGAAAAAGCTGGGCGCCCGGGTACTCGCGCTGGAGTTCGTGCAGCGTATCGGCGGTGTAGCTCGGGCCTTCCCGGTGAATTTCGCGCTCGTCGATCTTCACACGGGTCAGGTCGTCAAACGCGAGATGGCACATGGCCACCCGATCGGCGGCGGACGAAAGCACCCGGGTCTTGTGCCAAGCGTGACCGGTGGGCAGGATGTGCAGCACGTCCAACCCGAGCTGCTTGAGCGCGGTTTCAGCCAGTGCCAGGTGCGCCCAGTGCGGGGGATCAAACGCACCACCGAACATGCCCACGCGCTGCGGGCTTGCTGCATCAGGCTTCAAAGCCAGTCCTTGCGCACCAGAAAGTCCTTGTAGAGCCGCTCCTCGGGCGTGCCCTTCTTGGTCTTGCGGTTGTAGGCCCAGCTCACCAGCGGCGGCATCGACAGCAGGATGGATTCGCTGCGGCCACCCGACTGCAGACCGAAGTGCGTGCCGCGGTCCCACACGAGGTTGAACTCGACATAGCGACCACGGCGGTACAGCTGGAAACTGCGCTCACGCTCGCCGTACGGCGTGTTCTTACGACGGTCGACGATGGGCAGGTAGGCGTCCAGGAAAGCGTCGCCCACCGAGCTCATCATGGCAAAGCTGCCGTCGAAGCCGAGCTCGGAAAAGTCGTCAAAGAACACGCCGCCGATGCCGCGCTGCTCGTCGCGGTGCTTCAAATAAAAGTACTCGTCACACCAGGTCTTGAAGCGCGGGTACTTGTCCACGCCAAACGGGTCGAGGGCGTTCTTCACCGACTGGTGGAAATGCACCGCATCCTCTTCAAAGCCGTAGTAGGGCGTGAGGTCCATGCCGCCACCGAACCAGCACACCGGCTCACCACCTTCGGGGGTGGCCGCCAGCATGCGCACATTCATGTGCACCGTGGGCACATACGGGTTGCGCGGGTGAAACACCAGCGAGACCCCCATGGCTTCAAACGGTGCGCCGTTGAGCTCGGGTCGGTGGGCGGTGGCCGACGGCGGCAGGCGCGGGCCGGTCACGTGCGAGAAGCCGCAGCCTGCGCGCTCGAACACAGCGCCGTCTTCGAGAATCTGCGTGATGCCGCTGCCCTGCAGGATTTCACCCGCGGGTTTGGACCATCGGTCGACCACGAAGCTGCCGCCATCGACCATGGCCACGGTGGAAGTGATGCGGTCCTGCAGGTCGGTGAGGAACTCGCGCACGGCGGACAAGGAGGTCTGTTTCATGGTCGGACCGAATCAACAAAAATGGGCGAAGGCTGCGACAGAACGGTCAGATCAGCCGGTGGTGCAAGGCGCATTCAGAGTGCACGGTACCCGATATCGCGGCGGCACTGCATGCCGTCGAAGTGGATCGCATCCACCACCTCATAGGCGCGCTGTTGCGCGAGGGCGACCGTCTCGGCCAGCGCGGTCACGCACAGCACGCGCCCGCCGGACACCTGAACGTGTGCTCCTGCCGTGGCGGTGCCGGCGTGGAACACCATGCGGTCGACCGCATCGGCGGGCAAGCCGGTGATGGCGTCGCCCTTGCGCGGACTCAGCGGGTAACCGGCCGCAGCCAATACCACGCCCAGGGCCACACGCGGGTCCCAGTCCAGGGTGACGCGGTCGAGTTCGGCGCGCGTGGCCGAGAGCAGCACCTGCGTGAGGTTGCTCTTCAGGCGCATCAAGATCGGCTGGGTTTCCGGGTCGCCCATGCGGCAGTTGAACTCCAGCGTCTTCACGCTGCCATCGGGCGTGATCATCAGGCCCGCATACAGAAAGCCGGTGTATGGAATGCCGTCGGCGGCCATGCCGCGCAGCGTGGGCAGGATCACCTCGTTCATGGCGCGCTCGTGCACGGCAGGCGTGACCACCGGGGCGGGCGAATACGCGCCCATGCCGCCGGTGTTGGGTCCCTGGTCGGCGTCCAGCAGGCGCTTGTGGTCCTGGCTGGTGGCCAGCGCCAACGCATGCTCACCGTCGCACAGCACGATGAAGCTGGCCTCTTCGCCTTCGAGGAACTCTTCAATGACGACGCGCGCCCCGCCTTCGTTGTGTGCCACGCCGAGGGCGTTGTCCAGCAGCATGAAGTCGATGGCTTCGTGCGCTTCGGCCACCGTCATGGCCACCACCACGCCTTTGCCGGCGGCCAGACCGTCGGCCTTGACGACGATGGGCGCGCCTTCTGCGTCCACATAAGCATGGGCCAGAGCCGGATCGGTAAAGGCCTGGTACTTCGCCGTGGGGATGCCGTGGCGCTGCATGAAAGCCTTGGAAAAGGCCTTGGAACTCTCCAGCTGCGCGGCCGCTTTGGTGGGGCCGAAGATCGGCAGGCCGTGGGTGCGGAATTCGTCCACCACGCCGGCCGCCAAAGGCGCCTCAGGTCCCACCACGGTAAGCGCCACGCCCTGGGCCTGCGCCCATTCGCGCAGCGCCACCTTGTCGGTGATGTCGAGGTTGATCAGGTCCGGGTCGCGAGCTGTGCCGGCGTTGCCGGGTGCCACGAATACCTGGCTCACGCCGTCGTCGTGTTTGAGTTTCCAGGCAAGAGCGTGTTCGCGGCCACCGCCGCCGATGACGAGAACTTTCATTCGTGAATTTCTGCGTTGTGGAAGACGCCTTGCACGTCGTCCAGGTCTTCCAGCACGTCCAGCAGTTTCTGCATGCGCGCGGCATCCTCACCAGCGAGCTCCACTGTGTTCTCGGCGCGCATCGTCACTTCAGCGATCTCGGGCATGAGGCCGGCAGCTTCCAGCGCATTCTTCACGGCTTCAAATTCGGTGGGCGAGGTCAGCACCTCGATGGCACCGTCGGCGTCGGTGATCACGTCGTCTGCGCCGGCTTCCAGCGCCACTTCCATCACCTTGTCTTCCGACGTACCGGGCGCAAACACGAGTTGCCCGCAGTGCTTGAACTGGAACGACACCGAGCCGTCCGTCCCCAGGTTGCCACCGTGTTTGCTGAAAGCGTGGCGCACCTCGGCCACCGTGCGGACCTTGTTGTCGGTCATGGTGTCGATGATCACGGCCGCACCACCGATGCCGTAACCCTCGTAACGGATCTCTTCCAGGCTCACCCCTTCGAGCGTGCCGGAGGCTTTTTCCACGTTGTATTTGATGCGGTCGGCCGGCATGTTGGCGGCCTTGGCCTTGTCGATGGCCAGGCGCAAACGCGGGTTCATCGCAGGATCACCACCACCCTGGCGCGCGGCCACGGTGATCTCACGGATCACGCGCGTCCAGATCTTTCCGCGCTTTTCGTCCTGGCGGCCCTTGCGGTGCTGAATGTTTGCCCATTTGCTGTGTCCGGCCACGAAATTGTCCTTTTGCCTGCTTGGGCTTTGATCTAATAAGCACGCGATTTTACGTTTTCACCCGCCCTGCTACGAACCCGCACACAAGGAACCTCCGCCATGGCCGAACCGATGCTGATCGCCCAGAACGCCACCACCACCTGCCAGCTGCTGCCCGGCCTGGCGAACCGCCACGGATTGATCACCGGCGCCACCGGCACCGGCAAGACGGTGACGCTGCAAACCCTGGCCGAGCAGTTCTCCAACATCGGCGTGCCGGTGTTCATGGCCGATGTGAAGGGCGATCTCTCGGGCATCAGCCAGAAGGGCAGTTTCGGCGAGAAGATCAGCAAGGTGCTGCAGGAACGCGGCATCACCCTGCCCGCCCCGCAGGCCTGCCCCACCACGCTGTGGGACGTGTTTGGCGAACTCGGCCACCCGGTGCGCGCCACGGTGAGCGACAT